>JALHNZ010000109.1 GCA_022843265.1 Gemmatimonadaceae bacterium
ATCTTAAACTACACAACGCACATAATATCTAGTCGCAGGGCGCGATTTCGCGAAGCGAACTGCGCGCTGAGTTGGGGGCCTGACATGCCATTCGGCAAACCGCGTCGTTCGTCGGCCAGTCTGCAGGTGTCGCGCGTCAGTGCGCCGGCGCGCATTGCGGTGGTGGTCGGTACTCGTCCGGAAGCGATCAAGCTCGCGCCGGTCATACGTGAGTTGCGCAAGCGCCCCGGCGCGTTCGAATGTCGTGTGATTGCCACGTCGCAGCACCGTGAGTTGCTGGTGCAAGCGTTGGCCGAGTTTGATATCACGGCGGATCGAGATCTTGATTTGATGGAGCCCGGGCAATCACTCGGGCGCTTCGCGGCGCGCTGTCTCGAATCCATGTCAAAGGCACTCGTGCAAGAGCAGCCGGATTTGGTGATGGTGCAGGGTGATACAACCACGGTTGTTGCGGCCGCGATGGCGGCGGCGTATCAGAGCATTCCGGTTGCACACGTGGAAGCGGGGCTGCGTTCACACGATGTGAACAACCCGTTTCCCGAAGAGATGAATCGCAAGATCGCGGCCGCTGTTGCGGCGGTACATTTCGCGCCCACGCCACTGGCGCGACGCAACCTGCTCGACGAAGGCGTGGCCGCTGATCGTGTGGTGCTCAGCGGCAATACGGTGGTTGACGCGGTGCACGCACTCGACCTGTCGAACGCGCTGCCAGCGGAGCTACGCGATCTCGATCCTGAACGTACGATCGTGCTCACCACACATCGGCGTGAGAATCACGGCACGCCGCTCGCGCGCGTGTGCGAAGCAGTGCGTCAGTTGGTGCGCGATCGTCCGCACTTGCAGATCGTGTTTCCGGTGCATCCGAATCCAATGGTTGGCGCAGTAGTGCGTTCGGCGCTCGGTGGGCTGCCCCAGGTGCGCTTGATCGAGCCGCTCGCGTATCGCCCCATGCTCGCGCTCTTGTCGCGCTGCAGGCTGATTCTGACCGACTCCGGCGGCATTCAGGAGGAAGCGCCGAGTTTGGGTAAGCCGGTGCTGATTCTGCGCGAGGTGACGGAGCGGCCGGAGGTGGTGACCGCCGGCGCGGGGCGTTTGGTGGGCACGGATACGGCGGACATTGTGAGCGCGGTCTCACGCCTGCTCGACGATCCGGCGGAGTACGCCCGGATGGCGTCGGCGCGGAACCCGTTTGGCGACGGTCGGGCCGCGGTGCACATTGCCGACTGGCTTGAGACGTTCCTGCTCGGCCGCAAGTTCACGCCGTCGCACGTGGCGGCGCTGGCGTAGGTCCGGGTTGCGGGAGATCGCCCGTGCTCGCCTGCGACGTTCTGGCGGGGCCAACACGTAGCGCTGGCGCCGCGTACCCGTTGTGGCGGCGCAACATGGAGCAGTAGCGATCTCTCAGATTCTGTGGCATTTTGGACACAGAATGGCGGTTTGGAGCCTCAGATTGCCGCTGAATGGCCGGGCTCGCCATGCGGCACGGGTTGTGCACTATATCACAAGCGAGAGGGTTCCACTGCGGGTTGACGTCCTCACTACATGAGTTGGCTATGTCATTTCAACGTATTTCTCAGATCATCGTGGGCTCAGCGCTGGCCCTGACCCTGCTGCCCGTGTCGGCGCAGGCGCAGACCATTGGATTCGGCTCGCTGGGTTATACGGGCGCTTGCAACTGGTCGGGTGGTGCGATCGACATCAAAGGGCACCAAGGCTATTCATTTTTCGGTCTCCGCCCGCTTGATATCACGAACTACCACGACGTGTGTTGGAAGCCATGGGGCCAACAGCACGGCTACACAACCGGAGGCACCAACCTAGCTGATGTTGTCGCGCTCGGGTTCGGTGATGCGCAGGTGCAGCGTGTGAATGCCTCGGACGCATTCACGCTGAAGTCGCTGGTGTTCGGCGCCGGCTGGAGTGATGCGACGGTGCGGGTGCGCGGCTATCAGGGCCTGCGGGACAACAATCCGCTGCAGATGTTTCAGCAGTCGCAGCTGCTGTCCTCAGGGGCACTTGTCACGATGGATCTTGGTGCCTTTGGCAACTCGAACATCAACTACTTCATGATTGACGTATTGGACTGGGGCGCCAGCGAGTATGTCGCGTGGAGTGATCCGAACATCATGCGCGCCGATCGCACCTATTTTGTGTCGCAGTTGACAGTTGGCGATGCAGTGTCGGAGCCAATCGTGGTTCCTGAGCCCGGCTCCGTGGCGCTACTCGGCCTTGGCCTGCTGGGGCTCGGTGCCGCCGCTCGCCGTCGCACCGCGCGATAAACAGCGCCAAGCGGTAAGGAAACGGGCCCCCACGCCAAGCGTGGGGGCCCGTTCTGTTTCACGCAGTTGCAGTTCCTGATTCGGTCATTCGGCCCAGTAGCGGGAGCCCAAGGCCATTTGGCCTTTCGGCCTCCCATTTTCGAGGGCCCGCACGAAACACACCACGCGCGCTGACTACCTCAGTACCGAGCAACAAAAAATCGGTATTCGCGCTCTGTGCCACCGTACGAAACCGCGAGGCCAAATGGCCAAATGGCCTTGGGCTCCCGCTACTGGGCCGAATGACCGAATCAGACTGCAACAACCCACGTCCCACCTATTGACTTGCCACGACATTTCGACGATTATAGGTGGCTGCGCGGATCTTTGGCCAAAAGCCTCAACCACGCATCTGCTGGCGACCTGCAGCCAGCCCTATGGGCCCACGCGTGCGTGGGGGGTGAGTTCACTCGGCAAGGTACCGCCACGAGCTCAATGCCGTTCCGGACTGTTCGCGTGATGCAAACGGTCTCCCGACAAAGAACGCAGGCAATTTGACGTCGCTCGTGACATTCGGGGTTCCCGCAAGGGGCAACAATGATGCGAGAGGCGCGCTTGGGTCCCCACGCGTGTTACAGCAGCGCGATGCACCCGGCGGCGGCGGATGGATACCGGTCTCACGTGAGTGAGGCGTCCGGTCCAGCCGTTTTTGTTTTGCTGGTTTCCCGACGTTCCTGATACTGACCTTCGCTGGCGCGTGCATTCGCGCGTGACTCCGAGAGCTAAAGCATGCCGCGTACGACCCCGCTTGAGCATTACCGCAATATCGGCATCATGGCCCACATTGATGCCGGAAAGACCACGACGACTGAGCGCGTCCTGTATTACACAGGAAAGTCGCACAAAATCGGCGAGGTCCACGATGGTGCGGCCACGATGGACTGGATGGAGCAGGAACAGGAGCGTGGCATCACGATTACGTCTGCCGCGACGACCTGCTTCTGGCAGCGCCATGGCCAGAGCGATAAAAAGGGTGAAGGCCCTGAGTACCGCATCAACATCATCGACACGCCGGGACACGTTGACTTCACCGTCGAAGTGGAGCGCTCGCTCCGCGTACTCGACGGCGCCGTCACGCTGCTCGACTCTGTGGCCGGTGTCGAGCCGCAGACCGAAACGGTGTGGCGTCAGGCGGACCGCTACCAGGTCCCCCGCATGATTTTCTCAAACAAGATGGATCGCGTTGGCGCGAACTTCGAGCGCTGCGTGGCCATGATTCATGATCGTTTGACCAAGAGCGCGCAGCCGCTCCAGCTCCCCGTTGGATCGGGCGAACTGTTCACAGGTCATCTCGATGTGATTGAGCGCAAGCAGTACATCTTCGACGAAGCGTCAATGGGCAAGACGTTCGCGGTGATGGACGTGCCGGCCGAGTTCCATGATGCGGTCGAGAAGGCGCGCGCCAAGTTGATTGATACCGTGGTTGAGTACGACGAAAAGCTGATGGAGAAGTACCTCGCGGGCGAAGAGCTCTCGGTAGCTGAAATCCGCAGCGCCATTCGCACGGCAACGTGCGCGGGCAAGTTCGTGCCGATCCTCTGTGGTGCGTCGTTCAAGAATAAGGGTGTGCAGGCGCTGCTCGACGCGGTGATTGACTTCATGCCGGCGCCGATCGACGTGCCCGCGATCAAGGGGCATTTGCCGCACCACGACGAAACGTTTGTTGATGCACCGATCAGGGACGACGCGCCGTTTGCCGCGCTCGCGTTCAAGATTGCCACCGACCCGTTCGTTGGTAAGCTCACGTTCTTCCGCGTGTACTCGGGTGTCATGTCGTCCGGCTCGTACGTCTACAACAGCACGAAGGACAAGCGTGAGCGTGTTGGCCGTCTGCTGCAGATGCACGCCAACAAGCGTGAAGAAATCGAAGAGGTACGCGCGGGCGACATTGCCGCGGCGATTGGTCTGAAGGACACGCGCACCGGCGATACGCTGTGCACGGAAGACAACCCGATCATTCTGGAGGCCATGAAGTTCCCGGCCCCGGTTATCGACGTTGCCATCGAGCCCAAGACCAAAGCCGACCAGGACAAGCTCGCGATCGCATTGCAGAAGCTGGCCGAAGAAGATCCCACGTTCCGCGTGCGGTCCGACCCGGAAACCAATCAGACCATCATTGCCGGTATGGGTGAGCTCCACTTGGAGATCATCGTCGACCGCATGATGCGCGAGTTTAAGGTGGACGCGAACGTTGGCCGCCCGCAGGTGGCCTATCGCGAAACCATCCGCAAGCGCGTTGAAAAGGTTGAAGGAAAGTTTGTCCGTCAGTCAGGTGGTAAGGGCCAGTACGGCCACTGCGTGATCAACATGGAGCCGTCGGAGCCCGGTCAGGGCTTCATCTTCGAAGACAAGATTGTCGGCGGCACGATCCCGCGTGAGTACATTGGTCCGGTGGAGCAGGGCATCAAGGAAGCGTTGGAAACGGGCGTGTTGGCCGGCTATCCGGTCGTTGACGTCAAGGTCCAGCTCATCTTCGGCTCCTACCACGATGTTGACTCGTCGGAAATGGCGTTTAAAATCGCCGGCTCCATGGCGTTCAAGGAAGCGGCCCGTGCGGCGTCGCCTTGTCTGCTCGAGCCGGTTATGAAAGTCGAAGTCGTTTGCCCTGATTCCTACATGGGCGACGTCCTCGGCGACCTGTCCTCGCGACGCGGCCGAATTGGCGGTATGACGCAGCGTGGTGAGGCTCAGGTTATCTCGGCGACGGTGCCGCTCTCCGAGATGTTCGGCTACTCGACCAAG
Organism: Gemmatimonadaceae bacterium; assembly: GCA_022843265.1. GTDB lineage: Bacteria > Gemmatimonadota > Gemmatimonadetes > Gemmatimonadales > Gemmatimonadaceae > JAABRT01. The sequence goes on from JALHNZ010000109.1 coordinate 5,061, forward strand.
CTGCGCTCAATGTCACAAGGGCGCGCGGTCTACTCGATGGAGTTCGCGCACTACGAAGAAGTGCCGAAGTCGAAGGCCGACGAGATCATCACCAAGGTGAAGGCGTAAGCCTTCATCACTTTACCTACTTCTTTCACACCGGACGCGTTATGGGCAAGGCAAAGTTCGAGCGGAATAAGCCGCACGTGAACGTGGGGACGATCGGCCACGTCGACCACGGCAAGACCACCACGACCGCAGCTCTGACGAAGATTTCGGCGGACAAGGGCTACGGCACCAAGTACATCGCGTATGACGAAGTCGCCAAGGCGTCTGAGTCGCAGGGCCGTCGCGATAGCACGAAGATCCTCACGATTGCGACGTCGCACGTTGAGTACGAGACGGAAGCGCGTCACTACGCGCACGTTGACTGCCCGGGCCACGCCGACTACGTGAAGAACATGATCACGGGTGCCGCCCAGATGGACGGCGCAATCCTCGTGGTGTCGGCCGTTGACGGCCCGATGCCGCAGACCCGCGAGCACATCCTCCTGGCCCGCCAGGTGAACGTGCCCACGGTCGTGGTCTTCCTGAACAAGTGCGACCTCGTCGAAGACGAAGAGCTCCTCGACCTCGTCGAGCTCGAAGTCCGCGAGCTGCTCAGCAAGTACAACTACCCGGGCGATGACGCGCCGGTGATCCGTGGATCGGCCATCAAGGCCATCGAAGGGGACCCGAAGTGGATCGCGCGTCTCGAAGAGCTGTACCACGCTCTCGACACGTTCATCCCGGAGCCGGTACGCGAAATCGACAAGCCGTTCCTGCTTCCCGTTGAAGACGTATTCTCGATCACCGGCCGTGGCACGGTGGCCACCGGTCGTATCGAGCGCGGTATCGTGAAAGTTGGTGAAGAAGTCGTGCTGGTGGGCTTCGGCGCCGACAAGAAGACGGTTGTCACGGGTGTTGAAATGTTCCGCAAGCTGCTCGATCAGGGCCAGGCCGGCGACAACGTCGGACTCCTGCTCCGTGGCGTGGACAAGAAAGAAATCGAGCGTGGCATGGTGCTGGCCAAGGCCGGTTCCATCAAGCCGCACACGAAGTTCGCCGCCGAGGTGTACGTCCTCACGAAGGAAGAGGGTGGCCGCCACACGCCGTTCTTCAAGGGCTACCGCCCGCAGTTCTACTTCCGCACGACCGACGTAACCGGCACTTGCGAGCTTCCGGAAGGCACGGAAATGGTGATGCCGGGCGACAACATCGCTATGAACATCGAGCTGATCATTCCGGTGGCAATGGAAGAGCAGCTGCGCTTCGCCATCCGTGAGGGTGGCCGCACGGTGGGCGCTGGTGTCGTGACGAAGATCCTCGCGTAACCGGTAAGTCGGAGGGCAGCGCGCTCATCCTGCGCGATGCCCTCCGACGTTCCTTTTTCGAGACTGAGCATGGCAGGCCGTATCCGCATTCGCCTCAAGGCGTTCGATCACGCGGTGATCGATCAGGCATCCGCGGACATCGTGCGCACCGCTGAAAAGACGGGCGCGCAGGTGTCGGGGCCGATTCCGCTTCCTACGAAGACACAGCGTTGGACCGTTTTGCGGTCACCGCACGTCGACAAGAAGTCGCGGGAGCAGTTTGAACTCAAGACGCACAAGCGCATGATCGATATCCTCGATTCGCGCGCGCAGACGGTTGACGCGCTCACCAAGCTGGATTTGCCGGCTGGTGTCGACGTCGAAATCAAGGTCGAGTAAGCCACACGGCCTTGAGTTGTACCGGCATGACGGGAGTTGCTCGGAGGCAGTTCGGCCTCAGCCGCAACCGTCCACAGTCCAACGGCAGCGCACTCGGCGCTCCGCGACTACGCACGGAGAAAACATGATTGGTGTGATTGGCAGGAAGCTGGGGATGACCCAGCTGTTCAATGAGCTGGGGCAACAGATCCCCTGCACGGTGGTGGAGGCCACGCCGAATCCGGTCACGAAAGTGACGAAAAAGGAAACGGCTGGCTATGCGTCCGTCGAACTCGGCTTTGGCGCGCAGCGTATCGCGCGCGACAATAGCAAGGGTGAGCGCACCCCGAAGGGTCGTCGCGCTCCCAAGGGTGAAGTCGGACACGCAGCGAAGGCGGGGCTTGATGTACCGCCATCAATCCTGCGCAGCTTCCGTCTCGATGATGCACCGGGCAAGCAGGAAATCCCGTCGTACAATGTCGGCGACAAGATCTCGGTCGACATTTTTACGGCTGGTGAAAAGGTGAAGGTGACGGGCACGTCAAAGGGTCGTGGCTTCCAGGGTGTGGTGAAGCGTTACGGTTTCCATGGCGGTCCGAACACGCACGGCAATACGAAGCACCGCAAGCCCGGCTCCATTGGCGCCGGCACGAATCCGTCGCGCGTCATCAAGGGCAAGAAAATGCCCGGACATTACGGCGCGGCGCAGCATACGGAAATTGGTCTCCGTGTTGAGAAGGTGGACACGGAGCGGAATCTCATTTACCTGCGTGGCAGCGTGGCGGGGCCGATTAACGGCATCGTCCTCGTGCGCAAGCAGGGCTGACGCGCACGATGACCATGAGCGAAACCCAGAACTTCGAAGCGCCGGTGTTTTCGGCGACCGGTGCAGCGCGCCAGCAGCGCGCGCTCCCGGCGGCGCTGTTCGACGGCACGATCAACGTGCCGGTAATGCATCAGGCCGTAAAGGCGTTCCTGGCCAATCAGCGCCAGGGCACGCACAAAACCAAGACGCGCGGTTTGGTAACCGGCGGTAATCAGAAGCCGTGGAAGCAGAAGGGCACCGGTCGTGCTCGTCAGGGCTCCACGCGCGCTCCGAACTGGCCGGGCGGTGGTACGGTCTTCGGTCCGATGCCGCGCAAGTACACCCAGATCGTGCCCAAGAATGTGAAGGCGTTGGCCCGCAAGAGCGCATTCAATGCGCGTGCGTCGGAAAACGCGATCATGGTGGTCGAGGAGCTGAACTACACAGCGCCGAAGACCAAGGACATGCTCGCGCTGCTCGGCTCACTTGGTGTGGCGCACCGCAAGGTGTTGGTGCTCACCAATGGCGTAAAGCCGGCGGTGTACTTGAGCGCTCGCAACCTGCCGGCCGTGCACGTCATGCCGTACTCGGACGCCAGCACGTACCATCTCCTGTGGAGTGACGTGGTTGTGATTGAATCCCCAGCACTGGCGGAGGGCTAAACCATGGCCACACTGCATCGCACAATTCTGCGCCCGTTGGTGACCGAGAAGACCTCGGCCTCCTATCAGGAGCGCGGTGAATACACCTTTGAAGTGGCCCCCGACGCCAACAAGCACTCCATCAAGGACGCCGTTGAGCGCCTGTTCGGAGTCACGGTGGTCGGAGTGTGGACGATGATTTCGCGCGGTAAGTCGCGTCGAGTCGGTCAGTCCATCGGCCGTCGTCCACACACCAAGAAGGCGATTGTGAAGCTCCAGGACGGAGATTCCATCGCAGTGTTCGAGGGCTGATCGCAATGGGTATCCGTCAATTCAAGCCAGTGACCAAGAGCTCGCGGTTCCGCTCGGTCTCCGATTTCAAGGAGATCACGCGGTCCACGCCTGAGAAGTCACTGACCGCACCGCTCAAGAAGTCCGGTGGTCGCGACAACCATGGTCACATCTCGATGCGTCGCATCGGTGGTGGTCACAAGCGTCGCTATCGCATCATCGACTTCAAGCGAAACAAGCATGGCATTTCGGCCACGGTAGCGCACATCGAGTACGATCCGAATCGTTCAGCGCGTATCGCGCTGCTCGAGTACGCGGACGGCGAGAAGCGGTACATCATTCAGCCGAAGGGACTGAAGCAGGGTGATGTTGTGGTGTCGGGTCCGGGAGCTGATGTGCGCGTGGGTAATGCGCTGCCGCTCAAGGAAGTGCCGCTTGGTACCGCGGTGCACAACATCGAACTCAAGATTGGCAAGGGCGGGCAGATTTGCCGCTCCGCCGGCACGAGCGCGCAGGTGGTAGCCAAGGAAGGTGACTACGTCACGCTTCGTCTGGCGAGCACGGAAATGCGTCTGGTGCATGGCAACTGTGCGGCCACCATTGGTGAAGTTGGCAACGCGGAGCACGAACTCATTTCGCATGGTAAGGCCGGCAAGAGCCGTTGGCTCGGCAAGCGTCCGAAGGTGCGGGGTGAAGTCATGAACCCGGTCGACCATCCGCACGGTGGCCGGACGCGAGGCGGACGTAACGTGGTGAGCCCGTGGGGCAAGCCCGAAGGCGTCAAGACGCGTGACCGGAAGAAGTCGTCGACGCGCCTGATCGTGCGCGGCCGTAAGCGTGGCAAGGCCACGAAGTAACGCCGCCGACCAACGGAACCGAGAGCTCATCCATGTCAAGAAGCATTAAGAAGGGACCGTTCGTCGCAGAGCGCCTGCAGGCCAAGGTGCTCGGCATGAACGAACGCAGCGAGAAAAAGGTCGTCAAGACCTGGTCGCGCGCGAGCATGATTCTGCCCGATTTTGTCGGGCACACGTTCGCGGTACACAACGGCAATAAGTTCATCCCGGTGTACGTGACCGAAAATATGGTTGGCCATAAGCTGGGTGAGTTCTCGCCCACGCGTCTGTTCCGCGGTCACGCGGGCCAGAAGGTCGACAAAAAGGCCGGCGCGAAGGGAGGCAAGTAACCATGGCCCTCCCAGCACTTCGCCCCGGTGGCACCACGGCAAACGCCACGCAGCGCACCACGCGTCAGTCACCGTACAAAATGCGTTTGGTGATTGATCAGATTCGTGGTCAGCGCGTGAACGATGCCCTGGCGCTGCTCAAGTTCTCCAAGAAGCACGCCGCCAAGCAGATCGAAAAGACGCTGCTCTCCGCGGTTGCCAATGCGGAACAGTCGGCTCGCAAGAACAACACCTCGCTTGATGCCGATACGTTGGTGATCACGCGCGCGGTGGTGAATGAAGGACCGAAGCTCAAGCGGTTTACGCCAGCGGCCATGGGTCGGGCGACTCCGATGATCAAGCGTACCAGCCACGTCGAGATCGTCGTGGCGGAGGCCGGTAAATAATGGGACAAAAGGTCAATCCGATTGGCTTTCGCCTCGGAATTACGAAGACGTGGCGTTCGACCTGGTACGCAAAGCGGGACATGCCGGCGCTGCTCAAGGAAGACGCGTTGCTGCGCAAGTATCTGCGCGCGCGCCTCGACAACGGCGCTATTTCCGACGTGCGCATTGAGCGCAAGCCGGGCAAGGTCGTGGTCACGATTCATACCGGTCGCCCGGGTGTCGTGATTGGTAAGAAGGGTGCCGAAGTCGACAAGTTGCGTGATGAACTCGCGCAGCTGACCGGCAAGGAAGTCGGCATCAACGTCGAAGAGATCAAGCGTCCGGAAATCGACGCGCAGCTCGTCGCCGATAATATTGGCGCGCAGCTCATTCAGCGTATCTCGTTCCGTCGTGCGCTCAAGCGCGCGGTGCAGAGCGCGATGCGGAGCGGTGCGCAGGGAATCAAGGTCAAGTGCAGCGGTCGTCTTGGCG
>JALHNZ010000110.1 GCA_022843265.1 Gemmatimonadaceae bacterium
GGCGTACAGGCCAGCGGGCAAATTGGCCCGATGCATTTTTCCACGATCGTGGCCCAGCAGCGTGGCAACGTGTCGCGCAACAACGTGTTCACCGTTGGCGATCGATCGGTGCAGCAGGTGGATCGTGTCATTGAAGACATTCAGATGGAGTCGCGCCGGTTTTTCTTCACGATTGACCCGCGACAGCTCACCGGATTTCCCAACGTCGATATTCTCAATCGCCAGTTGATGGAGCAGGCGGCGGCCGCCCTGCCGGATTCATTGCGACCGTCGCGTGTGTATGTGTATCGACAGTTGATCAGCGCCCAGAATCAAAACCCGCTCGGACCACAGTTCTCGGTGCGCGGCGCGCGCAATCCCGCGCGTCAGATTTACGAAGTGTTGCGCGAGAATGTGGACTACTACCTCGATCCATCGCAGCTGTGGATCGCGTTGGTGCGCCCGCTCGGCTTGAACAACGAGCGCCTCGTTGTTGCGTACGACGTAAATGTTGGTGGTGTGCCCGGCCGCAATGTAAACACGGGCGGAACGCCCGACATTCAGTTTACGCCGGAACCGCAGTTCGCCAATCTGCTCTGGGAACCGGAACTGCAGCCCAGCGACTCCGCATACTTTTTGCGCGAGATCAAGTCGGTGTATCGTCTGGCCGGTGAAGAACTGCGACGCGAAACCGTTGATCTCAAAATCGTCACCAACACGAGCGGCGATCAGGAACAGCCACCAGATGTATCGCGCGGGCAAACATACCTGCAGTTGTTTGGACTCTCGCAGGCCACCAACGGTGCGCAGTTCGACGTGGAGAACCGCCTGTGGCCAAGACCGAATGATCCGAATATTTCGGCGTCGGGTGGAGCGGGGCAGAAGCTTATACGCGACTATTTTGTGGTCTTCCCGTCGCTGCAACCGTTTGGTCGCGAGGGACTCGCGCAGCCGCGCGCGAATCCGGCCAACGACACATTATATTCGTTCCCCAACGAGTATCTGTATTCGGCGCAGCGACCGCAGTCGATCTTTCGCATCCTCGCGCGTTACGATGGCAGTTCCGACGGTGCAACCGGTGGCATTACGCTCGGCACCACGCAGCTGCGACCAGGCTCGGAGCGTGTTGAACTCGACGGACTATTGCTCGTACGCGATCGTGACTACACCGTCAGCTACGAAACGGGACGCATTGCGTTTAACCGACCGGACACGCTGTTCCCACGTCCGCGCACGGTGAATGTACGCTATGAAGAAAATCCGCTCTTCGCGCTCGCGGCCACGCCAACCTCCATTCTCGGGTTTGCATCGCGGTTTCCGCTCGACGCCGGTCAGTTCACGTTTACTGCGATTTCGCAGGAGCAACGCTCCGTCTCAAATCGTCCGGCACTTGGCTACGAGCCGGTGGGTTCACTGGTCGCTGGACTCACGAGTGATCTGGCGTGGGAAGCACCGCAACTGAGTCGACTGATGTCGCGCCTTGGACTGGGCGAGACGGGTGCCGCATCACGGGTGGCACTGCAAGGTGAGTTTGCCATGAGTCGTCCGCGCCCGAATGCGGCAGGGCAAGCGTACATCGAATCGTTCGAAGGTGATGCAGGCACGCAGGTGCAGCTGTTCGAAGGCGCCTGGTATCTGGGCAGCCAGCCGCAAGGAGCGGCGCGTGTGCCGTCGCTCGGCGGCAATCTGTTCGCGCTCAATCGTGCTACCACACTTGCGTGGCAAAACACTGGCCTGACACGTAACGGACGGTTTGTTGCGTACACGATTGATCAGATCGATCCATCGGCGCGTTTCACGGCCAGTGGGTTGCAGTCGCCGGAGCAGGTGCTGTTCATGAACCTGTATCCGCAGCGAGCGGGCGGCGGATTGAGTTTTGAGCCCTCCACCGGCGTTCCAACCTTTCAGTGGACCGTTGGCGGCACGAATCCGCTGCCCACGGGGCGGCGGTGGCGCAGCATTCGCACGGTGCTCAATCCGAGTGGCCGAGACTTGTCACGGGTTGAGAATCTGGAGTTCTACGCCTTGGTGTATACGGATCCGGGTCGAGAAGCCCGCAATCCGTCGCTTGTGTTCGACTTTGGTGAGATCAGCGAGAACTCCGTGGCGTATGCACCCGATACGCTGATCATTCGTGCCAGCACCACGGCGCCCGGTCGTGTTGATACGCTGTATCGTGGCAAGCGCCTTGTGGGTTACAATCGGCTCGATTCCGAGCGCGACGCGTTCTCGCGCGCGTTCAATGCGGTGACCGATGACAATGGACTGCCGGAGAGTTTGCTCGACTCCGTGATTGTCATTGATTCGACATCGGCAAACCCCACGGCCGTGTTGACGAGTGGCGTGGCCATCTGCAGCAGCACATCGCAAACGCAGCAGCTCATCGGTGACAATCGCGCGAACTGCACGGCGCGCAACAACCGACTCGATGAAGAGGACATTGACCTCGACGGGCAGCTCAACATGACCAGCGAAACGGCGCCTGAGCTGGAGCGGTTCAAACGTTTTGTCGTGGACCTGTCGGACCGCACCACATGGGCGCGCGTTGGCCGCTGTCAGCGTACCGCTCCTGTTGACGCACCGGCCGATTCGGCCGAGCAGTGTTGGGTGCAGGTGCGCCTGAACTGGCGTACACCCACGGATTCTGTGGGAACGCAGAATGATCGCCGTGTGCGTGCGCTGCGGTTGTCACTCGTGTCGAATGCGGCGTTGCCCGACAGCGCGTTCACTGGTACCGCACTCGCTCGGCTACGCCTTGTGGGCGCGCCGTGGCTCAAGCGCACTGAGCGTCCGATCAGCGGACTCGCCGGCGACTCGCTCGCCTCGCTGAGTGGCGGCTATGTGATTGCGTCGGTGATCGGATCACTCGATTCGACGGCCTCGATCCCGTACTCGCCGCCGCCCGGTGTGGCCGAAGTACCGGAAGATCGGCAAACAGGATTGGAAGCGAGCCGTGTACAGGTAAACGAGCGCGCATTGCGTTTGCTCGCCGGCGGCTCACCGGGACAAACGTTTCGCCCATTCGATCGCGCCGAAGCGTATCTGCGCTTTCCGGAAGGTCTCAAGAGTTTCATGGGCTATCGCACGCTGCGGCTGTGGATGCGTGGACGCGGAAGCGGCTGGGGCCCAGACGGAGAGCTGCAGGGTTTTGTAAAGATTGGACGCGACGAACACAACTTCTACGCCTATCGCACGCCGGTGAATACTGGTGTGACCCAGAATGCGTGGGAGCCTGAGGTGCGCGTCAACCTGCAACGCTTTCAGGCGCTGCGCGCAAAACTTGAAAATCTCTTCTTGCAGGGCAGTGCTGATTCGATCGCCTGTAGTGGGGTCGACCTTGAGCTGGTCCGTCGCTCCGGCTTGCCCATCACCAGCACGGTGCGTCGATATGCCGTGTGTGAAGACGGCTACATCGTGTACACCACCGATCCCACGGTCACGCCACCCAATCTTGCGGGCGTGCAGGAACTCGCGGTGGGCTTCGTGCGCGTGGATTCCGTGCCGCGATCGGCCACGGCCATCATGCCGAACGATACGCTTGAACTGTGGATCAACGACATTCGGTTGACCGATGTTGTTGATGACATGGGCTTTGCCGGTGAACTTGGACTCACGCTGAACGCGGGTGACTTCATGGATGTGCGCGGTGCCGTGCGGCGTCGCGATCCAAACTTCCGTCAGCTTGGTGAAGCGCCAAGCTTTCTCACGGAGAATGGCTTCTCGCTCGGCACCACGTTGCATCTTGAGCATTTGCTGCCAAGACGATTTGGTATCGTCGCGCCACTTTCAATTGACTACAGCGGCAACGAAGTCGACCAGCTGTTTGTGAATCGTACGGATATTCGCGCGGAAGGCATTGATGGGCTGCGCAACCCGCGTGCCGGTCGCGTGAACTACGCGCTGACCGTGCGACGTGATACCCGGCTTACCGATGGTTGGTATGCGGCGTTCGTGAACGGATTTGCACTGAATGCGGCGTGGGGCAGCGGTTCCTCGCAAAGCGCGTTTCAAACAGGACGGTCGAATAACTATCTGGTGAATGCAGTGCTCGACTTCACCAGTGCGCCACGTGAAAGCCCTTTGCCCGCGTGGTCGCTACGCGTGCTCGATGTATTCCCGCAGTCCTTGCGCAACTCGCGCGCGTTCCGTGCGCTGCGCGAGACGCCGCTGCGCTGGAATCCGTCCGAGTTGCGCTTCGCGAGCGGATTGTCGCGCCAGGCGGCGCGCACCACCAGTTTCCTGAAGCCTGCGTTTGCACAAACCGACACAGGACAAGTCGCCGAAGCGCTCAATCATGTCTGGCAGAACACCGGCGTGTTGGAGTTCCGGCCAACGTCTGCATTGAGTGCTCGTGTGAATGCACGGCAGGTGCTGGACCTTCGTGACTACGCGAACGCGTCTTCGTTTGCTGATAGCGCGGACCGTCGCGAAGCCACCGAAGCCGAACGCATTCGACTGCTCGGCGCCAACGTTGGGCTGGAGCGTGAGCGGTCAGTAAACACGGCGTTCCGTTTTGCGCCGGCGTTGCTGCCGTGGCTCCGTCCGCGCGCTGAGCTCAGCACCGGCTTTGCCTTGCTCAAAGATCCCAACGCGCGGGCACTGCTACGCAATGCCGACTCACTCGGTGGCTTGCGACTGCCCAAACGGCTTGGCGCCAATCAGAGTGTGACAACGGGCCTGACATTCGATCTCGTGCGTCTCACGGAAGGCCGATTCAATCCGCTGGTGTCGAGTTGGATCCGCGCGTTGCAACCACTCGATGCGACGTGGTTCCGTGCGCTGGATTCCAACTACGACAACGTATTTGACGTACCAGCCGGCGGGTATCAGTTTGGTTTCGGCGGATTGGATCTGTTCCGCGGTGTGGACGGCACGCTAGCCACTGCAGCCGGTCGCACGCGACGCGTGATCGTGTCCAGCGGACTGAACTTGCCGCTCTCGCTGAGCGTCACCACGCGCGCCGAGTTGGGGCGTTCGGAAACATGGTCGCGTCGCGTACGCGACGGATTCCAGGCGTTGATCACGAGTGATCAGGACGTGTATCCGGACGTCACCTTGCGATGGCAGTGGCGTCCCGTCCGCTCGCTCGGCCCGTTTGTGGGCGTTGGTGCAACGGCTGGCTACGCACGTAACGCCCAGCGTACCAACGTGCTCAATGAGCAAGGCGGCTTCGCTGACCGCACTCGCGGTCGCGCCGAGCGCATGCCGATTTCGGCCAGCCTGTCGTGGAATGTGTTCGGGCCGCTCACAACATCGGCGTCTCTCAGTCGCACCACACGTACAGACGAACGTCCCGGCGCGCTCACCAGCAGCGAATCAAATGACGTGTCGCTGGGTCTGGCCCGCACATTCGCGCTACCCGCCGAGTGGAAACAACGAAGCGGATTGCGCACGCAACTCACGTGGCAACGTCAAGGCGCGCGCAGTGTGGTGAGCAACGCGCTTACATCGCTGTCAACCTCCACGCCAGCATTCTTTGAGGCGGTGCTGGCAGATAATGGTCGTGAGGCGTTCAACCTGAATGCCGACACCGATCTCTCTGAGACGCTCACGTTCTCTCTCGCCGGATCGCATGTGATCACCTACGATCGCAATTTCAATCGACGATTTGCGCAGACCACGTTCAGTGCCATCCTCCAGCTGAACTTCTTTGGCAGCGCGTTGCGTTAGCGAGATCGGATGCGGACCGCAGTTCTCTCGCTGACCGGACAACATGTACGATACGCACCAAAACCCGCCCACTGAGCGCACAGCCGTCCACAATCCCGCTGTTCGCACAGCCGTATGTTTTCGATTAGGCGCGCGTGCTTTCGATGAAGCGAAATGCCAAGGCGCGGCGAAGTTGCGTCCATGCCAACCGCCGCTGAACGCCAGGCCGTCGTTTTTCTTACCGCCGTTGCCGTGCTGGGCGGCAGCGTGCGCGTGCTGCAATCGCGCTCACTGGATCAAGCGGTCGCGCAGGCGGCGTCGTTGTCTCCCGAAGATCAAGCGTCGGCGACTGAAGAGCTAAGCCGCCAGGTCTCCGCGGTTGAGCAGGCCAAAGGCAAGAAGACCTCGTCGAAAAAGAAGGGCCCGCCCAGCGAGCCCATCGATGTGAACACTGCCGATGTCGAACAGCTCGATGCGCTCCCTCGCGTGGGCCCCGCGCTCGCCGCCCGCATCGTCGCCGATCGCGACTCGCTCGGTCCCTTCGATTCACTCGATGCGTTACAGCGCGTAAAGGGAATCGGGCCCGCCCTCGCCTTGGGACTGTCACCATACGTGACGTTTTCCACCGGGCTCCGTCCATTACACGTTGACACCTACCGCGGTCGGCCGCCTTGATCTCCGGCGTCGTCCACGCTTGGCGTCTGTCCACTCCGCCCCTCGTATCGCCCCTCGATTCGCCCCGATTGCTCCATGGCCGCTCCAGCCGCACCCCCTTCGGTAAAGTCCGCCGACCGACTCGGCGAGCTGCTCGTACGCGAAGGGCTGATTACTAAAGAGCAGCTGGCCAAAGCGCTTCAGGAGCAGGCCGCCACCGGCGCTCGCATTGGTCTTACGCTGGTCAAGATGGGGCTCGTTCCCGAAACGAGTATCGTCAAGATTCTCGCGCGGCAGTTTCGTATGCCCGCCGTGGACCTGGCGCGATTCGAAGTGGACCCTAAGCTGCTCAAGCTGATCCCGGCCGATCTGGCGTCCAAGCACATCGTGCTGCCGCTCAAGCGCGATGGACGACAGCTCACGGTGGCCATTGCCGATCCCACAAATCTCGGCGTCGTTGATGACCTCAAGTTCATCACCCGCTACGATATCGTGCCGGTGCTCGCCGGCGAGTATTCCATGCGCGCGGCCATCGAGAAGCACTACGATGCCGGTGAATCGCAGCAGATGCAGACACTGCTGCAGGACATTCAGGGCGACGATGATGACGTCGAGCTACTCGAGTCACAGGAGCAGGAGGCCGATGTCAGCGTGCTGGCGGCGCAAGTTGAAGAAGCGCCCGTCGTCAAGCTGATCAACGCCATCCTTATTGATGCAGTGCAGAAGGGCGCGTCAGACATTCACTTTGAATCGTTCGAGCACGAACTGCGCGTTCGGTACCGCGTGGACGGTGCGCTGCAGGAAATCATGAAGCCGCCCATGAAAATGAAAGCGGCGTTGATTTCGCGCTTCAAGATCATGTCGTCGCTCAACATTGCCGAACGTCGCGTACCGCAGGACGGCCGTATCAAGCTGAAGGTCGGTAAGAAGGTCATCGACTTCCGCGTGAGTACGCTGCCCACGTTGTTCGGCGAAAAGGTTGTGCTGCGAATTCTCGACAAGGGTAACCTCACACTCGACCTCGAAACGTTCGGCATTGAGCCGCGCGCCGAGGCCGAGTTCATGGAGGCCATTTCGAATCCGTACGGCATGGTGCTGGTCACCGGACCCACAGGCTCCGGCAAAACCACCACGCTCTACTCGGCGTTGTCCAAGATCAATACGATCGACACGAACATCATGACCGCCGAAGATCCCGTTGAGTACAACCTCTTCGGTATCAACCAGGTGCAGGTGCGCACCGAAATCGGCATGACCTTCGCCGCCGCGCTGAAGGCGTTCCTGCGACAGGATCCGAACGTGATCATGCTCGGCGAAATTCGAGACCTGGAGACGGGCAGCATTGCGGTGAAGGCCGCACTCACCGGTCACATGGTACTCAGTACGCTGCACACCAACTCGGCGCCGGAAACGCTGACCCGACTGCTCGATATGGGTCTGGAGCCGTTCAACGTGGCGTCGGCACTGAACGCGATTCTCGCGCAGCGACTCGTGCGCCGTATCTGCTCCAAGTGCAAGGTGAAGTACGAACCGGATGATGCGGAGTTTACAGGTGCAAAGGTGAATCGCGACACGACCATGCGTGATCTGCGATTTACGGACCGCGCGCTGAACGACGCCAAAGCGCGCGCCACAAAGGAAGCCGCGCCGTTCCTCGAAGATCTGTCGCTCGATACACGCGTGAGCGAGCTGCCGTACTTCAAGGGGCACGGCTGCGACGCGTGCAGTGGCACGGGTCTGCGCGGCCGACAGGGTTTGTACGAAGTGATGTTCATGACCAACCACCTCAAAAAGCTCGTTGTGCAGAACGCCGACTCTCAGGTGCTGCGCGACGAGGCGATCACCGAAGGCATGCTGACCCTCCGTATGGACGGCTGGCTGAAGGTGCTGAAGGGCCTCACGACGATGGAGCAGGTTATCCGAGAAACGAGCGCGTAGCGCGTCGCGGCGCCAACCGGCGTGTGGCAGCGACGTCACACGCTCGGCCTGACCCGTCACGAATCACGCTTCGCGTCACCGATCGCAGTTTCCCGACCCAGCACCACTCGTCCTTGGCAGGAATCACCAGCGAGCGCCTTCGCTCGCCGCACCAACCTTCTTATGACTTCACCGACGTCCGTTCCCGCTGTTTCGCTCCGGATGCTGCTTGATGAAATGATCGAGCGCGATGCGTCCGACCTGCACATCACCGCAGGCGATCGACCCAAGCTCCGGGTCGATGGCGATATCATCAATTCGTCGGTCGAGCACGTGCTGCAGCCACGCGACACGCTACAACTCGCGTACTCCGTGCTCACGGAAAACCAGAAAAAGCGGTTTGAAATGGAGGACGAGCTCGACTTCTCGTTCGGCATTCAGAACCTGTCGCGCTTCCGTGGCAATGTGTTCCGCCAGCGCGGTTGTGTCAGCATGGTCATTCGTCAGATCCCGTTCCAGATCAAGACGTTTGACGAGCTGCAGCTGCCGGCGGTGATCGCCGGGTTCGCCGAGCGTCCGCGTGGCATGGTGCTGGTGACGGGTCCGACTGGTTCGGGTAAGTCCACCACGCTTGCGGCCATGATCGACAAGATCAACAGCGAACGTCGTGGCCATATCATCACGGTCGAAGACCCGATCGAGTTCATCCATCGCCACCGCACGTGCATTATCAATCAGCGCGAAGTGGGTGCCGATACCAAGAGCTTTGCCAGCGCGCTCAAGTACGCGCTGCGTGAAGATCCCGATGTCATTCTGATCGGCGAAATGCGCGACCTGGAAACGATCCAGGCAGCCCTTACGATTGCGGAAACCGGTCACCTTGTATTTGCCACGCTGCACACCAACAGTGCGGCTGAGGCAATCAATCGTATCATCGACGTATTCCCCAGTCATCAGCAGAGTCAGGTGCGCGCGCAGCTCGCGTTTGTGCTTGAAGGCATCGTCACGCAAACGCTGCTGCCCAAGTTGTCCGGTCGCGGTCGCGCCATGGCCGCTGAAATCCTCGTGGTCACGCCCGCCATTCGGGCGCTGATCCGCGACGACAAAGTGCACCAGATCTACTCGCTCATGCAGTCCGGCAAGAAGTTCGGCATGCAAACGCTGAATGATTCGTTGTACCAGCTCTACGTGTCGCGCCAGGTCAGCGCCGACGAATGCGTTCGTGCATCCAGCGATCCGAACGAATTCCTGCGCATGATCGGCAAGTCCCCTGAAGACAACTCGCAGTCCTCTGGCCGACCCGCAGTTGGGGCCGCGCTCGCCGGCGCCAACGGGCGTCGCTGATCCTTCACGAGGTAGTTCCGCATGCCAACGTTCACGTACACCGCGCGTACCGCCAGCGGCGATCTCAAGTCGGCCACCATTGACGCCACGTCGCGCGATGATGCCGTCAATCAGCTGCGTCGTCAGCGGCTGACGATCGTCAAGGTCGACGAAAATCGCCCCAAGAAGGCGCGTGGCTCGATCGGCATGCGCGACATCGTGATTTTCACGCGTCAGTTCTCCACTATGATCAACGCCGGTCTGCCGCTTGTGCAGGCCCTCGACATTCTCGCCAAACAGAGCGAGAACAAAGTGCTCGCGCAAACGGTGCGTGAGGTCGTGTTCGAAGTGGAAAGCGGACACACGGTGGCTGACGCGATGCGCAAGCATCCCAAAGCGTTCAGTGAGCTCTACACCAACATGGTCGACGCCGGCGAAAAGGGCGGTATCCTCGATACCATTCTTGGCCGTCTCGCGGTGTTCCTCGAAAAGAACGATGCGCTGGTACGCAAGGTGAAGGGCGCGATGATCTATCCGTCCGTCATCATGGGCGTCGCGGCCATCGCGATCATCGTGCTGTTGTGGAAGGTGATTCCGGTGTTCCAGAACATGTTTGCGAGCGTGAACATGGAACTGCCTGCGCCCACAAAGTTTGTTATTTTCCTCTCCGGCTTCCTGAACAACTACTGGTGGGCGCTCATTATTGGAGCCGGTGCGTTTGTGTACGCCATCCGGGCGGCCTACGCAACGTCAGGTGGTCAGCTGGCGATCGACAGTTTCCTGCTCAAGGTGCCCGTACTCGGCGACGTGCTCCGCAAGTCGGCCGTGTCGCGCTTTACGCGTACGCTCGGCACGCTGATTTCATCGGGCGTCAGCAT
>JALHNZ010000111.1 GCA_022843265.1 Gemmatimonadaceae bacterium
ATCACCTTTATGCCCAGCAGTGTTGGGAGCTTTGGCCGATGACTTCAACGTCACTTCCGGATACCATGGACGCCCTGTACGACACGACACGATCACAGGAAATCATGGCGCGCTCGCGCACGCGGTTTCCCGGGGGCGTGAACTCGCCGGTGCGCGCGTTTGGCGGCGTGGGTGGCGAGCCGTTTGTTGTGGCACGTGGCAAAGGCGCGCGCATCTGGGATGTGGATGACAACGAGTACATCGATTACGTGCTCTCGTGGGGGCCACTGGTGTTGGGGCACGCACCCGACGTAGTGCTCGAGGCGCTGCGCGACGTGATGCAGTACGGCACCAGCTTTGGTATTCCGACCGGACTCGAGTTGGAACTGGCCGAAAAAATCGCGGTGCGCATGCCGCATCTGGAAATGATGCGCTTTGTTTCCAGTGGTACGGAAGCCGCGATGAGCGTTGCGCGGCTGGCGCGTGCTGTCACAGGGCGCGATCACCTGCTCAAGTTCGAAGGGTGCTACCACGGCCATGCCGACAGCTTTCTGGTGAAGGCCGGATCGGGCGTGGCGACGCTCGGTCTGCCCAATTCGCCGGGCGTGCCAGATGCATTGGCGCAACTCACGCTCACCTGCGCCTACAATGATCTCGAAGCTGTTGAGCGCATTGCGCGGAGCGTGCCACTGGCCGCAATTCTGCTCGAGCCTATCGTTGGCAATGGTGGCTACATCGAACCGGTCCCGGGATTCATTGAAGGGCTGCGCCGCATTGCTGACGAAACGGGTGCGTTGCTCGTCTTTGATGAAGTGATGACTGGCTTCCGCATTGCGTATGGTGGAGCGCGCGAGCGCTTTGGCGTGACCCCTGACCTGACCGCACTCGGCAAGGTCATTGGCGGAGGCTTGCCTGTGGCCGCGTACGGCGGATCGCGCGCCATCATGGAGCGTATTGCGCCCACTGGTCCGGTCTATCAGGCCGGTACGCTCTCGGGAAACCCACTCGCGATGGCCGGCGGGCTGGCCACACTTGGTGCCCTCACGCGCGAGGTGCACGACGGCATCACCGCGCGCACCGCGCAGTTGGTGGCCGGACTGCGTGAGATGGCGTCGCGTCATGGTGTGCCGTTTCGCGCGTCGCACAGTGGTTCCATGTGGGGTTTCTTTTTCAAAGACGAGCTCGTCACGAACTTTGACGAAGCCAAAACGTCCGATACGGCGCTGTTCAAGCGATTCTTTCACGCGGCTCGTGCGCGTGGTGTGTATCTCGCGCCCTCGGCGTTTGAGGCAGCGTTCATGTCGGCCGCGCATGGCGAGGCGGAGATTGCCAGCACGCTTGAGCGGCTGGATGCGGCCATGGGTGTGGCCACGTCGAATACGTTGAGCGGATAACATGACTCGCCGCGCCCGCACATTGATGGCGGCTGTTACGGGCCTCTGTGCTGTGGTCGCGGCGTCGTGCGCGCCTCGTTTTTCGCCGGAGCAGCGCCCGACGCTGCCCGATGCAGCTCCTCTGGTCGTCGACTCCGCGGCGGCAACGCTCGACGTGGGCGATCGTGTGGCCTGGATCGCGCTGGCCGGTGCGCTGAAGACCGCGTCGATCTCCGCAGCCGGCGCATTCGAAGTGCTTGAGCAAGGCGGCAAGCGCTCACTCGTGCGTGGTGTTGGCGGCGAAGCGTGGCGGGTTGAACAACGTGGGCAGACGCTGCGCGTGTCAGGGTCTGGTGGTGACGCCACACCGTGGCGCGCCGGGCCACTGGTTGTGCGCACGCGTGATACACGATCGGTGGTGCAGCACGACACTCGTCGGTACCGCGGTGAGTTGTGGATCTCGGTGACCGATACCGGACTGCTGGTGGTGAATCGCGTGCCGGTAGAAGACTATCTGCGCGGTGTGGTGCCGCTCGAACTTGGGACCCGCAATCCGATTGATGCGGCGGCGCTCCAGGCGCAGGCCGTGGCCGCCCGCAGTTACACCTACATGCGCGTACCCGCCCGGGAAGTTGTGCCGGCCACTGGCTACCACATGACCGCCACGGTGCTGCACCAGGTGTACGGTGGGCAAGCCGTGGAGCATGCGGTCGTGGACAACGCCATCGCGGCCACGAGCGGGCTGGTACTGCGCTTTAACGGCGCCGTGGTAGACGGTCCGTACTCATCCAGCTGCGGCGGGCGTTCGGCGCTGCCGAGCGAGGTGTGGCGAGGCGGCCATGATCACGGCTACCTCAAGAGTGTGAGTGATACCGACCCGTCCACCGGCCGCGCCTATTGCGACATTTCGCCCCGACACGCGTGGGCCGCGACGTTCGACGAGCCGTTGCTGCGACAGGCCATTGTGCGGCACCTCGGCTCGCGCGGTGCGAGCGGCACCACGGCACCCCAGGTCGCGGCCGTGAGCGTTGGCAGGCGCACGCCGAGTGGTCGCGTGGGCACGCTCGTCGTGCGCACGGACCGCGGTACGGTCACGCTCAATGGACACGATATTCGCGACGCGTTTCGCGATGCGCGTGGCGCCATTTTGTCCAGCACGTATTTTGATGTAGACAAACAAACGCGAGTTGGCGAGCGGGTGTCCGCACTGGTCCTTCGCGGGGCCGGTAACGGGCATGGGGTGGGGATGTGCCAGTGGGGAGCGATCGGTCGTGCGCGTGCAGGCCACGATGTGCGGGCGATCTTGCGCCACTATTATCCCGGAACCGTCGTCGGCTTCGCTGAATGACCGACTGGCGATCGTCGATCGCCGAGTGACGTGACTTTCGGAGGCGGAATGAAGGACGCGGTGCGCATCGCAGTGGTAGGAACGGGCGCTATCGCCCAGCTCACGCACATTCCCGTGCTGTCCAAGATGCGCGGTGCGCAACTTGTGGCGCTGTGCGATAACGACGGCCCCAAAGCGCGCGCGCTCGCGGATCGTTTTGACATTCCCGACGTCTTCACCGACTTCGAGGAGTTGCTGGACTCCGATGTGCTCGATGCGGTCGTTGTGGCCACGCCCAATCACCTGCATGAACCGCACGTCTTGAGCGCGCTCCGCAAGAAGTTGCACGTGCTCGTGGAACGGCCACTCGCGTTGACGGTGCGTGGGCTCGAGCGTTGTCTCGCGGCCGCCACCAAACACGATCTGGTGTTGCAGGTGGCGCACAACCATCGCTTCCGATCCGACGTGCAGGCACTGTCGCAGTTCCTGCGGAACGGTGAACTCGGCGCACTGACGTCAGTGCGCGCCGGTGCGCTGCAGGTGGAGCGTCCGGATGACGGATGGCGCGGGCGCAAAACAGAAGCCGGTGGCGGTGTGTTTCTCGATCAGGGATTTCCGCTGCTCGACCTCGCCCTCTGGCTGGCCGATTTTCCGAATCCGGTACGCATCAGCGCGCAGTCGCGCAAAGGCAAAGGTGCCAATGCCACCGAAGTCGCGATGCAGCTCTTTCTCGAGTGCGAAGGTGGTATCAGTCTGATTCTCGATGTGTCGTGGGCGTACGTGGGCGAAGAAGATCGCTGGTGGTTTGAAGTGCACGGCAGCAAGGGCTCCGGCCGGCTCGCACCGCTGCGCGTGGTGAAGGACATCAATGGTCGGCACGTGAACGTGTCGCCGTCTGGTGCGGCCGCGCGCGAAAGCCCGTTCCTGCAGAGCTACCGCGCCGAGCTGGCACACTTCATTGCGATGGTGCAGGGTGATGTGCCGCGTAAGCTGCCCACGGAGCAGTTGATTGTGCATCGGGTTCTCGACGCCGCCTACAAGGCGGCCGAAGACGGTCGTGAGGTGCGGTTCTGACGCACCGAGTTCGCGCCGCGCTGTGGGGAGCGTGTCTGATGTTTGCCACGCTCCTTGCACCACGCCTGCACGCGCAACCCCCTGTGCCTGGTGCTGATGTCGCGCTCGATGCGGCACGCGAGCAGCGCGGCGCGGCACTTGAGATTTCGGTGCTGACGTTCGCCAACGGCGCCGTGTTGTGGGAACGTTTTGGCCACAACGCGCTGGTCGTGTCAAACCGCGAAACCGGAGAACGCCTCGCGTACAATTGGGGCGTCTTTGATTTTGATCAGCCCAATTTTCTGGCGCGCTTTCTCACTGGCGACACACGCTATTGGCTAGCGGTCTACTCGGCTGATGAAATGTTTCGCGCCTACGTGGCAGACGATCGCTCCGCGCGACTGCAAGTGCTCGACCTCACGAACGTACAGAAGGCAGCACTCGCGGAGTTCGTGGCCTGGCAAGCGCTCGAAGAAAACCGGTACTACCGATACGACTACTATCTCGACAACTGCTCCACGCGTGTGCGCGACGCCATCGATCGGGCGCTCGGCGGTGCGTTAGCAACGCAGCTCGCGAACGTGCCCGAGTCATTTACGACCTGGCGCGAACAAACGGCGCGTGTGACCGACGGCGACTGGCCCCCATTCGCGGGCATTCACGTGGCACTCGGTCGCAACGCCGACAAACCGCTCTCGCGCTGGAATGAGAGTTTCATGCCGGGGCTGCTCGCGAATCATCTCGCGACCATTCGCGTTACGGATGAAACAGGCGCCGAACGCGCGTTGGTTACGAGAGACAGTGTGATCTTCACGGCCGCGCGTGCGCCGCTGCCTGATCAACCGCCGTTTCGCGGATTTGCGGCGATGGTGATCGGTGCGATCGCCGGCGGACTGATCTTCGCCCTCGGTACGCTCATGGCGCGTGGTAGTCGTGCTGCGTTGTTCACACTGCGCGGCGTGGCCACCATCTGGTACCTGCTCGGCGGGCTGCTCGGTACCGCGCTGCTGCTGGCTGGCACGGTCACCAAGCACGCGCCCTACATGGGAAGCAACGGTTCGATGTTTCAGGTGCATCCACTGCTGTTGTTGCTCGCCGTGCTCGCGCCGTTTGCCGTCGGCACAGGCAAAGCGGCGCGGACTTTTTCACGCCTCGCGCTGGTTGTAGCGGCCCTCGCGTTGCTCGGGTTCCTGCTGCAGGTCACCGTGCTGGCGCAGGATTCGGGGCTGGTCACCTCTGTGACGCTGCCTATCCACATTGCGCTCGCCGGCGTGCTCGCTCGTGGGTTCGGCGCCGGTGCGCCTCGCCCCGCGGCACCCGCGGCCGTTGCCGCCGCTGCCTGACCACACGCGTGACGTGATACAGGCCGTGACACATTCCGCGCCAGGCGCACTGATCAGTGTTGGTGTGGATGTTGGCGGCACCTTCACGGATCTGGTGGCCGTGTCGAACGATGGCGCGGTGCGTTCGGCCAAAGTGCTCACCACGCCGGGTGATCGGGCGATTGGTGTGGCACGTTCCGTTGAGCACGCCGCGCTCAACGCGGCGGCGGTTGCGCGTTTTGTGCATGGCACCACCGTGGTCACCAACCTGTTGCTTGAACGCGCTGGCACTCGCGTGGTGCTGCTCACCAGCGAGGGATTCACCGATCTCCTGTGGCTCCGGCGACAGGAGCGGGCGTCGCTCTACGATCTGACACGCGATCATCCTGAGCCGTTGATCACGCGCGCAGACGTGATCGGTGTGAACGAGCGAGTGGCACCGCGCTGGTTCGATGGTCACACGCGGCGCGACGCACCTGACGGCATTGAGGTGCTGCACGCGCTCACGGACGAGGAGATCGAGCGCGCCGTCGCGCAGGCGCGCGCGAGTGGTGCGACCGCATTTGCCGTGGTGCTCCTTCACGCGCATGTCTTCCCCACGCACGAGCAACAGCTCGCGCGGGCTCTGCACGCCGCGTGCCCCGGCGCAACGATTGCCGTATCGCACGAGGTGCTCCCGGAGATTCGTGAGTACGAACGCACCGCGACAACAGTTGCCGAAGCATATGCTCGGCCCGCGGTTGCCTCGTACATGCACGGTCTCTCACAGACATTAGCGGCCCGCGGACTACCTGAACCGCGCGTGATGACATCGGCGGGCGGCACACTGTCCGCACGAGACGCCGCGCTGCACGCCGCCTCTCTCGCCCTCTCGGGGCCGGCCGGCGGCATCACGGCCGCCGCTGCACTCTGCCGCGGACTTGATGTGGGCGATGCCCTCACAATTGATATCGGTGGGACCTCGGCCGATGTCGGATTGATTGTGGATGGCGAACCGCTGGTGGAGCGCGGCGGTGTGCTGGCCGGTGTGCCCATTGCACTGCCACGCGTGTTGGTGGAAACCGTGGCGGCGGGCGGCGGAAGTCTGGCGCGCATTGATGTGGGCGGAGCGTTGCACGCCGGACCAGAGAGCGCGGGCGCCGAGCCAGGGCCGGCGTGTTATGCGCAGGGTGGAACGCGCGCCACGGTCACCGACGCGCACGTCGTGCTCGGACATATCGCCGCGGGCACGTGGAGCAGCGCTGTGACAATCGATGCATCGCGCGCGCACGCCGCGCTCGAGCGTGTGGCCACATCATTGCTGCGGTCCGTGGAAGACGCCGCGAAGGCGCTCATTGCCACAGCAGATGCCACGATGGCGCGCGCGCTGCGACGCGTGAGTGTGGAGCGCGGACGTGATCCGCGTGATATGGTGCTCGTGGCATTTGGCGGAGGCGGTCCGTTGCACGCGTGTGGTCTCGCTGAGGCGCTGGGCATGTGGCGGATTTTCATTCCGCCGTTCGCGGGAGTGCTCAGTGCACTCGGTCTCGCACTCGCGCCGGAGCGACGTGATGGTGTGTCGAGCATCATGCAACGCAGCGATCTGCTGCTCGACCACGCGCTGCAACAGGCACGGGGCACCCTCGTGCGTCGACTGCGGCAGGATCACGACGCGTTGACCGATCGTGTCTGGGCGCGTGTTCGCTATCTCGGACAAGGACACGAACTGGAGGTGCCGCTGTTCGATACCGACACGGTTGCCCATCTCACCGCACGATTTCACGAACTGCATTTGTCCCGTGCGGGATTCGTGCTGGATCGGGTTCCCGAAGTGGTCGGACTGCGCGCGACGCTTGAAGGATCGTGGTGGCCGTTGCGCGTTCAGCGAGAGGCGCGTGAACACGCGCTCGACTTCGCCGGCGTTGATGACGGTCTCGCCCTTGACGTGCGCTGTGACGGTCCGTGCACCGTGCGGTTGCCTGATGCGACGTTGCGTGTGGCGAGTGGCTGGTGTGCGACGAGTCTCGACAGCGGCGGCTGGTGGATTGAGCGCGAGCGCACGGCATGATGTCACGCGATGCCGCCGACCAGTCGGCCTCCCGCATTGTGGGTGCGCCAGTTGCACCCTGTTTCCCTGAGGATGGGCCGGTGTTTGCGCTGTGCATTGGCGAAGCCCCGGGGCCGCGTGGTGCTGACAAGAGTGGTGTGCCGTTCTTTGGCGATCGCGCCGGCGCACCACTCTATCGCGCGCTTGTGGCCGCCAACGCGTGTATGCTGCCGGAGTTGGTGGCCGCACTGCCGTGGGATGGTGCGCGCTTCGCTGAGCACGGGCTCACGCCGATCATGCGAGGTGTGGCGCTTGGCAATGCGTTTGATCGGTGTCCCACCGACGACGGGAAAAAATTTCGTGCCCCGTCTCGAGCCGAGCTTGAGTCGCCGGAGAATATGCAGCGGCTGCGCGGCGACGTGCACCGCGCGAGTGCACGTGGACTCACCACGATCATTGCCCTCGGTCGTGTGGCCACGAATGTGATGGACCTGCTGTTCGCTGCGTATCCAAACGAGTGGCCGGCAGTGGAGGTGCAGTCGGTCCCGCATCCGAGTGCGCAGGGGCTGTTGTCGGCCGCACCGGATCGTGGACGCGGCGCACGACTGGCGGATCTCGCCGCCGCCTGGGAACGCGACCTCGCACTGCGCATTGTGGCGTCGAGGCGAGGCGCATGACACAAAGCACCTCCGTGAATTCGGCGAACAGTACCACGCGTTTCGACGCACTCGGGATCACCGTGTTCGCACAATCGGTCGCGATGATTGCCGAAGAAATGGGTGTGCGTCTTGAACGTGCCGCCGTCTCGCCGAATGTGCGCGAGCGCCGCGATGCGTCCTGCGCTGTGTTCGACGCCGACGGACGCATGGTCGCGCAGGCGGCGCACATTCCGGTACACCTCGGTGCCATGCCGGAGAGTGTCGCCGCGGTTCGTGCGCGCTCACCGCGACCGCGCGATGTATTCGTGCTCAATGATCCCGCGCACGGCGGCTCGCACCTCCCGGATATCACCATGGTCGAAGTGGTCGGCCACCCAACGCACAGTGATCAGATCATTGGTTACATGGCAGTGCGTGCGCACCATGCGGACGTGGGGGGCATGAGCCCGGGGAGTATGCCCTTTGGCGCGACTGAGCTGGTGCAGGAGGGTTTGATCATTCCGCCGGTTCGCATTGAAATCGGCGGCGTGCCACAAGATGAGATGCTCGCACTGATGCTGGCGAATGTGCGAACGCCGCAAGAACGCGTGGGCGATTTGCGCGCGCAGCGTTCGGCGTGTGCGGCCGGCGCAGACAGCTGGCAGCGCCTGTTCCACACGCACGGCGACGCGTGGTGTGTGCAAGCAATCAGTGCGCTCCTTGATTACACGGAGCGTACAACACGCGCCGCGCTCCACGCGTTGAACGGCGTGTCCGGCACGTGCGCTGATGCACTTGAGGGAGACGGTGTGACCAACGACGCGATCGCGGTGGTGGCAACCGTGTCGGTCGCAGACGATACGCTGTTCGTCGATCTTACCGGATCCAGTGGCGCGGTGGCCGGCAACGTGAACGCGCCATCGGCGGTCGCGCGTGCGGCGGCGCTGTTCGTGCTTCGCGTGTTGCTCGACAGCGATGATGTGCCGGTGAATGATGGGCTCGCCCGCGCGCTGCGGCTCACCATTCCCGAAGACTGTGTGGCGAACGCGAAGCGACCCAGTGCGGTGGCCGCGGGGAACGTGGAGCTCTCGCAGCGTCTCACTGACGCCATGCTTCAGGCACTCGGCGACGGCATTCGTGCTCACGGTCTCAGCGCCGACGCGCTGCCGGCGCAGGGGCAGGGCACGATGAACAACGTCACGCTTGGCGGTCGGGGCTGGACGTTCTATGAAACGCTCGGCGGAGGGCAGGGTGCGAGCGCGCGTGCACCGGGGCCATCGGCGGTGCACGTGGGTATGAGCAATACACGCAATACGCCGGTGGAGAGTCTCGAATGGGCGTACCCCATGCGAATCGCCGCCTACGCACGGCGATGGGGGAGCGGCGGTTCAGGCGCGCACGTGGGTGGCGATGGTGTGCACCGTGTCTACGTCCCGCTGGAGCCTGTGGTCATGACATTACTGACCGAGCGGCGCGCCTTTCCGCCGCACGGCATTCTGGGCGGTGGCGATGGACGGTCGGGTGAAAATCATTGTGGAGCGCGCGTGCTGCCAGCAAAAGGTCGCTGGTCGCTTGCCGCCGGTGAACCACTCACCATCGATACGCCAGGCGGCGGTGGGTACGGTCGAGCGTCTGATTAGTCGAGGTCGTCATCGTCGCGGGCGCGCCACGCGTCATTCGGGCGCAAGCTGGCGCGCCATGGTTCCTCGGCGGTTTGTTCATCATCTTCCGGGGGCCCATGACGGCGGTCCCACGCGGCGGCTGCAAGCGCGACATCGTCGTCAACCGAGCGCACCGGTTCGGGCGCTTTGGTCCATCGTGAGAGGGCGCGCCAGGCCAACACACCAAAAACCGCCAGGCCGATGAGCGGCAGCGGATGTCGAACGCCCGGTAGTGTTACCAGCAGGGCGAGCAGCAGCAATAATCCGAACAGCGGAGCACGCGTGCGAAAGAAACGAAGCATGACCCGGAAAGTACACGTCGCGCCGCGGCGCTTCCACGGCGTGGGCGGCGCGCGGTGCTGATCACGGGCTTGCTCCTCATCCTTGGCCTGACGTGCCTGGTGTTCGGCGCGGATTGGTTCGTGAAGGGTGCGGCCGGACTGGCCGATGCTTTTGGCGTGTCGCCGCTGGTGATCGGATTGACGGTGGTCGCGTACGGCACGTCAATGCCTGAGCTGGTCGTGAGTGCGGTTGCCGCACTGGATGGCAAAAGCGCGATTGCGCTTGGCAACGTCGTGGGTTCCAACATCGCCAATATCGGCCTGATTCTCGCGATTACCGCGCTGATCTCTCCGCCCAGTGTCGATGGTGGGCTGATCAAGCGAGAAATTCCGATTTTGCTCGTATCGGCGGCGCTCGTCCCGCTGGCGCTGCGCAACGGTGTCATCTCGCGCGCCGAGGGCATCGCTCTGATAATCGGTGCTATCGCGTTCACCATCGCGACCGTACGGTATTCCAAATCGGCGCCGGCCGGCGACCAGTTGATCAGCGAAACGATATCTGAGACGGTGGCTGAGATTGCGGAAACCAAAGCCACATCGTCGACGCTTCGGTTAGTGCTGATCGGACTTGCGGGCCTCGCCCTGCTCTTGCAAGGGGGGCGTTGGTTTGTTGGTGC
>JALHNZ010000112.1 GCA_022843265.1 Gemmatimonadaceae bacterium
TGATCCTTTCACCGTCGCTGAGCATGGTGTCCAGTACCGGCGGTGCGCTCACGAGCAATCGCACCGGCAATGTGGCGGCCGACAATGCGCGGCTCGGCATGTGGCGCTCAACGCTCGCTATCACCTGGTTTTGAGGAGCAGGCCCATGTTCTCTCGCATCGCCGTACTTGGTCTGTGCGTGTCACTCGCCGCGTGTGCGTCTGGCGACGGCGGACCGACACAACCCACCGGTCCGCAACTCGACGCCGCGACGCCGGCGGTATCGTTTGGTATCTGGACTCCCGGCCCCGGCGAGTGCAGCAAGTCGGTGCACGACCGCTACAGCACACTCGGTCCGGATGGCAAACGATACCCGACGTGGCATCCGCCGGTGGATCCTCTCACGAACTGTAGTTTCGGACACGAGCACGGCCGTGATCCACGCGGCTCCGCGCTGTACAACGTGGTGGGTGATCTCGCGTTTGGATACGCGAATGAACAGCTCGACGCGGCCAACATGGGGCTGCGTCGACACGAAGATCATGTGGGTCACAAAGTGGAGTGGGAAAACGATCTGCTCATGCGCACCAATGGCGGCGCTGGCGCTGTGCTCGAGGTGCGCTGCGATGTGCTCACCAAACTGCACCAGGGCACGCATTCAAGAGACGCGTTCACGAACAATCTGCATGAACTCAACTATCACGTGCGTTGTTCTGACAAAACAGAAATGCATGTGACGGTACTGTCGGCCATCGGCCGGCCGGGTGAGTTTGAACGCACGTGCGGCGGCACGGTGCACGTTGGCCCGGCCACTCCGGTGAACTCACCGGTAGGCGATGGTCGGCGCAAGATTCCGCACTGGAGCTGCATGGAATCGCGTGTGATGGTGGGCGCCGGTGCGAAGTCCGACTTTGGCACGCTGCACGAGAGTTGGCAGACGCACACCACGTTGCGCACGGCCGATGGCAACAAGACGATTGCGTCGTTCGACCCCTACTTCCAGGTGTTTCGTCCGAGCCGATTCTTTGATCCCGCGGCTGTCGACAACGTTGGTCGACCAGCGGCGCTGTGCACGGCGCATGTGCACGCGGATCGTCGAGCGCGCGGCAACGAGTGCGACGCCGTTGTGCAGGCTGTGAGCGCCATGGCCTCGGGAAGCAGCGCGTTTGCCCTGCTGCCGTACGACGATACGCGGTCCCCGTTTAACGGCGCGCGTCGACAGATCGACGTGAACAACAATACGGTCCGCAACGCCGGCGGACCGACGGTCTGGTACACGGACCCGTTTGGCAAGAACGCCCGGACCACGCCGTTCCCGGGGAGCATTCGCCAGTACCTCTCGTCCACCAGCAACGACTACGGGGTGGGGGTGAATGGGCCGACCGTTGGAGGGGACCGGCAGTACGGCGGTCCGGGCATCCGGGCGCCGAACTGAGATGGTGCCTGCCGGTTGGTCGGAAAGGGAGCGGGGGTGGTGCGATCAGGCGCCTCCCCCGCTTGTGTGTCGATCCTGGTCGATCTAACTTACGGGGCTATTGGTTACACCAGCGTTTGCTGAGGTACCCTCCTCCCGGAACACGGCAGCCCCGGGGGGCCAACCGACCTTCGGGTCACGACCATAGGGAGAACTGCCGAGTGGCAACACACAAGACCCGTATGGCGCCAACGCGTCCATACGAGATCGTCTATATCATCGATTCCGCGCTCGAAGACGCGGCGATCGCTGAAAAGCTCGAGAAGCATCATGGCCTGCTGGAGCTCGCTGAGCCCGCGGAGATCGAGCATTGGGGTCGGCGTCAGCTGGCGTACAAGATTGGTCGCCATGAAGCCGGCTACTACGCGATTGCAAAAGTGAATGCGGCGCCGGGCACCCTGCCCGAGTTCGAGCGCGCCCTCAAGCTCGACGAAAACATCGTTCGCTACATGGTGTCGCTGGTCGAGCGTGTGCTCGGCGCGCCCAAGCTGAGCGACGAAGAGCTTGCCGCACGTGCGGCACATGATGACGACGACGACGAGGATGACGAATAATGCGCCGCCCCAAGAAGCCCTGCCCGATTACCGAGGCTGGCATTCGTTTTGTGGACTATAAGGACGATCGCCTGCTCGCCCGTTTCATCACGGACTATGGCAAGATCCTGCCGAGCCGTTTGAGCGGTGTCGACGCGCGCCATCAGCGCCAGCTGTCCAAGGCGGTCAAGAAAGCGCGTTTCCTGGCGCTGCTTCCCTACGTGAAGGGTCAGCAGGGCTGAAGTGATCACGGCGGTCGAGGGTCCGCCGGTCGTCACGGCGCCACGTGAGCGCGGTTGGCGATGGCTGGTTCTCGCACTCGTTGTTGCGATAGGCGTTTCGTTTGTTGCGCGGTGGCCGGCATCATTGGCTCTGCTGAGTGTGCTGGTGCATTGGCTGGTTCCAGTTGCGCCGCTGTTGATGCTGGTTGTGGCTGGACTGGGCGCGTGTGCTCTGGCCAGCTGGACACGCGGCGGTCGATTGGGAGTGGCAGTCGCGGCCGCTGTGGGGCTCGTGTTCTGGATCTGGCGCGGTCCGAGTGATAGCAGTGCTGTGGCCGGGTTTTCGCACGGTTGGACGTTGTTGGTCGCGGCGTGTTTCGGCTGGACGTGCATGCTGTCAGGTTCTCGTTCGTTGTTGGGGCGCGCGCTCATCGCCATTGCGGCGGCGGCAGCGCTCGCGGTGCTGCTGATCGCGTGGCAGCCCAAAACAGCGGGCGGAGGACTGGCGGCGGTTACAACCAGTTTTGAGCGTGCACTGAGTGAGCGGC
Source organism: Gemmatimonadaceae bacterium (assembly GCA_022843265.1). Classification (GTDB taxonomy): domain Bacteria; phylum Gemmatimonadota; class Gemmatimonadetes; order Gemmatimonadales; family Gemmatimonadaceae; genus JAABRT01. Next base: position 2,756 of record JALHNZ010000112.1, read on the forward strand.
GCGATGGCGCACTCAATGCGTGGCAGGCTCGGGTCCATGCTCCTGCCTGGGAAAGTCTGGCGGTACGCGTGCCTTCCATGGCGCGAACGGCGGAGCGCACGGCGGCCTGGATTGCCGAGTCTCGTCCGCCGGTCGCGATCCTGCCGGCATTGTTGGTGTTGGAAACGTTGTTGGCGCTGGCGCTCGCCTGGACCACTTGGCACCGACTGGCCCGGGTGCGACTCGGCCCGCCGCTCGGTTCGATCGTTGATTTTCGATTCAACGATCAGATGGTGTGGGGGTTAGTGGTCGGCGCTACGCTGGTGCTGCTGCCGTCGCTCAGTGGGTGGCGGGAGTTGGGACTGAACTTGTTGGTCGTGTTTGGTGCGCTCTACGCGTTGCGTGGTCTCGGAATACTGCTGTGGTGGCTTCCGGATCGCTGGTGGGCCGTACCGCTCGTGCTGTTGTTGGTCTGTATTCCGCTGCTCGGTCCTGTCCAGGTCCTCGCGACCGTCGCCGTTCTGGCGCTTGGCCTCGGACTGGGTGACACCTGGCGAGATTTTCGTCGTACGGCTCGACCGTTGCGCCCGAACGCTCGCCCTTGATTGATCGACTCACCTCGATCTGGAGTTTCCATGGAAGTCATCCTTCGCAATGCCATCGACAAGCTCGGTCATCCGGGCGACGTCGTGAATGTCTCAGCCGGGTACGCCCGCAACTTTCTGCTTCCGCGTGGCATGGCCTATCAGGCCACGCCGGGCAACCTCAAGCGCATCGCGCAGGAGCGTTCACGCCTGATCGCCGCTGAAGCCGAGCGTGTAGCTGCCGCCGAAATCGTCGCCGCCAAGTTCGCCGACGTCTCGGTCACCTTCGCCGCGCGTGTTGGTGAAGAAGGCAAGCTGTTCGGCTCTGTCACGGCCGCCGACATCGCGCATCAGCTCGAGGCGCAGGGCTTCAAGCTTGAGCGTCGCCAGATCGAGCTCGTGGAGCCGATCAAGGCGCTCGGCGTCTATCGTGTGGCCATCCGCCTGCACGCCGACGTGAAGCCCGAAATCAAAGTTTGGGTCATCAAGCAGTAAGGTTTGCGCGGGCGCTGTAGCGCCCGCGCCAAAAGTGATGGATCGCGGCCGAGACGCGTGGTGGCTTTTGCCAGCACCTGTCTCGGCCGCGGTGCGTTTCCAGCCCCTCGCGTGTACCTAGGGTACGCACGGTTTGCGCTGTATTATCAGCCGGATCACGCGCTTCCGCAGCAAACCAGTCGGGCACTTTTTTCCGTACCAATGGGTATAGCTTCGAAGAAACCCTCGTCCCGTCTCATCATGGCCAAGCAGTCCCCATCCAAGTCGGAATCGCTCGCTCGCCGCGCCGCTGCGCTCGCTCACGAGCTGAAAGCGAACGATGTCATTGTCCTCGATCTCCGCGGGGTCACGGACATGGCGGACTTTTTCGTCATCGCGAGCGGCACGTCTGACACGCACGTGCGCTCGGTTGCGCAGCACGTGATGGACGAGATGAAGCAGGAAGGCATGCCGGTGCATCAGAGCGAGGGACTGACGCAGGGTCGATGGGCGTTGCTCGACTTTGTGGATTGCGTGGTGCACGTCTTCCATCCGAGCATGCGACAGTTCTATCAGCTGGAACGGCTGTGGAGCGATGCTGTCCCGTTGGCACTTGAGCCAGCCACCCTGGGGGCCCGATAAATGTCGTTCTTTACAACGCGCCGGGTGGTGCGACTGGCCGCCCTTGCTGCCGTCACGATGCTCGCTCCCGTTGGTGCACTGCATGCGCAGATGTACTTCGGCCAGAATCAGGTGCAGTACGACAAGTTTCGCTGGCGCGTGATCGAGACCGATCACTTTCTGGTGCATTATTATCCGGAAATTGAGGAAGTCAGTCAGCACGCCGCCCGTATGGCAGAACGTTCGTACGCGCGGCTGTCTCGTCTCATGGGCCATCAGTTCGCCGAAAAAAAGCCGATTCTGCTCTATGGCAGTTCGGCTGATTTTGCGCAGAGCAACGTGTTCGGTGATCTGGGCGAAGGAACGGGCGGTGTCACGGACTTCCTGCGCCAACGCATGGCGCAGTTCTTTACCGGTGACATGAACAGCTTTGAACACGTGTTCCAGCACGAAATGGTGCATGTGTTTCAGTACGATATTTTTTCACGTGGTCGTGCCGGCGCGAACGTTGGCGCCATTGTGCAGGTACAGCCGCCGCTGTGGATGATGGAAGGTATGGCCGAGTATTTCTCCATCGGTCCCACACATCCGTGGACGAACGCGTGGGTGCGTGATGCGGTGTTGAACAACACGCTGCCCACGATTCAGCAAATGACCGAACGCCCCGACAAATATTTTCCGTATCGCTACGGATTGTCGGTGTGGCAATACGTTGGCGAGCGTTGGGGCGATGATGTCATCGCCGAGATCATGAATGCGATTCCGAGCGTCGGTATTGATCGTGCATTTCGCCGTGAAACCGGCCTCGGATTGAACGAACTCAGCAGCCAGTGGTCCGAGGCCATGAAGCAGCGGTACTTGCCGCTGGTCGCCGAGTATCAGCGCCCACGCGAGTTCGCGCAGCCTCTCCTGTCGCAGCGTTTGTCGGGCGGTATCGCGAATCTGTTCGTGGCGCCGGCGCTCTCGCCTGACGCCAAACTCATCAGCTTTATCTCATACGGTTCGCTGCTGAAAGGTGAGATTTTTCCGGACCTCTACCTCGCCGACGCGCAATCCGGAAAGCGTCTCGCGCGGCTCGTGAAGTCCGCCACCAATCCAGACTTCGAGCAGCTTCGGTTCATTTATTCGCAGCCCTCGTTCTCGAACGACGGGAAACAAATCGCCTTTACCGGCCAGAAGGGCGGCAAAGACGTGCTGTATGTCATGGACGTCAAGAGCCGCAAGATCACGCATCGCATTGAGCCCGAAGTTGATCAGGTGCTCAATCCGTCGTTCTCACCGGACAGCCGGCGCATCGTGTTTTCCGGATTGTCGGCCGGCATGACGGACATCTGGGTGGTAAACGTTGATGGCAGCGGCGCGCGTCGATTGAATCAGGATTTGCACGGCGACGCGCATCCGCAGTGGTCACCCGACGGGCGTACCATCGCGTTTGCGAGTGATCGTGGACCCGACACCGATTTCGATGTGCTGCGGTTTGGCAAATACCACATCTCGCTGATGGATGTGGAAACCGGTGCGGTTCGCGTGATCCCCGGACAGGCTGGCATCAACATCAATCCGCAGTGGGCGCCCGATGGCAAGTCGCTGATCTTCATTTCGGATCGCACGGGCGTGGCCAATCTTTTCCTGTACGAAATCGAAAACAATCAGCATTTCCAGCTGACCAACGTTGTTGGCGCCATCACGGCGGTGGCCGAGTACAGCCCCGCGATTACCTGGGCCCGCGGCGCCGACGCACTGGCGTTCGTGAACTATGAGAAGGGCGATCACACGATCTGGCGTATCGACAATCCGCGGTCGCTCAAGAAAGACCCGTATGTGCCGCCGGTTGTGGTTGCAGAAGGCACGCCAGCCCGCGCAGACACGGCCGCCGCGGCACCAACGCGTGTGATCTCACGCGCTGCGCCGCTGCCGCTCGGAACCGCGGCAGACTCGATGGCGTCACGCCGCTCGTACTATCGCGCACCCAATGCCGGAACGCGCTTGTCATCGGATGTGCCGGCTGCCGTTGCATCACGCACGTTCGCCGGACCGGTCACGGTGCAGGCGATGCTCGACAGCGCAGATTTTAATCTGCCGGATACCACGTCCATGTCGACGTATCGCTACAAGGCACGTTTTGCACCGGAGTACATCGCACAGCCGAGCATTGGTGCGCAGGCGGGTGGTTTCGGTCAGGGTGTGTACGGCAATACCACGATCATTCTCGCCGACTTGATGGGCGACCATCAGCTCGCCATTGCTGGCGGCTTGAATGGACAGTTGAGTGACGCACAGGTATTCACCGGCTACACCAGTCTCGGCCGACGCTTGCAGTACTCGGTGTTCGCCGCGCAGCAGCCGTACTACATCTTTGGCGGCCAGAGTTTCGAGCGCATCAACCAGACGCAAGTCCTCGAATCGCAGTCGATCATTCGACTCGTGCAGCGTCAGGTGGGAGGCACATCACTCTATCCGTTCAATCGCTTCACGCGCATGGAGCTGGGCGCAGCGTTTGCGAACATCGATTATCAGACCTTTCCGTTCCAGCGTGTCATCGATGTCAGTGGCTTCGCGTCACAGTTCGAACGTGGTCCCACGCGGAATCTGCAGTCGGTCAATACGTTCGCGCCGAACCTGGCGTTCGTCACGGACAACTCGATCATGGGCGCGCTCGGTCCGCTCTCCGGTCGTCGAGCACGCTTTTCCGTGTCACCGCAGGTTGGTACGTGGCAGTGGGTGGACTACCTGGCCGATGTGCGCTTCTACAAGCCGATCATTTTTAACTACCTCACCATTGCGCAGCGCTTTACCGCCAGCTTCACGGTCGGTCGCGATGAAGCGGTGTTCGGCAAATGGGTGGGTCGTCCGGACTTTGTGCGCGGCTACAATCGCAGCAACGTAGGCTTTGCCTGTGGCGGAATTGCCGGTGGCATTTCCTGCACCAACGACGAATCCGTAGGCAGCCGTATCGCCTTCAGTAACACCGAGGTGCGCTTCCCTGTGCTGCGTCGCGGTTTCGCGCAGGGCTGGTTCGGCCTGCCGCCGGTAGAAGGCCTGGTCTTCCACGATGTCGGCATCGCCTTCAATGGGGGGCAGACGGTCACGTGGAAGCAGCAGGAAGGCGTCTCCGCTGACGTGGCACGTTCCGCGCTGCGCAGCTACGGCTATGGCTTCCGCACCAACCTGTTTGGCATTCTGATTTTGCGCTGGGATTATGCCATCCCGATTGGCCGTCCAGGCCAGAACGGTTTCGGGACCTGGTTCTTCGGCGCGAACTTCTAGCATCGCGCTCTGATAAACGGCCGGCCGGCGCGCAAGACCCTACCCCGCCGGCCGTCTCCGTCAGTAGCTTTCAGGGATGCGCACGCTCTTCGCGTGGGCGTTGGTCCTCCTGGTTTCCGGCTGTGCCGATCGGTCGGAACGCCCCTCCAGCACCGGCGCTCTCGCCTCCATTCCTGCCGGTCCCGACCCCGTCGTCCTTCGCGTGTCACGCGGAGGCGGTTTGGTGTCGGCGCTGAGCTATCCGTCGCTCGATTCCACGGTCTGGCGATCCAGTTATCGTCTGCCGCCGATCGAGCGCATCCTCGGATATCACGCCGACGACGGTTATCTCACGGCCGTTGATACGTCGGGCCGTCCGGTACGACTGGATCTGCGGCTCGGTGCCGTCGCGCTGCCGGGTGCGGCTGGTGCGTCAGTCCATGCCTCAGCCGACGGCGCGGTGATTTACGCGTTGAACGCGGACGGAAACGTCGCGCGTTACACGCCGGTGGGTGATCGCTGGTCGATGACGCCGCGTGCGGCTCCTCGCGCGCTGATTCCGCTCAACGACGGTTCTCTCGTGATTGCAGAACGTGCATCGGTTGGTGTGATGCTGCGTCGCGTACGTCCGCCCGACACCACCGTGGTGGATTCCATGCGCCTCGACGTGAATGCGCCTGACGGGACGATTTTTGGTGTGACCGTTGGCGATCGCATGTTTGTGTCGGCAGGTTCGCATGTGATGGCGTGGCGCACGCGTGATTTCGTGCGCGACGTGGATATCAATCTGGGTGAACACGTGCGCCACTTCGTGACCTCGCCAAGTGGTGATCGCGTTTTTGTTGCCGTCGAAGGTGCAAACGAAGTGCGCGTGGCCGATCGGTTTGAAGGCAAGGTCGTGACAAGGATTGAGCTGCCCGCCGAGCCGCGCGCCTTGCGCATGGATGCGCTCGGTCGCGTGTTGTTGGTGCAGGCGGCAACGGACAGCGTGTATCTCATTGACATTGGCACCAGCACGTTGCTCGGCGCCGCGCGTACAGAGTGGCGAGGCGACTTGCCGCTCGTATTGCCAGACGGCGCAGTCGCACTCGCCAACGGTGACACCGTCACGCTGATCTCCTCAATTGATCTGGGCGAGATTCGCTCGCTGCCCACTGGCGCGCAGGACACCTGGTTCGCCATGCGCTGGAACGGGTTTCGTCCACGTGCCGCAGGACTCGACCAACCCGTGCGCTTTCGCGAAGGGACGGGCGGGCGCGTCACGGCCCCGGACTCGCTCAGCGGCAGTGGTGACTCGACATCACTGGTGACCGATACCGCGAATGCGGCGGCGGACACTCGCGCCGATAGCAGCGCTGACGTGCGCACGCCGCCACGGGCTCGCGCACGAACTGCCGTCTTCACCGTGCAGTTTGCGGCCGTGCTCACCGAAGCGCTGGCGCGCGAAGCGTCGGCTGGCATCAATGTGGACGGTCGCACGCCACGCATAGCCACGTCGGTGCGCGACGGACGTACGATGTATCGCGTGGTCATGGGTCCGTTCACTTCGCGCGACGACGCAGAACGTGTGGGAAAAGCGAGCGGTCGAAGCTACTGGGTATTTGAGGGCGCGCCGTGACGGTGAGTCCGGATCGTACGTGGGCGCAAGCGGAAGCGATTCGACTCGCCCCGCTCCTCGAAGGACAATACGCCGCGGTTGTCAGCGGCCCGGATGCCAACATCGCGGCGATGGTCGCGCTGGAAATTGCCCGTGTGCACGGCGCAACACGACGCGTCGCGATTGCGGATCTTGTAGGCGACGTGGCAGCGCTTCGCAGCGCCATCATTGGCGACGACGATGATCCGCATGGTATCTCCGACAGTTTTTTGTATGGCGTGTCGCTGAACCGGATTGCGAAGCCCATTGATGCGACCGGCAATGTGTTTCTCATGCCGAGCGGCACAGAATCGGTGGCGCTCGAAGCGGTGTACGGCAATGATCGCTGGCGCAAACTCGCCGCAGGCTTTCAACAGGTTGGCGCGCTGCTGCTGATTGTGGCGGTGCGCGATGTGCCTGGCTTTGATCTGCTCTGTCAGTACGTGGGCGCGGTGTTGCCGATTGGCAATGACGTGCCGCCTACGATTGCGAATGTGCAAACGCTATGGATCGCACCACCTCCGCCACCCGTTGAGGAAATCCGCAAGGTGGTGCGAGCACGTGAAGTGGCCACCGTTGATCGTGGTCAGCGCACGAGCCGTATTCTCGCAGGGCTGGCAGCGGCCGCCGCGCTGGTGGTGCTCGGACTCGCGGCGTGGCCATCCGTACAGGCGCGGTTCTTTCCAGCGGCTGCGATTGGTGCGGCCGATTCTACGCTTACTGCTACTGACAGTGCGGGCGCGCCCATGGAATCCGCGGGCACGATCGCGGTGGAAGCGGCCATTGGACGTGATACGAGTGGCACCGA
>JALHNZ010000113.1 GCA_022843265.1 Gemmatimonadaceae bacterium
TGGCGTTGGCCGCGATCAGCAGCACCGAGAACATCACGCCCCAGAAGAGGAACGACGCCACCACACGGGCCGGATTGATTGGCGTACCGGAGCGGGCCACGGCCTCCAGCACACCACCGCGGTCCAGCACGTCGTTGAACCGCACACGACGCAGCAGGCGGTGCACACCCTTCTCAATGAGCTTCGCGGCGAGATAGCCAGCGAAGAGAATGACGAGGGCACCAAAAAGCGCCGGCACGAACTCGGCGATCAGCGTGAAGCTGTACTCAAGGCGCTCGGTAAAGCCGTCGGGGAGTGGCGACGCCTGCGCCATCAGACTGAAGGAGCCGCCATGGCCCACTAGGGAACTGAACATACGTGCGAATCTAGCAGCGGCAGCAAGGGTTTCGCCTGCCACCTGCGGCCGATGCGACCGCTACGTCCGAGTGCCCCGCTGCGCGTCAAAGAGCACGCTGCGCTTGCAGGAGGGACAAAGCAGCCACTCCCGCCGACGCGAGTATCCGAGACCGAAGCTGCCGCCGCCAATCTCGCGATGACGCAGCGCGACGTCGCAGCGCGGACAGTTGGCCGCTTCGCCGCGCGCATACGCGTCGCGAAGCGCTCGCTCTTCGGCAGCAGTAAAGGACGCGGATTCAATCATACCGCACGATGATGGTCAGGCGTTTTGGGGCGCAAGGGCGCGGTGTGAGGCTGTCGGGGATTCCCTGCTCAAGTTGTCCGCATCCCGAACGACACTCAACGCATAACGCTCAGCCCCGCTCGCTCCCCTTACCGCCCTGCCGAGGCTCCTTATGTCGTTGCCATTGTTCCGCTGGCTCAAGCCTGAAACCAGGTACGCTGACGGCGTCATCTCGGTCACCGATCCGCTGGCGCGCGATCGCATTGAGTTTTTTGGCCTGACCGCGCAGGATCTCGGCGTTATCGCAGCCTGGAAAAAAGCCGGCGAAGCGAATCTTGATACGCTCATCAACGCGTTCTACGCGCATGTACTCGGCAACCAGACGACCAAGGCGGTGCTTCAACAGCACTCATCTGTGGATCGCCAGCGTGGACTGCTCGGACCGTATGTGCTGAACATGTTCGCCGGCACGGTCGACGATCGATACGTTGCACATCGCCGGAAAGTGGGTGGCATTCACGACGACATCGAGTTGGAATCGAACTGGTTCGTTGGGATGTACGAGGTGATTCGACGCGAAGCCATTGCGGCCGTGGAAAAAGCCGGAGCTTCGCCTCGCGATTTGCGGCGCTTCACCGATGCGTTCACACGACTCCTCAACATTGACATTGCCCTGGTCGTCACCGCGTTGACCGAATCGCGTCGGCAGAAGATTGAAGCCATGAACGTTGACACGGTCCGTGCGGAGCGTGATGACGCGTTCCGTTTTCTCGACGAAGCGGATCGCGTGCTCGGCGCCATGGCGCGGCACGACCTGACGGAACGCATTCACGGTACGTACACCGGCCGCTATCAGACACTGGCGGGTTCCATCAACACGGCGGTGTCGCAGCTCAACAACGCACTCAGTAGTGTTTCCCGCGCCACGGCCGAGCTGGTCTTTGCGGCGCAGCAGATCAACGCCACGGGATCAGAGCTCGCGCGCGGCTCCAGCGATCAAGCCAGCGCACTTGAGCAGGTATCGGCGAGCCTCGCCGAACTCAGTGGCTCGGCGCACTCGGGCGCCCAGGACGCCGAGCAAACACGCGTTCGCACTGTCTCGCTGCAAGCGGAGGCCGACGCCGGGATGTCGCGCATGCGCACGCTGGCCGCCACCATGCGCGAGATTGAAGCCAGCGCCACGCAAACGGCGCGCATTGTGAAAACGATCGACGAAATTGCGTTCCAGACGAATCTGCTGGCGCTTAACGCGGCCGTTGAAGCGGCGCGCGCCGGCGATGCGGGGCGAGGCTTTGCGGTAGTCGCCGAAGAAGTGCGCGCGCTCGCGATTCGCAGCGCGGATGCCGCGAAGCGCACGTCGTCGCTCATTGAGGATTCGGTACGCCACGTCAGCGAAGGTGTCGCGCTCAACACCAACGTGGCGGCAGACTTTGAACGCATTTCGTTGCAGCTGGGCGATGTGTCCACGCTGGTCAGCAACATTGCCACGGGCGCCAACAGTCAGTCGGATGGCATCAAACAGATTACGGCGGGTACCGAGCAGGTGAATCGCGTCACGCAGCAGGTGGCGGCGGGCAGCGAAGAGCTGGCGGCCACCGCCGGAGAGCTTGACGCGCAGTCGGTGTCGCTCGAAGAACAGGTGCGCTTGTTCGTGCTCGACGACTCCTTCGATGTGATGCCGACCGCACGGAGCACACCCACAAGCACCGCGAAAAAAGCCGGCAAAAGCTGTCCTTTCTCGGGGGCGCGGCGATAGCGCCGCGTCACCCCTGCGTGATGTCGACCACCACTTTCCCGAACTGTTCGCCCGACGAAAGCCGCTCGTATGCCGCGCGTCCGTCAGCGAGCGGGAAAACCGAATCCACCGGTGGCAGCAACTGGCCGTTGCGCAGTTGCTGCGCAATGGCGGCAAACTCGGAATCACTGCCCATGGTGGATCCCATCAGCGTCCACTGATTCCAGAACATGCGGCGCACATCGGTTTGCACCATCGGCCCCGATGTGCCGCCGCACGTGACGAGCCGACCGCGCTTGCCGAGTGCGATGAGGGATTGTGTCCAGGTGGCTTCGCCAACGCTGTCGATGACAACATCCATGCCGCGTTTGTTCGTGGCCAATCGCACCTGTTTACCGGCGTCACCCGAGCGATGATTGATGATGTGATCGGCGCCGAGTGTTTGAGCGCGCGCGAGTTTTTCGTCACTGCCAGATGTGACCCACACCGTGGCGCCTAGTGCTTTGCAAATCTGCAGTGCGGCCAACGCCACACCGCCGCCGATGCCCCAGATCAGCACGTGATCGCCTTCTTGCACACGGGCACGCGTGCTCACCATGCGCCACGCGGTGAGCGTGGCGAGCGGAAACGCTGCCGCCTGGGCCCACGAAATGGAGTCCGGAATGACTTCCACATTTTCCGATGGCACCACCACGAACTCGGCCAAGGTGCCCGGTCGGTGTTCACCCAACACACCGTACGTCAGGCAGAGCGGCTGATCGCCGTCCCGACAGTATTCGCAGGTACAGGCGCGATCCACCACACCAGGATTGATGATCACGCGTTGGCCAACGCGCACGTTCTGCACCGCCGAACCCACCGCTTCAACAGTGCCGGCACCATCTGATCCAACGACCCACGGTGGCGTGATGCTCACGCCGGGAATGCCACCGAGTACCCACAGGTCGAGCCGATTCAGCGCGGCGGCGTGCACGCGCACCCGGACATCATGTGCGCTGCTGAGTTGCGGTACCGGCACGCCGTCGCGCAGCTCGAGTTGCGACAGGTCGCCGTGGGCGGAGATGGTCAGGGCGCGCATGTTTGGAGGCATCGGCTGAAAGTAGATGGGCGTTGCCCCGCCCGAAACGCCCGGTCCCCACTCTATATTTCGACGAATCCCCAACTCCTCGTCGGGCGGTTGTTCTTCGTCCGTCGCATCCCACTGTCCCGCGTTTGCCATGGCGTCTTTCCAAGTTCCCCCGCTCGGTGAATCCATCGTCGAAGCCACCGTCTCCCGCTGGCTGAAGCAGGTTGGAGAGGCCGTTGCGGCCGGTGAGACCCTGGTCGAGCTCGAAACCGACAAGATCACCGTGGAAGTGCCGGCGCTCGAAGCCGGCACGCTGAGCGCGCGCCACAAGAACGAAGGCGATGTGGTGAATGTGGGCGACGCGTTGGGCGAGGTAACGGCCGGCGCGGGTGCCGCAGCCGGCGCCGCGCCAGCCGCGGCAGCAGCACCGGCACCATCAGCACCGGCTGCGGCACCAGCAGCGGCGTCGGCGCCGTCCGCGGCCGCACCGACTGGTGCCGATCCGAAGGCCTCCCCCGCAGCCCGTCGCACCGCCGCGGAAACTGGCACCGATCTGTCGCAGGTCGCCGGCACGGGACGCGGTGGCGTGGTGGCCAAGGTTGATGTCATCGCCGCGAGCAAGAGCGCTCCGGCCCCCGCCGCCAAACCTGCGGCGGCGCCCGCACCGGCCCCGCGCGCGGTGACAGACGATGGTCCGCGCGAAACGCGTGAAAAGATGACCACGCGTCGCAAGCGTATTGCCGAAAACCTGCTGCAGTCGCAGCACAATACGGCGCACCTGACCACGTTCAACGAGATCGACATGACGGCCGTGTCGGCGCTGCGTGATCGCATGCGTGACAAGGTGGAAAAGACGCACGGCCTGCGTCTGTCGTACATGCCGTTCTTTGCAAAGGCCGCCTGCCTCGCGCTCGACGCGTATCCAACCGTGAATGCGCAGCTCGATGGCGAACACATCGTGTATCACCACTACGTCAATCTTGGCATTGCCGTGGCGAGTGACGCCGGACTGGTTGTGCCCAACATCAAAGACGCGAACACGCGTTCATTGATCGAGATCGGTCACGACATTGGCGCGGTGGCCAAGAAAGCGCGCGACGGCAAGCTCGGCATTGATGATCTGATGGGCGGCACCTTTACGATCACCAACGGTGGCGTCTTTGGTTCACTCGTTTCGACGCCGATCATCAACTACCCGCAGGTTGGCATTCTTGGACTGCACAAAATCCAGGATCGCCCCGTCGCCGAAAACGGTCAGGTTGTGATTCGCCCGATGATGTACGTGGCGTTGTCGTATGACCATCGCATTATTGACGGCCAGCAGGCGGTGCTCTTTCTGGTGCGCGTCAAAGAGCTCATGGAAGACCCCGCATCAATGCTCTTGTACTGAACGGTTCCGTCACAAACCGCACCACAAGAACAGCCACAAAAAAAGACACCCTGCACGGAAACCGTACAGGGTGTCTGGCCGCGTACTGACGTTACCGTACGAAGACGGGCTCCGCGTTCGGCGGTTGGAAGAGCATCGGAGCGCTGGCGCACCGTACTCACTGCGAACCAGACGCTTCAACTTGTCTGGCGGTAACCTATCTCGCTATCGATCGAAGGGATATAGGGCAAATGCCCAATTGCGAATCGTGACGTTCTCCAACGCGCATTAACTTGCATCCATGACCACTCCTCAGACCTTCGACGTCGTCGTGCTTGGCGGCGGACCCGGCGGCTATGTCGCCAGCATTCGTGCCGCACAACTCGGTTTCTCCGTGGCGTGTGTGGAAAGTGACGCCACGCTGGGTGGCACCTGCGTCAACGTGGGCTGCATTCCATCCAAGGCACTGCTCAGCTCCTCCGAACACTATGAGTGGCTGCGTCTGCACGCGGCTGAGCATGGAATTACGGTGGACAACGTGCGATTGGATCTCGCCACCATGCAAGCGCGCAAAGTGGACGTGGTCGCTCAGAATACCAAAGGCGTCGAGTTCCTCTTTCGGAAGAACAAGGTCACGTGGGTCAAGGGGTTTGGTACACTGCAAGCGGGCAATCTGATCGAGGTGCGCGCGAACGACGGCACGATCACGCAGGTGCAGGGCGCCCATGTGATTCTCGCCACAGGATCCGTTCCTGTGCAGCTGCCCTTTCTTCCGTTCGATGAAAAGCGCGTGCACTCGAACGTTGGTGCGCTGCAGCTGAGCGAAGTGCCCAAGCACCTGATCGTGATTGGTGGCGGTGTCATCGGACTTGAACTCGGATCGGTCTGGCGTCGACTCGGCGCGAAGGTCACGGTGATCGAGTTTGCGCCCACGATTCTCATTGGCAACGACGATGATATTGTGCGGGAAGCGGACAAGATTTTCCGCAAGCAGGGACTGGATATTCACGTCGGCACCAAGGTGGTTGGTGCGGATGTGCGTGAAGACGGTGTCACGATTCACTGTGAACGGAATGGTGAACGTGTGTCGTTTGACGCGGATCATGTGCTGGTGTCGGTTGGCCGTAAACCCGCACTGCGCGGTGTAGACGCCGCCGCGCTCGGCCTCGCTCTTGGCGCGCGTGGCGAAATCGCGGTCGATGATCAGCAGCGCACCAATCTGCCCCAGGTGTTCGCGATTGGTGATGTCACTGGCGGCAAGCTGCTCGCGCACAAAGCGGAAGAAGAAGGTGTGGTTGCCGCCGAAGTGATTGCCGGCAAACCGGTGCATATGCACCAGCACACCGTGCCAGGCGTGGTCTATACGTGGCCCGAAATCGCGACGGTGGGGCACACGGAGCAGGAAGTCAAAGCCAGCGGACGCGCGTATCGCACGGGCAAGTTTCCGTTCAGCGCAAACGGCCGCGCGCGCACCATGGGTGAAACCTCAGGCTTTGTGAAGTTTGTGGTCGACGCGGAGAGCGACGAAATTCTCGGCTGTCACATGATTGGTCCGAACGTTGGTGATCTCTTGGCCGAAGTGGTGTTGGCCATGGAGTATCGTGGTTCGGCGGAAGACATTGCGATCACCATTCACTCGCACCCGACGCTTTCCGAAACAACCAAAGAAGCGGCGTTGGCAGCGATCGGTCGCGTGCTGCACATGTGATTGGTATTGTGCTTCGAACGGCGGGCGCCTCAGCGCCCGCCGTTTTGTTTTCTGATTCGGTCATTCGGCTAGTAGCCGGAGCCCAAGGCCCTTTGGCCTTTTGGCCTCCCGTTTTCGAAACGTTGCACTGAGCTAAAATGCGGGGCAGTTGCGGTTCGATCGGCGTGGGTAACTGCCCAGCGTTAGTGCTCTGTGCGGCCTTTCGAAAACGGGAGGCCAAAAGGCCAAAGGGCCATGGGCTCCGGCTGGAGGGCCGAATGACCGAATCAGACTGCCTTTTGCGGCTGAACGCGTTGCTCGCGGCGAACCTGTACGCGTCGCGCGGCTACGGTCGGGAGCAACTAAAAAGCGCCGGTGTTCGCAACTGCGAACACCGGCGCTTTTCGGTTGAGCCGCATGTGCGCGGCAACAGACGACTTACGCGACGAAACGCGCGAGCAGGAAACCGGCGGCGATAAGGCCGGCGGCGGCGAGCACTGCGGAGACGGGCGACAGGGCAATCATGCCCGACGTTTGCGTGGCGGCGGCAACGGTCGACGTGTCGGTTGCTGTTGCAGTCGCCATGGTCGGCGTGGCCTGCGGCAGCGCGTCCATGATGCGCTGCTGCACATACGCCGGTGTGGTCATGCGACGGCGCTGCGCCGTTTCCGTTTCAATACGGCTCCAGAGCGCGACCTGACGAGCATCAGCGAGACGCGCGTCCGCCTCGGAGGCTTCGCCGTCGAGCCAGGCATGCACAGCCGCCGGAGTGGTGCCGAACGCCTCACTGCCCGGAAGCGGAACTTCACGATCGGCCAACGGCGCACCGTTCGCGGGACGGCCAGCCTCGCGGCCAGCGGCGGCACGATCCGCGCCTTCCTGGGGATTCTGTGATTCAAGCATCAGGCGTATTTCTCCTCAAGTAGCGCTTGCAAAGCTTCGCGTGCCCTATGCACGCGCATCTTCAGCGCGCCAACAGTTGTACCGAGTAGATCCGCCATTTCCTCGTATGACCGGCCTTCGACGTGTTTCATGACGAATGCCTCGCGGAGTGACGGCGCCAACTCTGCCAGCGCGCTGTCGAGGTCATGCCGCAACTCAGTGCGGTCAAGGTCCTCGTCCGGCGTGGTAAGGTTGGACGGTTGATCGTCCTCGTCATAGCTGAGGTGCGACCGCCGAATGTTCTTCAGCCAGTCCTTGCAACCGTTTGCTACGATCCGGAAGAGCCAGGCATCGAATCGCCCGCGTACTTCACCGAGATGGTGATACGCCTTGATGAACGATGTCTGCAGGATATCCTCGGCGACGTCCGGCGAACCGGTCATGCCGAGGGCGTGGCGATACAGCGCATCGCTATACCGATGAATCAAGGTCCCGAATGCGTCGCGGTTGCCCGCGATCACTCGTGAGATGATTTCCTGATCCGAATCGACTTCCGTCGAAAGCGTCGTGTCAATGTTGGTCACGGCGCTAGGATAACCCCGAAGTGAAGCTTCGGACAATCCTTCCTGAGCAGGAATCGGTAAAGCTTTTTCTCCGATCACCACGTCAGAAAGACGACCGTTGCACGCGGACGTAACACCTTGAGCCCCTACGTAACTCACGTCACGTATTCAGCTTAGCTCCCTTTTGCACACATTCTTGCGCGGGAGCTGATCACATAACGGCCGTGACATTCGCTCACTCTGTGAGAAGTATTTGTAATTGCTCAGGGCGTGACGCGGCCCGAAGATTCGATGACTTCTGCTGTCACGTTGAACGCCGACCAGCCATTGGCCCGAATCATTGCGCCGTGCTGATCGAGGCTGGGGGGTGCGTACCGAACGGCTCCTCCAACAGCCGAAGCCAACCCAAAAACGGGATGCGCGGCGACCGAGGCCAGTGCTTCCGGGACCGTCTGAACCAGCCCGCACGGCACACCGACAGCTGAGAATGCGGCCATCCATGATTCGGCGTTACTCGCCGACAGCAACCGCTCCAGCAGCGGCACGAGTGTCTCGCGGTCGTGTACGCGGCCGGCATTGGTTCGCCAGCGTTCGGTGTCGCCGAGCTGCAGAACCGACGCGCACTGCACCCACTGCGCGTCATTGCCAACGGCGAGCACAAACGGACGGTCTGCCGCGCTGAAGAGCTGGTACGGCACCAGGTTCGGATGGGCGTTGCCCCAGCGCTTCGGCGGCGAACCGGTGACCAGCGTGTTTTGCGCCACGTTCACAAGCGCCGCAACCGCGGAGCCCTGCAGCGAGACATGCACGTGCCGATCGGCGGAGGTCAGACGGTCGCGCCCTGCCAGCGCGGCCAGAATTGCGATTGTCGCGTCCTTCCCCGCAATCACGTCCGCCAAGGCCACACCAACCTTGCTCGGCTCGCCGGACTCGGGCCCCGTGATAGACATCCAACCGGACTCCGCCTGCACCACAAAGTCGTAGCCCGGACGTTCGCTGATGAGGCCGAATCCCGAAATGGTGCACCAGATGAGCCGCGGGTTGGCGCTCAGAATCTCGTCACGATCAAGTCCCTTTCGGCGCAGTGCTCCCGGCAGATAGTTCTCCACCACCACATCGGCGCACGCAATGAGCTCCTGCAGCAGCGCGAGATCGACCGGGTTGTCGAAGCTGGCGGCCAGACTGAGTTTGTTGCGGTTGACGCTTCGGAAGTAGGCGCTTTCGCCGTTGTCGGCAAACGGCGGTCCCCATCCGCGGGTATCGTCACCCACATCTGGCCGTTCAACTTTGATAACATCGGCGCCGAGGTCTCCGAGCATCATCGTACACAGCGGCCCGGCAAGCACGCGTGACAGATCGACGATTTTGATTTTTTGAAGCGGCAATGTCATTTTGATGCTATTATAGTGTTCTATTACTGCTCCGAAAACGCGCGAACTGAAGCGGGCTCGACCAGCGCTGGTTTGCGCACGCAGTGCGTGAGAAACCTCACGCGCGCCTCCGAAAGAACGTTACCGTACCTTGCGTAGATGTCCAGAAATCATATAGTTACAGCGTTCTCGAACACCTCGCTCCGTAGCTGGCCGCCCTTCCGGCGCCGCGACGGTGTCAGTCAGTGCCTTCACGTGGGCCTTTTGTGCCCTTGAGCGCCCCGTTCAGTCGGACTTTCCGACGTCGAACTGGTGGCAGGAGATCTTTCGTCCATGGCCGATATGTCGCTGGATAGCGATTCGTCAGCAGAAGTGGAAACACCCGCGCCAGCCTCACCGCCGCCACGCCGCGGCCCTGGGCATCGCGGTGCTGACGCCAGCGATACGGCCGCCGAAATGGCGCGTCGTGCCCATGAAATCAGCCTCGAAGCGGGTAGTCGGATGTCGGGCTCGATGCGCGAAGTCATTCGCGCTGCCGCCGGACTCACGGCTTTTGCCATTGAAAGCGCCCGCGAGCTGATCCACTACATGGTACGTCGTGGACAGATGAACGCCGACGAGGGTGACGCACTGATTGCAGAAGCCGAAGCGGCCTACATCGAAAAGCATGGCGCGTTGCCCAAGCCGGAGCCGCCAAAACCCGCGCCCAAGCCGCAGCCGCTGAACGTCCGTCCGCCGCAGCCCGTGGCGCCCAAGCCGGCCGCACCGCCAACGCCGCCTGCCGCACCCGCGGCG
>JALHNZ010000114.1 GCA_022843265.1 Gemmatimonadaceae bacterium
GTAAAGGCGGCGTCGGCGAACACGCGGGATTGCGGCTGCTCGGTCGAGATGCGTACGCACAGTCGGTGATCGGCGGCGTGGTCGTCAGCCACGACGCGGACACCAAGGTGTGCCGCTCCTGCGTCGAGCGATAGCAACAGCCTGGCGTGCATTGGTCGCAATGTTGCTGACTCATTTGCGGACGCCTGCTCAGCCGGTGCATCACTGTGTGCGGCGGACTCGTGCTGTTCTTCGTTCGTGAAGCACAGATCCGGTGTGACGGGATCGTGAGGCACCAGCAATCGCAAAGGAACCTCCACGACGGCGCGCAGCGGTCCGCGGGCGCGTATACGGGGCTGTCCCATGGACGCCGAGAGGATTGGCCCGCGCGGTGCCGACGTATACGCATCGCCCACATCACGCTGCCACGTGAGCTGGAGCAGATTGTTGATCGTCCGTGCAGTCGCGGTATCGTGCAGGGCGATGCGACCATTGCGAATGTCGATGCGTAGTCGCGTGTTCTGCATGTGCACGACACGCCCCTCGCGCCGCACCGCCAGCACGGGAATCTCTTCACTCAGTGCAGGTAATGCTTCACGTGCCATCGGCCAGTTGCGCGTGCCCGTCGCCGGAACTGCTTCGCGCTCCGGAATCCACACGAGGGCGCGCAGCGCGTGCACCACATCGTCGTCGGGATAGTGATGTGGTGACTCGCGGCGCTCGTGACGAAGTTTTGCGCGCCGTGGTTGTACCACCAGTGCGGCGGGCACATCGCGCAGCAGTGGCAGACGAGCTGTTGTTGGATAGTCTGCCAGACTGCTGCCAGGCCCTACACGCACATCGCCAATAGTGGTGCATAACTCCGCTTCACACACGCCCCAGCGCGCCCGCGTCGATTGATTTCTCACCAGCAAGCGAGGCGACCAGACGTCAACCGTTCTGGTTCTTGCGTCGCTTGCGTGGCGATCGTGCAATACGTCGAGTGCCGCCGATCGCAGTCCAACGGCTTGCGTGCGCACCGATTCCACGCGAGCATCGAGTGCGCGCGCCACGCTGTCCACCGAACAACCGCACAGTGTGTCATGTGGCAACGTGCGAAGGAATGTTTTCCACGCGATCTGCAACAGTCCGTGTGCCGATGTATTGCCCGTCTGCAGATCTGCCAGCGCCATCCACGGCTCAACATCCCAGCGCAGCAGCGTGTCCGCGCGGGCAACCGCGCGTTTCTGCCACGCGCGCGTTGCGAATGTGCCTTGCAGCGTCCACGTGAAGCCGTACGAATCGCGCAGCTCGCCGCCAACAATTGGCAACGAGCACTGCGCGGCGGCGGCTTCAAACGCGCTGGCCCACGCGGTCAGTGTGGAGCGCTGCACGCGGGTGCCGTCGCGTTGCGCCACATCGGCGATGGCGAGCACGGCCTCGTCGAGATCGGGCTGCAACGCATGATGATCCGCGCCGTTCGTGAGCAGCACCACGCCAGTGGTGGACCGCGGTGCGAGCGCAGTCAGAAGCCGCTGCCACCGCGCGTGCGCCTGATCGGCGCCCGTCGGGAGCGCGCTTCCGTATTCGTAGCCGTCGCGCGGCAAGTGCCAGAGTGGCAGCTCGTTCCCGTCGGGCGCGCGCCAGCGAGCACTATCTCCCGCCGGCCAGCGAGCGCTACCGTAACCGCGCCAGAGGACCGCCACCCGCAGTCCGAAGCCTCGCGCGATGGCGGGTAGCATGGCCGGATGTCCAAACGAGTCCGGCGAATAACACACCGGCGGCGGCGAGGCCCCAAAGCGGGCCAGCACTCGGCGACCCGCCGCCAGGTTGCGCACGAGTGCCTCGCCACTCGGCATAAGCTCATCCGCAAGCACATACCAAGGGCCGGCTTCGAGGGCGCCTGTCGACAGCCGCTCTCCCAGCCCACGTTCCCATTCCGGGTGCACCTCCAACACGTCTTCGAGCACCACGGCCTGCCCATCGAGCAGAAACGGACGCATGGCATCCGGGGCCTCATCGAGCAGCGAGCGCACGAGGGAGACCAGCCGCTGCCTGAACCTCGGCGCGGCGTGATACCACTCGCGATCCCAGTGGGTGTGGGCCACCACGTGCATGTCGAGTTGGGCGCCGTCAGGAGTGGTCACGTCGGGCAAACTAGCGAATGCACGGAGCGAGGTCACTGGTGTTTGTGACATGAGATGCGGTGAGACGTTGACCCACGAGCGCCGACCGTCAAGCTTTACTGCGACGCTTCTTGAGCGCTGCGGCATGTTCCGTCCATGACGCACCTCCGCCCTCAGCCCATCGCTTGTGGAATTTCTCACCGATTTTTTCAATCGCCTGCGCGATTTGCCCGCTCTTGTGCAGTGGGCCGGCTACGTTGGACTGACGGCAATCATTTTTACAGAGACTGGGCTGCTGATCGGGTTTTTTCTGCCAGGCGACTCGTTGCTGGTCACCGCAGGACTGCTTGCGTCGCAACCCGAGTTCGGCCTGAATGTGTATCTGCTCGGTGTCCTCCTCACGATTGCGGCGATCGTTGGTGACACGGTGGGGTATCATATCGGCAAGGTTTCCGGTCCTCGCATTTTCAAGCGTGAGGATTCGATGCTCTTTCGTCGCGCGCATTTGCTGAAAGCGCAGCAGTTTTACGAAAAGCACGGCGGAAAAACCATCATCATTGCGCGTTTTGTACCGATTATCCGTACCTTCGCCCCGGTCGTGGCGGGCGTCGGGCGAATGGAGTATCGGTCGTTCCTCGCCTACAACGTTGTTGGTGGCGCGCTCTGGGTCTGGAGCATGTTATTCACCGGGTACTTTCTCGGCCGCTGGGTGCCTGGCATTGACCAGCACATCGAGAAGGTCATTCTGGTCGTAATTTTTCTGTCAATTCTGCCGGGCATCATTGCCTGGCTGCGCGAGCGATCACGGCCGGGATCATCGCCTGCGTAACTTGCGCGTGTCACTCGTGCGTCGCATGTCACGCAATCGGCGTGAGGCACTGCGCGATTATCGTTTCACTTCCTGGGAGATACACACATCATGGCCCATACGTTGCCCGCCCTGCCGTACGCATTTGACGCCCTCGCGCCGCACATTGATGCGCAGACCATGCAGATCCATCATGGCAAGCATCATCAGGCGTACGTGACGAACCTGAACGCGGCGCTTGAGAAGGCGCCAGAACTCGCCGACACATCACTCGACGACCTGTTGCGCGATCTGCACGCCGTGCCGGAGTCCATTCGCACTGCCGTGCGCAACAATGGCGGCGGACACTGGAATCATGCGTTGTTCTGGACACTGATGGCGCCGAATGCAGGTGGCGAGCCAACGGGTGACGTCGCCGCAGCAATCTCCAAGGCCTTTGGCGACTTTGCCTCGTTCCGTGAGAAGTTTCAGGCCGCCGCAATGGGTCGCTTTGGATCAGGCTGGGCGTGGCTGGTGTCAGATCGCGGTGCACTCACGATTGAAAGCACCGCCAATCAGGACAATCCGCTCATGGAAGGCAAGACGGCAATTCTTGGTCTCGATGTGTGGGAGCATGCGTACTACCTGAACTATCAGAATCGTCGTGCGGACTACGTTGGCGCGTGGTGGAATGTGGTGAATTGGAACGAAGTCACCACGCACTACGCCAAGAGCGTTGGCTGAACACGCGATGTAAACAACGAGTGAGCAGCATACGCGTTTGCAAAGCGGGCCCGATCGCATATGACGATCGGGCCCGCTTTGTTGTGTTGTCCACCCGTGCTTACATCAGTGCCGCTGGAATGAGCGTCAGTGCCAGGGTGAAGGCGAAGGCGAGGCCCGCGGCAAACATGGCGGCGCCCATGGACACCGCACCGATCACGCGAACCCCGATGGCAACCAAGGCAAACGACCAGAGGTTTGTCAGCTCGAAGTTGCCGAGCACGCCGAGCAGAATCGGATTCGTCGTGAGCGGGTCAAAGAAGCGGGCCGGTCCCAGTGCTCCGTCGCTGAAACTGCGAATGCTTTCCGGAGACACCATCAGACTCTGTACCGACATGATGATCGGCGCCAGCAGCCTCGGGAAGAACGCCAGCGTGAAAATCAGTGTGCCCTGTTTGTAGTTCACATTTGCGCCCGCGATCTTCGAACCGAGCATCACGAACAACCCACCCAGCCACACCATAATCGGTACGTAAATCAGGCCGCCCAGCACCCCGAACCATCGACCTGCGGTGCGTGCCATCGCGCCCGACGCCTCGGCAGGCATCTCTTGTCCCTTCGCGGCCGCGAGCTTCATGCCCAGATCGAACTGTGCATCCCAGTACGGCGCCGTCAGACTCAATGTCGCAACGCTGATCAGCACCAGGAGAATCACCAGCGTCAGCAACAACATGCCGTAGCCGCTATGGCGCCGCCTCTCAAAAACCTTCGACGGTGCCACGAAAATTTCGAGCATATCGTCCAGCATGCTGCCTGAAGCGGGAGTGGCAACTTCGGTCACGATGTTCTCCTGGCTAAAAAGCGGGAACGCTCAAGCGCGCGACGCGCCTCAGCGTGCCGCCTCGCCTTCGAGGTAGGTGTAGCCTTCAAGTCCCGCCACGTAGTCGGCAATGAATGCGTTCGCCTCCTCACGCGTGAGCCCCTTGGCTGCATTCACCTTACGACGGAATGTTGCCAGAAGTTGCGCCGCGCCGAACTGCACGTAGTTCAGCACCTCGGTCACCGTATCGCCCTCAACCAGATCGTTGATCTCATAGCGGCCGTCTGGCGTGAGCATCACGTGCACGGCGTTCGTATCGCCGAACAGGTTGTGCAAGTCACCCAGGATTTCCTGATACGCACCGGTGAGGAAAATTCCGAGGATGTAGTCGTCACCATCTCGGAACTCATGCAGCTCGAGCGCCGGGCGGCCGTGCTTGTCACCCACGAACTTGTCAATCTTGCCATCGGAATCGCACGTCACATCCTGCAGCGTGCCGTGACGCATGGGCTGTTCATCCAGCCGGTGAATGGGCATGATCGGGAACAGCTGATCGATCGCCCACGAGTCGGGCAGCGACTGGAAGAGCGAGAAGTTCAGGAAGTAGCGGTCGCACAACGACGATTGCAGCTCACGCACGATGTCCGCGTAGGTTTCGGCATCGGCCTGCGCGATCGGATAGATCGCGTTCATCGTGGCCAACCAGATCAACTCGGCCGTGGCCAGCTGCCTCAGCGTGAGCACACCCGAGTTGAAGTAGTTGCGCGCGCGATCCTTGTCGAACGTGGCGTCGTGGAACACCTCCAGCACTTTGCGCGGCCGCGGATTGCGCTCACTGATCGTGCGCAAGTCTTCATACATTTCATGCAGCAGCGAGTGATCATCATCCAACAGGGTTGGCAGTGGACGCGCGGCTTGCGACTCCACGTCAATCACCTTGATCAGCAACATGGCGTGATGCGCCGTGAGTGCGCGACCCGATTCACTGATCAGGTGCGGCATGGGCAGTTCATGCTCCCGACAAGCTTCGGCGAGGGTGTACACCACATCGTTCGCGTATTCCTGCAGCGTGTAGTTGACGCTGGCATTGTTGGTCGACGTGGTACCGTCGTAGTCCACCCCCAATCCGCCGCCCACATCAACATGCGTGATATCCACACCCATGTTGCGGAGTTCCGCGTAGAACCGCGCCACTTCCGCGAGTCCCGACTTGATGAAGCGAATGTCGGTGATCTGACTGCCGAGATGAAAGTGAATGAGCTTCACGATACCAAGGCGGCCCATGTCCTGCAGACGGTCAATGAGTTTGACGAGTTCCGAGGATGACAAACCGAACTTGCTCTTTTCACCGCCGCTCTGCGCCCAACGGCCGGCACCTTCTGATGCCAGCTTGATGCGCACACCGGCCATTGGCGTGACACCGAGTTCGTCTGCGACTTCGAGCAGCACATCAAGCTCGCTCAACTGCTCGAGCACAATGAACACACGATGTCCAAGCTTCTGTCCCATCAGGGCCAGACGCATGAACTCGTGATCCTTGTAGCCATTGCAGACGATGAGTTGCTCGGTGCCTTCCACCAGACCAAGCACGGCCTGCAGCTCAGGCTTTGATCCGCATTCAAGGCCGACACCGTGCGCACTGCCGTAGCGCACGATCTCTTCCACCACATGTCGCTGCTGGTTGACCTTGATCGGATACACCGTGGTGTATTTGCCCGCGTAGTCGAACTCGCGCATCGCGGCCGCGAAGCGCTCGCTGAGTGTTTCCACACGAGAGCGCAGAATATCGGAGAAGCGAAGCAGCACGGGCAGCTGAATGCCCTGCTCTTCGAGATCGCGCGCGAGATCACGCAGATCAACGGTGGCGTCCGGATTTTCAGGATCCGGACGCACAATCACGTTGCCTCGTTCACTTATATCGAAATAGCCGGCGCCCCAGCCCTCAATGTTGTAGAGAGCTCGGGCGTCTGCGACGGTCCAGGGAGCGGCCGGCGCTGAAGGCGCGGCAGAAGGTGCGATGCGAGTAGCCATGGCACAAAAGTAGAGCCATGCCGCCCCCCCGGGTACTAGTTGGTGTCCGGCTGGCCCGAAGTGGGTACCGTGCCGCTCACCGCCGGTGTAACCGCCGGCACCGCGCGGATCTGGTCGCGCCCCTTCTCGATGTACGGGATGCCACGCTTCATCCACTCCGGTGCCGAGGCACCACGGAGATGGTGATCGAAGAACTCCAGCATCTTTTTGTCGATATCAAGCTGGTTGGCGCGCTTGGTCGGATTGTGCTCGTCGCCGTTGTAGTTGACCATGTAGGCCTCCTTGCCGAGGCGGCGAAGCGCGACGAAGAACTCAATGCCCTGATACCAGGGTACCGCGCCGTCATTGTCATTGGCCATGAACAGCAGCGGCGTCTGAATTCGATCGGCGAAGAACAATGGCGAGTTCTCGATAAACCGCTCCGGATACTCCCACAGCGAGCCACCAATGCGGCTCTGACCCGTCTCGTACTGGAACGAACGCGCAATACCGGTGCCCCAGCGAATACCGCCGTACGCGCTGGTCATGTTGACCACGGTCGCGTTGGGCACGGCCGCCTTGAACAGGTTGGTCTGCGTCACGAGATACGCGGTCTGATAACCGCCCCATGACTGACCGCCGATACCGATGGCGTCCTTGTCTACGAACCCACGCTGAATCAGCGACTGCACGCCTGGCACGATCGACTTGTACGCGCTCGGTCCGGGGAAACCATCGGTGTACTTGATGTCGGGCATGAACACGATGTAGCCGAGCGAGTTGTACACCGTGGGATTCACGATATTGCGGCCAGCGGGTCGCACGTAGCCGTGCAATCCATCCGAATGCGTCTCGTAGAAGTACACCACCATCGGATACTTCTTGTTCCGATCAAAGTTGTCGGGCAGGTACAGCAGTCCCGCGAGCGAATCTCCATCGGCGCTGATCCAGCTATAGAGCTCGACACTGCCGCGCAGATATTCGTCTTGCGTGGGCATGACGTTCGAAATCTTCGTCATGGTCGTGAGCGAGTTGCCGGTCCAGATGTCGGGAAACTCCCGGTAGTCCGATCGCGTGACCATGTACTGCTCGGCATCGCGCGCTTTCACAAGATTGCCAAAGCTCTTGGGCTCCATCACGATCTGCGTGAGCACGGAGTCTGTGAAGTTGCCGCGGAACCAACCGGATGCCTTGGTCACATCGTTAAACGCGGTGAACAGCAGCGGCTTGGCAGGATCGATGGTTCGCGCTTCCGGATCGACGTTCTCAACGCGGAAGACATGCTGCTGCGCGCGTCCTACGCCGCCCGTGAGGCGACGCGGAGCAGCAACACCTTTCGGATCCACCACCCACACGTCATAACGATCGTTGACCAACATATGGCGATCATCATTCGTCCACCCCCCCATACCCCACGGTGAGGGCGTGCTCGGCGTGCTCCACGTTTCCTGGCTGAATCGCACGCCTGTGATCTTCTCCGTCACCACGCGTGTTTGTTTGGTCGCAATGTCATAGGCGTGCCACTGGTCCTTGTCGAACCACGTCACAAACTTCGCGTTTGGCGAGAGCTGCGCACCACGCTCAAGTTTTTTGGCCACGAGTGTCCGCGCACCGGTGGTCGCATCGAGGATGTACACATCGTTGCCACCTTCACCCCACATCTGCTCCATGAGGTACGGCACCGGCGTCACGGCCAGCGCCAACTTCGCGTCGTCACTCACCTGCACGTTCGGCAACGAATCGTTCGCCAACCGTACGACCCTGCGCAGCTTGCTGTGGTAGATGGATGTAAACGAACGACTGCGATCCTGGCCGACCTGCCGTGCCTGCGTGGGCTGCAGGCGCGTATCCTGCCAATGCCAGAGATCGTAAATCGCCTTGTTGGCCAGCGAGTCTTGTGGAATGCTGTCGGCCGGCGGCTCGGCAATCGCGAAGAGCAGCGCTGATCCGTCACGCGTGAAATCAAGACGGCTGCGCTCCGGAATCATCATACCGGTTCCAGCATCGGCCGGTGTCACCGAAAGGTTCGCCACAATCGCCGCGCCCTTTTTGACCACGAGCGGCGCGAGGTACACCGAATACGACGCGCGTGCGGCCGGCACTGAATCGGCCCTGGCTTCGAGAAATGCGAACTGCGTCGCTTCCCGATCGAACGTCATGTTGCGATACCGCGCCTTGCCGCTGCGCAGCGCCGTCACCGTTCCCGACGTCAGGTCGCGCAAAAACAAACCGCTCTTGGTGGAATCCGCTTCACCGATCGCGTAGGCGAGCCAGCGCTCGTTGTCGCTCAGCGCAAAGCTTGTCACGTCCTCGATGCGAACCTCCTGACCCGAGGCGAGCGTGCGCATGACCAGCGGCGTGCCGGTCTCTTTACGCGGAGCAGCACGACGGGCCGCGGAGTCGCCCGCTGCAGGACGTGCCGGCGTTGCACCTCGGGCGGCCGAGTCGCCGTTTGCGCGCGCTGCGGAGGAATCCACTTCCGGCTGATAGAACAGGTACGTGCCGCCATCCCGCGTGAGGCGGAAGCTGCGTACTCGCGGTAAGGTGGTCACCTGACCCGACGGCAGGGCCATGATCGCGAGCGAGGTGCGAGTTGCCTCGGCGGCGCGCCGGCGATCACCGCGTGCAGATTCCACCACCGAGCGCGTGGGATACACCAGCGCCGCGACGTACTGCGAGTTGCCGCTAAAGACCGGAGCGCCCGCGGAGAAGCCGCCGCCACCACCGCCGGGACGGTCATTGGGGCGCCCCGTAAAACCACGGGGCAGTTTGAACTCCGTGCCGCCGGCCGTTGCACGGACCACAAGCTCGCCGTCGCCGATGTTTGGAGAATTCGTGTAGGCGACCCAACCACCGCTGCGTGCCATAGTGGGCGACAGAATGCCGCGCCACGTGTCGTACACGTCCTGTGTGATGGGCTTGCGCGCCGACTGTGCCTGGGCGGTTGCGAGGGGCAGCATTGAGACGACGCCGATCGCCAGCAGGCCTGCCCGAAGCGAGCGACAAGCGGCGGAGCGGATCAGGCGCCCGTCACGACGACGCGGCACGTCGGGAGCAGAGACTCGTGAAACGTTCAGAGATTGCATCGGAGGAAATCGGTGGGGGAGGACAGGCGTGCCACCTGCGTGACACGGCGTGCTCGCGACCTGGGGTGGTTCCCCAAGCCAACAGCTATCAACTTGCATGCGTGACTCGAACTCGGCTACGCGCGGCGAGCCATTCGTGTTGCTCACGGGGCACGATCGGTGCCCCCATTGCCGCGGCCCGGCCGCTTTGAGGTTCTCTGTGGGACGTTTGCTCGGCTATTTCGGACGGGGGTTGGTGCTGATTGCGCCGATCGCGATCACCATCGCGGTCTGCGTGTGGGTGTTGAGTACCGTCGACTCGATGATCGGGGTGGAGACGCCGGGCGTCGGACTGGCCATCACCGTGGGCATCATCACGCTGGTGGGATTCCTTGGCTCCAACCTCATTACGCGGTCGGCGCTCAATCTGCTCGATCGCGTGCTTGAGAAGCTTCCCTTTGTGCGCCTGCTGTACAGCGCCATTCGCGATGTCCTCAACGCATTTGTTGGCGAAAAGCGCCGATTCGATCAACCGGTGTCGCTACGCATTGATGACGCGGGCAACGTAC
>JALHNZ010000115.1 GCA_022843265.1 Gemmatimonadaceae bacterium
CCATGCGCGTCGAACAGCCGCAGGATGTTGCGCTTCACACCAAAATCGTACGCCACCACGTGATACGGATGCTGCGCATCGCCCCACGCATACGATTCGCGCGTTGACACAACAGACGCGAGATCCAATCCCACCATGGACGGACAGCCACCGAGCGCAGCCAGCGCCTCGGCATTCGGCGACGTGCCCGCGGCAATCACGCCACGCATGACGCCGGATTCCCGCAGGTGCAACGTCAGGCGGCGCGTGTCCACCTCGGTAAGCAATGGTACGTTGGCTTCAGACAACCAGTCGCTGAGCGACCCGGTGGCGCGCCAGTTCGAGTACGTGCGCGACAACTCGCGAACGACGGCACCGGCAATCTGCGGACGCGAGGATTCGCCGTCTTCGGCATTGACGCCGTAGTTGCCAATCATTGGCGCCGTCATGACAACGATCTGCCCATTGTACGACGGATCGCTGAAGACTTCCTGGTAGCCGGACATGTTCGTCGTGAACACGACTTCGGCAACCGTTGGAGTCGAGGGGCCGACGAGGCGGCCTGCAAAAAGGGTTCCGTCCTCGAGGAGGAGGAACCCTTCCGGCGGAAGTGTGCCCACCGCGCGCCTCGCCGTTAGTTAGAAGGCGGCGTCGTCGCCGGCGGCGACGTTACGGGCGCGTCCAGGGGCAGCGCAGGCGCAGCGCCACTCGGCGGCACAGTGGCCGGCTGAGTCGCAGGGGCAGACAGTCGATCCAGAACCGACGTGGGCACGGCGGAGCGAGCAGACATCAGCTGCAGCACGAACGCCAGGAACAGGAACAAACCGCCACACCACCAGGAAAGCTTGGTGAGCAGGTTCCCGGCCTGACGCGTGCCGATCAAGGAATCCGACGACGAGCTGGCACCGCCGAAACTGGCGGCGAGTCCACCGCCCTTGCCGGACTGCAGCAGGATCACAACGCCGAGGAGAATGGCGTCGAGGACAAGAATCGAAAGGAGCAGCGTGTACATGTCGCGAGAAAGATGCGAGTCAGAGCGTGGTCGAGAGACGACCCGGCGCGCCGAAAGAAGCAGCGTTAGCCTTGAAAGTTCGCCGGTTCAGCCCCTGCAGCGCAAGGGCCAAGCCGCGTTATCACAACTGGTTGCCTGTGTTTGACCGGTGTCGAACTCAGCGCCCGATTGCCGAACGCGTGATGGCGCTCCAGCCGTCGGCATCGAGGCTGGCGCCGCCTACGAGCAATCCGTCGACATCTGGGGACAACAGCAGGGATTCGGCGTTGCCACGATTTACCGAACCGCCGTAGCAGATCGGCACGTGCGCCGCTTTGTCACCAATGCGCTCCCGCAGCGCCGCTCGCAGCACGGCGTGAATCGATGATGCATCCTGTGGCGTGGCCGTACGGCCCGTGCCAATGGCCCACACGGGCTCATAGGCGAGCGTGATGCTGGCCACTTCCGTGTCGGTCAGAGACGACAGACCAGCCGTCAGCTGGCGCAGTACCACCGCCTCCGTGGCGTCCGCTTCGCGCTCCTCCAACGTCTCGCCAACACACAGCATGGGGACCAGGTGTGCGTCCACGGCGAGCCGCACCTTCTTCCCTGTCGCTTCGTCGCTCTCGCCGAACACGTGACGACGTTCAGAGTGGCCAACCAGAACGGCACGCGCACCGGCATCGCGCGCCATGGCGACCGAGTTCTCGCCGGTGAACGCGCCGTGGGATTCCGCATGCACGTTCTGCACACCGACGAGCAAGTCGGGGCGATCGCGCGCTGCGTCGACGACGGCTGCGACCGACAGCGCGGGTGGGAAAAACAACAACGTGCGATCCGACTGACGCGGCGTTTGCGATATGAAGCGCTGCAAAAATGCGCGCGCATCGGTGGGGCCGTGATTGAGCTTCCAGTTCGCGGCAAAAACAGGAGTTCGCACGGTCACTTACTCCTGATCCAGTGCGGCAACGCCGGGCAGCGTCTTGCCTTCGAGAAACTCCAGCGATGCACCGCCGCCGGTGGAGATGTGCGTGAGCCGCGATTCGAGGCCGGCTTCTGCAATGGCGGCCGCTGAGTCGCCACCGCCAACAATCGTGACCGCCCCGCCATCCGTGGCGCGGGCCATGGCGTCGGCGATGGCGCGCGTGCCCTTGTCGAACGGCGGTTTCTCGAACACGCCCATCGGACCGTTCCACAACACGGTGCGCGCGTTTTCTACATCGGAGGCGAACACTTTAATTGTGTCGGGACCGATGTCAAACATGGCTTCGGTGGCGATGATCGCCTCTCGCGCGACCACATGAGCACGGCCCGCATCGTCCATCGATGTAGAAACCATTGCGTCTGTTGGCAGCCGCAACTTGGCGCCAGCGCGCGCGATGAGATCACGCGCCATGTCCACCCGGTCGGCCTCGACCAGTGACGCGCCCGTCTCCAGACCCATCGCCTTGAAAAAGGTACACGCCATCGCGCCCCCAATCAGCAAACGATCAACCTTTGGCAACAAGGCTTCGATCACATCGATCTTTCCGGAGATCTTGCTCCCGCCGAGTACCGCGACAAACGGATGCTCAGGCGTTTCGAGCGCGTCTCCGAGGAACGCGAGTTCACGCTCCATGAGCAATCCGGCAACGGCGGGCCGCACGTACTGCGTGACGCCCGCCGTGCTCGCGTGTGCGCGATGGGCGGCGCCAAACGCGTCGTTGACGTACACATCACCGAGTTCGGCCAGCTGGCGCGCAAACCCATCATCGTTCGATTCTTCGCCCGCGTGAAAGCGTGTGTTCTCGAGCAGCAACACACTGCCGTTGGCGAGCGCTTTGGTCGCGGCTACCGCCGATGCACCGACGGTTTCGGCAAGAAAGGAAACCGGATGCGGCGACAATGCAGTGGTCAGTCTCGCGACGACGGACTGCAGCGAGTACTTGGCGTTGGGTGACCCCTTGGGTCGACCGAAATGCGAAAGCAACACCACCTTGGCGCCACGATCGAGCAGGTACGCGATCGTGGGTTTGGCGGCAAGAATACGCGTGGCATCGGCCACGTGTCCCTGTTCATCGAGTGGCACATTAAAATCGACGCGCACGAGGACGCGTTGACCGCGCACCTCGGCGTCAGTCAGATGGCGAATCGTGCGCGCAGACATGTCAGTGCGAACTAAAGACGGGCGCCGACAAACCGCAGCAAGTCAACGCAGCGGCAGCTGTAGCCCCACTCGTTGTCATACCAACCCGACAGCTTGACGAGCGTGCCATTGATCACCGTGGTGCTCAACGCATCGAGTGTGCACGAGTTCGGGTTGCCGACGTAGTCGATGGAGACGAGCGGCACTTCGCTATAGCCGAGCACTCCTTCCAGTGCGCCGGATTCCGAGGCGGCCTTGAACGCGGCGTTCACTTCTTCCTTCGTCACGGAGCGTTCCACCACACACGTGAGGTCAGTGAGGGACACGTCCGGCGTTGGCACACGCACACTCATGCCATCAATGAGTCCCTTCACTTCCGGGATCACGAGTGACGTGGCCTTCGCGGCGCCCGTCGTCGTGGGGATCATTGACAGTGCGGCGGCACGCGCGCGTCGCAGGTCCTTGTGCGGCAGGTCGAGAACGCTCTGATCGTTGGTGTAGCTGTGAATCGTGACCATGCTGCCGTGCACAAAGCCAAACGCGTCACGCACCACCTTCACCATTGGCACGAGGCAGTTCGTGGTGCACGACGCATTCGAAATGATGTGGTGTGACGCGGCATCGTACTTTTCGCTGTTCACGCCCATCACGATGGTGATGTCTTCATCGGTCGCAGGCGCGGAGATGATGACCTTCTTCGCGCCGGCTTCCATGTGCTTGCGCGCGTCGCCGGCCTTCGTAAAGAAACCGGTGGATTCAAGGACGATGTCGACACCAAGATCTTTCCACGGCAGCTTGCCCGGATCGCGCTCGGCAAGAATCTGAATTCGGTCGCCGTCAACAGTGATGCTGTCGGCATCGGCGGTGACCTGTCCGTCGTACGTTCCGTGTACGGAATCGTACTTGAACAGATGGGCGAGCGTCTTGGTATCGGTGAGGTCGTTGATCGCGACAAAGTCGAGATCGGCAACACCCTGCTGCTTGGCAGCACGCAGTACCTGTCGCCCAATGCGGCCGAAGCCGTTAATGCCAACGCGAATGGCCATGAATCAGTCCGGATCCGAAGCGTGGAACGACCGGTCACCCGCATCGGGTGCACGGCCGAATGTGAGATAACTGAGAATGCGAGCGCCGCCCAGCGTCAGTGCCTGTGCGGCCGCGTTAAGCGTGGCGGCGGTGGTGATCACATCGTCGACGAGCACAAGATGCGCCCCCCGCAACCGTTCCTTCATCGTGTGTCGAGCAACAAACGCCCCGGAAACGTTGCTTGCGCGCTCCGAGGGTGTCAACCGCGTTTGCGAGCGCGTCTCGCGGGTCCGCTGAAGGATATCAGGCCAGACCGGAATGTCCCAATGTCGGCTTACCGCCCGGGCCAGCAGAACGCTTTGATTAAAGCCGCGTTCGCGCTCCCGCGCGCTGGCCAACGGGATCGGCACAAGTGCGACACGTTCCGAGACGACATCATCCGGAAATGCCAGACGCGCCATTCGGGCACCCATTTCGTCGGCCACGCCACTCCAGCGGCCGTACTTGAGGGCGTGCACGATTGCGCCCGCGGTGCCGCTATCAAGACGGGACGCTGATCGCAGCGCGCGCACGACGGGCGGCAGGCGCGGACACCAGCGGCACGTCGCAAAGCCGTCGCCGGTGTGATCTGTATCACTATTGGCTGTCAGGGCTACGCCGGGCAGCGATTGACGAGGGTGCCCGCACCGCCTGCACACGGGCTCCGGAAAATTCTCACAGCGCGCCCAGCACGTTTGGCACACGAGACCAACCACACGTGCGTCAAGCAGCTGTCGACACACCGCGCAGGCGCGTGGCAGCAGCAGTTCGGCCATTCCGCGGGCCAGGGTGCGAACGCGGCGCTCAAGCGGACGCATTACACGAACGGTCTCGGTTCAAGCACGCTCCACATGGCGTTGCGATCCGGTTCTTCGCCAAACCAGCAGCGGAAGGCCTCCGCGCCCTGCTCGACCAGCATGCGCAAGCCGTCTTCCGCACGATGGCCGCGAGCGCGACAGGCGCGAACCCACATGGTCTCACCCGGCTTGTACACAAGGTCGAGCACCGACGCGTGTGCAGCGAGCGACGCTGGACTCACCGGCATCGAATCGTCCAGCATGCCAATGGGCGAGGCGTTGATGACAAGGTCCGCATCGTACACGGCTTCGTCGGCCGATGCGACAACACGTGCGGGCACGTCCAGAAACTCAATCAGCTTTTCGGCGCGATCACGTGTGCGCGAGAAGATGCTGATGTGGGGAGAGTCGCCGACGCGGAAGATGGCGTTCAACGCAACGAGTGCACTTGCGGCGGCGCCACCCGCGCCGAGCACGCCGACTCGCTGAAGGGTGACGTCCGCGCCTCCCGGTGGGTACAGCAACGCGACCATGGCGGCGGCAACGCCAGCAACATCGGTGTTGTGTCCAACCAACTCGCCGCGTTCGCTGTGCCAGAACGTATTCACGGCGCCCACACGCCTGGCCAGCGGCGTGAGGTGGGCGCACAACCTGACCATCGCTTCCTTGTGGGGAATGGTCACGTTGCCCGCGGCACGACCTTCGCCCAGTTCGCGCAATACGTTCGCCAACTGCTCCGAGGGCGTGTCGCGCGCGATGTATTGAACATTGATCCCCGCGACATCGAGCGCCCGCTGCTGAAACCGCGGCGACATGGAGTGCGACACGGGATGCCCGAGCAGCACGAGCCGCGAGGGCGCAGCAGGAGGAGGCGCAGGAGGAGGCGCGATCTGCTCAGCCATTAGCAGAACGTCATCGTGTGGTCATCGCGTGAACGGCTCCTGATCGTGCACGATACGATCAAGTGTCGCGTGAACGAGCGTGTGCAGCTCCTCGTACGTGTCGCGATACACGTCGAGATCGCCTCCGAACGGATCATTGACGGATGCATCACTCCGCCCCTTCGTGGCGAAGCTTGTGAGCAGCTGCGTGCGAGAGGCACCGCCAATCTCGGCCGCGCGCGTGAGATGCGACTCGCTCATGGTCAGTATGAGATCCCCGGACTCCACGATGTCCGTGGAGAGCTGCCGTGCGCGATGTGTTGACAGATCGATACCGTGCTCCATCGCAACCAGCAATGAGCCATCCGAAGCGGCCGCCCCATCCCACGCCGCAACGCCGGCGCTGCTCACGGTGATGTTGGTAATGCCACGCTCCGCAATCGCGTGCCGCGCAATTGCTTCGGCCAGCGGACTCCGACACGTGTTTCCGGTGCAGACAAACAACAGATGCATGCGCAACTCGAAAGTAGGGGGTCGAACTACACGTTACCGACGAGGTCGGGCACACATTCCCGAAGCGTATTCGCGGTGAGCACGCCCGGACGAATAACGCGCGGTCGTCGACCGGTACAGTCAACCACGGTTGACGGCGGTGATTCCGGCAATCGGCCACCGTCAAGCACCATGAGTGATCCGCGATGAATTTCATCCGGCCATTGCGCTACGATTTCGCCAGGGGAAATCGCGGGTGCCACGCCGGGTCGATTGGCGCTTGTTGATGTGATCGGTTCGCCGTACGCGCGCAGCAATGTTTGCAACCCTTCGTGCGGTGTCCAGCGCACGGCGACTCCGCCTTCAGGACCTCGCAAGCGCTTTGGAACCCGGTGATCGCCGCCGGGCAATACCAGCGTGAGCGGGCCGGGCCAGAAGCGCGCCGCGAGATTGGCGGCAGATGGCGTGAGCACAAGGCCGAGACGCTCCAGCATGTCGCTGCCCGCGATCAGCAACAGAAAGGGCTTGGAGGCTGGACGCCGTTTCATGCGCACCAGCGCTTCCACCGATTCATGGTCCACCGCGGTGCCAAATCCGTACACCGTTTCCGTGGGATAAGCGAGCACGCGCCGCTCCGCGAGATGCGCGACAATCTCGCGAATTGCCCCCTGAATTTCGGCCGGTGACCAAAATGGTACCGTGAGTGCACCATGCCTCATGCGCGTTTACTCCGTGAGCAGACTGAGCGCTTCGGCGCGTGCAAAGTCTGCCTCTTCGGTAATCTTGAGCGCGCGTTCCGACCCGCGCACAACACGGACCGGTTCACCAATGCGTTCGCACAAGCCGGCATCGTCTGTTGCGCCCACGCGTTCCGTGCGTGCCGCGTGATGCGCGCGCTCGAGCATGTCTCGCGGAAACGCCTGCGGTGTTTGCGCTCGCCACAACTGCTCGCGGCTTACCGTCTCGGTGATGTGTCCCGATTCATCCACGCGCTTGAGTGTGTCAACCACGGGCAGCGCGGCAACGGCACCAGTGCCCGCGCGCGCGGCCGCCACAACGCGTTCAATCGTGTCGTCGGTGACGAGCGGACGGGCGGCGTCGTGCACCACCACAATGCGCACTTGCTCCGGCAAGTCTTCAAGCCCGTTGTACACCGATTCGTGCCGCTCGCGGCCACCAACCGACACCAGCAAACGATCAACGTCACACTGGAAGAGCCACGGTGGGGGATCAGCGGCGTAGGCTTTCGGCAACACCACCACCACCGAGGCAACATCGGGGCGTGCCATGAACGTTTGCACGCTGTGCAGGAGCGCCGGACGTCCGGCAATCCAGCGAAACTGCTTGAGCTCCTCGCCGCCCACACGCGACCCTGAGCCGCCGGCCACAATCACCACGCCCACATCGCGTGTAGTATCCATGGATGCCGGCGAAGCCGCTTCGCCGCGCGACATGATCACGGGTGGCGGAATGATGCGACGCGGGGCTGCAAGCGCGCGCTCCGGATCGTACGAGGCGTCGCTCATTGTTTGCGCGGTCCGATGGTTTGCATCAGCACATCAGCGAGTGTTCGTACACCGTGCACCCTCATGCCCGGTGGAATGCGACGCGGCACGGCGCGCTCGGAGAGATACGCGTCGGTCATGCCGAGTTTCGTGGCTTCGGCAAGTCGCCGCTCCACCTGCGTGACGGCGCGCACTTCGCCGCCGAGTCCAAGTTCGCCCAGGAACACCGCATGCGCCGGCAGCGGACGATCCGTCACACTACTCGCAATCGCACACGCCACCGCCAGATCAACGGCCGGTTCTTGCACGCGCATGCCACCCACCACATTGCAGAACACATCGAGATCTGCGCACGAAAAGCCACCGCGTTTGTCGAGCACCGCGAGCAACAATGCGAGACGACGTCCGTCAATACCGTTTGCCACGCGCTGCGGCGTACCAAAGCCGGCGCGGGCAGCGAGCGCCTGCACTTCCACCAGTACCGGTCGTGTGCCTTCCATGAGTGCACACACTGCACTGCCGCTCGAGACATCCCGCCGATCACCAAGAAACAACGCCGATGGATTGGAGACGGGAAGCAAGCCCGTGGCCGCCATTTTGAACACACCGATCTCGTCTACGCTGCCGAAACGATTCTTGGTGGCGCGCAGAATGCGATGGTCGAGTGAACCTTCGCCTTCGAAGTACAACACCGTGTCCACGATGTGCTCGAGCGTTTTGGGACCGGCGATGCCGCCGCCCTTGGTGACGTGACCAATTACAAACACGGCCACACCGCGCTCTTTGGCAAACCGCATCAATCGCGCCGCACATTCGCGTACCTGTCCCACATTGCCAGGGGCGCCTTCCAGCGTGTCGGTATGCACCGTCTGGATCGAGTCTACCACCAACACCGAAAGCGGGCGCGGATCATCCGGATCCGGTGCGCTGGCGGTTGCGAGAATCGTTTCGAGCAACGTTTCCGTTACGAGCGACACACCACCGGCCTGCTCACCGAGTCGTTCGGCGCGAAGCTTCACTTGCAACGGTGATTCTTCACCCGACACGTACAGTGTGCGTTGCCCAGCCGCTTCGAGCCGCGCGACCACTTGCAGCAACAACGTGCTCTTGCCGATGCCGGGCTCGCCACCCACGAGTACCATGGCGCCCGGTACCAGACCGCCGCCGAGTACAAAATCGAACTCATCGAGCCCGGTGCGCCAGCGCATGGCTTCACTGCCGGTCACGTTTTCAAGGCGGATGCTCGATGCGGTGGCGTGCGTCTGCGCGAGTTCGCGCGCGCGACGACTGCCCGCGGCCTGCGCGATCGGCTCTTCGCTCAGTGTATTCCACGCACCGCACGAATCGCAGCGGCCCGCCCAACGCGAATGATCCGCGCCGCATTCCGTGCAGCGATACACTGATTTGGTACGCGCCATCATACGATGCACCCGCTCACGCGCTGCAGCTTCGCCGGCGCGTGTGCACTGCGACTAATACGGCGGCTCATCGCCACTGGTAACGAGGCGAGGTCCGCTGTTGTAGCTCTTGGGTGGTCCGCTTGATTCCTGTCGCGCGCTGTAGTTGTCAAATC
>JALHNZ010000116.1 GCA_022843265.1 Gemmatimonadaceae bacterium
GCAGGCGTCCTTCTACGCCGCCGAGAAAGAACAGCGGCAGAAACACAACGATAATGATGGCAGTGGCATTGACGATCGAGCTCCGAATTTCCACGGAGGCCTCGTAGACCACCGAAAACACCGCACGACGCGCGGCGGGATCGCGCTGCGCGTTTTCGCGCAGTCGCCTGAGCACATTCTCCACATCGATAATTGCATCGTCGACCAATGCGCCAATGGCGATGGCCATACCGCCAAGCGACATGGTGTTGATGCTCAGGCCGAGCAACTTCATGGCCAGAATAGCCACCGCGAGTGATAGCGGAATTGCCAACACGGAAATGGCGGTGGCACGCGCGTTGGCAAGAAAAAGCGCAAGAATCAGTACCACGAGCAGTGCACCGTCGCGCAGCGCGTGCACCACGTTGCGGATCGAGACGCTGATGAAATCTGCTTGCCTGAACAGTTCCGACTCGATCTTCATACCGGCCGGAAGCGCGGGCTGAATGGCGACGAGCTCTTCGTTAATGCGCTCCGTCAGTTCGAGCGTATTGGCGCCCGGTTGCTTTTGTACGGCAAGCACGACGCCCGGTAGTGCGTTGACGGACGCGTCGCCAAACCGTGGCGCAGCCGCCACCCGAACCGTCGCCACCTGCGCCAGCGTGATCGTGGCACCAGCTCTCGAGGTGACCACGGTGGCACCAATATCATCGATACTGTGCGCGCGTCCCACGCTGCGAATCACGATCTCCTGCCCACGATCCATGTACACACCACCCGACGCATTCACGTTCGCGCCAGTCGCAGCGCGCAGCACATCCGAAAGCATGACGCCGGCGGCGCGCATGCGCTCAATGTCAGGCTGTACCTGGTATTGCTTTACTTCGCCGCCAATCGGTATCACCTGCGCGACACCTGGCAGCGCGAGCAGTCGGCGCCGCAGTGTCCAATCGGCCTGCGTGCGCAGCGCCATCGCGCGTTCCAGCGACGGCGTTGAATCACCCGTCCACGACAGGCCTACCATGAGAATCTCACCCATTACAGACGAGACGGGCGCCAGCACGGGCGGTGCGATGCCATCCGGCAGGGTGGCCGCTACTGTCTGCAGCTTCTCGGCTACGATCTGGCGCGCGCGGAAGATCTCCATATCCCAATCGAACTCGACCCACACCACGGCGATGCCTTGCGAGATCGACGTGCGCACTCGCCGCACACCGGTCGCCCCATTCACCGCTGTCTCGATGGGAAACGCAACCAGCGCTTCCACTTCTTCCGGTGCCATGCCGTGCGCTTCGGCTAAAATTGTAACCGTTGGCGCGGTGAGATCGGGAAACACGTCGACTGGCAGTCGTGACGCGGTCCATGCACCGGTCGCAAGCAACAACGCGGCCGCAGCAAGCACCAGGACGCGCCGTTGCAGCGACCACTTGATGAGTGCATTCATCATTGTGCGGCGCTCAATGTTCGTGGCCGTGCGCTGGCACGGCTGTTGAGAGCGACGCCAACTTGACCTGATATGTTGCGCCAGTCACCACACGATCGCCGACGGCCAGCCCACTGCGCACGAGCACGCGCTGACCGTCGCCGCCGTCGACCTGCACGATACGGCGTTCGTATCGCTCCCCTGACGTCTGCACAAACACAATCGCCGTGCCGTCTTCTTCGAGCACCGCGCTCGACGGCACGATTATGCCGTTACCCTGGGAGCGCGTGGCGACGTTCACACGCGCCAGCGTGCCGACCGGCAGTTCGTCGCGTAGTCCCTCAAGGGCGTAGCTCACACGCACCGCGCGCGTGACGGAATCAACGGCCGCGCTCACGCCGAGCAAGCGCGCCGGGATCATCGCGTCCGTGAATCCTTCGGGCGTGACTGTCGCGCGTGCGCTGCGATCCAGACGCGCGATCGATTCCACAGGAACAAATGCCGTGACCCACAGGCGGCTCGGATCGATGATCGAAAACAGCGGCGCGCCCGCGTCTACGCGTGCACCCGTTGTTCCCCAGCGCTCCACCACAACGCCACTCACAGGAGCGCGTATTTCAAGCAGTCCGTCCGCAGTGATGTTACCACCACCGATTGCAGCAAGCGCTTCGCGTGCGGCGTCTCTTGCCACCATGGCTTCATGCATGCGGCGCTCGGGAACCGCTTCGGCGCGCAACAGACGTTCCGCACGAGAAAACTCTTCTTCCGCTTCGCGCAGTCGTGCGCGTGCATCAGCGAAGCTTGCACCACCTTCACCAAGGGTGGGGCGAATACGCGCGATCAGGTCGCCACGGCGTACTCGCATGCCGACGGCCGGAGCATTCGCGGCCAACTGAAGAATGCCACCGGCTGGTGCCGCCGCCACCTGCGCGGATCCCGGCGCCGAGGTGATTTCACCTGGCACGGTGATCGCAACCGGAAGTGCGCCGGAGTCTGCGAACGCGGTGCGAAAGCCTGGCGTTTTCCATTGCTGTTCCTTGAGAAATGGAATTCCGGAATCTTCGCTCTCATCGAACGGTGCGTCGTTCTCGGTCGCGTACACCACGAGCCCCGGCACCTCGATACGATCGCGCGCTTGTGGACTGTCCACATCGATGACCAGATCGTAGGTGCCAGCGGCGGTGAATACGGGCGCCGGACCATAGATGCCCGGCACGCGCGGTGCATCCTGAGTGACAACGAGCGGTGCTCCACCGCTGCGTGGTGTGAAGGTGAGTACGATGCGCCCCGACCGCAGTGGTGCGAAGTCGGTCATGTCGGTGAGATGCGCCGCGAACTTGCCCTCCACCCCAACGATCAGCGCAGGGTGCTCCATGAAGAGTTCGGTGGAGTCTGTGAACAGCGTGATCACACCGCCCGCGCGTTCCGGTGCTTCAGCGTCAACGTCGGCTGCCGGCTCGTCGCCACACGCGCTGACCGCCAGCGTACCCAGCAGTATGACCACGAACGCGCGGGACATACGCGAGAGTAAGGTTGTATTGATCACGGGAGTCACTGGAGGAGAGGTTGGCCAATGGCGCGCGCGAGTTCGGCGCGCCGCACCAATGCGTCGGCGCGTAACGTTGCAAACGCGTCTTCCACTTCGTCGTACGCGCGCAGCGCCAGCAGCCACGCGTCGAGCGAGATCTCGCCTTCGGCAAACGCCGCATTCACCGCGGCGAGCGCCCGTTCGGCGCTTTCACCAAGCACGGGTCGCAGCGCGGCGAGTTGCAGTTCGGAGCCTCGCACCGCGTCGGCGGAGGCGAGAATCTCCAACGTTGCGCGCCGTTGGCGATCTGCGAGTTCCATCTGTGTTTGCAAAACATCTGCATCGGCGGCATCTCGCGCTCCGCGGCGCCGGTCGAACAACGGCAGGGGAATGTTCACGCCGGCGGCCACACCACGCAGCGAACCCAGCCCCGCGGCGTTCTCAGATTTGAAGCCACCCACCAGTGTTGGCACAGGTACGCGCTCCATGGAGACGAGTCGCGCTTGCGCGTCGCGAACCGCAACGCGGGCTTCGGCCGTGAGAAGATCGGGGCGCTGTGCACGTCCGCGTATCAGGAGCGAGTCGTCATTCAGTGCCGGAAGCGGTGCGGCGTCGAAGGACAGCGTGAGCGGGCGATCCATGTTTGCATTTGCTGGCTCAACCAGCGCGAGTAACGCACGTCGCGCATTTCGGGCCGCAACGGCGCGGGCCTCCCGGGCGGCCGTGTAACGCGCTGCTTCCAGTTGAATGCGACGTTGTTCGTAACCGGAGGCGTCGCCGGCAGCGAGTCGCTCAGACACAATTCGAAGGGCCTCCTTGAACGCATCGGCCGATCGAGCGGCAATCAGATAGCGTTGCTCCGCTTCAAGCGCGGCGGCATAGGCGCCTGTCGTGAGCAGGGTGATCTCAAGTTCCACGTCGCGCAGTTGGGCTGCGGTGACGCGTGCTTCGGCGGCGGCTACGTTCTGCCGGGCAGCGCGTTGTCCGATCTCCACCGGCTGCTCGAGTGTGGTGATGTGCTGTGAGTTCTCGGCGCCATCACGCCGTGTACGCTCGTATTGCCACGACAGATTTGGGTTCGGACGAGCGCCGGCCTGTCGGGTTCGGTACTCGGCGGCCTGCAGCGCCGCTCGGGCGGCAGCGACACGCGGATGCGCCTGGAGCGCGCGCTCTATTGATATGTCGAGCGGGAGTGCTGGCTCCACGCGCTGCGCTTGGGCTGGTGCAGAAAGCACCGCCGCAAGCGCGAGCGCGCACAGCCGAACATCTCCGCGAGTGCGGAACGGCATTGCGATTTGTATGAGAGGAGCCCTCGTGCGCTTCGCGGCGTTCGCCGTCGGCGTCAGGAGTGCTGTCAGCGCAGCAGTGCTTGGCGCGTGCTACGGCACGCGCGAGCTAGCGCGCCGGAGGGGCGCGCGGACTGCCTGCGGTGTGGTGTCGTTCAGGAGGAGGCGCGGCGATTTCGGCCACCGGTTTCCTGAAATCAATCGTGGCGGTCCTCGGCGGCGGCGGCGATACCGCGTGCGCTACCACAAAGGAAGCCAGCTCCGTGCGGCTCTTCAGCCCTGCGTCAAGAACAGTGTGTTGATGCTCGTGCTGGTGATCCGTCGCGGAGAACTCGGGGAGCCGCGAAGGAGAGTGCTGTTCCTCGTGGTCCTCCGTACGATCCAGGCCCGCTGCGTGGCCGTGCTCGTGGCCACCGACCTCATCGGGTGTGATCTCGGTCGCGTAGGCGCCGTACGCATGCGCCGCCTCGTGCGCGTGCGCTACGCCATGAGCGAGCGCACCAAACGACGGCCACAGTCCGGTGAGGAACGCGGTGACGATCAGCACGGAGCGCGACAGCACAGAGAGGCGCATCTTTAAAAACTAGAAGCCGCCGCGACGCAACGCTATGGCCGAGACGGTGTAGTCCTCGATTGAAACGACGGCAATCTGAGCGCGCAATTCTCCTCGTAACGACATCCCAAATGGCTGGAGCCATTCTATCCCCGTTCGGCAGGCTCCTGCTGATCAGTGCGTCTGGTGTCGCGGTGCTCGCTGGTATGCGAGTCGCCGCACCCGTGATCGGCCCGGTGTTGATCGCGCTGCTGATGACCATTGCCTGGAGTCCAGGCTCTTTGTGGCTTCGGAATCGTGGCTGGCACCCCACGCTTGCGGCGCTGACCGGCATTTTGCTTGGAATTGTCTTCATCGCGCTGATCGTGCTGCTGGTGTGGTCATCGGCGTTGCAGCTGCAAGACAACCTGCCGGAATATCAGGACCGCGTCAGCGCGCTGCGTGATAGTGTCACGTCGCTCCTCGCGCGGTTGCCGGTTGATAGTTCGCGTATCCTCTCCACTGACGCGCTGCAGCCTGGCGCCATCATGGAACGAGCGCTGAAGCTGGTGGGCGGAATCACGAGCACCGCCGGTGGCTTCAGTCTGCTCATTCTCATCATGGCATTCATGATGATCGAGTCCGTGCGCTATCCACAAAAGCTCTTCGATGCGACCGAGTCCTCATCGGATGCCAGTGATGACGAGTCCACGGCGAGTCAGGTCGATCGGTTCGTGAAGAGCATGCGCAGCTACATCGTGCTGAATACGGTGTTCGGACTCATGGCGGCGGTAGCCAATACGCTGCTGCTGCTGGCGCTCGGTGTTGACTTTGCGCTGCTGTGGGGTGTGCTCTCGTTTCTGCTCAGCTTCTTGCCGAACATCGGTTTTGTGCTGGCGCTGGTGCCGCCCGCGTTGCTCGCGCTGCTGCAGTTCGGGGTGGCGCGGGCAACGATTGTCCTGGTGGGATTCATCGTGATCAACACGCTCGTGGACAACGTGATCAAGCCGCGATTTGTGGGCGAGTCGCTCGATCTGTCGCCCGCGGTGGTAGTGTTGTCGCTGGTGTTCTGGGGATGGTTGTTGGGGCCGGTTGGTGCGTTGCTGGCCGTGCCGCTTTCAATCGCCGTGAAGTTCCTGTTCGAGTCGTTCGACGACGTGCGATGGCTCGCGTATTTGATGAGTGACAGCGGCACGGCGGATGAGGGTGCGAAAGCGGATGCGTGAACGCGGCACGGTACACAGCGACGACTCAATCTCAACGCGTGCACCGCAATAGTACGTAGCGTACACCCGTAGGGATGCCAATGGTTTGACCTTGGCGCGGGGCTGAAGTTCAGCGGTAGCCGAACTCTGCCGTTGTACATCATCCCCACTGAGCAAGACGCACTGTGAATCCGACATTGATCAACCCTGCTGCCCGAACTGCTTCTCACGGCGGCACCGGTATTGTGCTGCTGAATATGGGCGGGCCAAAGACGCTGGACGATGTCGAGCCCTTCCTGCTCAACCTGTTTGCGGATCGCGAGTTGCTGCGCTTGCCGTGGCAGGACGTACTCGGACGGTTTATCGCAAAACGGCGCTCGCCAAAGGTGCGCGCACTGTACGATGCGATCGGTGGTGGCTCGCCAATTCTGCATTGGACAGAAACACAGGGCCGGGCACTGGTCGAGCGACTTGATGCGCTCTCGCCGCAGACGGCGCCGCACAGGTTCTACGTGTCGTTCCGCTATGTCGCCCCCTTCGCTGATGACGCGGTGCGTGCCATGAAAGCCGATGGCATCACGCGCGCCGTCGCGCTTTCGATGTATCCTCAGTATTCGTGCACCACCACGGGTTCAAGTCTCAATGAACTGTGGCGTGCGCTCGATAGAGAGGGTCTGCGCGACGCGTTCACATGGAGCCTGATTGATCGGTGGCCCACGCATCCGGGTTTTGTGCGCGCGATGGCAGACACCGTTCGCCGTGGCCTCGCCGAATACGCACCGAGCGAGCGCGACGATGTACTGCTGATGTTCAGCGCGCACTCATTGCCGCTGAGCGTGATTGATCGCGGCGATGCCTATCCGCAGGAGGTAGGCGCTACGGTCGAGCAGGTCATGGAAGTGCTCGGCGCACGCAACCCGCACATGCTTACCTATCAGTCGGAAGTGGGACCGGTGCGCTGGCTGGGGCCATCTACCGAGACGATGATACGCCGGCTGGCGTCCGACCAGCGACGCAATGTATTGGTGGTGCCGGTGGCCTTTACCAGCGATCACATCGAGACGCTGTCCGAAATCGATATCGAATACGCGGAACTGGCACACTCGCTGGGTCTCACCGGATTCAAG
Source organism: Gemmatimonadaceae bacterium (assembly GCA_022843265.1). GTDB lineage: Bacteria > Gemmatimonadota > Gemmatimonadetes > Gemmatimonadales > Gemmatimonadaceae > JAABRT01. Next base: position 7,081 of record JALHNZ010000116.1, read on the forward strand.
CGGGCGCCGTCGCTGAACGATACGCCGCTTTTTCTGGATGCGCTGGGCGATTTGGTGCACGAGCATCTGCTGGGCGGACGTCCGCATCACACCCGCTACCGCGAGCGTTGCCCAGGGTGCCGCAATCCGTCGTGCCGCTCGCTGCCGAATCCCGTCGCCGAAGCTGAAGCGGACGACGTGCTTGTGCGCGCTGTTGCCTGAGCTGATTGCGCGCATGCTTTCACGACTACAAATCGCTGGCGTCTCGCATCGTTCAGTTGGCGCAGCACAACTTGTGCACCTGATCCCGGATGCCATCGGTGCCGAGCAGCTACAGGCGCTGTTGTCGCATGACGGCACGCCGGCGGTGCTACTGGTTACGTGCAACCGAGTTGAGTGTGTGTGGATTGGTGATTCCTCTCGACCCGTGAAAATACTGACAGAATGGGTGACGTCCCGGGCGCGCTCGCTCGTGGCGCCGCTCGCGACGGGCGCAATCGTATCCCGCTCAGGCGAGCGGGCGATCCGTCATCTCGTACGCGTCACGGCGGGCCTTGAATCACAGTTGCAAGGGGACAGCGATATCCTCGGTCAGGTACGGCAGTCGTGGATGGCCGCGAGACGTGCGGGGCAATCGTCGCCATCGCTTGATCGCGTGTTTGAGCGGGTGGTGAATGCCACGCGCCGCATTCGGCAACACGCAGAGTTTGACGATGCCTCTCGGACGATCGGTCGTGCCGCGGCTGATGTGCTCGACGAACGACTCGGTCATGCGTGGAACGATCGGCATGTGCTGGTGCTCGGCTCCGGAGCGGCGGCCACCAGTGCACTCGATGCACTCACCCGACTGGCCCCGCTCTCATTGCGCATCTCCAGTCGAACCGATGCGCGCGCCGCCGATGTCGCCCGCAAGCGCGGCTGTGTGCAGGCCGTGAGCTGGAACGATCGCACTTCCGCCATCGCGTCGTCTGATGTTGTTGTATTCGCGTTGCGTGCCGAGCAACCGGTGGTGATGCCCGAAGACATGCCAACGCTGTTGCACCATCGCACGCGACATACAACGTGGGCAGATCTCGGTATGCCTCCCAACGTCCATTCGGCAATCGTTCATCCGACGCTCGATGTGTTGTCGCTTGACGCGCTTATGACCTCGCGGTCACTCGAAGACGCGTCGCACCAGCGCGCGGAGGTCGCGCTGGAACGCGAGTGCGCGCTGCTCACGGCGCTCTTCGATCGGCGGCCGGACGCGCCCCGCGCGTTGCTCGCTGGCTAACGTCGACGCGTTGCGCTGTTTCGGCGAGGGCTCCGTGAAGGCGCCGCTAGAATCCGAGTGAGAGCCCGACGGAGGCGAGCCGCGGCAGTCCTGCGCGAATTCCCTCCGGACGCCGCGACGCAATGTAGCGCGCGTCGGTGAGATTCTTGACGCTGCCCGTCAGACTTGCACCGTTAAACCCAGGCAGGTCGTAGCGGAGCGACAGATCGAAGAGACGAAATGCGGGGATTTCGCCAAATCGACCGTTGGCCGAGCCGGTGCGCGTTTCGAAGTTGTCGCTGAACTGTGAACCGACAAAATCACCGTCGAGACGTACCAGCAGTCCCGCCGGATGCTCGACGATCACTGCGGCGTGTGCGCGATGGCGCGGCGCGTAAGGCAGCGTGTTGCCGTTTACGTTCACCGTGTCGCGTCCCTGGGCTATGAAGCGATCTCTGGAGAATGTGGCCTGCGAAAAAGTCCAGTTGCCTTCGAGCGTGACAGACATCGTATTGCCGGCCAGTTTGCCAACGTCGAACGCACCTCCGAGTTCCACGCCGCGATGCAGCGTTGCACCCTGATTGGCGAGCGCCGCCGCGGCAGCGGAGCCCGCGGACAACGACGGCTCAATGATCTGATTCGAGAAGTCCATGCGGAACGCGGTCGCCTCGAACGAGAACCATGGCTGAGGCGCAAATCGTGCTCCTAACTCAAGATTCACGCTGCGTTCTGCATCAAGCTGCAAGGAGACGGGATCCGGTACCTGGGCATCGGGTGCGAGCGTGGGATCGCTGAAGATCAGTGCGTCTTTGGT
>JALHNZ010000117.1 GCA_022843265.1 Gemmatimonadaceae bacterium
CGAACTGACGCCGTCGCTGGTGCCACACGCCGAGGCGCTGCGCACACTACCGCCGCTCACGTCGGCAGCAATCGCCATCGCCTCGCAACAGGTTTTAAATGCGGCAAGGGATGCGGCAGGGGATGCGGCAAGGGCTGCGGCATGGGATGCGGCAGGGGATGCGCTCGCCCCGACCGTCACCACACTCCAATCCAGCGCGCAAGATCTTGTCCGTCGGATGTGCGCGGTCGGGCGCGACGTATGATCCACACCCTGCTCCAGACGTTCACCGCATGGCGCTACGCCCGCCGCATCCGGGGCGCGTTCCATTACCGCCGCGTCGTGCTGCCCGCGAAAGTCGGCGCGCTCGCCAAACTGCCGCTGCGCTGGGAGCGGTGGCGATGAAAGCCCGCAACATGACGCGCTTGGAAGCGCTCGCGTGGCAGGACTTAAACCCGATTCAGCAACTGTTCCGCATCGTCGAAAGCGGCGTGACCGGCACCGACGCCGTGTACGCCGAACAGCGCCACCGGAACGCCCTCGCGGCGCAGCGGTTGGCCGCGTATGCATCCCCAAACACCCCGGAGATCCGCTCATGATGTCAATTGCCGCCACGGTGGCGTGGAGTGTCAGTGCGCTTGCGGTTGGGCTCGTTGTGGGCTTTGTCGCCGCGTGTTTCGCCAGCGAATACCCAGACGTCACCATTGACCAACAGGACGATTAACGATGACCACGACGAAGATTGACGCGGCGCGGGCGCTGATTGAAGCACGACGCACTCGCATGACTGCACAGGAAACTGAACGGCAGATGGAAGACGAGGTAGGGCGCGCGATTGGGTACGCTGACACGCCACGCTTGCAGTGCTACATCACCGGCCACGACGACGCGAGCGCGGCGGCAGCGGCGCGGATTGCGGAGTTGGACGGCGCACACAAGCTGATGTGCGACCGATACGCGAGACAGTCAGAAACGGTCGCGCAGCTTCGCCAACGTGTTGCGGAACTCGAATCCCACCCCGCCGCCGAACCCGTGCGCGGGGTGGGGGAGATTGCGTATCAAGTTGTGCGCGGTCGTGCGTACCACTGGGGCGGATCGGTAGACACGTATGCCGAAGCAGAGTTGCAGCTTGCGGAAGCGCGTAAGGCATTCCCGATGTGGGCTGACGAGTACCGCATCGTCGCCATCCTCGACCCGTCGCAGATTGTGCGCGTGGATGTGGGGGCGACTGGCGTTGTCGTTGATGACGCGATGGTTGAGCGGGCGGCTAACTCGTACGTCAATCGCAACTTGAACGAAAGCAAAGCAGAACACTTTCGCGGTGCGCTTCTCGCCGCCCTCACCGGCGCGCAGACGGTGGCGTTGGCGAGCGTGGAGCCTGCAAAGTGGATGTCAGAAAAAGGTTTCGGGTCAGAGATTCGAGCGAGTGACTATCACAACATCCCACTCTACCGTGGACTCGCCGCCGCGCCCGACGCGCAGGGGGATGTATGAGCGCGATTATTGGGTATGTCGCAGTAGATGAAGATGGTGACATCTTCGCAACTCGCGAGTTGGTTGTTGGCTCGATGTACGTGAAGCCGTGCAAAAGCATTGACGATCTTGCAACTAGCGGCCCTCTGCGTGCTGCCGAACTGCGCGAGATCACGAAATGTGTGTGGACGGTCGGCGAGGATGACACGTCAACAGGATGCGGCGACTCAGTAGAAGTGTCAGACCCGGACGATTTGAGGGAGATTCATTTCTGCTTCAACTGTGGCCAGCGCGTGGAGGTGCAATCGTGACCCCGCCAATGACGTTGGAACAAGAAGCTCGCGATCTATTGGATCGCGCTGGCGTGAAAGAGGCGCAGTCCATGACGAGCGGTGATCTGGTGGAGATTGCGAACCTGCTCGCCCACGCCCGCGCCGTCCTGGAGGCGGGGGATGATGACATTCGTACACGCATGGCACCGAACGACTACGTGCAAGCGTCTGCGCTGATCGAAGAACTACGCGCCCGCCTCCTCGTTGCCGAGCGCGAGCGGGAGGAGGCGCGAGCGCAGTTGCAGAAGATCGACGAAACGTGCTTGACGTACTGCCCCGCAAATCACGCATCGGTTGTTGGCGACGACGCGGTAGACGATGAGTACAGCCGCTACGTCGTGATGAACGATGACGCGGACGCGATTCTGGACACTGACGATCCGTGCGAAGTGATCCGTTTTTGGGCGGGTATGGCTGGCGATCTGCAAGAGTCATCAGAAGCGCACAGTCGCGACTGGCGCAAGCTCGCTGGTGAATACGCCGATCTTGACGAGAAGTACGGACACGCCTTGGCTGCGCTTGCAAAGGTGCGGGATATGGCTGATAAAGCATTGCGTGAAATGCCAGCACAGCAAGACGGCGGCGGGTGGTTCTATCCGATGCACGATGGAGAAGGCAACTACATGGGCGAGCAGCACGTGCAAGAAGATCAAGTGATTCAGGGATTGCACAGCTACATGTCCGATGTCCTCACCGCCGCCCAGATTCCGCAGGAGACGAAGGATGCGTGAACCGTTTACCGATCCGTGCGAGTATTGCGGCGCAAGTGTCGCACAAAAGATGATCGACGGAGAGCGGCTGATGCACTATCGCGCGGCGCTGTATCTCGCGTGCGAGGGCGACAAAATGCGCGCCGCGCACTTCATGCGCGTGGCAGATGACCAGAGAACTTCGGTTCACGCGGCTCTTGCCGAAAAGCTGGAGATGATCAAGATGATCAAACAAGTCACCCCCACCCCACCCGCGCCGACGCGCGATGCGGACGGACAGGAGACGACGTGACAATGCACTGTGTAGACTGCCAGAAACCCGTGCCGCTTGACGATCAGCGCGAACGGTTCGTAGGCACCGATAGCGAAGGGACGCCGATTTTTGATGTGCTGTGTATCGCGTGTCATCGCAAACACATTCAAGAGGTGGAGGGCAGGACCGATGGCTAAGGCGCTGTGGATCATTGACCAAGATTGCGCGCCCGTTGTGACGGCGCAGCGTGGCCGTACGGGTGTTGCCCTGTACACGGAAAACGCGACGCCAGAGCCGTTGCGCGGTAAGCATGGAACGTTCGTGTGCGACGGCAGTGACTATCGCCCCGCCACCGCCGACGAAATCCTTGCCGTCTTGCTACCCACTCCCGCGCCGACGCGCGATGCAGAGGAGACGACGTGATGGGACTCGCGCATCTCACCCGCTATTTCGTCGTGAACTGCCACAATCAGCCCGTGACGACAAGTCCGTTAAAACTCAAAACACACGCTTATGACAAAGCGCGCGAAATGAACACTCGCAATGACATCAAGGGATGGGCTGAGCTTCGACCCTATAGCGTGGTAGAGCTATCGGCGCGAAAACTCGTCGAGCGAGAGGTGTCAAAGTGACCCCCCTCCACATCCTCCGCGACCCCAACGGCGTGATTGTGGGGGCGAGTGTTGTCAGTGCTTTGCGCGCTGTTGTCGAAGCGAGACTGCACGGGCGTTTGACTGACTATGGCGCATACACGGCATTGATTTTTGAGGCCGGAGAACGCGCACAATCGACCGATCGCACCGAAGGCTACACGTTTGGCGTGGTGGAAATCCCATGACCCGCCTTCTCGTATGGCTCGCCCACGCGCTGATGCGACCGGCGCGGAGTTGGCGCTAATGCCGTTACTAACACTTTACCCCCTGACATGAAACACACCCTGACGCCCGACCAGCAGCGCTTCCGGCACCTTGTCTGCATTCGGCACGACACGACCAACGCGAACGCGGCGCGGGCGTTTGGCACGACCACGCGCACCGTGGAGCGCTGGCTCGCCGGGACGCTGCGCATGAGCACGATTAGTACCCGCCTGCTCGACGTGTACGAAGCGCACCCGCGCGTGTTTGCGCAGTTTGCGAAAAAACCTGCACCGGAGAACACATGAAAACGCTGCACTTTGAAGGCCACTCAGACGATACGTTCGGGGAATACAACGTCACCAACGAAGATCACGACAACTGCGCCAACGGGAAGCCCATTTGGTTTCTCGTCAAAGCGGGTGACGACGAGCTGTTCGTAGTCGGCCAGTACTGCCCATTCGACGCCACGGGATGGATGATCGGCGTGGCCAAGTCAGACGAAGATGACGAAGCGCCGATGCCCGATTGGCCGATGCGGTTCGAGCGCAGTTCTCGCGGGTACTCACCGCGTCTTGTGATCGAAGCGCCGGACGATGTGAAGGTGTTTCACTACACGAAGAAGGTGTAATATCCCCCTTGCGCGACCGACGCTACGCCGGTATCGTGTAGCACACTCTTTTGCGAGGAACGCCGATGTACCAGAGTATTCGCATGGTGCCAAATGATCGCTTTGGCATGCAGGTTCACAGCGTCGAAACCGTGTCGGGCAACTATGGCGAGCAGTACCTCGTCAAAGGGCTGCGCGACGATGGCGCGTCTATTCAGTTCTACGCGCCCATTGAGAAATGGGAAGATCAGGCCGCCAAGGCCGGAGCCCCGCCGCAGTTCGCGGGCTGCGCCATCACCATTCACCGGAAGCCCCAAGCCCGCGACCCGCAGAAAGCGTACTGGAACGTCTACCTTGAAAGCGCCACCGGCCAACTCCCCGCGACGACGCCGCAGCGCAGCAACGTCCCGACGCCCCGTGCCGTGGCCGCCCCGTCACCCGCTGCGCCGCGTCCTGCGGCGTCCGCACCCGTCGCGCAATCGTTTGCGCGTCGTCGCCAAGTGATGGCCGCGACGTACCGCGAGTGCGTGGCCGATGCGTTCGCGGCACTCAGCCTGCACGAACAGGCGTTTACCTTTACCGGCGCGGACCTGATCGCCGCCGCTGCAACGCTCTACATCCAGCGCGCGAAAGAGAACGTCTGGACGGAGATTGCGGAGACGGCACCAGCGCCCGCCGCACCCGCCCCGCGTCCCACTGCGCCGACGCAGTATACGGGCGCTTCACAGCCGCCACGCGCCGCTGCACCGCAGCATCTGCCGCCCGGACTCGACGAAGACGTGCCGCCGCCTGACTTCAACTTTGACGACGAGCTCGTTCCGTTCTGATCTGTTTCGGCGTGCGCGGCAGGGTGCAACTGGCTTCCCTTGGCATAGGTCTCCCGCCACCACTGCACTCGTAAGGATCGGCTTGCCTTCCCCGCCCTCCTCGTGCCCGCACGCCGCGTTGTCGTTGTCAGCCAATCGGCTGACAATACCCTGCACGACTGACATTCTCACAGGAACCCCGATGCCTGATATTGTAGGTGGCCACTGGTACGACGCCGACGCGCAGCCGTGCCACACCGTCCCGTCGAAGAAAGACGGCACCCCACGCAAAACCACGCTGGCCGACGCGAAGAAACTCGGCCTGTTCCCGTCCGTCACCACCGTCTTAAACGTGCTCGACAAGCCCGCGCTCACGTCGTGGAAGGTGACGCAAGCCGTCAAGTACGCGTTCACGCACCGCCCGATGGACGGCGAAGACGCCGCCGGATACGCCGCCCGATGTGCCGCCGCCGCGCACGAAACGACCACGGAAGCCGCCGCCGACGAAGGGACGCGCATACACCAAGCCATCGAGAACGCGTTCACCGGCCACCCCGTCCCAGACGCGTACGACCTGCACGCGGACCAAGCGATGCGCGCCGTCGTGAAGCTGATCGGGCACGTGGACGATTGGGTCAGTGAGCGGACGATGGTCCATGCGACGCACGGCTACGGCGGGACCGTCGATCTGTACTCCCCGAGCGCCAACGTCGTGCTCGACTGGAAGACGAAAGACTTTGACGACCCCAAGAAAAAGATGGCGTACGACCAACATGTGCAGCTCGCCGCGTATGCCGAAGGGTTAGGCATGCCGAATGCGCGCATCATCAACGGCTTTGTCTCGCGCACCGTGCCGGGGCTCGTGGTGCTGCACGAATGGCTCCCTGAGCAGCGCGTACACGGCTGGGACGTGTTCAAGAAAGCAGCGTCGCTCTGGCGCGTGCTCCACCGCTACGACCCGAGGCAGCGATAATGCGTGTGCTTGTCTGTGGTGGCCGTAAGTATGGCGTTGCGCCAAGCGCTGTCGACATACCGTATAACGAACGTGCGTTGTTGCTCGCACGCGCGAATATTGAATGCCAAGCACTGTTTGCCGTGCTCGACGAACTCACACCAACCCACATTGCGCACGGTGGCGCACATGGCGCGGACAGCGTTGCCGGTGATTACGCACAACAGGCCGAGATCGTCTGCACGTCGTATCCCGCCAAGTGGGATGTGTTCGGCAATCGGGCAGGCCCAATCCGCAACACGCAAATGTTGAACGACTTTCGCCCTGACGTGGTGGTCGCGTGTCCGGGCGGCAAGGGGACCGCCGACATGGTACGCAAGGCGCAAAGCGCTGGCGTGCGCGTGATCGAGGTACGCCCATGACCCGCCGCAAACCGCAACAACTCGCGTTGCTCGACGTGCCGGAAACGTCGCCCGCCACGCTCTCGCCGACCACGCAGACGTGGTTTTCGACCGCCGACTGTAACGCCGCGTATCGCGTCTGGACGACGGCGCGCGGCGCCATGCACTACGGACGGTTCCGGAAGGCGCTTGCGCCCGTGTGGAAAGACGCCGCGTTCCCCGCAACGGCGAGCGAGCGATTGGCCGCGCTCGAATGGGCGCTCGCGATGAGCGACAGCCGCATCACGCCGGAACAGATCGCGGGCAACTGGTCGGAATGGCTGCGCGTCGCCCGCATGGAGCCGTGGGCAAGAGAGCGTATGCTATTGCGTGTCACGTCTGCCCAGCGCGCCCGATGACCGACACCGCGTTCACGAAGCTCGACCCGTTCAGCCCCGTGCATCATTGCGGGCGCTGCCACGAGTTGATGGGGCTGCGCACCGAACTGTTCACGCCGGGGCCGGATTGGTGCCCGCCGTGTCAGGCGAGCGACCCGGACGAATACCAAGAGCGCGTCCTGTGGAAGTCGCCCGATGGCGCGGCCATCCAGCAGACCGACGCGGCGCTGATGCACTTGGTCCGCCCGCCCGACAGCTACGTCGAGTGGCCGTTTCAGGCGATGCGCATGCACCCGTCGGGCGATATGCTGCCGCCGCTCCGACCGGGTAGCGTCAACATCTTGGCCGCTGCATCCGGCCTCGGCAAAACCGCCGTGACGACATCAATGGTCCACGCGTGGGTGCGCGCGCAAACGCGGGTCTACGTGTTGCCGCTCGAACTGCGCGCGTCGGAATGGCGCGTCAAGTACGCGTGCCATGTGATCGGCTGCAACCCGGACGACGCGATCAGCGGCAAGCTGCGTCTGCGCGAATCGCGGGGCGACCTCAACGCCAAAGCCACGCGGGAGCAGATTGCGCGCATCCTGCGCACGTTGGGCGACGACAAAGACGCCAAGCGGGACCTGTACATTGCGTCGTCCCGCGTCGTCAACGTGGCAGCGCTCACGCGGGCGTGCCAGCACGCGAAGGCGTTGGGCTTTCAGATCGTGCTGGTGGATCATATCGACCACGTGGGCAGCGACGACGACAGCGGGTTCAGTCAGAGCGCGATTGCCGACAGTAAGGCCGTGCTCTTCGCGGCGGCGCGGTTGGCGGAAGACTTGGACTTGATTTTGGTGCTCACGTCGCAGCTCAATGAGAAGATTTACGGGGGCAACGATTTGGCGCGTTACAGCGTGCCGAAGCTCAACTACCTGCTGTTGCACACGTACAAAGTCATGGTCAGCGTGCAAATCTGGGGCATCTACCGCCCGCTGGACCCGAAAGTAAACGCGGAAGACTTAAAGGCCGCGCAGAAAGGCGAACTCGAAGCGTACGAAGTCTTAGCCAAAGGGCGCAGCGGCATTGCCGCCCTCAAGCTGCGCGACGACGGGCCGAAAGAAGGCTACCGCGCGATTCTCGCGTACGAGCAGGGGCGCATTCGGGATCGGACGGATTTTGAGATTGGGCATGATACATCACCCTCAGGGAGGCCGTTGCTATGAGTGAAACAACAGCGATTGCGTGGACTGAAAAGACGTGGAACCCGTGGCACGGTTGCACGAAGGTGTCGCCGGGTTGCGCGCACTGCTACATGTTCCGCGATAAGACGCGCTACGGGCAAGACCCGTCAGTAGTCGTGCGCAGCAAGAGCACGTTCAACGCGCCGCTGCGCTGGAAAGAGCCCGCGCTGGTGTTCACCTGTTCGTGGTCCGATTGGTTCCACGAGGACGCCGACGCATGGCGCGACGAAGCGTGGGCGATCATCAGGCAGACGCCACACCTGACGTATCAAGTGCTGACCAAGCGCCCAGAGCGTATCCGAGAGCATTTGCCGAGCGATTGGGGCAAAGGCTACGCCAACGTGTGGCTTGGCGTGAGTGTCGAAAATCAGCGTTGGGTGGAGCGTGCAGAAATGCTTGCGCAGATCCCGGCGCGTGTGAAGTTCGTGAGCGCTGAGCCCTTGCTTGGTCCGGTCGATCTGGCGACTGCACTGATCCATTTGGATTGGGTCATTGTTGGCGGAGAAAGCGGGCCAGAACAGCGCCCGATGGATCTCGAATGGGCGCGTGCGTTGCGCGACCAATGCGAATCGTTTGGTGCTGCATTCTTCCTCAAGCAACTCGGCGGTCACCCTGACGCCAGAGCACACGACAAGGCTGTGCTTGACGGGCGGACGCATACCGCTATGCCAGAGCGTAGCGCATGACCCGCCACGCTGGCAAGAGCCGCCCCGGCAGTCGCCGCACGACCGTGCGCGCCAACTACGCGCCGCGTGCGACCAGTGGCGGCACGCCGTCGCCGTCCGGACGCGCCAAGCCGCCGAAGGACCCGCGCGACCGCATGAACAAGGGCGAGATGCGGTTTGCGGACCTGTTAGATCAGCGCATCGCAGACGGCACCGTGCGCTATTGGCTGTTCGAGGGCATCAAGTGGCGCTTAGCCGACGACACGTATTATGTCCCGGACTTTCTGGTGCAGTACACGGACGACCGCTTGGCGCTGTACGAGGTGAAGGCGGCACGGAAGGACAGCTACATGACGACGGAAACGGCGTGGCTCAAACTCAAGATCGCCGCGTCGTCGCTCCCGCTCCCGCTCACGGTCGTCTGGCAGACCAAAGAC
>JALHNZ010000118.1:0-8667 GCA_022843265.1 Gemmatimonadaceae bacterium
CGCTTCAGCGAGTCGGTGAATACGCAGTCGAAGATCTTCGCCGCTGAAACGTTTGCGACGGTAGCGAACTTTGGCATGGCGCAGCGAGCGATCATTCCTCGCAATCCGATTGACAACGAGCTTGGAAACAACGTTGCCGCTGGAAACCTGGGTAACTACAACAGCTTTCAGCGCCTTGCTCGTACCGCGGTAAATGGTATTCAGGCTGTTGATCGTTTGGTCGCCAGCACCAACGGCATTGGTCTGAGCACCCCCGCCCGTAACGCACGAGCCAAAGCGTTCGCGTTTTTGATTCTGGGTCAGGCGCTTGGAAATACCTCGTTCGCGTACGATTCGGCAGCGATTCTGACGCCGGCCGTCTCGAGTGAGGATGTGCCAGGCTTGTCGTCGGCGAAAGACGTGAACGCCGCGGCCATTGCTATGCTCGACTCGGCGATCGCGATTGCGATGTCTCCTGCTGCAACCACGGGTGGCTCTGGATTCCCGTTGCCACCGACCTGGATCTCAGGTACGTCGTATAGCCGGGATGATTTTGTTCGCCTCGCCCGCTCTTATCGTGCGCGTATCCGTGCCGGCGTCGCGCGTACCCCCGCTGAACGTGCGGCGGTGAATTGGGCCGCGGTCATTGCCGATGCCCAGGCCGGTATCACCGCCGATCATGTGGTTACCATCGGTGGCAGCACCGGTTGGAGTGCGGGGTTTGACGCTGGGCAGATCTACGTAGTGGGTGGATGGCACTCCGCGCCAATGTACTACTACGGCATGGCCGATACGTCTGGCGCGTACGTGACGTGGCTCAACACTCCGCGTGACGACCGCCGCCAGTTCACGCTTGTGACGCCAGACAAGCGCTGGCCGCGTGGCGAGACGCGTGCAGAACAGTCGACGCCGCAGGTAAACAACATTCTTCCCGACGGCCAGTACTTCCGCAATCGTCCGCCGGGTGCCGATGTGTTGGGCGCCAGCTGGGGTGAGTCGCAGTACGATCACCGGCGCTATGGTGCAACGCAGGCGACAGCGGGTGGTGGTCCGTACACGGATATGTCGGCCACGGAGATCTCGATGCTGGCGGCGGAAGGGCACATCCGCGCCGGTAACTTCGGTGCGGCGATGACGCTGATCAACGCCAGCCGCACGCGCAACAATCTGTCGGCGATTTCGGGCATCACGTCGGCTACCCAGCCGATCGGTACGGGCGCGGGTTGCATTCCGCGAGTTCCACAGGGCCCGAGCTTCACGACAGTTGCCTGTGGCAACATCTTCGAAGCGATGAAGTATGAGAAGCGTATGGAAACCGCCTTCACGGGCTACATGATCTGGTTTACGGACAGCCGTGGTTGGGGCGACCTTGTTGCCACCACGCCGCTTGAGTGGCCGGTGCCGTTCCAGGAAATGAATGCTCGGACACAGCCGTTCTACAACGGCACCACGCAGGCGCCCATCGGCACCTACGGATTCCAGTGAGCATGCAAGCATCCCTGATGTATCGAGGTTCAGCGTTTCGGAAAGCGGTGTTGCTGCTTTCGCTGTGCACGCTGTCACTGCAGTGGGGATGCTACTCGTACCTGCCAGTGCAGTCTGCGCCGCCGCCAGTCTCTGAAAAGCTGGCGGTGTCGCTGAATGACCGGGGCCGCCTCCTGCTCAGCGATCGATTGGGTGGAAATATCGATCGGGTAGAAGGAATGCTGGTGTCCTCGGATTCGACTGGCATTGTGATGGACGTGAGCGGGATCAAGGATCTTCGTGGTGGGTCTGCGGTGTGGTCTGGCGAACGTGTCAGCATCCCCAATGACGCCATTATGGGTTTTCGCCCGCGCAAGCTGTCAAAGGCCAGAAGTCTGCTCTTGGCAGGTGCTGTGGTTGGTGTGATTGCTCTTGTCACCTTTGGCCTGACGCTGGATCTGTTTGGCTCGGACTCCGATGACGGAGACGTGATCGATGGACCCGGTGGCGGCGGTGGCACTTCATTCCGTCGGTGAGCGGTACCGTACCGCTTCCAGATACTTTTTCGCAGATTTTAGAACTCAGGTAAGGAGTCTTAGGCTCATGAGGCTTTCACGGTTCACACTCCTCGCGGTGGCTGCGCTCGCATCCATTGGCTGCCAACGTGATGATGGCGCACTCGAGCCCACCACGCTGCCACCGCTGGCGTTCGTGCGCTACATCAACGCACTGCCCGACACGCTGGGAACGACAGTTCGGTTTATTGACCAGGTGGAGTTCACGCCGCAAACGTGGACGGGCGTTCCGTTCCGCGGTATGGGGTTGGGTAACTACCAGGGCACGCAGGCGGGAAGCCGTCAGTTCCGCGTGTTTACGTATCAGGCGAACGCGTCAATCGCTGGTAACACAGCGGTGCTGGGCGAGCAGACGTTCAACTTTGAGGCCGGCAAGTACTACACCGTGCTTCACGCTGGATTTGCGCGCACGGGTGGTAACCCGGCCAACTCGATTCGCATTCTGGTCGATGAGATCCCAACGCCTGGCACCAGCATTGCCGTGCGCGCGATTCATGCGGCTCCCGGTGTTGGCAATGTCGACGTCTATTTGACGCCGACCACGACTTCCGCGATCTCCGGTGCGCCGGCGATTGCAGGACTCGCGTATGGCACGTCGTCCGCGTATCGCACAGTCGCCCCGGGCGCTTTCGCGGCGCGCGTCACGGCGGCTGGCAGCACGACTCCGCTCATCTCCGCCGCAGCACCGGCGGGTGTGGCAGGCTCGGCATCTGTTGACCCGATCGCTGGTGCCACCATTCCAGGCTCGGTCTTGACGGCGGTTGCGTTCTCTGCCTCTGTTGCCGGTTCAACGGCCGCTGCCTCGGCAGCTCCGACGGTGCTATACTTCGCTGATCGCCAGCCGCCGAGAACCACCACGCCGTAAGGTTATGATTTCACAGCTGGTTCGCATGTTTCACGACCGCGGCGTGCTTTGCACGTCCGCGGTCGTGTTGCTTGCGACGATGCTAACACCTTCGTCTTCGCTGGACGCACAGGTGCTTCGCGGTGTCGTTCGCGTGCGTGAAGGCGAACGGCCAATCGATCGGGCGCGAATCGTCGCGGAAGATCGAACTGGCAAGCGTCTTGGTGAAGCGGTGAGCGGCGCGGATGGGCGTTACCAGCTCACCGTGCTGGGAAAAATCGGCGCACCATTTCGCGTGACCGTGTCGCGCATCGGCATGCGTCCGAGCTTGTCGGATGAGATTACACTGGCCGCTGAAGACACGGTGAACGCCGATTTCTGGGTGCGTGACCTGCCGGCGGAAGTGGCGGAAGTACGCACCACCGCCACGTTGTCGCTGAACGCAACGCGCCTTGCCGACGCGCGGCGCCGAGGCTGGCGAGTCGTAGAGCCGGAGCTCATCGCGGCCCGCCGCGAAACGGCAAGTGGATTCAACCAGTTGCTCTCCACGCTCGGCATTCCCGGAATCATTATTCCGAGTTCCCCAGGCGTTTGTATACGCAGCGTGCGAAACAATCAGTGTCTCTCGGTTGTTCTCGACGGCGTGCTGATTGGTCCGAGTGTGCACCTCAATCCGCGCGACATCTACTTCATGGCGCTTGTCAGCGCGTCAGATTCACGCGCCGAGTGGGGCGATCGTGCTCCGTACGGCGCGATCGCGTTGTACACCCGCATGAACGGCGATAACATACGCCCCTGATTGCACTTAGCGCATTTTTGAATCTGCAGCGGTGAATTCGCGTAGATTACAGGGATGAACGCTGTCGACGTACTACTGCATCGTCCCGCGCGCCGGAGTCGAGCGCTAGCCACTTTCGTGCTAGTTGCGGCGCTGCTGCCTTGCCTCGTCGCTACCTTGGCCAGCGCACAGCCGGCGCCATTGCCCGCTGCACGTGGCTACGTGAATGACTTTGCCAACGTGATCTCTCCACAGGCTGCCCAGCAGCTTGATGAGCTTGCGCGCATCGTGCAAACGCGATCCGGCGGCGAAATCGCCATTGTCACGCTGCCAGACCTGGAGGGCAGGCCGGTTGAAGAGACCGCACTGCGCATTGGTCGGGAGTGGGGTGTGGGCGCGCAGGGTGACATTGGTGATCGACGTCGCAATGCGGGCACGGTCATCTTGTTGGTGCCCAAGGAATCAAGCAGCGACAATCGCGGGTACTGTCGCATTGAGAGCGGTATGGGTGCTGAGGGGTTTATTACCGATGCCACAGCTGGCAGCATCTGTCGTGCGGCGACGGATCGCTTTCGGATCACCGATTACAGCGGCGGTTTGTTGATTGTCACCTCCGCGGTGGCCGAAGCGTACGCGCGCGAGTTTGGATTTTCGCTGGCCGAGGGTGAGCTGCCGGTGCAGCGCGTACGTCGTTCGGCAGAGCCTGGCGGCGGCTCGGCGATCATGAGCATCGCGCTGTTTTTGATCATCATGTTTCTGGCGAGTCGCGGACGTGGCAGTGGGTGTTTGCCACTCGCGATTGCAAGCACGATGTCGGGTCCGCATAACAGTCGTCATCACGGCGGCTACGGTGGTGGCTTTGGTGGTGGATTCGGAGGCGGCGGCTTTGGTGGTTTCGGTGGTGGTGGCGGATTCAGTGGTGGCGGTGGTGGATCCAGTTGGTGAGCCGTTGTGAACGCGTCATTCGGCGCGCCGCGCTGAGTTATTGACCTTTGAACGCACCACACTGTTTATCTCGATTCACTGCGTAATGGCAGAAGGCCCAACATGGCAGCAATGACGCTCGATGATCTCACAGGCCAGCTTCGGCACATGCACGGCGGCAAGCTGCGCTGCATCGTGTTGTACGGTTCAGCGGCCGCGAACGAGCAGCTGGAACGACAGTCGGATCTGAACGTGCTCGTGCTCGTGGATACGATTGATCCGGCGCAGCTTGAGGCGCTCGGACAAACCGCGCGTGCGTGGGAAGAAGCAGGCAATCCGCCGCCGCTTGAACTCACTGTGAGTGAGTGGCAGCGGTCGGCCGACATTTTCCCAATGGAATACGCGGACATTCTTGAGCGTCATCGCGTGTTGTTCGGCGAACTGCCAACACAGGGCGTGCAGCTGTCGCTGGGCGATTTGCGCCGGCAAACCGAGCACGAAGCCATGGGCAAAGTGCTGCGTTTGCGGCAGGGTATCATGCGCGCCGGTACTGATGTGAAGCAGCAAACGGACTTGCTGCGTGCGAGTCACAGCACGCTGATGGTGATCTTTCGTGCGGCGGTGCGAACAACGGGCGTTCGGGCGCCGAGTGATCGCGAGGCGTTGATATCGCAGACGGCGCAGCTAGCCGGATTTGATGCAGCGCCGTTTCACCGCGTACATGCAATCGTGCGCGGCGGTGCGGAACCGAAAGGAAAAGAAGCCGAGCATCTGCTGTTCGGTACGCTGGCCGGCATGGAACGCCTGACGGCGTGGTTGGATGCGCACGTTGCTGCGCATTGAGCGTAAAAGTGAAATGAACAAGCTGTGTGTCGTGTGGCTTCTCCCGCTGTTCTTATTGTCGCTAACAATGTTGTCTCTCTCGAGGAGTCTGTAATGACTGCACCCCGCGCCCTTCCCGTGTCACGCACTCGCACACGTGTGCGTGTCCTGGCCATGCTTGTGCTTCCCGCGCTGCTCGGCGCGTGCGGCTACAATCAGATTCAAACGTATGATGAGCAGGCCGCATCGGCGCAGCGCAACATCGAAGTGCAGCTGCAGCGACGCGCGGACCTGATTCCGAATCTTGTCGAAACGGTGAAGGGATTCGCCGCGCAGGAAAGTGAAGTGCTCACGCAGGTCACGCAGGCGCGCGCTGGCCTGGCTGGCGCACTCGGCAAGACCGGCGGCGCCGACATGACGGAGCTGGCCGCGGCGAATGCGGGGCTGACGTCAGCGCTCGGCCGGCTGAATGTGGTGGTGGAAGCGTATCCGGAGCTCAAGTCGAATGAGAACTTCCTGCGCTTGCAGGATGAGCTGACCGGCACGGAGAATCGCGTGGCGGTTTCGCGTACGGATTACAACACCGCGGTTGAGCGGTACAATGCGTACATTCGCCGGTTTCCCGCGGTGGTGACGGCGAAGGTGACGGGCGCGAAGCCACGGGTGTATTTCGAGGCGGATGCGGGGGCGCAGGTGGCGCCCAAGGTCGATTTTAATAAATAGCTTGTAGCGGGGATTGTTGGGGCACCTCGGTAGCTGGGTGCCGACTGGCGAAGCTACGAGGCCGAATGGCCAAATGGCCGTGGGCTCCCACAGAAGGGCCGAATGACCGAATCAGGAACGGCAACAGCAGCAGCTTCGAACGCTGCCACTACATGCTGTCTGATTCGGTCATTCGGCCCTTTTGCGGGAGCCCACGGCCATTTGGCCATTCGGCCTCACCGTTTCGAAACGTTGCACGGAGCACCCGACCCGCCGCATCGCCCCGCGGCCGAGCTACAACCGATTCTTCTCGTACATCAGATTCCGCGGCGCCACTCGCCACTCGTACCACCGATACACCGGATTCCCGCCATTCACCGCCGGATCCGTCTTCTGCGCCATCACCTTCGCGCGGACCTTGAGCGCCATTACCTGATGCCCGTCGTTCGTAGTATCCGAATCCGCGCCATCGTAGCCCGCATGCTCCACGTCATTCTGAAAGATCAATGACGCTTCCCAGCTTTCCACGCCATCGGCCAGCATCTCGCCCATCGGCCGGCCGGTACTCGAGTTCAACCGTTCGGCGCGCATGACATTTTTCGAGCTCGCATCGTACCAGTACGCCACCACGTTCAGTTTCTGAATCGCGGTGCCAAAGCGATCGATGCGCAGCGAATCACTCAGACCAGCGGCGCGTCCGAGAATGCGATCGACCGGGAGAAACGTGATCGAAAAATGCGTGCCCAGATCATTCGCACCGTTGATGACCAGCAGCCGGCGTTCACCGCCAACTTGCAGTCGCGCCAGATCGCCGGGTTCAAGATCAAAGGCGCCATCTTCTTTCAGAAACGTGAGACAATACGTACCGCAGTTGCCACCGGGCGGTAGCGGATTGATCGTATCGTTGTCCATGGCATCAAAGCGATAGGTTGGCGCAACGAGTGGGTCGTACGGCACCGAGAGAATGGATACGGTGTCGGCAAAGGTACCGAGTGAGCCGAATACCGGCGTGCTCTCAATATCAATGCCCGCTTCGGCCGCGTCGCGACTGATCGCGATGCCAATAAAACGCGCGTTGCGGTCCACCCCTTCGCGCAACGTCCAACCACGACGGCTTTCCCAGGACTGCACGGCGAACGCTGTGGCGCTGCTCAGGATCACCAGCGCCATGATGAGCGAGATCAGCAGTTCAACAATCGTGAAGCCGCGACGTGTAGTGGTCTTCATGGTGCCCCCGAAATTCCGCTGCCGCGGTACTGGTACGTAGCGAGACGAACGGGCTGTCCGGCGCGCGGAAACTCCACGAACATTTCAATCAACAGCAGGTTGGACCGTTCTTCGGATACGACCATGCTGCGTGAGTACGGACCTTGTGCATCCGGTTGCCCATCGGCAGCTACCTTCTCCGCACTCTCTGACACGAGTGTCCAGGGATCGCGGGAGCGCACCTCCTCGAGATACGCACGAGCGATCGCGAGTGCATTCGTGCGGTTCTGCGCGAGCGTCTGATTCTTGATCGTGTTGGTGTTGGCGTTGCCGAGCGCGAGGATGCCCACCGTAAGCAGAATGGTTGCCACGATCATGCTCACCAACGTGAAACCACGACGTGCGCGCGGTGATGCCCCGAGGTCGGGCGCACCCCCCCCGCGTTGTGCGCGCCGGCCTGCGCGAGCGCGCAAGCGGACGCGAGCGTCTATTGCCATGTGTCGTTCCTCCAGCTCCAAAGTCGAATGCCGCCACTGCCCGAAACCGCGATCGCTACGACTGCGGATTTGTCGTACTCATGCGTGAGATACACGACGCCGGATGTACCGAGCGGTTCCGTGATGCCACGTGTATTGAAGTGCACTCGCTCGTCCTGAAACGTGATGTTCGAGTTGCTCGCGTCATTTGGAATGCCCGGCGCGGCGCCGCGGCCGTATTGCACGCGCGGCGTGAACTCCCGACGACCAAAACCGCGCAGCGACTGCCGCTCGATATCTGATTCCGCGAAGGTGCCATCCGAGTTGTGATCGAGATACCCGGAGTACGCACCAATCGCCCCACCCGATTCGAACACAAAGCGCACGTCTGAGCGTGTCGCGAGAGCACGCGTGCGGGCGAGCTCGAGATCCTGCAACAGCTGCATACCAGCGAGCTGTACTTCCATGCTCTCGTTCATGCGGAAGCGCGGGCCAACGATGGCCACCATCACCCCGATCACGGCCACAACGACCAGCACTTCAATCATCGTGAAGCCTCGTCGTACGCGTGCGAACTGCGTTGAGTTGCGCATGAGAGGCTCAGTAGAGAGGACGGAAGGCCGTCTGAATCACAGTGCCGACACGCGGTGTCCCCGGTGGCAGCAATCGTGGATCACGGAAGCGGATATCGAAGCTCCAGTCACGCGTGGGTGCGGCGTAGTAGGGGCCGTTCGCGAAGCCCGGATTGATATTGTTGCCCCACAACCCGTTGGAGTGATCGCTTTCAAAGAGTGACACGAGCGAACCCACGTAGCGGAACGTCACGCCACTCCAGTTCTCGAGAAAGCGCGGGAAATTTTCCAGACCGCCGCCGTACACCGGCACAGCGCAGCCCGC
>JALHNZ010000118.1:8677-9037 GCA_022843265.1 Gemmatimonadaceae bacterium
GTCACACGTCGTGGCCGAGTGACCGGCGGCGATTGCGGCGTTCACCGTGGTTGCCGTGGGCGCGCGATGCGCATAGTTCGCCTGATTCGCGTCATTCCACGCGTTCGACTGGAACGTGATCGCGTCCGCAAAAAATGCCGCGGGTTTCCAGTTCGTTGTGTTGTAGTTGCCACGAACGTAGATCGGCGCGCTGGTCGCGACGGAGAGTCCGCCCGCTTCCACTGGCGACCACGAGGCAGGAAGTTCGGCGCCGTTGATCAGGCGAACGGCGGGATAGTCACGGGTGTTGATGGTAACGTTCTTGCCATGCAGATGTACAAATAGAATGTCAACGCGACGGTTGGCTGGCGCGGCGTTCAC
>JALHNZ010000119.1 GCA_022843265.1 Gemmatimonadaceae bacterium
AAGCGCAACGACTTGTGGCTACTGGTGTTATCGAAAGCGAGTTGCCCGCATTTCTGAGGAATGCAAGGTCGGATTGGCCGTGGCATGCTCCGCGCTTGGCTCCGGCAAACATTTGACTGCAGGCAGAAGAGGCCGAAACTCAAACCGGACAAAAACTCGATGCGAGCGAGCTCTGCTTTACCGGAGGGATTTGGCACATCGCCCTCTCGACGGTTGACGCCGACAGCGAGAGGCTTGTGAGGACTGAGTACGTTCGCGAGTCGCGATCAGTACCCGCGAAACTCTAGGAACATATCCCAAAGATTCAGCTCCACCGCCAGCCCCAGCACCAGCAACTCCAGCACCCCAAGCGTGCCCAGCACTGTCAGCAGCGTAAGCGCCTGTCTCCGCATCGGCATTAAACTCCGCAGCGCCTTGATCGCGACCGTCAGCGTAAGCACCAACAACACCACCACCGACAAAATCAGAAACAGCGAGTTCTGCGCCGGCCCAAAGTACGATTCGAGAAACACCAGATGCTGCGGAAAAAATCCGCGCCCCGGATTTGCTACGCCGAGGAAGATGCTGATGCACGCGAGCTGGTGCGTGGTGTAGAACACTGATAACGCCCACCAACCCGTGCGGTTGATGCGATCCCACGTGATTGCGAACGCAAGCCACAGCGACGCGAGCATCGCGAGTTGATACCACAGCATGCTGATCACGGCCTGTGTCGCAAAGGCGAGTGATGGCTGCTGCACCGGTACGTGTTGTGCGAGGCCGGTGGGACCAACCAGCCAGCCGCCGTAGAACGACACCTGCACCAGGCTCCACAGGAACGCGCCGCCCAGGAATGATCGGCGTGCGCCTACTGGTGAGGCGTCATCACGTGCGCGCACGAGCAACAGCACGCCGATTGCACCGAGCACCAGCGCGAGCGCCAGACCAGCACCACGTGTGGCCGGGCTGCGTTCGAGTGCGAAGATGGCACCGGTGGCCAGCCACCAGTAGAGCACAACGAACGTGACCGAACGCAGAAACACGCGCGCCGGTGTTTCCCGCACGGCGATTATCTGGTTTGCAACACCACGCGGCAGCCAGCGATCGAGGAAGGATACCCGCGTCGCGCGCGGTATCGCACCAGACGGTACGTCTACGCCGCCGAGCGGTTCGCTGTTTACGGTGGCCGCGTCGCTCACGCGCCACCTGCCTGTTGTTGTACTGTGCGCACCAGTCCGCGCAGTGCATCACCGTTCGCCGAGGGCAGCGGCACGTAGCGCGCGTGCATCGCATCGGCGATGGCGCGAGTTGCCGCGTCTGGCCGAAGCGATGTATCCACGAAGAGTGCGCTCAGTCGCTGCTGTGCGAACATCCGAGCGCTTGTGAGTGCGTCGGCTGCGGCTTGCGGGCGGCCGGGGGTACCATCGCGCGCGATGTTGGCGCGACCGTCGGTGAGAAAGACGACCAGTGGTGATGAGCCCGCGCGTTGCGCCGAAAGAGCCGCACCAATGCTTGCCTCAATTGCGGTGGCGAGTGGGGTACCACCACCGCCCGGCATGGCCGCGAGTACGCGACGTGCACGGGCCAGCGCACGCGTGGGCGGCAGCAGCGTTTCCGCCACATTGCCGCGAAACGCGATCAAACTGACCCGATCACGACGCGCGTAACTTTCCGCCAACAGCATTTCAATCGCACCCTTTGCTTCGGACAATCGCGCCAGCGCCGACGAGCCGCTGGCGTCTACCACGAAAATAACTGTGGTACCGGTGCGTTCCACAAACCGTCGCACCCGAAAATCGTCTTTGCGGAGTTGCACCCGCTCGCTGCGCTCGGTGCGTCCGCGTACACGTTGCCAGGGCGCCGCGGTGCGCAGCGTCTCTAACAGGTGCAATCGTGCGCCACCGCGCGGCATGCCATGGCGTGCGCCGCGGGGTCTACCGCGCAGCAGGCTCACGGTTTCTTCACCAACACGTCCCTGCACGCCCCGCATGGCGGCGGTGCGTGCGAGCAGCTGTTCGAGCACACCTTGCGGTAGTGACGCCGTCACCGCGTCGCGCAGAATGTCAGCGGGCGGGCGCGAGTCTTCGGCACTTTCCTCTGGTGTCTCATCCGCGTCAGGCGGCGTGTTGTCATCACGCGACGAATCCGAAGGCGGAGGAGGCGGCGTCTGCTCCTGCGCGTCGGGCGGCGGGCTATCAGGCGCGGGCTCTGGCTCGGCTTCCGGCTCAGCGTTGGGCTCCGGCGGTGGCGCGGGCATGCGTGTAGCACGCGGCAACAGCACGAGTCGCGCCGCGGCTGTGGCGTCGTCCTCCGTAACAGCATCACGCCCGTGCAACGCCGCATGCGCACGCGCCGCACGCCACGCGAAAATCGGGGCGCGCATGGAATCCACACCGTACGCATCGGCGAGTTCACACAATGCAGTCATCCACGTGGCGCCGTCTTCAACGCCGTGGAGTGACTCGCGTGCCGTGCGAACAGCGCGCACCAACAACTCGCGCGCTTCGTCGCTGATGCTGAAGCGCTGCATGCCCGTCACACGGAACGCGAGCCGATCAGTGAGCGCACGCGCAATGCTTTCGTCATCCGAACTTTCGTCGTAACACACCAGCGCGATACGCGCCGCATGCTCTGCGGCAATGCCCTCGCGCTCTACACGCAGGGTGTGCGTATCCAGCACACCAACCAACGCCGCAAGCACTGAAGCCGATGCACGCTCCGCCATGGGCAATACCACGGCGCCGCCATTGCTCGCCGCAAGCACACCCTGCTCTACCACGAGCCGACCGGTAGACAGCGTGGCCGAGAGATCCACACCGCCAAGCAATCGATCGTCGGTCACACTGCCGGGCACACGTCGCATGGGCGCGCCATCGGGCAAACATGCGCCCAGCAACAGATTCCACTCGCGCGCGGCTTCGTGCGACGCGTGATCCAGCACCACGCCGCCCAGCCCGCCAGTATCAATGGCAAGCAACGCCGCGGCCAGCTCGGCGTCGTTCCACGCGCGGACGCGCGATGGTGCAGCGGCCAGAGCGCCGTTCATCATGCGGACACGAGTAGCGAGAGAGTCGCGGAGTTCATCGCGTTCGTGCGATCAGGTAGCGGCGTAGAGTTCATCCAGCGCCCGCTCAACACGCGTGCTGCTGCTCGCTTCGTCCAACACATTGCGTCTGAGCCGATGCCGTAAACACAGCGGCGCAATCTTGCGCAAATCCTCAAGCGTCGCCTCACCATGCCCCTCAAGCGCCGCGTACGCACGCACCGTGCGCAACAACGTCAACTCACCGCGCAATCCATCGGTACCAAGCTTCGAACACAGCTCCGTCGCACGCACCAGCACCGCGTCTGGCACCGTGGTCGACTCCAGCCGCTCCTGCCCCTTCACAATGCGCTTGCGCACGGCCTTCTCGGCTTTCTCCCAGTGCGCTACAAACGCGTCCGCGTCACGATCAAACGCGTCACGTCGTTTGATCACATCAATGCGTAATGCAATTTCGCGAGGCGTCTTCACATCAACCGCCAAACCAAAACGATCCAACAACTGCGGCCGCAGTTCACCTTCTTCCGGATTGCCGGACCCCACCAATACGAACCGCGCCGGATGTCGCACACTCACACCTTCGCGCTCTACCACATTCTCACCCGTGGCCGCCGCATCGAGCAGCAAGTCGACAAGATGATCTTCCAGCAAGTTCACTTCGTCCACGTACAAAAACCCGCGATGCGCACGCGCGAGCAGTCCCGGCTCAAACGCTTTTTCACCGGTCGTGAGCGCACGTTCAAGATCAAGCGCACCAACCACGCGATCTTCCGTTGCACCAAGCGGCAAATCAACAACCGGCACCGGCGCTTTCGCCGAGCGCACCTTCTCGCCATCCGCATGCCCGCGCGAGCAGTACCCGCACCCCGACGTATCGCTCGGCAGCGCGCAGCCGTAGCGACACCCCGCCACCACGGTCATGGGCGGCAGCAGCCCGGCCAGGCCGCGCACCGCCGTACTCTTGCCGGTGCCTCGGTCGCCGAACACCATCACTCCTCCGATGGACGGGTCCACGGCGGTCAACAGCAGGGCGAGCTTCATCTCGTCCTGACCCACAATCGCACTAAACGGATAGACATGGCGCATGGGGCGGTAATTAAGCCCTTGCACTGCCTAAGTGTACACTTCGCTTGACACTTTCTGAGGCGCGCACTATCGTCGCCTTTGTACGCCACGGTACGAGATCGCGCATCCAGCGCGTCAGAACGCCTCGGCTCCCCACGCGCTCCGTTTGCCTGCTCGCCCCACTTGCGGGTGTCCCCGATGACGCCCCCCGACCGTTCGCTCGCCGAAGCGATGCCCAGCGTCACCGTCGCGTCATCAAGCGCGGCGCCGTCGCTCGTGACCCCGTCAACGGCTCACACGCTCCCGACGCCGTCAACCGCGGTATACACCGCCCCCTTTTGGGAGCGATGGCGCGACCGATGGAACGCCTTCGTGGCCACGGAAGGCTTCCAGAGCTGGGCCGCCCGGTTCCCGCTCACGCGGCCCGTGGCGCTGCACCGGAGTCGAGCGCTTTTCGACCTGATGGCGGGTTTTGTCTACACGCAAACGCTGTACGCCTGCGTCGAGCTGGGGCTCTTTGATCTGCTCGCCAAAGGCCCGCTTACGAAAGACGAGATCGCCAAACACACCGGCCTGCCAGACGCCGCCACAGAAACGCTGATCCGCGCCGCCACCTCGCTCCGCCTGCTCGCCAAACGTCGCGGCGGACGCGTGGCCCTGGGACCCCTGGGCGCTCCCATGGCCGGCAACGCGGGCCTCGTGGCCCTGATCCGTCACCACGCCATGGCCTACGGCGACCTGGCCGACCCGGTGACCCTCCTGCGAGCCGGCAGCGACTTCCGCACCGAACTTTCGCGCTACTGGCCCTACGCCGACGCGCCGCGCCCGCAAGCGATTGACGACGCCCGCGTGGCCTCGTACTCCGAGATGATGGCCGCCACGCTGCCGCCGCTCGCCAGCGACGTGCTCGATGCCTACGACCTCTCCAAACACGACTGCCTGCTCGACGTGGGCGGCGGAGAGGGTGTGTTTCTCACGCACGCCGGCCTGAGGCACAACAAGCTCAATCTCATGCTGTTCGACTTGCCGGCCGTAACCAGCCGAGCGCAGTCGCGCATGGCAAAGGCCGGTCTGGCCAATCGGTTCAGCAGTGTGGGCGGCAACTTTCATGCGGACGCACTGCCCACGGGGGCAAGCGTCTGCTCGCTCGTGCGCGTGCTGCTTGACCATGACGACGCGTCCGTGAACCGACTCCTGCGCAAGGTGCACGCCGCGCTGCCCAAGGGCGGAACGCTGCTCGTGGCCGAGGCTATGGCCGGAGTGCGCGGCGCCGAGCCGGTGGGCGACGCGTACTTTAATTTCTACCTGATGGCCATGGGGAAAGGACGCGCTCGGCGGCCGGAAGAGCTGCACGCCATGATCGCCGCGGCCGGGTTCAAGCGCTCAAAATCGGTGCCCACGCGCTACCCGATTCAGACCGGCCTGATCGTGGCCGAAGCCTGATTTCATCCCGTTCGGAACGTACCCGAACGGGATCGTCGGCATTTGTTGACAAGGCAAGGTGTCACGTTCAGTTTACACTTTGTCTGTCCCCCCAGGGATGTAGTCCTTCCGATCGCTCCATGAGGTTCAGTGGACACGCTGGCCGTAGTTTTCGAGCAGCCCGAGACTCTCTCGCTGCGCCGATTGTCGCTCGTCTCGCCCGCCGACGAGGATGTCATAGTCGCGATCCGGTGGTCCGGTATCAGCACCGGCACCGAGCGGCTTCTATATACTGGGCAAATGCCACCCTTCCCGGGGCTCGGCTACCCGCTCGTGCCGGGCTACGAGGCCGTGGGCGAAATCGTGCACGCCGGTCCCGAGTCCGGGCGCACCGTGGGGCAGCAGGTATTCATTGCCGGCTCCAAGGGTTTTGAAGGCGCACGCGGACTCTTTGGTGGACAAGCGGCACGCGTGGTGGTGCCCGGTGCGCGCACGGTACCACTCGCTGATTCTGTGCAGGAACGCGGTGTGTTGCTCGCGCTTGCTGCCACGGCGTATCACGCACTCGGTGTTGGCAAACGCGCGCTCCCTGATTTGATCGTTGGACACGGTGCACTCGGCCGACTCATTGCACGTCTCACGATTGTACTCGGCGGCGCTGCACCAACGGTGTGGGAGATCAACCCCATCCGCAGCGAAGGTGCGCAAGGCTATCGCGTGGTGCATCCTGACGAAGATGTGGGCACGAGTTATTCGTGCATTCAGGAAGTGAGCGGCGCGAATGGTTTGCTCGACACACTCATTTCGCGGCTCAAACCAGGCGGCACGATTGTGCTCGCCGGTTTTTATCACGAGCCCGTGAGTTTTGTATTCCCGCCCGCATTCTTGCGCGAAGCAACACTGGCTGTTGCCGCGCAGTGGGCGCCCGGTGATCTCGCAGCGGTCGCCGAGTTAACGAATAGTGGTCAGCTGAATCTTGATGGGCTGATTACGCACACGCATAACGCGGAACAGGCCGAGTTGGCCTACACCACCGCATTCACCGATCCCAACTGCGTCAAGATGATCCTCGACTGGAGCTCCGTCGCATGAGTGACAACGCCACTGCCCTGCACCAACTGCACAACAACGTGCGCGCCGAAGCGAACAGCGAACCAGAGGCGGTACATACCGGCCCCGTGACCAAGGAGACGCAGATCATTGCGATCTATGGCAAGGGCGGTATCGGCAAGAGTTTTACGCTCGCGAACTTGTCGTACATGATGGCGCAGCAAGGCAAGAAGGTGTTGCTCATTGGCTGTGATCCCAAAAGCGACACTACGAGTTTGTTGTTTGGTGGCAAAGCCTGCCCCACGATCATTGAAGTGAGCGCCAAGAAAAAACTCGCTGGTGAGGCCGTTGCCATTGGCGACGTGTGTTTCATTCGCGACGGTGTGTTTGCCATGGAACTCGGCGGCCCGGAAGTTGGTCGCGGCTGCGGTGGACGCGGCATCATTCACGGCTTCGAGATTCTCGAAAAACTCGGCTTCCATGACTGGGGCTTTGATTTTGTGTTGCTCGACTTCCTCGGCGATGTGGTCTGCGGCGGCTTTGGTTTGCCCATCGCGCGCGACATGTGTCAGAAGGTGATTGTGGTTGGCTCCAATGACAATCAGTCGCTGTACGTGGCGAACAATGTGTGCAACGCGGTGGAATATTTCCGTCGTCTTGGTGGCAACGTTGGTGTGGCCGGCATTTTGATCAACAAAGACGACGGCACCGGTGAAGCCGCCGCGTTTGCCAAGGCCGCCGGCATTCCCGTGCTCGCCGCGATTCCGCAGCACGACGACATTCGTCGCAAGAGCGCGAACTACGAGATCATTGGCATTCCGGGCACGGAGTGGGGTCCGTTGTTCGAAGAACTCGCGCGCAACGTAGCCGACGCGCCACCAGTGCGACCCAAGCCGCTTACCATGGACGGCATTCTCGATTTGTTCAGCGCCGAGACCACGGGTCGTGATGTGGTGCTGCAGCCGGCTACGATGTTTGATATGTGCGGCAAAGAAGAAATCACGAAGTCGACGCTTGAAGTTGTCTACGACACCGTCTGAGGCCGCACGCCATGACGATTGATGTAAAGCGGAACGAAGTACCGTACGACGACGCGGGCAGCACGCCCATGGCCAACGATGGCGACGCGCCAGGTGGACTCGGCTGCGCGCCGTCGCCGGCCGCAGTTGCAAATGGCAACGACGCAAGCGGCAATGGTGCGAATGGCAATGGATCACGCGCCGCGCTGCCGATTGTTGAAGACATTAACGTGGCGGCGACCGCCACGGACGGTTTGGGCTGTCACTCTGGTGCCGACGAAATGCGCGCGGCTGCTCGTGCCGCAGGCAAGAGTGAAACACTCGACCGTTACGCGGCTGACTATCCCAAGGGCCCGCACGACCAACCGCAGAGCATGTGCCCCGCGTTTGGTTCGCTGCGTGTTGGACTGCGCATGCGTCGCACGGCCACGATTTTGAGCGGCAGTGCGTGCTGCGTGTACGGCCTCACGTTTACGTCGCACTTTTACGGTGCGCGGCGCACGGTTGGTTATGTGCCGTTCAACTCCGAGTCGCTCGTGACCGGCAAGTTGTTCGAAGACATTCGCGACGCCGTGCACGAAATGGCTGATCCGGCGCTGTACGATGCGATTGTGATCACCAACCTGTGCGTGCCGACTGCGTCTGGTGTGCCGCTGCAGATTCTGCCCAAGGAAATCAACGGCGTGCGCATTGTAGGCATTGATGTGCCGGGCTTTGGTGTGCCCACGCACGCCGAAGCGAAAGACGTACTCGCTGGCGCGATGCTCAAGTACGCGCGACTCGAAGCCGAGCAGGGTCCCGTGCAAGCGCCGCGTGGTGGTCGCGCGGAAAAGCCCACGGTCACACTCGTGGGCGAAATGTTTCCGGTGGACCCTGTTGGCATTGGCATGATGCTCGAGCCCATGGGACTCGCGGCCGGTCCGGTTGTACCAACGCGCGAATGGCGTGAACTGTACGCCGCGCTCGACTGTGTTGGTGTGGCCGCGATTCATCCGTTCTACACGGCGAGCTTCCGCGAGTTTGAAGCGGCGGGCCGCCCGATTGTTGGTTCAGCGCCGGTTGGTTACGACGGCACCGAAGCGTGGCTTGAAAACATTGGCCAGATGGCCGGTGTGTCGCGCGAGAAAATTGACGAAGCAAAAAATCGTGTGCTGCCGGCGATCAAGGGCGCGCTTGCATCCCGTCCAATCAAGGGCCGCATCACCATGAGCGGTTACGAAGGTTCGGAGTTGCTGGTCGCGCGTTTGCTCATTGAGAGCGGCGCCGATGTACGCTACGTAGGCTCGGCGTGCCCGCGCACGCCGTACAACATCGCCGATCGTGATTGGCTGGAATCGCGTGGTGTGCGCGTGC
>JALHNZ010000120.1 GCA_022843265.1 Gemmatimonadaceae bacterium
AGCGTCGCGGGCAAAAGAAGACACGCTTCGACAGACGAACTACGAGCTGGGAATCCGGCTGGCGGCGAGCGAACAGCTCCTGCTGTCGGAACGTGCATCTGCAACAGACAAGCTGGCCACGCTGGACGCCGCGAGAGAAACGCTCGCCGCGCAGTTCAAGCTGGTGGCGAGCGACATCATGGAAGGAAACGCCAAACGATTTGCCGAGCACAGCCAACAGAGCATTGGCGAGCTGCTGAACCCGTTGCGTACCAAGCTGACGGACTTTCAGCAGAAAGTTGAAGAGGTCTATGTGAATGAGGGAAAGGACCGCGCTGCGCTGAAGGAGCAGGTCCAACAATTGGTAAGCCTGAACCAGTCGCTGAGCGAAGACGCAAAGAATCTCACCAGCGCGCTGCGCGGATCGAACAAACACCAGGGTAACTGGGGTGAGCTCATTTTGCAGCGCATCCTTGAGCAGGCGGGACTGCGAGCCGGCGCCGAGTTTATTCTCCAGGATTCGCAACAAAACGACGATGGGAGGCGGCAACAACCCGACGTGGTGATTCAGTTGCCCGAAGGCCGCCGCATCGTGGTTGATGCCAAGGTGTCACTGCTGGCGTTTGAACGCGCTGCCTCAGCGGTGACCGATGAGCAGCGAGCAACCGCTCAGCGGGAGCATCTGCAATCGGTGCGCGCACACATTCGAGGGCTGGCGGAGAAGAAGTACGATCAGTTGTACGGTGCCTCGCTCGATTTCGTCGTGATGTTCGTACCAATAGAGCCAGCGTTCATGCTGGCCGTGACGAACGATGAACGACTCTGCGCCGAGGCATGGGACCGCAACGTACTGCTCGTCAGTCCATCCACCCTGCTCTTTGTGCTTCGCACCGTGGCCTACTTGTGGCGACAGGAAGCGCAGACTCGCAATGCCAAAGACATCGCCAAACGCGGCGCGGATATGTACGATCGGCTCGTTGGCTTCGTGACAGATCTTGACACCATTGGCGCCCGCCTTGATTCCGCACAGCAGGCCTACGCAGACGCGCGAAAAAAGCTCAGTCGCGGCAAAGGCAATGTGATCCGGCAAGCGGAGCTCTTGCGCGAACTCGGCGTGAAGCCCAACAAGCAGCTGCCGGAAGACCTGCTCGATGCATCGTCTGACGAGGTCGGAGAAAACATCGGCACCAACGCGTCCGACGGTGAGGTGCTTGAGCTTCCCACACCCGCATTTCAGCAGGCGGTTGAGTAGTGTCCGATCCGATCATGCCGCGAAACGATCGATTTCGTGTTTACACCGCCAGTCAGCTAGCTCCCTTGCTCGATCATCTCGGCGAATTGCTGGCGAGCGATCCACTGCCGCCTCGCGACAATGAGCTGATCGTTGTGCAGAGCCAGGGTATGCGACGCTGGGTTACGCTGCAGCTGGCAGATCGCTTCGGCTGCGCCGGCTCGCTGTCGATGCCATTCCCGGCCGCGTTTGTGCGCGATATTGAGCGCCGGGTTACTCCGGATCGCAGTTCACGCGCGGATACTGATCCGTTTACGCGTGAACTGATGACGTGGCGCGTTGATACACTGCTTCAGCAGCTGTCTCCGAACGAAGCCGCCTATCAGCCACTGCGTGCGTACCTGCGTGCCAATGATGCGCGTGCACGGTTTGGACTGGCCACACAGATTGCGGCCCGGTTCGATGACTATCAGCTGTTTCGCGCTGATACCTTGACCAGCTGGGAGCGCGGCGAGCAACCATCTGCAAGCCAGCACGCGGGCTGGCAGGCGTTGCTCTGGCGCGCGTTGTGCGCTGAGAGCAGCACGCCGCATCTGGCCGACCGATTGCGCCGCACGATTGCGGCGGTACAGGCAGGCACGCCAACCTCGCTTCCGTCGCGTGTGACGGTGTTTGGTGTGAGCGCGCTTCCGCCGGTCGTGATCGAGCTGCTCGCGGCACTAGGCAAGCACGTGCCCGTCACGGTGTACACCGCGTCACTTCCAGAGCAGGTCAAGCATCCCGTGGGGGAGATGCTCGGGCTGCAAAGCCGCGAGTTTCTGGCGCTGCTTGCGGACCACGGCGCAACGATCAACGCCCTGAACACAGCACCCGTTGCTGTCAACACGTTGCTGTCCCGACTGCAACAGGAGTTGCGCGTCGGTGATTCCGGTGATTCTCCACTGCTCCTGGATGCGCACGATGCTTCGTTGCGCGTGCACAGCGCGCACGGGCAGCGTCGGCAGCTGGAGTTGCTGCGCGATCAGCTACTTGATGCCATGCAGCGTGACTCAACGCTGCGTCCTCACGATTTGCTGCTGCTTGTGCCGGACGCGACCGAATGGGCGCCACTGGTCGACGCCGTATTGGGAGGCGCCGGCGTTGACGGCCTGCGCCTTCCGTACCGCATTGCCGATCGTCCGGCGCGACGCGCGCAACCGGCGGCCGAGGCGTTCAGCCGTCTACTCGCGCTCGATGGCGGTCGGCTTGCACGCAGCGATGTGTTCAATGTGCTGAACCTCGCGATTGTTCGACAATCCGCCGAGCTCACGCAGAATGACGTCGAGGCGCTGGAATCGCTGACACACCAGGCGAACATCAGGTGGGGCTATGACGCGGCCGACCGTGTAGCGCTCGACTTACCCGAGTATGAAGCCGCGAGCTGGCGCGCGGGATTGGACAGATTGCTGTTGGGCGTCGCGGTTGGTGAATACCACGAACCCGTGCTGGGTGTATTGCCCACCGCCGGTGATACTGCAGGCGACCCCGAAACTCTCGCGCGACTTGCTGATTGGATTGATGCGCTGGCGGCACATTTGAACGCGTGGAGAACATCGCGATCGCTCAGCGAGTGGAGCGCCGCATTCACGGCCGCTGTGGAGAGCCTGTTGTTGCCGGATTCTCTAGTGGAGAAACAATCGGTTGAATCGCTCAATCGCACCATTTCGCGATTGCGCGAGATCGCCGAACTCACATCGTATGATTCAGTCGTGCCGTTTTCGCTGGTTCGCGACTGGATCGAAAACCAGTTCGATGATGACGGACTGGGCAGCGGTTTTCTCACCGGCGGCATGACAGTGGCGGCACTCAAACCCATGCGTAGTTTGCCATTCCGTGTGATTGCCGTAGCTGGGCTGGACGACGGCGTTTTTCCCCGACGTGACCGACGCACGGCATTCGACTTGCTCGAAGTCGAGCGTCGCCCCGGCGACCGCGATCTACGCGGCGATGATCGGCAGCTGTTTCTTGACGTACTGCTCGCCGCGCAATCACAACTGATTCTCAGCTACAGTGGACGCGCCGTGCGGGATAACGCACCATGCGCTCCGTCGGTGGTGATCGACGAACTGCTTGATCATCTCGATCGCAGGACCGCTGGTCAGGCACGCGCGTCACTTGTTGTGCAGCACCCGCTGCAACCGTTCTCACCAGCGTATTTTGCCGGCGATGCCGATTCGCCGCTGTTCACCTTTTCGAAGCAGCATGCCGCAGCGGCGCGTGTCAACAGTTCGGCCAACCGCGAAGAGCCTCCGTTTGTCGTCTCCCCACTGGATCCGGCTTCATTTGACGACGCGGAGCTGCATCGGCTGTCGCTGCGCGATCTTTCAGATTGCTGGCAGAACCCAAGTCGCTTCTATTGCACGCGTTCACTGCGGCTTTGGCTGCAGCACGACGTAAATGATCCGCAGGACGATGAACCGTTCACACTCAACGCGTTGCATGCGGGCTCGGTAAGGTCGCGAATTCTGGCCCAGTCGCTGATTTCCGCCGACTGCGTGCGTGACGACGAGCGGTTGCGCGCGCGCATGATCGCGAATGGAGAGCTGCCAATCGATGCGCTGGGTGACGCGTGGTATACAAAGCTTCGTTCTGAGGTGGACAATGTGCTGGTCGCCGTGCCCAAGCTCGCACCTGAGCTTGCAGCGTTCGACATCACGCTCGATGAATGGACGTTGACCGGAGGACTCGATCAGATTCGCGGTAGTGAACGTCTGGTCGTTCGGGCGGGCAGCGTGCGCCCGGATCACTACATTCGGGCGTGGATTGAACACCTCGCCATGTGCACCGCGCACGAACGCGGCGCCACGCATCTGCCGACGAGCACGCGTGTCATTGGCAAGAAGAAGGCGGATTGTATCACCTTGGGTCCGGTGGCCGACGCTTCACAAACATTGGTCGCGCTCCTTCGCATGACGGCGGCCGCGAGAAGCGCACCACAGCCCTTCTTTGCGAACGCCGGCTGGGCCTGGCTGCAGGCGAGCATCACCCCGAAACGCACGGGCAAGACACCAGCGCGAAAAGATCCTCGCGCGGCCGCTATCAAGGCGTACGAATCCAATCGCTCCGCCTATGCGGTGGTGGGCAACGATGAAGACGATGCGTACGTGCAGCTCTGCTTTCGCGGCACGCACCCCATGATTGATCGATGGGACGAAGTCGAAGCATTGGCGAAAACGCTGTTCGGTCGCTGGCCAGCGTTGGTGGACAACGCATGAGCACGCGAGACGCATTGCCGTTCCACGCGCTCACCGTGCCGCTGGAAGCCGGCGTCACGCTTGTTGAGGCGAGTGCAGGTACAGGCAAGACATTCGCGATTACACGTTTGTTATTGCGGTTGTTGCTGGAGGAAAAAGTCGCGCAGCTGTCGCAGGTGTTGATCGTCACGTTCACCGCGAAAGCCACGCAGGAGCTTGTGACGCGTATTCGCGCGACGTTGCGCGCTGCGGATCAGGTGTGGAGCACCACACCGCCCGCGCGTGACCCTGCCAATGATGATCTGTTTGCGCTGCGCGAACTTCACGGTGAGGCGGGCGGAGCGATCGTTCGCCGCGCGTTGGCGTCGCTCGATGATCTGGCCGTGAACACGATTCACGGATTCTGTCAGCGCATGCTGGCCGAAAGCGCGTTGGAAAGTCACGTGCCGTTCCGCACCACGTTTATTCAGGATGAAACGGAACCGCTGACCCGGGCTGCGCGTGACTGGGCTCGGGTGCGCGTCATGTTTGATGCAGACGCGTCAATGCGAGTGACGGGTGCACGAGACGCCATTGAGAGCTGGGTTGGAAAGTTGGTGTCCCCGTATCGTCGCCTGCCGGGCACGCGCATTGCCTACAACCATGATTCCGCGGAGCAGGTGTTGCTCGAGGACTTTATCGGGACCGTGAGTGAGTCGTTCCTGAAGGAAAAGGAACGACGACATCTGATGGGTTTTGATGATCTGCTTCGAAAGCTCTCGGCCGTGCTGACGCGCGAAGGCGCGCACGGACCACTGGCGCAGCGTATTCGCAGCCGGTTCAAGGCAGCGCTCATCGACGAATTTCAGGACACGGACCGCACACAGTTCCCGATCTTTTCACTCGCGTTTGAGGGATGCCCGCTGTTCCTCATTGGTGATCCCAAGCAATCCATTTTCCGATTTCGTGGCGCCGACATCGACGCGTATCTCAAAGCCGCTGCCTCCGCGCAGCATCGCTACACGCTGCTTGAAAATTTCCGCAGCACGCCGTCGTACGTGCAGGCGGTCGAACGCTTGTTCACACGCGCCGCTGATCCGTTTCTTGTAAGCGAAGCAGAAATCGGATTCCCGCACGTGACCGCAGCGCGCGAACCCGCGCCTCCGCCGGGACTGGCTGGGCGTGGTGCGCACGCCATGGAGTGGTGGTGGTTGCCAAACACGCTCGGCACCAGCGCGGGCACCCTATCCAAAGATGATGCGCGGACGATCATCTTTCGTGAGGTTGTGAACGAGACCGTATATCTCAATGCGGCGGGCGTAGCCTTTGGGTCGATCGCGGTGCTGGTGCGCAGCAATGCGGAAGCTCGTGAAATGAAGCGGTGTCTGGATGCCGCACGGATCCCCTCCGTTATTGGGGGCGACGCCGATGTGTTTCATTCTGAAGACGCAGACGAGTTGCTTCGACTCGCGGCGGCAGTGGCGTCTCCACAAAACGATCGGGCCGTGCGATCGGCTATGGCGACACGGTTGTGGGGAAGTTCCGCTACCGAGATCGCGGAAACACTGCAGCCCGACGGTGAGATGCGCTGGCTTGCCACCATCGAGGTGTTCCGCGCCGCTCGCGAAACGTGGCGTGAACGCGGCATCGCGGCGGCGATCGGCGATGTCATGGATCAACGTGAATCAATCGCACGTTTGCTGACCTTGCCGGACGGTGATCGTCGCATCACCAACCTGCGACACATTACCGAACTGTTGCACGAGGCCTGGGCTGAACAGGGCCTCGCGCCCGAGGGGCTCGCGATATGGGTCGCGCGGGAACGCACGGTCACCAATACGCCGGATCGCCGAGAGCTTCGGCTCGAAACGGATAGTGAAGCCGTGCAAATTCTGACAATTCACAAGGCCAAGGGACTGCAGTTCGACATCGTGTTCTGCCCGACGCTCTGGTCAACACCACCGGAAATCAGCGGGCCGTTTGATACGACGCCAGCGCTGGCGTTTGAAAATGAAACGCCAGTTCTGGATCTGGGCAGCACAGACAACGCGGAGCGCTGCGCGATGCACGAGTGGCACGAACGCGCGGAGTCGATGCGTCTGGCCTACGTTGCTCTCACCAGAGCGGTGCACCGCTGCTACATCGCGTTTGGAGAGATCGGACGGCAGAATTCGGCCGCAGATTCAGCACTTGGTCACCTGCTGCGCCCACTTGGCGCCGAATCAATGGGTGAAGTGCTGCAGCGTCTGGTGAGTGACTCACACGGCGTCATGCAGCGGCGCGAACTGGAACGTGGCACCGCGGCACTCACCGCAACGCGACGCGCCGATTCCGCACCGCCGTCGAGCGCGCGCGAGCTCAGGATTTCGCGAAAGCAACTCGACACGTGGCGTACCAGCAGCTTTTCCCGACTGACACTCGATGCGTCGGGCGCGGATGAGCTCGTGGGCCCGGCATCTGATGCGGACCGTGATATTGTCGAGTTGACACCCGACGTTGCCGCGGCTTCACCGGCCGCTCCGGCCACCGGATTTCGTGCGTTTCCGGCCGGCGCCACCGCGGGTAACGCAATGCATCGGATCTTTGAGCTGATTGACTACCGCAGAACGGACGCCGCCCGACTTGAGCCCGTGGTGCGTCGCTCGCTGTTGGCGCATCGCTTCATCTCACAGCTTGACGAGTCGAATCCGCGCGTGGCTGATGTTTGTAGCATGGTGCAGACCGTCTGCGCCGCACCCATACCTGACGCCGGTTTTGCGCTGCAGGACGTCGCGCCAGACGCAACGATTCGTGAGTGGCGCTTTGATCTGTCGTTGTCATCGGCGTCCACGCGGCGGATTGCCGATGTACTTGAAGCGCATGGCTCCGCGCATGCGCAGCGATACGCCCGCGAGTTGCGGACGCTGCGAGACTCCCACGTCAGTGCGTACCTGAGTGGTGTGGTCGACGTGGCCTTTGAACATCAGGGTCGCTGGTGGCTTGCAGACTGGAAAACCAACAAGCTTGGCACCAACGACGAGTCCGAGTACGCGCCAGCGCGTCTGGACATCGCCATGATGAACGGACACTACACGCTGCAGTATCATCTGTATCTGCTCGCTCTGCACCGCCACCTGCGCGTTCGCCAGCGCAACTACGATCCGGCGTTGCATTGGGGCGGCGTCGCATACGTGTTCCTTCGCGGCGTGACTGGCGCCAGCGATCATGGATGGTTTCGTGACGCACCAACGCCCGCGCTGCTGGATGCGCTCGACCGGGCGCTCGGGACTCGCGTTGAGACGCGTGTGGGAGCGAGCGCATGAGTGCGAATGTAGACACAGAGGCGGCACGGACTCACGTGTATGACACATTGCGCACTGTGGCGCTGGCCGCCCACAGTGAAGCGATTGATGTGCAACTAGCGGTGACCTGTGCTCGGCGCAGCAGCATGAGTGCCGATCACACCATCGCGGCTGGATTCGCCACACTGCTGGCGAGCCGTGCTCTGCGCGAAGGGCATAGCGCGATCACGTTCGACCAACTCGCCGATCAGTCACGCGAAGTAGCGAGCGCTGTGCTCATTCCGCTCGTGCAGGGCGACACCGACTGGAGCGCGCGTTGGTGGCAGCGCACACTTGCCGGCTCTGACATTGCTGGTGGTGTTGCAGACGCCACGCCATTGGTTCGCACATCCGATTTGTTGCAGTTTCGTCGATACTTCGACGCGGAAGCACGTATTGCCTCCCGAGTCAACGCGCTTGTGCACGCGCCCGTCACTGATGGTGTACCCGCGTTTTCCATTGTGACCGGTGGCCCGGGCACGGGTAAAACCACGCACGTGGCGCGCCGTTTGCTTGAGTTGCGTTCATCGTCGCCGGGGCTGCGCGTGGCGCTCGCTGCGCCAACGGGCAAGGCGGCTGCCCGACTCACGGAGTCTATTCGTCTGCGGTTGACGAGCATTGCGGCTGAGCGTGGCGTGCAGGCAGACGTGCCGGACGAGGCCCGCACGCTGCATCGCCTGCTCGGCTATAGCCCGTTAAGCAATCGGTATCGCAAGCACCGTGGTGATCCACTCGACGCTGACCTCGTGATTGTTGACGAAGCCAGCATGGTGGACGTGTTGATGCTCGATGCATTGCTGGCGGCGCTCAAGCCGAGTGCGCGGCTGATGTTGGTGGGCGACCATCACCAGCTGGCCAGCGTGGATGCTGGCGATGTCCTGGGCGCGCTCTGCCGCGCGGCTCTCAGCGCACCCGATGCCTCACCGCTGCGCCAGTGTCTCACCGTGCTCACGCGCAGCTGGCGGTTTGAGCAGCAGCCAGCCATCGGAGAACTGGCCGCTGCAATTCTTGCAGGCAACGTGCATCAGGTGGCGACGGTGTGCGCCGACCCGAGTTCGCCGGACGTGCAGGCGCTCGAGACAACGCACAGCGCAGACACATTGCTCGCCCCGATTC
>JALHNZ010000121.1 GCA_022843265.1 Gemmatimonadaceae bacterium
GTGGGCCAGCGGCTGCGCGGTTGCAACCAGTGACGCGCCGGCGATCGAGCCGCTACCAGCCCCGCGTCCACTCTGCACAATCTCTCCAGATCTGAGGGCAACAACCGAGCAGCTTCGCTCCTTGCTGACGCAGCGCGAGGCTCGTGTTCAGCTCGCGCACGATGGCCTGGCGTATGTGCAGCAGTGGCATGATCACGTGAAGTTTGGCGCGCGAGCGCTCGAGCATCTCGCGGATCCCTCGGGCACCGTTGAGCACCATCCAGAGTTCTTCGCAAGGCACTTCTCGGCGCCGGCGAACGAGCCCGTGCCCGAGTACCTCAAGCAGCTCACGGCTGCAGTGCTTGAACAGTACGGAATGCCGGCAGACATCGACGCGCGCTCGCTCGCGGCGCGCGGCTTGTTGTTGCCAAGAGATGTCGCGCGAGTAGCCGCCGCGCAGCGGCGGCGGCACTCAACGCCGACCTCGGTTACAACTCGCGTGGCGTGAGTGAAACCGGCACGTGCAGGCCGTAGCCCTCCACGTTGCTTACAATCTGGCGCGCACGGCGCAACGCGGTGTTGAACACGAGTGGGCCGCGCAGGTTCGTCGTTGCGGGCTGACCCTTTGACGCGGGCAACGTCACCACGGTGAGCACGAGCGCCTCGGCCGGGTTGGTGAAGCCGAGAAACGTCTCGTCTCCCGCACCAAGATCCACTTCGTACCCGGCGTACGCCACGAACGGATCGACGAGGAGGAACGCGAGACCGGGTTCATCGGTGGCCTGGAGCCACCAGAAATTCTCACGCGCACACGGAACCAGCGCGTACTCACGGTGCGACTCAAAGCCGTGCAGGCCTTCGGGAAATGCGTAGAGACTGTCGGCAGGAATAATGGTGTCGCCGAGCACGAGTGAGTGAATCGTGCGCTCAACGACGGAGGTCTCGACAGCGGTTGTTGCCACAAGCATGGAAGTATCGGGCGGGACGTTGGCGTTCGATCCGTCGAAGCCAGCGCTCATAGATAGTTGGCGAGGCTCAATCCAAGCACTCGCGAGGTGGCCGACATCGCGGCCTGGTACATCGTCTGTCGTCCAACAAGCTCTACCATCGCCTTGTCGACTTCGGTATCGCGCAGCTCCGATCGGAACGCCTGAAGCGTCAGTTCGAGATCACCAAGCGATGTTTCGGCCGCCATCAGTTCGTTCGCACGTGCACCCTGCGTACCAATCAGCGATTGCACACTCGAGGCCGATTCACGCACGCTGTTGATCGCGGCAGAAATTCCGGCCACATCGTTGTTGCCGAGCGCCTCAGACAAATCGCGCAGACTCGACAGTGCGTTCGTATCGAGAAACACCTGGGTGCCGTCATGATTGGGCACAATAAACCGACCGTCGCTGATCTCGATCGGTATTGTGCCGGACGGATTGACGAGCGTTCCCGGAGGATTTTCAAGTGCGCGGAAATCGCCACCCGCGGTGGGCGGATTGCGGAAGGGTGCTTCACCGCCCCGCGTACCACCAAACAGAAAGTCGTCGCCGAATCGGGTGTTCGAGAGACCAACTGCGAAGCTGATCAGTGAATCCACTTCATCTTTGACGGAAAGACGCGTGGCGGCCGTGGCCGTACTCGACGCTTGCGATACGGCGAGCTCCAAAGCGCGGCCGAGTCCGTTGGTGAGACTGTCGAGCACCCGCTCTTCGGTATCCACCTTGGCCGTGGCCATGCGGATATTGCGACGGAACTGCTCAATGGCGCGCATGGAGCTGCCGACGCGCACAACCTCTGAACCAGAGGTCGGATCCTGCGACATTTTGCGCAGCCGCAGTCCCGACGCGATATCCTCGCGCGCGCGTTCCACTGACTGCAGATTCTGCTGCAGACGACTGATGCTGTTGCGAAGAACCGTCTGATTGGTAACGCGCATCGGCGACTGAGAACCGGGAAACAGGATCACGCGCCAACGTGGTTGCACGTCACAGTCAGCGCACGTCTATTACAGTATCGGCCGCGCTCCCCAGATCTTGAGCGTCGGTACAGAAAACTCTTTTGAGGTGTCGATGAGCCAGGACCACATCAAGGAATACTGGGAACAGCAAGCGCACACGCATGCCGACTCGCACTGGGCTTCCTGGGGTGATCATTGGATGATCGATCTCGAGATAGAGACGATCGGCAAGCACATCGGGCCACACGATCATGTGCTCGATATTGGCTGCGCAAACGGGTACTCCGCGTTCAGGCAGGCTGAACTGAGAAGACCGGCCGCCATAACCGGCGTTGACTTTGCATCGGCCATGATTGACGCGGCCAATCGCAGCAACCAAAACCGATCCGATGCCACCACGCTCGACTTTCAGGTCGGCGACGTGCGTGCGCTCGACTTCGCCGATAGCAGCTTTGACGTGGCCTACACGACGCGGGTGCTGATCAACCTGCCAACCTGGGAGCAGCAAAAGCAGGGCATCGCGGAGTGCCTGCGGGTCGTGAAGCCGAACGGGCTCGTCGTGCTTTCCGAGGGGTTTTGGGAGCCGCTCGTTCTACTGAACGCCATGCGTGCCCTCAAGGCAATGCCACCGCTGGTTGAGCACGACTTCAACCGGTATCTGAAAATGTCTTCGCTCGACCTGTTGCTCCGCGATCGC
Organism: Gemmatimonadaceae bacterium; assembly: GCA_022843265.1. Taxonomy (GTDB): domain Bacteria; phylum Gemmatimonadota; class Gemmatimonadetes; order Gemmatimonadales; family Gemmatimonadaceae; genus JAABRT01. Next base: position 2,625 of record JALHNZ010000121.1, read on the forward strand.
GACCTTCCCTACACCGTCGAAGACTTCTCTTCCATCTACTATCTCGGTTCGCGGTTTCTTCGGGAACTCGTCACGGATCCTTCCGCGTATCCAGGCTTCAGCAACCCGGTCAATGAGCGCTTCTTCCACCTCGAACGGGAGTTCTCTGGTGGTGGCTTTGGTATTCAACAGGCAGTTGTGATCCGTAAACCTGCCGGCTGATCCGCATTTCAGGGTTGCACGTCACACTTGCCGTGCGTCTATTTCACGATCGGCCGGTTTTATCACGGCTTCGCGCTCGGCAAGAATGTCCCCCTACGACTCCGCTCGGTCCGCATGGCAACCATCCTGTACGTTGATGACGAACCAAGTGTCGGACTGATTCTTCAGGATACGCTGGAGCGCGCGGGACATACAGCCATTGGCGCACGCAACGTGCCCGAAGCGCTGCAGATATTGCCGCGCGGCGATATTGACCTGATCATCAGCGATTACCGCATGCCCGGCCTCACCGGGCTCGAGTTTCTGGCCATGCTCGCGCGGGAAGGCTACGACATCCCGCTGATCATGCTCACCGGCTACGCATCTATTGAACACGCCGTGGCCGCGATCAAAGCTGGCGCGATTGACTACATCACTAAGCCGGTGCGCCCGCAGCAGATGGAGCTCGCGGTAGACCAGGCGCTTGAGTTCGTGCGACTGCGCCGCGAGAACGAAGCGCTGCGAAAAGAGGTGCTGCAGTACCGTAACGAACGGCAGATCATCGGCGATTCCGCGCCCATCCGTCGGATTCTGCAAACGGTGGCGATGGCGGCGCCAACCCGCGCCACCGTGTTGCTCCAGGGCGAATCGGGCACCGGCAAAGAGCTCTTCGCCCGCGCGCTGCACGACCAGAGTGAGCGGAGAGAGAAGGCGTTCATTCAGCTCAACTGTGCCGCGCTACCCGAAGGGCTGATTGAAAGCTCGCTGTTCGGACACGAAAAGGGCGCGTTCACCGGTGCGATCAAACGCGTGGAAGGCGCCTTCGAGCGAGCACACCGCGGCACACTGCTGCTCGACGAAATCAGCGAAATGCGTCTCGACCTGCAAGCGAAGCTGTTGCGCGTGTTGCAGGAGCAGGAGTTTGAACGGGTTGGTGGCACGAGTCCGATCAAGGTTGATGTGCGCATCATTGCCACCACCAACCGCGATCTCGCCGCTGAAGTTGAGGCCGGTACCTTTCGTCAGGATCTCTACTATCGCCTCAGCACGATCCCCATACAGATCCCGCCGCTTCGCGATCGAGCCGAAGACGTACCTGTGCTCGCCCTTCGTTTCGCAATGAAAGTAGCGCATGAACTGGGCAAGAAGATTGAAGGGCTCTCGCCGGACGCGCTGCACGCGTTGCAGCAGTATTCATGGCCCGGCAATGTGCGCGAGCTGCAGCACGTCATTGAACGCGCCGTGATTCTCACGCCGGATCCGATGATCCAGCCGCACTGTCTCGAGGGCACACGCTTCGGACTTGCCCATTCGCTCGGTGTCACCACAGCGCGCGGCATGCGGGCCACGCCGAACGGAAGCAATGGCGCAGTCGCCACACCACCCGGAGGCGTGGCAACCGCGCCGCCAACCGGCTCAAAACCCGGCAGCATTGCACTCGGCTCCTTGAATGTTGCTGACGCCGAGCGGGTGCTGATCCAGCATGCGCTCGCGGCGAGCGGTGACAACCGCACCAAGGCCGCCGAGTTGCTCGGCATTTCTGTACGTACGCTGCGCAACAAGCTCAACGGTCCCGGCGCGAAAGACGACGACGGGGACGAGTAGCCTCTGCTCGCCGGCGCTCCATCCCTCTCAGCCGCGCAAGCTGAAGCAGTTGCTGCGCAATGCTTCGGTATCGTCGCGCGTGCGTTCCCGCTTCCCAGCGAGCGCGATCAGAATTTTCGCTTGCGACGGGAAAACGGCGGCGATTCTGTACTGAAAGTGTCCAACGCGAACACACCGGCCGCGATCATTGCGGCTGAGTGCGCGTTGCTGCAGCATGTCGCCGCAACAGGACTGTGTCCCACGCTGGTGCCCGCGCGTGAAGGGGCATTGACCAGTGATCACGAGGGGCACACGCTGCGGTTGATCAGCGCACTGCCCGGCGTTCCGTACGGTGCGTCACCGCTGCACACGGACACACTTCGGCGTGACGTGGGCCGCGCCGTCGGACAGCTCACGAACGCGCTCCGTGGATTTGACACGTCTGCGCTGCACCGGGAGTTCCATTGGGACCTCGCACGCGCACCCGATGTGGTCCGTGCACACGAAACACACGTTTCGAACACCGCGATTCGCGAGGCCATGGCAACGTTTCAGGCGCTGTACGCGCGTGATGTTGCACCGCTTCTCTCGCAGCTCCCGATGAGCGTAATTCACGGTGATGCCAACGACTACAACGTGCTGGTCGACGTACACACGCAGCGCGTCACCGGCATCGTAGATTTTGGTGACGCCGTATTCAGCCACACGGTGAACGACCTGGCGATTGCCATGGCCTACGTTGCCCTTGGCGCCGACGACCCACTTGCCGCTGCTGCGCAGGTCGTGCGAGGCTACCACGCCGAACGACCGCTCAGCAGCGCCGAGATCGATGTGCTGTTTGTGTTGATGAGTCTGCGCCTGTGCGTCAGTGCGAGTCTCGCTGCGGTGCAAAGCCCCGCGCGCCCGAACGACGACTATCTGACGATCAGTCAGCAGCCGATTGAGCACACACTTCCGCAGCTTGCGGCCGTTCATCCCCGGTTTGCACGATACACGTTCCGACATGCCTGCGGTCTGGCGCCCGTTCCACAGTCACCACGCGTGGTGCAATGGCTAGAACAACATGCGCCGCGGTTCGCACCGGTGCTCGGCCACGACCTGCGCACGACTCCGGTTGTGCCGCTCGATTTCAGCGCCGGCAGCGCACTCATCAGCAGCGAACTCGAGCAGAACGAACCCGCGCTACTCGACCAGCGCATTCAACGACTGTGTGACAACTCCGGCGCAGCCATTGGTGCGGGCGGATACAACGAAGCACGGCTCATCTATCACTGGCCGCTTGAACCGCGTGCGGCTGAACCGCGCACCATTCACATTGGTCTTGATCTGTCCGCGGCGCCCGGTACACCAATTTTCGCCCCGCTCGACGGCATGGTGTACGGCTTTGAGTTCGCGAACGCCCATCACGACTACGGTCCGGTGATCGTGCTTCGCCACGTGACAACTGGCCATGATCCGGTCGAGTTCTTCACACTCTACGGTCACCTCTCCGTTGACTCGCTGCAGAACCTCCAGGTGGACCAGCGAATTGCGCAGGGCACCGAGTTTGCTCGCATTGGCAGTGCGCCCACAAATGGCAACTGGTGGGCACACGTGCACATGCAGCTGATCGTGGACATGCTTGATGTACCCTGCAACGTGAACGGCGCCGTTCGCGCCAGTCAGCGGCGGGTGTGGCACAGCATTTGTCCGGATCCGAACCTGCTGCTTGGCATTCCCGCTTCGCAACTTGCGCATCACGCGACGTTGCAGGAAATCGCGTCGAGGCGTGAGCGGCGAACGTCTCGCAACGTGAGTGTGTCGTACGGAAGCGAACCGCTGAACATCGTGCGCGGATTTGGCCCGTACCTGTACAACGAGAACGCGCACCGATTTATCGACGCGTACAACAATGTGGCGCACGTAGGGCACTCGCATCCGCGCGTGGTTCGTGCGGTCAGCGACCAGCTCGCCACACTCAACACAAACACGCGTTACCTGCAGGAACAGCTCACGGACTACGCAGACGCGCTGACGGCGACATTGCCCAGTGAACTGAGCGTCTGCTTTTTTACAGCCTCGGGCAGCGAAGCCAACGAGCTCGCCCTGCGGCTAGCACGTAGCTACACGAACGCGCGTGACCTGATCGTGATGGACGCGGCGTATCATGGGCACACCACCACGCTCATTGATATCAGCCCGTACAAGCACAATGGTCCCGGCGGCAACGGCCCACCCGACTGGGTGCATGCGTCACCGATCCCTGATACGTACCGGAACCGTGACTTCACAGGCGAACCCGGTCCATGGTTTGCCGCGCAGGTTGGACGCGTGATTGACCTGGTGCAGCAACAGGATCGTGCACTCTGCGGCTACATCGCCGAAACGTGCCCGAGCGTAGCGGGCCAGATCATGCTCCCCGATGGGTATCTGGCCGGCGTGTACGATCGTGTGCGCGCGGCCGGCGGTGTGTGCATTGCCGACGAAGTGCAAACAGGATTTGGTCGGCTTGGTTCACACTTCTGGGCCTTCGAACAGCACCACGTGATCCCGGACATCGTGGTGCTCGGCAAGCCAATCGCCAACGGTTACCCGATGGGCGCCGTCGTGACGACACGCGCCATCGCTGAGCGGTTTGCCAATGGTATGGAGTACTTCAGCACGTTTGGCGGCAGTACCGCCGCATGCGTTGCGGCGCGCGAAACGCTGGCCGTCACGCTCGACGAGCAGCTACAACAGAACGCGCAACAAGTTGGTGATTGTCTTCTGCACGGACTTCGAACGCTCGCCGCCTCGCACGACATCATCGGTGATGTACGTGGATCCGGTCTGTTCATCGGCGTTGAGCTCGTGCGCGACCCTGAAACCAGGGAACCGGCGTCTACCGAGGCCTCGCACGTCGTACAGCGCATGCGTGCACATGGTGTGCTTGCCGGCACCGATGGTCCGCATCACAACGTGATCAAGTTGCGCGGCCCGATGTGCCTGTCAGTCGACGACGCCGAGCAGGTATTGCACGTTATCCAACGTGCGCTACGCGAAACGCCGCGCTGACTACGGATCCTTGCGATACACCAGCGACAGCACGCCGGGGTCGCCGGTCATCTGAAATGCGAGCCGCGTACCGTCCCACGTCGCGGCTGCACTTGCTCCGCTCGTTGCGGTCAGGGTCACGGCGCCCGCGTTCTGTGTCCACGTGCCGCGCGTTGAGTCCACGTACGTAGACGGAAAACCCGCGACCGTCTCGCGTGTGGTGGTCGCCATCACGAACTGACCGCCCGCCTGCATGGCCATGGTACTGGCCGTCATCTCAAGCCTGAATCCGCCCTCGCTCAGAAGAGTGAACGGCAGGGGCCCCGCGTTCACCGTGGCCAGGACAAACGACCCGACGACCGGATCCGCTCCGCTCGGTGGCGGCGGCGCGGTTGGGCCACCGTCATCGCTGCCGCCGCATGCCGCCAGCGTGACGATGGATATCGCCAGCAGTAGCTTTCGCGAGAGAGCACGTAACGTTCGCCCGCTACCACGCGTCAAACACGAGCCATGACAAACTTCATTCGACGTTCGAAGCATCAGCGGGTTCTGGTAGCGGTAGGAAGCCTCGCGGCCATTGTTGCGTGCAGCGGCACTGACACGATCCAGCCGGGCCCCGAATTCCCGATGACACTTGATGTCTTCACACCGGGAAACATTTTCAGTCCGGCAACAGCCGACATTGCAGTGGGTGGAACGATTCGCTTTCGCATGACGGAATCACCCGATGGCGACGGACACAACGCACTGTTCAATCGCAGTGTCGCCGGCGCACCGATCGACGTCCCCATCGTAAAAGACACCACGGTGTCTCGTACATTCACAAAAGCTGGTACGTTTTCGTACTTCTGCACGGTACACCCCGGCATGAATGGCGAAGTGGTCGTGCACTGATCGAATCGGCTACAGCACCACGCCCCGGAACGTCGGGGTGAACCCGGGAAATACAAATCCGAGATTCGAGTTTTCCAATCGTTTCTGTACGATCTCGGCCAGCACATCACGATAGTCCATGGTCACGCGCAGGTCCTGCCGGTTTTCCAACTGACTCTCGGCCAACCCGGGCCAACCGGCCGTCAACACTCGGCCGCCTGCAATCTGTGAGCCCATCGCCAGCATTGCAGTTGCGCGACCGTGATCGGTACCTGCACTGCCGTTCTCCTTGGCATTGCGACCGAATTCTGACACCGCGACCGCCGTGACGGGGAAACTCGTGGAGATCACGTCTGCCCAGAACGCGCCGAGTGCGGTGGAAAATTGCAGCATCAGGTTAAACATCTGACCGGCGTTTGGATCTTGCGTCGCGTGTGTGTCCCAGCCGCCAATAT
>JALHNZ010000122.1 GCA_022843265.1 Gemmatimonadaceae bacterium
CGTACGTGCGAAAGCCGCCCCCGGGCAAAAGTCCAACTACCATCTGGTGCTGCTGGCCCGCGATCTCGTGGGTTACCGCAATCTGGTCAAGCTATCGTCTCTTGCGTACACCGAAGGCTTCTATGGGAAGCCACGCGTAGACCGCGAGACGCTCGTACAGTACAACGAGGGCATCATCGTGACCTCGGCCTGTATGGCGGGCGAGGTCGCGTCGCACCTGCTCGAAGGGCGGGATGCCGAAGCGGAGGCTACCGCCGCGTGGTATGCCGAGCTGTTCAAGGGTCGCTACTATCTCGAGGTGCAGGCGCACGGCAGCGATGGCCAGAGTGTGCTCAACGAGAAAGTGTTCAAACTGGCCGACAAAATGGGCTTGCCCGTGGTGGCCACCAACGACGCGCACTTTCTCACGCACGACGATCACGATGCGCACGATGTGCTGCTGTGCATTGGGCTCGGCAAGGATCGCAGCGATCGCGATCGCATGCGCTACGACGACGGCCTCTACTTCAAGAGCGCCCCGCAAATTGCCGCACACTTTGCGGGGCGGCCCGACGTGTTGGAAAACACGCTCGCGATTGCCGAGTCGGTGGATGTGCAGTTCAGCAAGAAGTACAACGTGCCGGCGTTTCCGTTGCCCGAGGGCATCAACACGGAGAACGAGTATCTCGTCACGCTGGCCACGGCCGGTGCCGAGGCTCGATACGGCGCGCCGCTGCGTGATGAAGTACGCGAGCGTCTGCAGTATGAGCTCGACGTTATTACCCGCACCGGTTACGCCGGCTACTTCCTGATCACGGCCGACTTTATCCAGGCGGCGCGCGACATGGGAATCCCGGTGTGTCCGGGCCGCGGTTCTGCGGCGGGTTCACTGGTGGCGTACGGCCTGGGCATTACCGATGTGTGCCCGCTCGAGTTTGATCTGCTCTTTGAACGATTTCTGAATCCTGAGCGCGTGTCCATGCCCGACGTGGACGTGGACTTCTGTTTCGAACGTCGCGGCGAAGTGATTGAGTACGTGCGACAGAAGTACGGCAAGGATTCGGTCGGCCAGATTGTCACGTTCGGTACGATGAAGTCGCGCGCTGCCATCAAGGACGTGGGGCGCACGCTGGGCTTTACACCGGCCGAAACAGACGCGCTCGCGAAGCTTGTGCCGAACGCGCCGAATAACTCGCTCACGGTGAAAGAGGCCGTGGTGCAAGTGCCGGAAGTAAAAAAGCTGTACGGCGATGATCCGCGGTACCGGCAGCTGCTTGATTACGCGATCAAGCTCGAAGGATTGTCGCGGCACACCGGTGTGCACGCCGCAGGGGTCGTGATTGCGCCGGGCCCGCTTGATGATTTTGTGCCGATCTGCACGCAGGCGTCCAAAGGGTCAGGCGCCGGTGACGATGAGCGTGTGATCGTCACGCAGTACGACATGAACTGCCTTGAAAAGGCAGGCATGCTCAAGATGGACTTTCTCGGTCTCACCACACTCACGGTGATTGCCGATACCATCAAGCTGGTCAAAGCCACACGCGGCATTGATGTGGTGCTCGAAACGCGTGGCTTCACCGACGACGATACGTATCGTGTGTTGCGCGCTGGCCGCACTGGCGGTGTGTTTCAGTTTGAATCACCGCTGGCGACAGACGTACTGAAGCGCATGCGCTGCGACCGCTTTGACGACCTGGTCGCATCGAATGCACTGTTGCGCCCGGGTCCGCTCGATGCGGGCATGCACAACGTGTACATCAAGCGCAAACGCGGCGAAGAAGCCGTGTCATACGCGTTGCCCGAGCTTGAACAGATTCTGAGCAGCACGTACGGCGTGATCACGTATCAGGAACAGGTGATGCGTATTGCGCAGGTGCTCGCCGGTATCTCACTCGCCGAAGCCGACGTGCTGCGAAAAGCCGTTGGCAAGAAAGACGCTGAGTTGATCAAGAAGGAACTCGGCAAGTTCGAAGAGAAGGCCGTCGCGAAGGGGCATGACGCGGCGATCATCAAGGAAATCGCCGGGCAGATTGAAACGTTTGGACGGTATGGATTCAATAAGTCGCACTCCGTCGCCTACTCCGTTCTCTCGTATCACACCGCGTGGCTGAAAACGCACTACCCCGCCGAGTTCATGGCGGCGTTGTTGTCGGCGCAGATCGGCAAGACCGAAGAAGTCATCAAGTACATCGCCGAAGCGCGCGAGATGGGACTCGAAGTGCTCGCGCCCGATGTGAACGAATCCAACTGGCGCTTCACGGTGGTGGAACAGAAGCGTGTGCGCTTTGGCCTTGGCGCTGTGCGCAACGTGGGGCACGGTGCGATTGACTCGCTGCTCGAAGCCCGTGCCGATGGACCGTTCACGTCGCTGCATGACCTCTGCGCGCGTGTCGACCTGCGCATGTGCAACCGTCGTTTCTTCGAAGCGCTGGTTGCGGCCGGCGCCTGCGACTCGCTGGGCGGGCACCGGGCGCAGCTGCTCGCCGGCCTCGACGCGGCGCTCAACGAAGCCTCACTGCATCAGGAAGATGCCGCGGCCGGTCAGGTGTCGCTCTTCGGCGACCTCATGGGTGATAGCCCGGCGGAAACGCAGAAAAACAGCGCCGCGCTCCCGAACGTGGCCGAATGGAGCGAGTCGGAGCGGCTGCAGCGCGAGAAGGACCTGCTCGGATTCTACATTTCAGGTCATCCGCTCGAGCCGTTCCGTACTGAATGCGAACTCTTCGCCAGCCACACCCTGGCCGATCTGGGCGCGTACACCGAGGTTCCAGTGTCCCTGGGCGTAGTGGTCACGGCGATCAAGAAGCAGATCAGCAAACGGACCGGTCAGGAGTTCGCCCGGTTGACAGTCGAGGATTTTTCCGGATCTTCCGAGTTGCTGGTCTTTGCCGAGAAGTGGGCTGCCATTGGCGATCGGGTGCGAACAGACATTCCCCTGCTCATCAAAGGCGGCTATTCTCGAAGGCATCAGGAGGAAGAGAATCCGCCGTTTATTGTAGAGAGTGTGACCCGGTTCGCCGAACTGCGGGCCGGTGGTGAAGTTGCTGTCTCGATCGACCTCGTGGGCGGCCTCGATTTGCCGCCCGCGGTGATGGATGATGTGCGCCGTGTGCTCGAAGGGCACATCGGTTCGGCACCGCTTGAACTGCGCTGGCGTGACGAGCGCGGCACGGCGGTTCGATTCCGATCACGCTCGCTGACCGTTGCGGCCACGCCGCTCGCGCTCTCCGATATGCGCGCGCTGCTGGGTCCGGAGCGGGTGCGACTGATTCGCGCCTGACTTCGCTCACTGTTCTTGTTTGCCCGCACCGTGGTTTGGTGTGGCACCTTCAGAGACTTCCATGGCTGCTCCTTCGCTCGATTTTGAACGGCCGATTGCCGACCTCGAACGCCAGATCGATGAACTGCGTCGCCTGGCTGGCGACCGGGACCTCGATGTCGCGGCAGAGCTCGCGCCACTTGAGAAAAAGCTCAGCGATTTGCGCGTGAGCATTTATCGTGGGCTCACGCCGCTGCAGCGCGTGCAGGTTGCTCGCATTCCAAAGCGCCCGTTTACGCTCGACTACATCCGCCTGGCGTTTACGGATTTCATTGAGCTGCACGGTGACCGCGCCTTTCGTGATGACGCCGCTATCGTGGGCGGCTGGGCGCGACTCGATGGCGAAACCGTCATGGTCATTGGTCATCAGCGCGGCCGCGACACCAAAGAGAATCTCAAGCGCAACTTTGGCATGCCGCACCCGGAGGGCTATCGCAAGGCGCTGCGCCTGATGAAGCTCGCCGAAAAATTTCAGGTGCCGGTGATCACGCTGATTGACACGCCAGGCGCATGGGCCGGTCTTGGTGCCGAGGAACGCGGACAAAGTGAAGCGATCGCGCGCAATCTGTTCGAAATGAGTCAGCTGCAAGTACCGATCATTGCGACTGTCATCGGCGAAGGCGGTTCCGGCGGTGCGCTGGCGCTCGGCGTCGCCGACCGTGTCATGATGTTCGAAAACGCGGTCTATTCCGTGATCACCGTGGAAGGCTGCGCCGCCATCCTCTGGAAAGACGGCAAGAGCGTGGAAATGCGCGAGAAAGCGGCGTCGGCCCTGCGTATCACGGCGCAGGATTTGTTCGAGCTGCGTGTGATTGACGAGATTCTGCCGGAACCAATCGGCGGTGCGCACTCGGATCACAACGCCACGGCCACAACACTTCGCGAAACGCTCGTGCGTCATCTGGATGAACTCAAGCGGCGCAAGCCGGAACAGCTCGTGCGGAAGCGTCGCGAGAAGTTCTTGCGCATGGGGCAGTTCATCGAGTGATCGCGGCATGACGCATCTCATCGAGGTCGCGTTCAGCGGCAATCGCAAAGCGTTTTTTCAGTGGACGGGTGACGCTCCGCCAGCGCTTCGCGCGCCCATCATTGTTGAAGCGGATCGCGGCGAAGATCTGGGGCATGTGCACGCCATAGGCGAGCTGGCCCAGAAACGATGCAGCGGCTGCGCGCACGGCTGTGGATCCGCGCCGGAACCCACAGACCGGGCGCTGCGATTGGCCAGCGCTGATGAAGTGGCACGCAGCGTCACGCTCAAGGAAGAAAACGAAACGGCTCGACGCACGTCGCATGAACGCGCGCGTGCGGCCGGCCTTGTCATGAAGATCTCCGACGCCGAGTGGCAGTGGGATCGCCGCAAACTCACACTGTATTTCACCGCCGAGAAGCGCATTGATTTTCGCGCCCTCGTGCGTGAACTCGCGGGACTGTTTCGCACGCGCATTGAACTCAAACAAATCGGTGTGCGCGACGAAGCCAAACGTCTTTCTGGCATTGGCCGCTGCGGGCGTGAGTACTGTTCGGCGAGCTGGTTGCCAGACTTGCGCCCGGTCAATCTTGGCGTCGCCAAAGATCAGCGATTGTCGTTGAATCCCACGCAGATTTCCGGCGCGTGCGGCCGGCTCATGTGCTGCCTGCGGTACGAACACGAGTTCTACGTACAAAGTCGTCGTCGTTTCCCGAAAGAAGGCAAGATTCTGCGCACGGCCACCGGTGAAGAAAAGGTCATGGTGTGCGACATCTTTCGCGACACTGTGACGCTGCGCAATCCGGAGGGCGACACACGCGTGGTGCCGCTGGCCGTCTTACGCGAAGAGGTCGCACTCGCGGGTGGGGGGCCAATGTCGGCGGGGTCAACCGTTGCATCACCCGACGACGATGCCACCGATGTGCAGAATGAAACGTTGGCCGGTGACGCAATCGATGCGCGCGCTGTGGATGACCGTGCAGGCGCGGTGGAAACAGCCGAGTATGAGATTGCATCAACGACCGAGCTGCGCATTGCGGTGCCGGCGGAACCTCGCGTTGACGTCATCGAAGACCCTGAGCCCGATCTCGCGGACGATGAGGACGCTGACGAAGAAGTCGATGGCAGCGAAGTGTCAGCCGAGTCGGTCAACACAGCGTCGGACACGCCATCATTGACGTCGACCATCGACAGCGCAGAAGAACAGGCGCGTCGCAAGCGTCGGCGCGGTCGTCGTGGTGGGCGTCGTTTGCGCGGTGAGCGCGGGCCACGCGAAGACGGCCGGACCGACGATCCCGGTAGTTCTACTCCTCCCGCTTCCAACAGCTGACTGTGCCGCGCTTCTATATCACCACCGCCATTGACTATGCCAACGGCGACCCGCACATCGGCCACGCGCTGGAGAAAATCGGAGCCGATGTGATCGCGCGGTACAAGCGCGCCACGGGCCACGATGTGCACTTCATGATCGGCATGGACGAGCACGGGCAGAAGGTGGCGCAGACCGCCGCGGCCCAGGGCACCGATGCGCAGGCGTTTACTGATCTGATCGCGGCTCGTTTTCAGGAAACGTGGAGCAAACTCGGCCTCAGTCACGATCAGTTCATTCGCACCACGACTCCACACCACAAAACGGGTGTGCAGGCGCTGATTCGCAGGATTGCAGAACGCAACCCTGATGACTTCTATGAGCGCAGTTACCGGGGGCTCTACTGCGTAGGCTGCGAAGCGTTCAAACAGCCCACTGACATTGTGGATGGCTTTTGCCAACTGCACCCCACGCGTGCGCTTGAAGATGTGGAAGAACGCAATTGGTTTTTCCGGCTGTCGCGTTACACGGATTTTCTGCGCGCGCTGATTACGGACAATCCGCACTTCATTCAGCCGTCGAGCCGCCGGAACGAAATCCTGGGCCTGCTCGATCAGGGGCTCGAAGACGTGTCGGCCAGTCGCGCGCGACTCGCGTGGGCCGTGCCATTTCCGCTTCCGCTTTCCACCGGCGAAACGCAAGGCACATACGTGTGGTTTGACGCGCTCCCCAACTACCTCACGGGCACTGGATTTCCCGACGGTGACTGGGACTCGCGCTGGCCCGCGCAGCTCCATGTGATTGGAAAAGACATTACGCGTTTTCATGTCGTCATCTGGCCGGCCATGCTGCAGGCCGCGGGCCTTCCCCTGCCCGACCAGGTCTGGGCGCATGGCTTTGTCCAGCTCGGTGGCGAACGCTTCTCCAAGAGCGCCGGCGTGAAACTCGATCTGCACGAGGCGATCGATCGCTACGGAGCGGATGCCTTCCGTTATGTGTTGCTCCGGGAAGTGCCGTTTGATGGCGACGGCAACTTTTCGTGGGAGCGTTTTGAGGAGCGCTACACCTCAGATCTGGCGAACTCCCTTGGCAACCTGGCCAGTCGAGCGGTGGCCATGGTGGAGAAGTATCGCGCCGGCGTGGTGCCAGAGGCTCCACCCGCAGACGACGAAAACGACGACTTCACGGATATCGCGGCCTACCACGCGGCGCTCGACGGGTCGCGTGGGTGGCTCCTGCATGAAGGGCTCGCCGCTGTGGCCCGACAGGTGGCGCGGGCGAACGAGTACACGCAGGCCATGCAGCCATGGCAGCTGGCCAAAGACCCGGCCAACGAGCAGGCGCTTGACCGAGTGCTGGCCTCCCTCATTCGCCGTCTGGGCCGCTTGGCCGTGCAGCTCGCCCCGTATATGCCGGAACGCGCAAGCGTACTTTGGGGCACACTGGGTGCTCCCGGCCGTGCAGGCGACGTGCCTTCTCACGCGCTGGACCGTCTTACTGGTAGTGGGTGGCGCGTCACCAAGGGCATTCCGCTGTTTCCACGTCCGATCCCAGTCGATCCGACGGCCGGATAACGGCCCAGCGTCACACCACGGGCCTGCGGCGTTAAACCGTGAACCGCACGTCCACCTGAAGCATGCTCGGAAGGCTCCGGATTGCCGATTTTCCTCAACAAGGAAACTCGTCTTCTCTCCGGAGCCTTTTTATGCCCTCCGCCTTGCCCGCCCGCCGCCGTACCCCTCGCCGCGTTTTACGTCCGCGACGTGGCTTTGCGCTCGAAGCCGTGCTGTTGTTGATGCTGCTGTTCGGCATCATCATCACGGCGGGGCTCACCGCTGTGAACACGCTCTCCCGTACGTCCGTCACCGACTATCGGAGCAGCCAGACATCCTACGCGGCGGAAGGCGGCGCTGACGACGTCATGTCGCAGCTCGACGCCGCCATGCAGGATGGTGTGATCGGAGCCGAGGACCTCCTCAATATTCAAACGCCGCAACTGCCTGGCTTTGCGTTTACGACCAACACGCAAACCACCGGTACGCCGATCGCCAAAACGATCACGTCCGGGCCGTTCGCTGGTCTGATCTCACTGAATCAGCCCATCGACATTGAAGTCACGGCGCGCGATTCGATGCGCAACAAGAGCGCCGTCGTGCTATCGGTCAACGCCCAGTCGATTCCGCTTTTCCAGTTCGGCGTATTCTACGAGAAGGATCTTGAAATCCTTCCGGGTGCGCCGATGACGTTTGTGGGTTGGGTGCACTCGAACTCGAACATCTACATCAGTTCGAACAGCGCCACCTTTCAGAGTCAGATCACCACGCCCGACAGTGTGTTCTGGAATCGTAAGAACGCCAATGATCGCTTGAATGGTGTGCGCATTAACAACGCCGCTGGAAGCCCGGTGCTGCTCGATTTCGATTCGCGCAGCCACGCCGGCGCCGCATTTGTCAATCGCAGTACGCAGCGCTTCAACAATAGGTTGATGACGGGCGCGAGCGGCGTGCGTCCACTTAAGCTTCCGCTGCCAAATGGCGTTGACGCGTATACGCTCATTGAGCCGCGCAACGGTGGCGATACCGAAATGGTGCGGGACGTGAAAATGGCCTGGAAAGCCGACTGGTACATTGAGCTGGACATGTCCACCGCGGGAACGGCGTGCGCGAACATGTCACAGGTACGCAGCGGCGGCCGCCCGATTCCAACGGCGGCGCAGTGCGCCACCATTTTCACGAAGCGCGAAAATGCGTTTTATGACGGACGCGAGGATCTCCGCCCGGATCTGCTCGAAATCAACATGGCGGCGCTTCGCACCTGGGTGAACGCCGCGCCAGCCAACCGTCGCGTTGA
>JALHNZ010000123.1 GCA_022843265.1 Gemmatimonadaceae bacterium
GATGCTCAAGGCGGGCACCGTGTACCAGTCCGAGCACGTCCGCTCGGTCAACGCAACGGCGGCGCCATGCGCCGCATAATGCCAAATATTTTCTTGACAAATGGTGGGGAGTCCCCCCCGCGACGAAACAGGCGCCGCAGCAGACCGACCAGCGGCACCGGAGCCCGGCCCCCGTCCCCCCCCAAAAATCGGACTCCGCGAGCACACGAAAGGCCAAAAGGAGCATATCTTGGAGGGATGGATACGATTGAACCAATTGCCTACGCCCCCACCGCCGTCGAGGCCAAGTGGCAGCGCGCGTGGACTGAACGCGGTACCAATACCGCCAAGCTGACCGACGCGAAAAAGCCGTTCTATTCGCTCATGATGTTTCCCTACCCGTCAGCCGAAGGGCTGCACGTAGGCAACCTCTTTGCGTTCACCGGCAGCGACATTTCGGCGCGCTTTCATCGCCTGCTCGGCTACGACGTGTTCCAGCCGCTCGGCTACGATGCGTTCGGCATTCACTCGGAGAATTACGCGCTGAAAATTGGCGCGCATCCGATGGAGCTCACGCCGAAAAACGTCGCGAACTTTCAGCGTCAGCTTGAAGGTGCCGGGCTCATGGTGGACTGGCAGCAGAAAGTCGACACAAGTCAGCGCGACTACTATCGCTGGACGCAATGGGTGTTTTTGCAGCTGCACAAACAGGGACTTGCGTACAAAAAAGCGGCCGCTGTGAACTGGTGTCCGAGTTGCAAAACCGTGCTCGCGAACGAGCAGGTGGAAGGCGGCACTTGTGAGCGTTGCGGAACGGTGGTGGAGCAGCGCTTTCTCGAGCAGTGGTTTTTCCGTATTGGGGACTACGCCGAACGTTTGCTGAACAATCTGGATTGGCTCGACTGGAGTGATGTCACCAAGAGCGCGCAGCGCAATTGGATTGGCCGCAGCGAAGGCGCGGAAGTCACGTTCAGTATTGATGGGCATGATGCAAATGTGCCGGTGTTTACCACGCGACCGGACACGATCTTTGGTGCTACGTATCTCGTGCTGGCACCGGAGCATCCGCTGGTCGACACGATTACCTCCGATGCGCAGCGTGCGGCCGTCAGCGCGTATCAGGAAAACACAAAGCGACAGGATCTCGTCTCACGCAAAACCGTGCTGCAAAAGACGGGTGTGTTTACGGGCGCGTTTGCGGTGAATCCGGCCAATGGTGCCAAGGTGCCAGTGTGGATTGCCGACTACGTGCTCATGGAATACGGCACCGGTGCGATCATGGCGGTGCCGGGCCACGACGAGCGCGACTTTGAGTTTGCGCACGAACTGGCGCATGCGTTCCGCGAACACTGCGCGCTCGAAGTCACGCAGGTGATCAAGCGCGTGGTGGCCGGAGAAGGCGACGACGCGGACACAGCACTCGCCGAAGCCTACGTGGGCAGCAACAGTGCGGATCGCCTCGTGAACTCGGCGCAGTTTGACGGCCTCAGCGTGGCGGAGGCCAAGAGCGCCGTGATCGCGTGGCTTGAACAGCACGGACACGCCAAGCCTGTGGTGAATTACCGGTTGCACGATTGGTGTGTATCGCGTCAGCGGTATTGGGGCCCGCCCATTCCAATTGTGTATTGCGATAGCTGTGGTACGGTTCCGGTTCCGGAAGAACAGTTGCCCGTGGAGTTGCCGTTCATTCCCGACTTCAAGCCTGACGACTCCGGCATTTCACCGCTGGCGCGTCACGCCGAGTGGTACAATGTGGCGTGTCCCACGTGTGGTGGTGATGCGCGACGTGAAACCGATGTGTCTGACACCTTCCTCGACAGCGCGTGGTACTTTTTGCGTTATCCGAGTGCGCGCCGTGACGATGTTGCGTTCGACAAAGAGCTGACGTCGCGCTGGTTGCCGGTGAATTCGTATATCGGTGGCAACGAGCACGCCGTGTTGCATCTGTTGTACTCGCGTTTTGTCACGATGGCGCTCAAGGATGGTGGGCATCTCGATTTTGAAGAGCCGTTCACGCGATTCCGCGCACACGGACTCATCATTCGTGACGGCGCGAAAATGTCGAAGACGAAAGGCAATGTGATTAATCCGGACGAATACGTTACCGAGTGGGGTGCCGACTCGTTCCGCATGTATCTCATGTTCCTCGGGCCCTATCAGGATGGCGGCGACTTCCGCTCGCAGGGCATCAGCGGCGTGCGTCGTTTCCTGGATCGTTTGTGGGGTTCGGTGCGTGATGCGAAGCGCGACGGCGCACCCGATCCGGATGTGCTGCGCAAGTTGCATCAGGTCATTCGCAAAGTGGGCGAAGATCTCACCGCGCTCGCGTACAACACCGCCATTGCGGCCATGATGGAGTATATGAATGTGCTGCGCCGGGCTGAACGCGTGGCGCACGTGAGTGAGGTGGAGCCGCTGGTGCAGTTGGTGGCACCGTTCGCGCCGCATCTCGCGGAAGAATGCTGGGAAGAACTGGGGCACGCGAAGAGTGTGTTCGACAGTGGCTGGCCGCAGTGGGATGCGTCGCTCGCCGAAGAATCCACGATTGAGATTGCTGTGCAGGTGCAGGGCAAAACGCGTGGCAAAGTGCGACTCGCGGCCGACGCAACGCAGGAGGCCGTAATGTCGGCGGCCATGGCCGAAGCGTCGATTGCAAAGTTTGTCACTACCGAGCCCAAGAAGGTGATTTTTGTGAAGGGCCGGCTGCTCAATATTCTGGTCTGATCTTCACGAAGACATGGTGACCACTCGGCCCTGGTGGCCGAGTGGAAACCTCTTGAGCGCGAGTGAGTGTCCTATTGGGCGAACCCCTTTCGTGAGACTCAATCATGATCAAATCACAGCACGTGTTGGCCGTCGCGTTTATTGCGACAGGATTGGTGACCGTTCGCGGCGAGGCGCAGGAGCTCCCCACGCGCGTGCGCACGATCGAAACGCCGCGTGCATTCGCGTACTCGATCACCACGGATCGCAATCGTCCCGTGATTGGCGTCGCAGTGTCGTATGGCACGAAAAACGATACGCTTGGCCTGCAAGTTGAGGACGTCACTCCGGAAAGCCCGGCGGCCAAGGCGGGCATCACCGCCGGTAGCCGACTGCAGGAAATCAACGGCGTCTCGCTGCGCCTTTCGGCCGACGACGCTGGGGACCCACTCACCGCCGATGCGGGATATCAGCGTCTGCAGCGCGAGATGGGCAAAGTGAAAATCGGCGATGCGGTGTCGCTTCGTGTGCTGACGAACGGACAGACGCGCACGGTGAGTGTCACGACTGCGAAAGTGGACGATTTTGATGGCATGTTCACGCAGCTGCGCACACCGGTCAGGACCACACGAGAGTCGTTGGAAAACCGCGCGGCACTCGGTCTTTCGCTGGGCAGCTCCGGCAGTGCGCGCGATACGCTCGGCGTTTTCGTGAGCAGCGTTGTGACTGACGGTCCAGCCGAAAAGGCCGGTGTGTTTGAAGGCGACCGTATTGCGGCAATCAACGGCGTCGACGTGCGCGTACCCAGGGAAGACGCGCGGGACGACATGGCGGCGTCGGCGCGGGTCTCTCGACTGCAGCGGGAAGTGAACAAGCTCTCACCCGGCGATCGTGTCACGCTGCGTGTGTTCTCCAATGGCCGGTATCGCGAGGTTGAGGCCACGGCTGGCAAGGCGTCGGAGCTCGGAGGGGGAGTCTTCCGGTTTGAGGGTGGCGACCTCGACAACATAGTGCGCCTGTTTCGCTCGACTCCCGAGGCTTCCGGTGCCATCCGCGCCGTACCGGCCGTTCCCCGGGTAATGCCTACGCCGCCGGTGCCCGCGCGGCGTTCGGGTACGATCAGCGTCCAAGCGGGCGTCTGAGTCGGGGACGACGCTCGATCCGAGCAACCTGGGGCGCCAACCAATGGCGCCCCTTTTGCGTTAGCGTACAGTCAGTACGTGCTCCGGCGCCGTCCAAGGCAGGACGACGCGTCAGCAGACCGTCCACTTTCGGGCGGACCCTCTCGCCGCTCCGCAATGTCAGCGAATGTATTGAGGCCGCGTGTGTCGCGCCCTGTGTCTAATGGTCTTCGCGCGCTCTGTGTTGTGTCCGTTGTACTGATTGCCGGCGCTTGCAAAGAACCACCGCCACCGCGCCGACCGGTACCGGTGGTCGCTGTGGGCGAGGTGGTGCGCGGACCCGTGCCGTACGTGGTGATGGCGAACGGACAGGTTGAGCCGAATCGGTTTGTCGCCGTACAGCCGCAGGTGACCGGGCAGCTCACGCGCGTGTCGTTTTCTGAAGGCGACAACGTGAGTCAGGGACAGGTGCTGTTCGAAATCGACAAGCGCCCGTTTCAGGCCGAGCTTGAGCGCGTGCAAGGAGTGCTTGCACGAGATGAAGCGCAGCTCGCGCGCATTCGCATCGATTCCGCACGGTACGATGCGCTGGCTAAACAGGGCTATGTCACGCGCGAACAGAACGATCAGATTCAAGGTGATTTGCGTGCGCTGACGGCCACCGTGTCAGCCGATCGCGCGGCCGTTGAGCGTGCACGATTTGATCTTGGCAATGCGACCGTGCGCGCGCCCATTTCGGGACGCACCGGCCAGCTCACGTTTCGCGAGGGCAACATTGTACGCGCCGGTTCTGATATGGCGCTGGTCACGATCAATGAAGTGCGTCCGGTGCTTGTCCGCTTTGCGGTGCCGGAAACGGATTTCGCCGAGTTGCGTGCGCGCGCCGGGCTGAGCAAACCACTTCCTGTACGCATTCGTGCGGTCGCAGGCGACACATCGCGCGTGATCAACGGTGTGCTGGCATTTGTCGACAATCAGATTGATCAGAGCTCGGGTGCTGTGACGCTCAAAGCCCGTGTGTCCAATGATGATGGTGCGCTCTGGCCCGGTCAGTTTGTGCAGGTCGCGCTGGAGCTCGCAATCGACAGTAACGTGGTGACGGTACCGTCGGCTGCTGTGATGTCAGCTGGTACGGGCATGTTCGTGATGACACTTGATAGCGAGAGCAAAGCCAGGCGCACGCCGGTCACACTCGGCCGTCAGGTCGGTGATCACGCCATTGTGCTCGACGGATTGCAGGGCGGGGAACGGTTGATTGTTGACGGACAGCAGCGCATCGGTGACGGCGCGACGGTGCAAGTGCGCGGTGCCGCAGACAGCACCAGGAACGTCGGAGCCAAGCCATGAATCTGAGTGGACCGTGGATTCGTCGTCCGGTCATGACCACGCTGGTCATGCTGGCGATTCTCGTGTTTGGTGTGTTCACCTACCGGAATCTTCCGGTCAGTGACTTGCCCACGATTGATTATCCCACTGTGTCGGTGAGTGCCAACCTGCCGGGCGCCAGCCCGGAAGTAATGGCATCCAGTGTTGCCACGCCGCTCGAGCAGGCGATGGCTACGATTCCCGGCATTGAAAGCATCTCGTCGCAGAGTACGCAGGGCGCGACGAACATCAACTTGCAGTTCACCTTGTCGCGTGACATTGACGGCGCCGCCAACGATGTACAGGCCGCACTCGCGGGCGCGCTGCGCAGTTTGCCAGAGGGCATTCAGCCGCCCACGTATCGCAAGTCCAACTCCGATGCATCGCCGATTCTGATTCTGAGCATGAGCTCGGATCAGCTGTCGCGCGTCGAGTTGAATGAATGGGCGGAAACATTCCTTGCGCAGCGTCTCTCAACAATCGAAGGTGTTGCGCAGGTGCAGGTGTACGGTTCCGCGAAGTATGCGGTGCGCATTCAGCTCGATCCAGGTGCCATGGCATCGCGCGGCATCGGTATTGACGAAGTGCAGGCCGCCGTGTCCAACGGCAACTCCAACTTGCCGGCTGGCGTACTGATGGGACCGAATCAGGCGTTCACCGTGCAGGCTACGGGACAGTTGCAGAGCGCGGCGGCGTTCCGTCAGCTGGTGGTGGCGTATCGCAATGGTGCGCCGGTGCGCCTCGGTGATCTTGGTCAGGTGCTCGACGACGTGCAGAACAATCGTGTCGCGAGTGAAGTGAATGGTCGCGCCAACATTGCGCTCGCGATCGTGCGCCAGCCTGGCACCAACACGGTGGCCGTCGCGGATGCGGTGATGGAGCGCGTGGATCTGCTGCGCGATCAGTTGCCGTCGTCCATTAAGTTCGAGCCGATTTTTGATCGCGCCGTTGGTATTCGCGAGTCGGTGCACGACGTGCAGTTCACGCTGGTGCTCACGCTCGGACTGGTGATCCTCGTGATCTTCCTGTTCCTGCGCAACGTGCGCGCCACGTCGATCCCATCACTCGCGCTACCATTCTCCATCGTGGGCACGTTCAGTGTGATGTGGGCGCTCGGCTATTCGCTCAACAATCTCACGCTGATGGCGCTCACGCTGAGCGTGGGTTTTGTCGTAGACGACGCGATCGTGATGCTCGAGAACATCGTGCGCCACCTTGAAATGGGTAAAACACCCATGCAGGCCGCAATCGATGGCTCCAGGGAAATCAGCTTCACGATTCTTTCCATCACGTTGTCACTGGTCGCCGTGTTCATTCCGATCATGTTCATGCCCGGGCTCGTGGGACGTCTGTTCCAGGAGTTCGCGGTCACGATCGGTGTGGCCATTCTGGTGTCAGGATTTGTGTCGCTCACGCTCACGCCCATGTTGTGCGCACGCTGGCTGCGTAGTGGCGACGGACACGCGTCTACCGAAGGCCGCTGGCGTTCGGTGGAACGTATTTATCAGGCGGGCGAAGACGGGTACATGCGTTCGCTGCACTGGGTAATGAAGCACCGCCGCATTGCGATGGGATTCAGTTTTCTCACACTCGGCGCCACCGTCTGGCTGTTCATTGCCATTCCCAAAGGCTTCCTGCCCAGTGAAGACACGGGACGCGTGGAAGGCTCGTTGCTCGGACCGGAAGGCATTGGCTTTGAATCCATGAAGCAGCGTCAAGCCGAAGTGGCGGCGATTGTCAGCGAGAATCCGCATGTGGCCTCCGTGCTGTCGAGCGTTGGCGGCGGTGGACGCGCGAGCACCGGCAACAACGGTCGCCTGATTGTCCGTCTCACGCCGCGCGACGAACGACCGCACGTTGATGTGGTGATGCGTCAGCTGCAGGGTGCGGTGTCGCAGGTGCCAGGCATGCAAACGTTCTTCCGCAATCCGCCACCCATCAGCATTGGCGGTGTGCGATCGAGCAGCTCGTACCAGATCACACTGCAGGGTTCAGATATTGCGCAGCTCTACACCGCCGCGCGCAGCTTCGAGAGCAAAATGCGTGAAATTCCGCTCATCGAAGCGGTCACAAGCGATCTGCAAATTGGCAACCCGCAAGTTTCGGTGGATATCGATCGTGAACGCGCTTCGGCGCTTGGTGTCACCGCCGGTCAGATTGAGCGCGCACTTTTTAATGCGTACGGTTCACGACAGGTCTCGACCATTTTCACACAGGCCAATCAGTACTGGGTGATCATGGAGCTGAAGCCGGAGTTCCAGCGCGACATTGAAGCGCTGAAACAACTCTTCGTTCGCTCGGACCAGGGCACGCTCGTGCCGCTTGGCGCCGTGGCAACCTTCTCGCGCGGACTTGGACCGCTTTCTGTCCAGCGACTGGGTCAGCTGCCCGCAGTCACGATCTCATACAACCTGCGATCCGGCGTTGCACTCGGTACCGCAGTCACCGCTGTGCAGGACCTGGCCGCGCAAGAACTCCCGGCCGATGTCACGACCACACTCACCGGTGACACGCAGGCGTTCGCCGATGCACAGGACGGACTGTTGCTGCTACTCGTGGTCGCTGTGTTCGTGATCTACATCGTGCTCGGCGTTCTCTACGAGAGTTACATCCACCCCATCACGATTCTGAGCGGGCTCCCATTCGCCGCCGTTGGTGCGCTCGCCACGCTGATGATCTTCGACAAGGATCTCAGCGTCTACGCATTTGTTGGTGTGGTACTGCTCGTCGGTCTCGTGAAAAAGAACGCGATCATGATGCTCGACTTTGCCATTGAAGCCGAGCGTGAACGCAAGCTCGATGCGACCACGGCAATTCTCGAAGCGGCGCGTGTACGCTTCCGTCCAATCATGATGACCACCTTCGCCGCGCTCATGGGCACCATGCCGATTGCGATCGGCTTCGGCGCGGGCGCGGAATCGCGTCAGCCGCTGGGTTTGGCGGTGGTGGGTGGTATGGCTTTTTCGCAGCTCGTCACGCTGTACGCCACGCCGGTCATCTACACGTACTTCGACCAACTCATCAAGTGGCGGGCCTCGCGTAAGCGGGCGTCGTCGCGGACTCAGGCTCCGGCAGCTGCTGAGGCGTTGCCGGGGTGACGTTGGGGTGTGGGCGGGCCCCCCGGATCGGGGCCGCCGCGCAGACGGTCGGCCGGGCGCGCCGGGAGCGGCGGGGGACCCGCCGCCCGGCGCTGGCC
>JALHNZ010000124.1 GCA_022843265.1 Gemmatimonadaceae bacterium
GCGAGCGGAGTGCCCGCGAGACACGCGGGTTGCCCCGCAACATTCGAAACGCTCAAAGCCAACGGCTCGCCCGTACGCTCACTAACACTCATACGCGCACCGCATCCATGGACTCCCCCAGCAACCCACGGTTCAATATCCACGCCGGATCCAGCGCCCGTCGCAATCCCATCGACACACGATCACTCACGCTGCTCGGCACGTACTGCCAACCGTCATCTGGCAACATCTCCCACGCAACCGCCGCACCCGGCGGCGCCATGCCGCGCACAAAACGCTCAAGCACCGGCACGTCTTGCTCAAACAGCGCACCCACACGCACCACGCCGCGTGCAATCGACCCGCGCACAAGCGGCTGCCAGCACTGCGACGCCGAGAGATGATCCATCACATGTCGCCACGTTGCAGAAAAGTGCGTTGGCATATGCGACACGCGTGCAACCATTGCTCCAGCTGGTGACAAGCGTGACAGCGCGTCGAAAACCGAAACCGGCACTTCCTTCACATCACCAAGCGCACCGAGTGCTTCAACCTGCGCGTTGACTCGTGTTGCATTGCCGGCGAGTCGCACCAGCAGACACATGTGATCATGCACGCCGAGCGCAGTGGCCAGCGCTCCGCTCAACAGCTCAAGCGCCAGCGGTGCAATGAGCAAATCCGCCAACGGTGCCAGTCGTGATTCAAGCGACACACGATCATCACTCGCCACCACGAATGCACGATCAACCTCCGGCCGTGCGCGCAGCCGCACACTCACTTCGGTGATCACACCGAGCGTGCCCCACGCCCCCGTGTGCAATCGCACCAGATCAAAGCCGGCCACGTTTTTCACCACACGCCCGCCGGCCCGAGTCACTTCGCCGGTGCCGGTCACGCATTCAATGCCCAACACTTGATCACGCACGCGTCCCATGGCAAAGGCCAGCGGACCGTCTGATGCGGTAGCAATCGTGGCGCCGATTGTAGCGCCTGGCAGTGCTTCCGGATCTAGTGGCAGCCACTGACCATGCGCCGCCGTAGCCTCGGCGATCGCCTCAAGCGTGGTGCCCGCGCGCGCGGTGAGCGTAAGGTCGCCCGGTGTGTAATCAACAATGCCGACGTATTCGCCAACGCGCAGCGCCGTGCCGAAACATGAACGCCCCGCCTGCAACCACGTGCCGCCGCCCACCACGCGCAGCGGCTCGGCGCTCACATGCGCCTGTGCAACCTGAGCGGCCAGTTCGGCGACGGTCGTGGACATGCTGCAAATATAGAGCGGCGCAGCTCGTCTAATGTCGTGAAGAGCCGGACCATTCGCGACACGAATGCACCGGTACCACCTTGCCCGGATTGGCGCGTCGCTCTGGATCAAACACCTCGCGCACCGAACACATGGCCGCCAGCGACGGGGCGCTGAAGAGATCTTCCATGTAGCCGAGCTTGTCGAGCCCCACACCGTGTTCGCCGGTAATGGTGCCGCCGGCGTTGATGCAGGCGTGCATGATCTCGCTCATGGCGGCGTGCACTCGCTCGGACTGCTGCGGGTCGCTGGCATCGTACGAAATGTTCGGATGCAGGTTGCCATCGCCCGCGTGGAACACGTTGCACACGTTCACATTGTATCGCGCGCCAATCTCGTGAATTTCGGCGAGGATCTGTGGCAACTTCGTGCGCGGCACGACTGCGTCCTGCACCACAAGATGCGGGGCAATGCGACCCAGCGCACCAAACGCCTTCTTGCGCCCTTGCCAAAGTCGCGCCCGATCGGCGTCGTTCGACGCAATACGCACATTGCGTGCACCAGCGTCGCGGCAGCACTGCTCAATGACGCGCACATCGTCATCGAGCCCGATGGCGAGACCATCCACCTCAGCCAGCAAGACCGCCGCGGCATCCACCGGATAACCGGCCGCGTAAATGCTCGCTTCAACCGCGCGAATGGTGGACTGGTCCATCATTTCAAGCGCCGCCGGTACAATGCCCGTGGCAATGATGGCGGACACCGCGCGCGCGGCGTCGGTCACACTGGAAAAATCTGCCAGCAGTGTGCGCACCTGCTCGGGCACGGGAAGCAGTCGCACCCAGATGTCGGTTGCAATGCCAAAACATCCTTCGGAGCCAATGAACAGACCGCACAGATCATAGCCCGTGTCTTCACTCACCGACGAACCAAAGCTCACCAGTTCACCGTCTGGCAAACAGACGGTAAGCGCGGCAATGTGGTTGAGCGTGACGCCGTACTTGAGACAGTGTGGCCCACCCGCATTCTCGGCGACGTTGCCACCAATTGTGCACGCCGCCTGACTTGATGGATCGGGCGCGTAGTACAAACCAAACGGCGACACCGCGCGCGCGAGCGACGCATTCACCACACCTGGCTCCACGTGTGCAATGCGATTGCCGGCATCAATGCTGTGAATGCGCGTGAGCCGATTGAGTCCGATCACTACGGCGTCATTCGCCAGCGATCCACCGGAAAGTCCGGTGCCAGCACCGCGCGGTACGAACGGAATGCCACGTTCCGCGAGCAGGCGCACAACCGCGCACACTTCATCGCGCGATCCGGGCAGCACAACAAGGCGCGGTGTGGCGCGGTAACCCGGCAGTCCGTCGGAGTCGTACGCCGTGAGTTCAGCGGCGCGTGACTTTACCCACCGCGCACCAACGATTTCAGTGAGTGCGTTGGTGAGTGATTGCAGCGACGCGTTCAATTCGTTTGTTCAACGACAGGGGACAATTCCGCAACCAGCGTACGCAGTTCAGAAAACTCGAACGGCTTGAGCAGTACGCGCGTGGAGTCACGCAGCGCCCGCTGCTCCACCGAGAACTCCATATTGTCGCCCGTAGTGAACACGAATCGCGACAACAGCGAGGGCCACTGCTTCTGTACCCGCGTGGCGATCTCGAGTCCGTTCACGCCGGGCAAGTGCACGTCGCAGATCACCAGTCCATACCCCGTGTGAAACGCATCGAGCTGGCTGCAGGCGCTGGTGCCGTCCCCCGCTTCATCAACATCCCAGCCGTTGCGCTCAAACCACTTGCGCAGCGCGAGGCGGATTGAGGGCTCGTCGTCGACCAGAAGAACGCGGGACTTTGGCATGTGAAGAAGGTGACTGGGGGCACCTTGTGACACAAGGCGGGACCAGCTTGTCATAACTATACTAGTTGAATAGTATACTCATAGACTAGTATACTTGTGTGAGAGGGTAGTTTGACGGAAAGATGCGATTGGGGGCGGCTGGCGTGGACGAATTAGACGACTTGATCAACCGGGAAGAGGAGCGCGCCCGCTTGCAGGCGTTGCTCAGCCGCGGCGCGCCCCGTCTGGCCTTGGTGTACGGTCGCCGCCGCGTTGGCAAAACCCACCTGCTCAACCGAACGTGGCCTCGCGAGCACGTCTTCTATTTCACAGCCTCGGAGACCACCGAGGACCAGAATCGGGAGACACTCGTACGGGAGGCGGGCAGCTTCCTTGGCGAGACCCTGGCACTGGACGACTACCGAAGCTGGCGTTCGATCTTCGGCCTGCTCTTGGAGATGCGGTCAGACGAACCACTCGTTGTTGTGCTCGACGAGTTTCAGTACGTCGGCGAGAAGTTGACGGACGTGCGGCGGGTCGCCTCGGATCTCAATGCCATGTGGGAGCGGCGACGCCCAAGCCGGCCGCTTCTGGTTGTGTTGTCGGGCTCGCACGTGAAGACCATGGAGGCGCTCATTGAGAGCGGCCCGCTCTTTGGTCGCTTCAACTACGCGGCGCGCATTCGCCCATTCAACTACTGGTACTCGGCGCAGATGGTCCCGGGCCTGAGCCGCACGGATCAGGTGCGCGCGTACGCGGCGTTCGGTGGCACCCCTCGATACCTCGCGGCAATCGATCCTGCGCAGTCGCTGGATACCAACATTGCCAATCTGCTCCTGCACCCGCAGGGCGAGGTGCGGGGCCTTCTCGAGACTGCCCTCGCACAGGAGCGCGGGTTGCAGGAGGTGCACCGCTACCAGGCCATTCTCCGCGCGATCGGTACAGGCAGCACGTCGTTCCCGGAGATTCGGTCGAAGGCCGGATTGCAGGAGACCTCCGAGACGCCGGTTCGACACATGCTCGCGAAGCTGCAGGAGCTCGATTACGTCGGTGCCCGACGAAACGTGGGCGCGAAACGCACGTCGCCGTACCGCTATGTCATAAACGATCCCGCGTTCGCCTTTTACTACCAGTTCACAGCGCGCCATGAAGCAGCACTCGCGCGCAATGCACCGCTGCACGTTTGGCACACGTACATGCGCGATGATTTCGATAGTTACATCGGGCACATCTTTGAGTGGATTGCTGAGCAGGCGTACGCACGACTGACGGCGCCGCTGGGCTTGCCCGCCGTGTCTGAATGGGGACGGTGGGAGGGGCAGGATCGCTCTCGTCAATCGCTTGAGATGGACATCGTCGCCCCGCTTGTCGATGGACGCGTGATGACAGGCGGCGTCAAGTGGAACGCCAAACCGCTGGACGCCAAATGGCACTACCATCACATGGCGATGCTCAAGCGTCTTGAAGACGCGGCCATACCGTGGGCGCGTGAAGCCAATCAACAGAGCGCGCCCATTATCTGGATCGCGGCGGGCGGATTCACCGAGGAGTTTCAGGCCGCCGTGCGAAGGGAACGCGCGGAGGTGTATCTGTGGAGCCTTGAGGATTTGTATCGCTGAGAAGTGCGCTAGTACAAACGCCAAACGCCCCAACCGAAGTTGAGGCGTTTGGGCCCAGCGAGAGCACGCACGAGCGCGCGATACCACTCACACCATGTGGTGCAGCGGCAAGCAAATCACAACTACGTTACGCAACACCCCAGAAACCGCTGAGCGCTGAACCATCGGGCGACTCGCGGAGTTTTTCGAACGCCCGCTCGCGAATCTGACGAATGCGTTCACGCGTGACACCCATGAGCGCTCCAATGCGCTCGAGCGTCATGGCTTCCGAGCCTTCTTCCAGTCCGTAGTACAGATAGAGAATCTTGCGTTCACGCGGGGTGAGATAGCGTCGGAACACGCGATCAATGAACTCGCGCATGAGCCGCGAATCGGTGCCTTCTTCAATCTCGACATTCGTTTCGCCGGCAAAACGCTCGCCGAGCGTGCTGGCTTCACGGTCTTGACGATCGATCGGGGCATCGAGTGACACTTCGGCGCCGGTCATGGTGCGTGACTGACGCACCGACTCCACCGGTTCTTCGAGCATCTTGGAGAGCTCGGCGTCGGTGGGCTCGCGGCGCAGTACCTGACTGAGCACTGTTTCGGCGCGCGAGAGACGAATGAGCTGCGAGTTCTGATTGAGCGGAATGCGCACGGAGCGCGTCTGCTCGGCCAGCGCCTTGAGCACGGCCTGACGCACCCACCACACGGCGTACGAGATGAACTTGACGCCCTGGTCGGGATCAAACTTGCGGACCGCCTTGAGCAACCCTTCGTTGCCAATGGCGACGAGTTCGCTGAGGTCGAGGCCGTGTCCCTGATACTTCTTCACGTAGGAGATGACGAATCGAAGATTCGCCGTCACAAGTCGCTCTGCCGCCGCTTCGTCCCCCTGCTGGGCCAGTCGCGCGAGGCGCCGCTCTTCCTGAACGTCTTTGATCAGGGGGAGCTTCTGGATGTCATGCAGGTATTGGTCGAACGCGGAGGATGGAGCCGAGCGAAAGAAACCTTTGGACCGGGGTTCGGAGGTCCTGCTGGCGGCCGCTGCTGGCATACACGCCCTCGCAATTGTTGACCGGATGGGTGGAACCGGCAGTGTTTCGCCGGCCCCGGTACAGGTAGGACTGCCACAGTACGACGGGAAGTCCAATCGGTCAACACAAATCTTTGCGACGTGATTCTCGGATGACGCCGGCGCGGGGTTTCCTGACAGCATGTTGACGCACTTTACGTCACCAGTGATTCTATTACGACTCGTAGGTGTCTTTTTGATGGCGTGAAAACTGTGCCTTAGCAACGAATTTCACTTCTGCGCGCCGAGCTCATCAAAAACCGAGATATCCACGAAACTGTATTCCAGAAGATGGAAAAGCCTCAATCCGCTGGTCGTTTGCCCAGCAACCGGGACGTCGCCAAGGCCGCCAGCACCGCGTCGTCGCCCACCGGCGCACTCCAGCTGTGATCCGGACCAGGGCTCATCCGCCCCAGACGCTCCGGCAGCGCGTACCGCACGGCACCGGCGCGGGCTTTCTTGTCACTCCGCGTGGCTTCAAGCAGATCGCGATCGCTCACCGAACGAGGCGGACTATCTGGCAGTCCGGCCCGTCGCACCGCGTCAGCGACCACATCACCCAGTCCGTGCTCCGCGACGCCGAGCTGCTCAGCCAACCGCGTTTCGATCACCAGACCCGCGGCGACCGCCGCGCCGTGCGACATGGAAAAATGCAGCGCGTGTTCAATCGCGTGCGCAATCGTGTGGCCGGCGTTCAGAATGTGACGCAGCCCCGCCTCACGGCCGTCTTGCGCCACCACGTGCGCCTTGATGGCAACACTTCGCGCCACCATCTCGGCCAACGCCGCCACCTCGGCGCCTTCTGAATCACAGAGTCTGGGCAGCACACCGCACAACTCGCTGAAGGCGTCGGCATCAGCAATGAGACCGTGCTTGATCATCTCCGCGAGTCCATCGGCGCGCACCGACATCGGCAGCGATCGCAACGTGTTGATGTCTGACAACACGAGCGACGGATTGTGAAATGCACCAATCAGATTTTTGCCAGCGTCCGTATCAACGCCGGTCTTGCCACCCACGGCGCTGTCGACCATGGCGAGCAACGTGGTTGGTACCTGCACAACAGGCACACCACGATGCAATGTGGCCGCCACAAATCCCGCCAGATCGCCAGTCACTCCGCCACCAATCGCAATGATCGTGGTGTCGCGACCTGCACCCCACGAAAGCAACGCGTTGCTCAAACGATGCCACTGCTCACGTGTTTTATTCGCTTCGCCACTCGGCACGCGCAGTCGCAGCACCCGCTCTGGCGAGATACTCAAGGGCAGGGACCTGGCCACCGGTGACGCGTACAGCGCGTCTACTGATTCGTCGGCAATGATCGCGTAACGATGATTCGGTGCGTATTGCTCAACCAACATCCAGAGATGGTCGAGCACGCCGCGCGCCACAAAAACGGGGTACGACAGGCCGAGCGCGAGCGGTGTTACCACGTGACCTCACCAGCGCCCGCTCGTTTGTTCGCGAGTCGTGCGAGGGTAAACAGCAAATCGCTCAGACGGTTCAGATAAATCACCGTCAGCGACGGCAACTCAATCTCGTGTGCCAGACGCACAACGCGGCGTTCCGCGCGACGGCACACGGTACGGGCAACGTGCAGCGCCGCGGCCTTGGGTGTGCCACCGGGAATGATGAAACTGGTCAGCGGTTCCAGCTCGCTTTCCGCCGAGTCGATGGCACGTTCCAGTTCTTCAATCCGCTCGTCATCAATGCGCGCCTTTCGCAGCTGTTCGCGCATTTTATCGTGATCGGGCGTTGCGAGCAGCGCACCAATGGCGAACAGATCACGCTGGATTGGCACGAGGACTTCATCGATGCGCGGCATGAGCTCAATGGAACGCGCCAGGCCGAGCGCCGCGTTCAACTCGTCCACGTCACCGTAGGCCTCTACCCGCGGATGGTCCTTCTCAACGCGGCCGCCACCAAAGAGCCCGGTGGCGCCGGTATCACCGGTTTTTGTATAGATCTTCATTCTCCGAACATAACGCCGCGAACCGGCCCCGGAGAACGCCCCCAAACGTGCCGAAATAGCGACCATTCAGGGTTCGCCTGCACGGTGACCCAACCCGCTGGTCGGATTATCTTGCATAAATGATTCACGACATCACTATCATCGGCGGCGGCCCAACCGGGCTCTTCGCGCTTTTTTATGCGGGAATGCGCGGCGCTTCGGCGCAAATCATTGACGCCCTGCCGGAACTCGGCGGACAGCTCACCGCGCTCTACCCCGAGAAATACATCTTCGACGTGGCCGGCTATCCCAAAGTACTGGCCAAAGACCTCGTCAAGAATCTCACGGAACAGGCCAGTCAGTTTCACCGCGAAACCGGTTTGCCGGCGCATCTCAATCAGCGCGTCGTCGCGCTCGAGGAAGCCGAAGACCATTACGTGCTTGTTACCGAGAGCGGTCGTTTTCCAACACGCTCGATCATCATTGCGGCTGGCATCGGTGCGTTCAAACCTCGTCGCCTGCCGCAGACGTGCGCCGAGCCGTGGTACGGTCGCGGTATTGAAGATGTGGTCACCAACCCTGACGCGTTCGTGGGCAAGCGTGTGGTGATCATTGGTGGTGGAGACTCCGCGTTTGACTGGGCCGCGCAGC
>JALHNZ010000125.1 GCA_022843265.1 Gemmatimonadaceae bacterium
TTGATCTCGGCGATGATCGCGAGCGTTTCGCCTCGCAGCGCCTTTACAAAAGAAGGCGGCGCCGGGAGGTCAGCGCACTGACTTTTGAGCGCGGGCAAGGTGTGAGCCGCACGGGCGGCCCGTTCGTGAGCGGCGTTGGTGAGTCGGCCGAGGGTGCCGGTTGGCGGTGTCCAGGTCACGGCATCACTGGGATCTGATCCTCGGAGTCCATCGACTGCTTGCACTTCGGCCCCTGTTCGGTTAGCTTGTTTCGGAAAGTATTCGGGAGCATTTCTGCTCGGCGCCACCGCTGTACCCACCCACTTGTGGAGTCCGCCATGCCGCTTACCAAGCGCCAACGCGAGATCCTGAGTTTCCTGACGTCGTACGCCGAGGACAACGGTTACGCGCCGAGCTTTGAGGAGATTGCCTCAAAGTTCAACTATAACTCGCTCGCCACGGTTCACGAGCACCTCACCAATCTCGAGCGCAAAGGCTACATCAAACGCTCCTACAATGAGAGTCGGGCCATCGAGATTTTGCCGAGTGACATCTTTCAGCGATCGGTCGAGCTGCCGTTACTCGGATTGGTCGCGGCGGGTTCTCCGATCGAAGCGTTGTCGCACAATGAGACCATTGCCGTGCCAGACGGGTTTTTGCGTCGCAATGGCAGCCATTACGTGCTTCGGGTGCGCGGTGAGTCCATGATCGAGGATCACATCGAGGATGGCGACTACGTGGTGGTGAACGAGCGTCACTCGGCCGACAACGGTGAGATGGTCATTGCCTTGCTCGATGGAGCGGCCGCCACGGTCAAGCGCTACTTCCGGGAACGGGATGGCCGCATTCGGTTGCAACCGGCAAACGAAACAATGGCCCCGCTCATCGTCCACGAAGACGACGTGCGCATTCAGGGCATCGTTGTCGGCGTACTGCGCCGGTACTAGCCGGCGCTGAGCCGCCGTGGTCCCTTCACGTGGGGCGCGGCGGTCCAAACGATCCGCGCAGTTTTTCAAGTGCCCGCACGCCTGCGCCCTCGCGCAGCGCTTCGCGGGCATGGGCAATCGCGTCCTGATAGCTCGCGCGCGTGCCCGACACATAGATCGCGGCGGCGGCGTTAAGTACAACCGCGGCTTCTGCCGCGGGCGGTCCCTCACCCCTGAGCACCGCTTCAATGATCGCGGCGTTTTCCGCGGGCTCACCGCCAGCCAGATCTTCAGCGCGCACACCGCGTACCCCCGCCCATTCGGGGTCGATCGTCCACTCGCGCACGCCGCTCTGGGTCACTTCGAGCACGGTGGTCTGTCCAAGCGGTGAAATTTCGTCCATGCCCGGCTCGCCATGCACAACCAGCGCCCGCTCACTTCCGAGCGCAGCCAGCGCGCCGGCAATGAGTGGCAAGCGACCGCGATCGGCGACGCCAACAACCTGACGACCCGCACGCGCTGGGTTGGCGAGCGGACCCACAATGTTCATCA
The DNA here is from genome assembly GCA_022843265.1 of Gemmatimonadaceae bacterium. Lineage (GTDB taxonomy): Bacteria > Gemmatimonadota > Gemmatimonadetes > Gemmatimonadales > Gemmatimonadaceae > JAABRT01. The sequence continues at coordinate 1,458 of JALHNZ010000125.1, forward strand.
CCGTGGGTATCGCGAGCTCACGCCGTACCGGTCCGACGTGCCGCATGGCCGGATGCATCAGCGGCGCAAACATGAACGTGATGCCCGCGTCGTGCAACGCACGAATCATCGCCTCCGGTGGGCCGTCAATCGCCACGCCGAGCGCTTCCAGCACATCGGCACTGCCGGAGCGCGACGTGAACGATCGATTACCATGTTTGGCAATTCGTACACCGGCGCCAGCGGCCAATAGCGCCGCCGCCGTGGAAATATTGAATGTCGTCAGCGTACCGCCGCCTGTGCCGCACGTGTCGACCACAAAGGCCGCGTCGGGCACGTCAATCGTGATCATCGCACGGCGTAGCGCCCGTGCGACGCCCGCGACTTCGGCCACGGTCTCACCTTTTACGCGAAGCGCCATGAGCAAGGCCGCCACCTGAGCGGGCGTGCCTTCGCCACGCATGATGACGTCAAAGGCTCCAGTAATCGTATCCGCATCCAACGATTCGCCACTGGCAAGACGGCGGATCGCCAGCCGGAGCGCGTCCGGCGTTCCAGGCTCAGTCGACATTGAGTGCCACGACGAGTCGATCCGCGAGCTGCGCATTCCACGCAACGAGCGAAATCACCAGCGCGAGAATTCGCACACGTTCCACATCTTCCTCAGAGTAAACACCCAGCTTGGCGCGATTGGTCAGATTCACAACTCCCACAAGCTCGTTGTGATACACAAGGGGAAAGCTGATGAAGCTGCCCGTCGTAAAATACTGATCGCGCAGTAACGGGTGTCGATCAGCCTGCGAAACGTCTTGCACCAGCAGCGGTTCACGCGCCGCCGCAACGCGCCCTGATACGCCTTCACCAATACGCGTGCGCAACCCCAGCGTGACATGCGGGGCGAGACCGCGTCCCGCTGCGAGATACAAATGATCTGCTTCCGGTGCCACCAGCATCAGTGAACACCGTTGTGCCTGCATATCATCGCCGACGAGCGCGAGCAAACCGTCTACCAGCTCTTGCGGACTTTCCGTGCCCGCGTCGAGCGTCAGCACACGGTCGAGCAGGTACAAGGTGCGCGTGCGCTGACGCAACGCTTCGCTGCGACGGTGCAGTTCGACATGCGCGGTTTCCAGCTGACCAACCGCCGACATGAGTTGCTGCTCCGCCAGATCGGCTTTCCGCGTGGCGCGTCGAACCTCTTCGTCCGCGCGGGCCGATTCCGCCTGCAGCGCCACCGCTTCAGCGGCCGAGATCATTGGCACGCCACTCGGTGTCGTATTGCGGGCGTCGCGCAACTCCGTTTCCAGCGCCCGCAGTTTGCGCACGTACTCGCCATGCACGCGTTGCGTCACGTCTTCGAGTGTGCGCACAGCTTCTTCACGTGCTTCACGCTCGGAAAGGCGGCCGAAGGCCAGATCAAAGAGCGCCAATGCGGGCGCGAGACGCTCCGTGGTACGCGTGCCAAAAATCTTTCGTGGTTCGTACAGCACCAGTACCGCCGCGAGATAACCCTCCACCCGCAGCCCACGAAGGGCCAGAACTCCGCCATCAAGGGCGTGGGTGAACCCGAACAAGCGTGCGTACTCGGACGAGCGCTCGGCCATATCCACAAACTGGCCGCCCGCGGCGACCTTCATGCGCACTGGCGCGGGCAAGTGGTCGAAGGTTGTCTCCACCTGCGTGCGCTCCACCCGACCCATGATGGGCGTGAGTCGCTCGCGCAGCATTTCCTGACGCCCGTCGTACCGCAGCAGAGCGAGCGACGCCCCGCGATCCATTTCGATTACGCACTCGGATAGCGCCACCAGCGCCCCGTCGAGATCCGACGTGGCGCCCAGGGCGTGGGCAAGCGAGGCGAGTGATCGTGGGGCCATAACGGAGGAAGACGGAAGGAAGTGGAGCCGCGCAATGTGGAAAGCGAGTGTAGGTCCTGTCAAACGTCCACCGCGCTCGCGCTCTGCCAATGGACGACTGAACGTCGCACACGTGTCGCTTGAAGGGGGGTCTGCAAAGACGTATCTTTCGAGGCTCATGGACTCTGCCTCTGACGCCTCGTTTTTGCTGGTCACACACTATGACGGGGGGGCGTTCGCCGGCTGGCAGCGGCAACTTCGGGAACGCACGGTGCAAGGCGAAATGGAGCGCGCCCTCGCGATCCTCTGTGGGACACCGGTTGCCGCGACCGGCGCCGGCCGGACCGACGCTGGCGTGCACGCGCGCGGCCAGGGTGTTGGGGTAAAAGTGGCCAGCACCTGGAGCGCCGAGGTGATCCGCCGCGCGATCAACTCCAAGCTGCCTCCTGATGTGTGGGTGGCAGACTCGCACGCCATGCACCCGAGTTTTCATCCTCGCTTCAGCGCCGAAAGCCGCCGATATGCCTACTTCGTGGGCACCGACGCGGACAGCTGGTCGCCGTTTCGGCGTCGGACTGAGTGGGCGCTGGCTCGACCGCTCGACGTCGATGCCATGAATCGCGAGTCTGCGGCGCTGCTGGGCGAACACTGCTTTCGTGCCTTCGCCGTGCTCGGGACCGCACCCGCTGAAGATGATCACCGCTGCGATGTTGTGCAGGCTCGGTGGCAACACCGCGACGGTGGGCTGGTGTTTGACATCGAAGCGAATCGGTTCCTCCACCACATGGTACGGTTTCTGGTGGGGACGCTGGTCGAAGTTGGCCTTGGACGCCGTCCTGAGGGCACGATCGCCGAGTTGCTTGCGGCGGCAGACAATCGCAAGACCGCCGCGCCTGCTCCGCCCCACGGATTGTTCTTCGAGCAGGTCCGTTACCCCGCGACCCTTTATCTTTCCCCAACGTGAAGCTCTTTCTAGCGACCGACGCGCTCGACGATGTGCAGTGGGCAACGGCCCGCGGCTGGTGTGACGGTGTGGTTCTGCCGGACGCTGCGCTGCGGAGCGCCGCTACCGAAGAAGCAGCCGTCAGTTGGCTGGCTTCCTTTGCGCGTGCGGTGCCCTTCCCTGTGCTGGTAGACGCGGCAGAAACGCTGTCGCACGGCGCGTCGGGGCTTGACCACGCACGCGAACTCGGCCGTGCGGCAGACAATGTGGTGCTTCAGGTGCCATTCACCGAAGACAACGCTGTGCTCATGCGATCGCTCGCGGCCGGAGGCATTCGCGTTTCCGCCACGTTTGTTGGTACGGCGGCGCAAGCGCTGTTTGCGGCCAAGTCTGGCGCTTCGTTTGTATTGATTGATGTTGACCGTCTTGATGCGATGAGCGGTGCCGGTGCTGGTGTGATTGAAACAGCGCGCCACTTGCTCGATGCGGCAACGCTCGAAGCAGAGGTGGTTGCGCTATTCCCGTCGGGCTCGGCTTCGCTGGCGGCGTGTGGCGCTGCCGGCGCGGACGCCGCGGTGGTTGGCGCTTCCACGTTGCGCGCCATGATTGCGTATCCGTTCACGGATCAGGCTTTGGCCGACGCCCAGCGCCGACCCACCGGCGGCCAGCGTTTGCGCGCAGGCGAGCTGTGATCGTGGCCCGACTGACGGCCATTGCGGCGACCGCGTTGCTTGTGGCCGGATGTGTTGGTGCGAGTCCCGCCGATTCGCTGGCGCAGTCGACCACGCAAAGCGCGCCCCCGCCTGTGATCAGTGCCCCGCTGCCGGCGCAATCCATCGATCAGTCACGTCGTACGGCAATCACCACGGCGGCTGAACGTGTGGCGCCGGCTGTTGTCACGGTGCAAACGGAAACGGTGGAACGTGTGCCGGTTGACATGTTCGAGCAGATGTTTGGTGGACGCTCGGGATCGCGTGCTCGCGCGGGTATTGGATCGGGATTTATTGTCAGCGCCGACGGCGTCATTGTGACCAACGCGCACGTTGTGGGCGGCGCGTCGCGCATCACTGTTGCACTGCGCGATGGCACCACCTACGACGCGACCCTGGTCGGTGAAGACGAACAGAATGATCTCGCGGTGCTGCGTATCAAGGCCACCGGTCTTCCCGTCGCGCCGCTCGGCACGTCATCGGATCTGATTGTCGGCGAGTGGAGCATTGCCATTGGCAACCCATTTGGTTTTGTGCTCGGCAACAGCGAACCCAGCGTGTCGGTTGGCGTGATCAGTGCGGTTGGTCGAAACATTACGGCGCGCGGTGAAAGCGGCGGTGTGTATCTCGACATGGTGCAGACCGATGCGGCGATCAATCCCGGCAACTCCGGTGGTCCGCTCGTGAATGCAAACGGTGCGGTGATCGGCGTGAACAGTTCGATCTATTCACCATCCGGTGGTTCCGTAGGCCTCGGCTTCGCGATTCCGATTGATCGCACGATGCGTATTGTGAGCGATTTGCTCACGCACGGTCGCGTACGGCAGCCGTGGGTTGGCGTGCAACTGCGCATGCCTGAAGTGAACAGCGCGCGCGACGCTGTCCGCACCGTTCCCACGGTTGGTCGAATCGTGCCGGGCTCCCCGGCCGAACGCGCCGGCGTGCAGGCGGGCGATGTGTTGTTGCGCGCTGGTACCAAGGCACTGCGCAATCCGTTCGACTGGGAAGCACGGTTGCTTGAGCTGCGCGTGGGCGAGGCCTTTCCGCTTACGGTCCGTCGTGGCACTCGCGAGCTCGTACTGCAAGTGACCGTTGCCGACGTCCCAGAAGTGAGCGCGCCGCGAGTGACCGTACTGCGTGAGCTTGAGCTCGTGACGGTCACCCCCGCGATCCGGCTTGAGCGACGTATCCAGTCCGCTGGCGGTGCGTTGATTGTTCAAGCGTCTGAACGGTTGCAAACGGAACTTGGTTTGCAAGCTGGCGATGTGATCGTACAGATCGGTAATACTCCCATCACCTCGGCCGATCTTGCGGCGCGCGCCATTGATGCCTATGCCGCTCGCGGCCCGGTGCAACTGTGGTTTGAGCGCGGCGGACGGCTCTATTCTCCGATTTCATTCCGTGTCCGCTGATACCACTGCCCCTTCGATCTATTCGTCACCGCTTTCCGAGCGGTATGCATCGCGCGCCATGCTGGAGCTGTGGGGCCCGTCAATGCGCTACGGGCTCTGGCGCCGACTCTGGCTGGTGCTGGCCGAGGCACAGCGTGAACTCGGGCTCGACCTGCCGGAAGCGGCCGTCAATGAAATGCGTGCGCATCTCGACGATATCAACTTTGCATCGGTCGCTGAGTACGAAAAGCGCTTTCGTCACGATGTCATGGCGCATGTGCACGCCTTCGCTGATGTTGCGCCGGCGGCGCGCCCGTTCATTCATCTTGGTGCGACCAGCTGTTACGTCACGGATAATGCCGAGTTGGTGTTGATGCGCCGCGGTATGAAGCTGTTGCGAGACAAATGCGTGGAGTCCGTGCGCTCGCTCGCAGTCTTCGCGCGCGAGTGGCGCGATGTGCCCTGCCTCGGCTACACCCATTTGCAGCCTGCGCAGCTGACCACCGTTGGCAAACGCGCCACGTTGTGGATGCAGGATCTGGTACTCGACATTGCCGATCTGGACCATCGCATTGCCACGCTGCCGTTCCGAGGTGTGAAAGGCACGACGGGTACGCAAGCGTCGTTCCTGTCGCTGTTCGACGGCGATCATGCGCGTGTGCGCGAACTCGACAAACGCGTGTCGAAGGCGATGGGGTTTGAGACATCGATTCCGGTCACCGGCCAGACGTACAGCCGCAAGATTGACGCGCAGGTGTTGGGCGTGGTCGCTGGTGTGGCATCAAGCGCGTCGAAGTTCTCGGGCGATATGCGCATGCTGCAGGCGTTCGGCGAAATCGAGGAACCCTTCGAGCGGGATCAGATCGGTTCGTCGGCCATGGCGTACAAGCGGAATCCCATGCGTTCGGAACGCATTGCGGCGCTCGCGCGGTTTGTGTTGTCGCTTGAGCCGAACGCCAATCAGACGCACGCCGTGCAGTACTTCGAACGCACGCTTGATGATTCTGCCAATCGCCGACTGGTTATTCCCGAGTCGTTTCTCGCGACGGATGCGATCCTTGTGCTGTTGCGCAACGTGGTGTCTGGCCTTGAAGTACATCCGGCGCGCATTCGCCGCCGCGTAGACGACGAACTGCCGTTCATGGCCACGGAAGAAATTATCGTGCGTGCGGTTCGTGCGGGTGGAGATCGACAAGTCGCGCATGAAGTGATCCGCGGTCATTCCATCGCCGCGGCGCGGGCTGTGAAAGACGGAGCGCCGCGCAATGATATGCTCGAACGACTCGCCGCCGACCCAACGTTTGGCCTTCCGCTGGAAGATTTGCAGGCGCTGGCTGAGCCATCGCGCTTTACCGGGCGTGCGCCACAGCAGGTCGATGAGTTTCTGGCCGAAGTCATTGAGCCGATGCTGGCCGCGCATCCGTCGCACGCGGCAAATGACGAGGTTCGTGTATGAGCACGACCGAAGCGATTCGCGAAACCGCGTTACCGTTGCCGCTGCTGCGTCGTGGCAAGGTGCGTGATGTGTACTCGGTGGGCGACGATCATGTGCTGTTGATCGCGACGGACCGTGTGAGTGCCTTTGATGTAGTACTCGACGCGCCGATCCCGTACAAGGGTGCGGTGCTTACACAGTTAAGTGCGTGGTGGCTTACGCGTCTGTCGGCCCACTTTGGCGACGATATGCCGCATCACATGGTCAGTGCCGACGCCAACGATATCGTGCAGCGCGTTCCCGTGCTCAGCGCACATCGACACACGCTTGCGGGCCGCGCCATGCTGTGCCTGCGTACCGATGTGATTCCGGTGGAATGTGTGATGCGCGGTTATCTGGCAGGCTCGGCGTGGAAGGAGTATTCGGCCGCCGGCACGCTGGCCGGCGAAGCGCTCCCGCCAGGACTG
>JALHNZ010000126.1 GCA_022843265.1 Gemmatimonadaceae bacterium
CGATGAAGACGCGCACTCATCGGCGCCAGAGCCATTCACTCGAACCGAGTTGCTCGCGAACTGAACCAAACGCGAGCTGGTAGGCGGGTGTCTCAACAATACGATATGACAACGTTGACGCAACGCCGAATGCAAGCGCGAGCGCATTTTGCAAGCGCGCACTCGTGACAGAAATGTCGGGTTCAGAATTGGAGACGCGTGTCGCGTCCCGAGTGTTCGCGCGCAGCGCCTCGCCAACGCTGCTTATGCGATGCGCCATCTCGCCTTGGCGCGAGAGGTCTCGGGCGAAGGGGGACAGCAGCTCCTGATCGTTGGCCAGCAGTATCGATCCGTGCTGCAGATACCCACCGTGAGCGCGCCAGACCGAGCTGCCCGCCAGCTTATCCTCGCCGAGCACCAGTTCTCCCGCGGATGGCTGCGCGTAGCACCGCGCGCCGTCCCGCAAGGCACTGGCGTCTGCGCGCTTGCCTGCGTGCAACGTGGCGGGTACGCCAATGGACTGCAGTGCGATCAGCAGCCGTGCGTTCACGGCGTCGTAGACCGCGCGCCACGGAAGGTCGTCGGGCACTGGCAACGTCACACTCCACGTGACTTCGCGGCTGTGCAGCAATGCCCGCCCACCGGTGGGCCGCCGCACGACGTCGTAGCCCGCCGTACGCATCGCGTCGACGTCCCACGACGTGCGAACCGTCTCGTTGCGTCCAAAGCTGACGGTGGGGCGGTGCCATTCATAGATGCGCAGCACGGAGCGCGCGTCGACATGTGCGCTCTGGGTGAGGGCAAGATCCCGCGCCATGTTGTCCACCGCAGACGCGGGTCCATCCTGCACGACGTGCCAGTGGGCTGGCCACCAGTCCGCTGGGGGCCGTGGCGCGGGCGCGTGTCGCGAAGCGGCGGTTTTGGTGGCGGAACTTCGTCGCGGCAGGGTCGGCACGATTATTAACTTACGGGAGTTGACCTTCCGGCGGATGTTCTGCGCCACGGTTGGCCACTGGATTCCCGGCTCGTTGCCGAGCCTTTCTTATCGCATTGTGTCTCCACCGGGCTGCGCCCGGTTTCAGAGGATGGTCATGGTCACGCGTACTGGCACCGCCCCGAATTTCGCCGCTTCTGAGTTTGCACCGCGTCACAACGCGCCCACACCGTCTGACCAGCAGGTCATGCTCGACGCGCTTGGGTTCGCGTCGCTTGATGCATTCATTGATGCCGTTGTGCCGGAAACGATCCGGTTGCGCAAGCCACTCGCGATTGCACCGGCCCGCTCGGAGGCGGATGTGGTGGCCGATCTCAAGCGCGTGGCCGGACAGAATCAGATCTGGCGTTCCTACCTCGGGCTTGGTTACGCCGACACCGTGACGCCGCCGGTGATTCTCCGCAACATCATGGAGAATCCAGCGTGGTACACGGCGTACACGCCGTACCAGGCCGAGATTGCGCAGGGGCGCCTTGAAGCGCTGCTCAACTATCAGACCATGGTGGCGGATCTCACCGGGCTCGAGATCGCCAACGCCTCACTGCTCGATGAAGGCACCGCCGCGGCCGAAGCCATGGCCATGGCACTCGCCGTCCGCGGCAGCGATACGCGCAATGCGTTTTTCATTGCCAGCAACTGTCATCCGCAAACGATTGCCGTGGTGCAGGCGCGCGCCGAAGCACGCGGCGTACAGGTCATCATTGGTGATGCCTTGCAGGCAGCGTTTGATGACACGGTGTTTGGCGTGTTGCTGCAGTATCCTGCCACTGACGGCGCGGTGCAGGACTATCGCGCTACGTGCGAACGTGCACATGCTCAGAAGGCGCTGGTGATCGTGGCTACGGACCTGCTTGCACTCACGCTGCTTACCCCGCCTGGTGAATGGGGCGCCGACGTGGCCGTTGGCAACTCGCAGCGTTTTGGTGTGCCGATGGGTTACGGCGGACCGCACGCGGCGTTCTTCGCCACGCGCGACGAGTTCAAGCGTCAGATGCCGGGTCGCATTATCGGTGTGTCGCGCGATGCCGATGGCAAGCCGGCATTGCGCATGGCGCTGCAAACGCGCGAGCAGCACATTCGCCGCGAGAAGGCCACGAGCAATGTGTGTACGGCGCAGGTGCTACTCGCGGTCATGGCCGGTATGTACGCCGTGTATCACGGCCCTGAAGGGCTGCGCCGCATTGCCGAACGGGTGCACGCGTTGTCGTTGGTGCTGGCCGCTGGACTTGAAAAGCTTGGTCTGCACGTCACACACGATCAGTACTTCGACACGCTGCGTGTTGAAGTGGGTATTCACGGTCAGCAGGACATTCTCACCGCTGCCGCCGAACGCCAGATCAATCTGCGAGTGCTTGAGGCCGGCACGTTGAGTGTGTCGCTTGATGAAACGGTGACACCGGCGGATGTGAGCGATTTGCTCGCCGTGTTCAACAGTGGCGCGGCGCCGGACTGTTCGTTCGACGAGCTGGCCGACGACATCGACGCGCGGTTCGACGAGCGCTTTGCGCGCACATCGCCGTACCTCACGCACCCGGTGTTCTCGCGCTATCACAGCGAAACGGAAATGCTGCGCTACATCTACGCGCTGCAGGCCCGCGACTTTTCGCTCGTGCACGGCATGATCCCGCTCGGCTCGTGCACCATGAAGCTGAATGCGACGTCGGAAATGATTCCCGTCACCTGGCCCGAGTTTGGCAAGCTGCATCCGTTTGCACCGGCGGAGCAGGCCAAGGGCTACGCGCAGATGTTTGCCGAGCTGGAAAAGGATCTGGCCGAAGTGACTGGTTTTGCTGGTGTGTCATTGCAGCCAAACGCCGGCTCGCAGGGTGAGTACGCGGGGCTGCTGGTCATTCGTCGCTATCACGAAGCGCGCGGGGAGTCACACCGCGATGTGTGTCTCATTCCGCAGTCGGCGCACGGCACGAATCCCGCGAGTGCGGTGATGGCCGGCATGCGCGTGGTGGTGGTCAAGACCGATGCGAACGGCAACATCGATGTGGACGATCTGCAGTCAAAGGCCGTCGAGAATACGAATGAGCTTGCCGCATTGATGGTGACGTATCCGAGCACGCACGGCGTATTCGAAACGCGCATCAAGGATATTTGCGCCATCGTGCATGAACACGGCGGTCAGGTGTACATGGACGGCGCAAACATGAACGCCATGGTTGGTGTCTCGCGTCCCGGTGATATTGGCGCCGACGTGTGCCACCTGAACTTGCACAAGACGTTCTGCATTCCGCACGGTGGTGGTGGACCGGGCATGGGACCGATTGGCGTGGCGCCGCAGCTGGTGCCGTTCCTGCCGGGTCATCCGATTATCACCACCGGTGGTACGCAGGCGATTGGTCCGGTGTCGGCCGCGCCGTGGGGCAGCGCCAGCATTCTCCCCATTTCGTACGTGTACATCAAGCTGATGGGCGGCGAAGGTCTTGCCGAAGCCACCAAGCTGGCGATTCTGAGCGCCAACTATGTGGCCCGGAAACTCGAAGCGCATTACCCGGTGCTCTATCGTGGTCAGCATGGTCTGGTGGCGCACGAGTGCATTCTCGATACGCGCGGCTTCAAGACGAGCGCGGGTGTTGAAGTGGAAGACATTGCCAAGCGTCTCATGGACTACGGTTTCCATGCGCCGACCATGTCATTCCCGGTTGCGGGCACCATGATGGTGGAGCCAACGGAGAGCGAATCACTCGCCGAGCTTGATCGATTCATTGAGGCGATGATCGGCATTCGCAGCGAGATCGCCGAGATTGAGTCGGGCTCGCAGCCGCGCGAGGGCAACGTGCTCTCGCGTGCGCCGCATACGGCCGCGCATGTGGTGAGCGACGTGTGGGAACGTCCGTACGGCCGCGAGAAGGCCGCATTCCCTACGGCGTGGACACAGGCGCGCAAGTTCTGGCCGGCGGTCGCGCGCGTGGAGAGTGCGTACGGTGATCGTAATCTGGTGTGCTCGTGCCCGCCGATTGAGGAGTACGCGCAATAGCGCGCGTCGTCGCCGAGCGAAACAAAAAAGCCCCGCCACGAGTGATCGTGGCGGGGTTTTTGTTTGAGCTGCTGCTTAGCCGACCAGCGCCTTGTAGTCTGCCGCGCTCATCAGCCCTGCATCGCCGCCCTCGGCCAGCTTGACCTTGATCATCCAGCCGCCGCCGTACGGATCACTGTTCACCAGCGCCGGCTCTCCGTCGAGTGCGCCGTTGATCTCGAGCACTTCGCCGGTCACCGGCATGTACAGCTCCGACACGGCCTTCACCGCTTCCACGGTGCCGAAGACATCGTGTGAGTTGAACTTTGCACCGGTCTTGGGCAGGTCGACGTACACGATGTCGCCAAGCTCACCCTGCGCGAAGTCGGTGATGCCGATGTACACCACACCCGCCTCGTCAGTCGACTTCACATATTCGTGTTCTTTGGTGTAGCGCAGATCGGCGGGAATGTTCGACACGGAGAAACTCCTTCAGGGGAAAAAATCACGGCCCAACGCGGGCCAGAATATCCTGCCACACAACGTCTGTTCGTTCAATCAGTGCGTCCCGCGTGTCGTCGTTGTCGATGACCCACGTTGCGCGCGCCCGCTTTGGTGCCACATCGCCTTGCGCAGACATCATCGCCTGCGCCACGTCGCTCGGCAAGCCACGATTGTGCATCAATCGACGAAGCCGTTCGTCGGCCGGTGCATCCACGAAAACTATCGCGTCGAACTGATCGGCGAGACCGGCTTCGAAAAGCAGGGGGATTTCGTCTACCAGGATAATCATCCCATCCTCGAGCGCCTCACGGGCCCGCTGAGCGCGCAATCGACCAACTTCCGGGTGCACAATCGCATTCAGGTCGCCGAGCGCCTTGGTGTTGTTGAAGACGAGCTCGCGTAGTGTTTTCCGGTTCAGTGAGCCATCGGTGTTCAGGACCGCGGTGCCGAAGCGGTTCGCGATGGCGGCCAGTGCGGGGGTGCCGGGAGCGACAGCTTCACGGGCGAGCGCATCGGCGTCGACGACCCGTGCGCCGAGCTCGGCGAAGCGACGGGAAACGGTGGATTTACCGCTGGCAATATTGCCGGTGAGTCCGATGCGGAGCATGGGGGAAGAAAGGTTATTGGCTCGGCTGAGGGAAGTGCTGTTGCAGTTCCTGATTCGGTCATTCGGCCGAGTGGCGGGAGCCCAAGGCCATTTGGCCTTTTGGCCTCGTAGCTTCGGAAGGCCGCACCCGTCACCAACGCCTGTCTCCGATCTCGGCACATCGAAAACAGCTGGTCGTACGTTCCGTGCCCCCTTTCGAAACGGTGAGGCCGAATGGCCCAATGGCCTTGGGCTCCCGCCACTCGGCCGAATGACCGAATCAGAAAAACAAAAACGGCGCCCGAGGGCGCCGTTTCTACCTTACATGCAGCCGGCTTACGCCGCCGCAGAAGCATCCTCATCGTGCGCATCGATCAGCTCATCGCGACGCCGATCGCGCGTCACCAGCAACTCCTGAATCACCCACGCGGCTCCGCCCTTCAACCGAATCTGGTGTGGCGTACACCCAAGATACCGCTGGCACGTATTACGAAACGCACTGCCCGACGGGAAATCAAGCGCACCGGCCACTCCATCCGCACTGCGCGAGCCATCTTCCAGCATGCTCGCGGCGACAATCAATCGGCCCCACGTAAGCATCTGATGCGGCGGCGGCAACTGCGCGCCTTCAAGTCGCTTGCTGAGCAAACGACGTGACACCGCAATCAATCGCGCCAAACCATCCGGTGTAAGCCGTTCGTGCGCACGTGTGACCGACAGCATCACGGCGTCGCGCACAACCGAACGCAGTCCGGCCAGATGCGGCTTGAGCAAGCTCGACACACTGCGCGCTTCGGCCTGGTCGAGCAATGCGCCAAGCTGCGCGGGTGAGTCGGATTCGTCAGCGACAATCAATACGTCGATACCGCAACGGCCGGCGTCGAACATGTCACGCGCCCGTTCACGGGAGAGATCCACGTACGCCACAAGGGCAGCGCGCGGTACGCGAACGCGAAGCTGACGCACGCGCTCGAAATCAGCGCGACCATCAACGTAGAGATCGAACACCACGACATTGATCGGACCGCGCTCGCAGGCACGCGTGAGCGAAGTCCAGTCATCGCAGGGCACGAACCGATATCGGTCACGCGCCGCCTGTCGAAGTCGTGCCGCACGGTTCTCGTGCGCCAGCAGCGTAGCAATCACACCCATGGCACAGCCTGTGGGGAACGGGGAAACGGAGAAGTCGTCGTGGGAGAGACGCGGGACCCCTGCCGCACGTCACGCGCCGTCACACTCGCGGCCCGGTGGGCGCGGGGCCCTTGCTCTCTACACCCGTCTTACGGTGCGGGTGCAGGTGGATTGACCCGAGGTCACGGAGTGGGTGGGCAAAAGGCCGGCACTCGTGCTCGGGCGGGCATCGTGAACTGCATGGAACGCAGAGTTGAGATGAGAAAGGCCTTCCCCCGGCTGGTCGCGGCGTAGCACACTTTCGGGTGCTCGCCAGAAGTGACCACTTACGCGGGCCGCGAGGCCCATTGACCGGGGGTCGGCCATGTCTCAGCTACTGGATGTTAGCACCGCGATGCCCATGTTCACCATTGGGTTGGACTTGGGTGATCGGATCAGTCAGGCGTACGTGCTCGATGCCGCCGGCGCGTGTGTGGAGGAGCGCGCGGTCGCGACGACGGCCGCCGCGCTGACCGCATTGCTTGCAGAGCGCCCCCCGAGCCGCGTCGTGCTGGAGGTGGGCACGCATTCGCCGTGGATTAGTCGGTTGGTGACGGCGCTGGGCCACGAGGCGCTCGTCGCGAATCCGAGCGCGATGTACGGGGCGCGACGTCGCCGCAAACGCAATGATAAGCTCGATGCCGAGTTTCTCGCGCGGCAAGGACGCGCCGATCCGCGTCTGCTGCACGCGATTCAGCATCGCAGCGCCCGCGCGCAGCAGCATTTGGAGGTGTTGCGCGCGCGCGATCAGCTGGTGCGCACGCGGACGGCGATGATCAATCATGTGCGCGGCAGCGTCAAAGCGCTCGGCGCGCGGTTGCCGGCCGCGAGTGCCGAGGCGTTTCCCACGCGCGTGGACGCGCACGTCCCCGACGCGGTGCGGCCGGCGGTCGCCCCGATGCTCACGCTGATCACCACGCTCACCACGACGATTCGCGCGTACGATGCGCAGGTGGCGCAGCTCGCGCAAACGACGTATCCCGCGACCGCGCGACTGCAGCAGATTCGCGGCGTCGGCCCGCTGACCGCGCTGGCGTATGTGTTGCTGATTGACGAGCCGACGCGCTTCGCCAACAGTCGCGATGTCGGCGCATACTTCGGCTTGGTGCCGCGGCTCGATGAAAGCAGCACGTCGACGCCGCAGCTCCGTATCACGAAAGCGGGCGATCCGCTCGGGCGACGATTGCTCGTGAGCGCCGCGCACTACATCCTCGGGCCGTTTGGCCCGCCGTGCGCGCTGCGTCAGCACGGCGAAGGGCTGATGCAACGCGGCGGTCGCAATGCGAAGAAGCGTGCGGTGATCGCGGTGGCGCGCAAACTCGCGGTGTTGCTGCATCATTTGTGGCAGCATGCGCTCACGTATGACCCGCAGCATGGGAAGACCCCGCGCGCGGCGTAGTGCGGTGAGGTGTTGCAGGTAATGTTCGTGTTTGTGTTCGTGTTTGTGTTTGTGTTCGACGTTCCCGCTCGACCCCGTGTCAACATCGCGTCCGTGGTGACGGCGATCTGCGTCTTGTCCTGCGAGGACGCTGCAGAGTTAGCCGCACCCACGCGCCTGGAGTTGGACCCCAACATGCACCGCTCGCATCAGGCGAGCTTCACGAGTGCGGATAGAAGAGTGATCCAGGGGACGCGGAGTCGATCCGTGCAGGACCAGCCGCAAGGCCACCACGGTGGCCTTGACAGATTTGCCTTTCTCATAGAAGACGCAGAGACGCGG
>JALHNZ010000127.1 GCA_022843265.1 Gemmatimonadaceae bacterium
ACCCACCACATAAATCTGCCCAGCGTCAAACCCCGCGCTCCACCCGGTGCTGCCACCGATGGTGATCACGTGATCTGCCGTGATACCGGCCTGGGCATCGGCAATGACCGCGGCCCAGTTTACCGCCGCACGTTCAGCGGGGGTGCGAGCGACACCTGCACGGATACGGGCGCGATACGACCGCGCAAGCCGAACGAAATCATCCCGGCTATACGATGTGCCGGAGATCCACGTTGCAGGCAACGGGAATCCCGAACCACCAGTGGTTGCAGCAGGTGACTGCGCAATCGCGATCGCCGAGTCGAGCATCGCAATGGCCGCGGCGTTCACGTCTTTCGCCGACGACAAGCCAGGAACTTCCTCACTCGAGACAGCCGGCGTCAGAATCGCCGCCGAGTCGTACGCGAACGAGGTGTATCCAAGCGCCTGACCAAGAATCAAAAAGGCGAAGGCTTTGGCTCGTGCGTTACGAGCCGGGGTGCTCAGGCCAATGCCGTTGGTGCTGGCGACCAAACGATCCACTGCCTGGATACCATTCACCGCGGTACGAGAAATGCGCTGAAAGCTGTTGTAGTTACCCAGGTTTCCAGCGGCAACGTTGTTTCCAAGCTCGTTGTCGATCGGATTGCGAGGAATGATCGCACGCTGCGCCATACCGAAGTTTGCAACCGTCGCAAACGTTTCAGCGGCGAAGATCTTCGACTGCGTATTCACCGACTCGCTGAAGCGCTGCGGATTATTCAGCTGCGGCCCAAGGCCGGCAATGACGCCTTCAATACCGTCGGGCGTGGCGTACGCACGTGCGACGTCCGGATTGTTAAGGTTTTCGACATTCAGTCGATCACCGACGCAGCCACCGAGGCCGAGTAGGAGACCGCACAGCACAATGGAATGCTTACGCATCGAGTTTCCCCTGTGTGAGCGTTGCCGGGCGACACGCATGCCGCCTCGCCCGGCAACATCCCGGATCAGAAGCTGGTTCTGAGCGAGAACGTGAACTGACGCAGGTTCGGGAATCCGAACACGTCGATGGAGTTGAGTACGGCCGAGTTCTGCACACCACCACCGCTGCCAACTTCCGGGTCAAAACCACGGTAGTCGGTCCACGTGAGCAGGTTGCGACCAATGACGGACGCCGACCAGTCGCCAAAGCCACCGATCCGGCCGATGCGATAGCCAACCGTTACCTCGCGAAGGCGCACAAAACCCGCGTCCTCCACGCTGTTGTTGTTCGGGCCAAGCACGTCGTACAAGCCGCCAATGCCGCCGGCCGATGCCGCACGGAAGTAGTATCCGATTGGACGGGCGTTTTCGACGCCAGCGCCAACCTGGTCTACTTCACCATGCATGAAGTCACCCAGCGACCACTGACGGCCGTAGTTCCAGACGTTCTTGCCAACGGTGGCATCGAGCAGCGCGAACGCCGTGATGCGCTTGTAGCCTGCCGTGTGCTGCATGGACCAGCGGTAGTCGGGCAACGAGTTGCCGATTTCCGGCTGGATCACCGCGCCCGTGACATCATCACGAAGCAGGATCGGCATGCCCCAGTTGTAAGGCTCCGCACCCCAGGCAGTCTGCGCCTGCGGAAGCTGCGTGAACCACAGGTTCTTGGTGATGCCTTCCTGCGGGGTATTGCCAGCGCCCGTGTAGACCACAAAGCCACTCGAGTTCTTCTGGTACGTCTTGCCCGCGCCACAATCCTGCGCAGCCGCACCCTTGAGCTGGTTGCAATCACGCACGAACACGCGGCCATACATGGCGCCCATGCTCTTGCCCTGCTCGTACTTGTACATCGACTCGGAGCCCTGCGAACCGCCGCTATTGAACTGCTCCGGAATGTCAAGCCGCGAAATGATCGACGTGGTGCGATCATAGTTGATACGCATGGAGTAGTTCAGGTCCTGACGCGAGATGAGCGGCAGGTTGAGGCTGACTTCGATCGTGTTGTTCGTGAGTTCACCGGCGTTCTGCCACTGCGTGGAGAAACCGGCGGCCGCTGGCTGCTGCACGGGCAACAACTGCTGATCGATTACGTTGTTCGCGTGCGTGATGGTCAGGCCGTACTTGCTGAACAACTCCATGTCCACACCGATTTCTGTTTCGGTGGAGATTTCCGGACGGAGGAAGCGGTTACCAAGCACGCCCGGCGCCAAGGCGCCGCCTGCACCAATGCTGAACGTTTCATACTGCGCCGTAAAGTTCGGGCGGTTACCGGCCGTACCGCGCGAGGCGCGGAACTTGAGGTCGGAGAACATCGGCACATTGAACCACGGTTCGTCGCTCAAACGCCAGGCGAATGAACCACGGCCGTACGTCTGCCAGCGTTCGGCGGCACCAAAGAGCGATGCGGCGTCACGTCGAACAAGTGCACCAAAGATGTAGCGGCCTTTGTAGTCGAGATCGAGGTTCGCGAACATGCCGAGCTGGCGAACCATGTCCTGGCCACCACCGATCGAGAAGTTCGTAATGGCGGCGTTCGGCGAGTTCAGGCCCGGCACGGCAAGCTGCGAGCCGTTGCCGCTCTGGCTGATGCCACGCTGTTCTTCGTACAGGTAACGAAGTGTGAGGCGTGAGTTCAGTGCATCGTCGAACCAGCCACGGCGCGCCGTGGTGTTGAGCGACAGGTTGATCGAGTTGTCGCGGCTCGCATTGCGGCCAACGCTTCCGAGCGGGGTGGTGTTGTTCGGAATGGTGCGATAGCCAAGATTCGTCTGGCTTTCCGCGAAGTTCTGACGACCGTCGTAACCCGCCGTGGCTTCTGCATCGAGCCACGTAAGCGGACGCCAGCGCAGATTCATCGAGCCAACGAAGCGGCTGATGCGATTGACCGGACGGAAGTTTTCCGCGTTGTAGGCCGGGTTGTCGTTCTGCGAACCCTGCTGCTGTGCAACCGAGCGAATGTACAGGCGGCCCAGGTCGTCGCGGGCGAGCAGGTCGGCGTTGACCGGCTGACGCGTGACGCGGAACCACGCAGCGCCACTGTTGAAGTCCGCCGCTTCCATGTACGACGTGCGGAACTGCATGTCCACGTCGTTGCCGAACTGATGATCAAGATTCAGTCGGATCGAGTTACGCGTGTAACCATCCATGAACTTCACGGCGCCTTCGTTGCGAAGCTGATTCAGCGACGCGAAGAAGTTGGTGCGACCCACGCGACCCGTCGCGTCAATCGTGGCGTTCAAAGAGGCACCATTGGTCAGGAACTGACGGACCGGATTGCCCGCGAGCGGGAACTGGTTCGTCTGGTACAGCGAGCGCATGTTCAATACGCCCGGGTTACGCGCAATGCCCGCGTCGCCAGTGAAGTTCACCGGCGGCAAGGGTACAGGCTCCGGGTTGTTGTTGATGCGACGCGTTTCCTGGTAAATGTCGACCGTGCGTGAGCAGGCCGGCTGCCCGGATACGTCGATGCAAAACCGGCTCATGTCTTCGTTCATGACCATGAAGTGGTACCGCGGGAACTCGTACTCACTTTCAATGCTCGACGAACCGTATTCTGCCTGCGCGCTGAAGCGCACACCCTCGCTGCCGCTCTTGCCGGTGCGTGTGGTGATGTTGATGACACCGTTACCGGCGCGCGATCCGTAGAGCGACGCGGCAGCCGCACCCTTCACGACTTCGATATTCTCGATGTCCTGCGGGTTGATGTCCTGCAACCCACCCTGCGAGACCACGCCGTCAATGATGTACAGCGGGTCCTGACCACGGCCCGTAGCGTTCATGGACTGGGGGCCACGCAGGATGATCGCGGGCGCCGCACCCGGACGGCCTGAGGCCGACACGATGTTTGCGCCGGCCACCTTGCCCTGCAGCTGCGCCAACGGATTGGCACCAGCAACCGGCATGTCAGCGGCCGAAACCTGAGCAACCGAGAAAGCAAGCTTCTTCACTTCGGTGGCGCCCGTTACGCCGGTCACAACGACCTGGCTCAGGCGATTGACGTCCTGCTTGAGCTGGAAGTCGGTTTCGATCGTTCCGGATGTCAGCGTGATTCGCTTTGTCACGGCGGTGTAGCCGATGTAGCGGCCCTGCATCGTAACTTCCTGGCCGCGCACGCGGGCGGCCGGGATTACCAACGTGTATCGCCCCTGCGCGTTCGTCAGTGCGCCAGCATTCAACTCCGTCACGAAAATCGTGGCGCCGTCAATCGGCTGCCCCGCTTCGTTGGTGACACGACCCGTAAGAGTTGTTGTGCCCTGCGCCTGCAGAACCTGCGGAGCGAGGGCCACCAGTGCGAGCCCGATGGCTACGCCTGAGCGCGCCAACCGCCGCAGTCCCCCGACCAAATACGTCATCCCAACCCTCCTTTGAAGAAAAACACACAGGAGTGAAACACACCGGAAACAACAGACCCGGCAACTGAACCCGCCCTATGCGGATCCCGGCAACCGGCTGACCTTGTTTCCCGTGGGGCGTCCCAGTGGCCAGGATGGCAACTGTTGTGGACGCACCGCTGATACGGAGCCGAAGCCCCGATTCGTGAGTGATCCCGTCGCCAACGGCGGCGCCTGAGATCGCGTATATCAATTGTTATTGGGACAGCCCGTAACGACACGAGCTTTGAGCACTGAGGAGGGAACTTTGGGTCTAGCCCTTGAGTAATAGGGACCAGACGTGGTGCGGAAGGACGAAACGGTCAAGCTCGCCCAGTATTGTGGCATGATCGGCGTGCGTCAAGACTTGGGAACGATTCAAAGTGCATTTCTGGGGAACTTCGTGACATACGAAGGGACTTGCGCATTCCCAGCCGATCGGAAACCGTTAGCGCGCGACCGCTGCGCGCCGTGATTTCCAGAGTGAAGCAGCTGATTCAGGTACGCGCTGCACTTCGTCCCGCCAATACATCCCTTGAGCCCACTACACGCGTGTTTGGCCCAGTACCCAGTCAGTTTTTCGATTCGGGGTGTCGTGCTTGGCTCGGCGGCGCCGTTCAGGCGCGCGTCACGTACGGGCGCACATTGTAACGACGCGCTTTGCAACGACGCTCGGCAAAACGGGGCGGCGCTCTGAATCCATGGCTTTCCCCCTTCTGGAGCGCGGCCATCGTCGCGGCGCGTGCTGGCGCGGCGATGGCCTCTCCCAAGTCGGGAGTCAAGCCGCTCCAGGCGCTTGCTGCCCGACGGGGCGTGCTCGACCGGGTTCGGGCCCAGGCCGGCCTCAGGGACCGCTCGCGGCCGCTGGTGTGGCTGCACGCACCATCCGTTGGCGAAGGACTGCAGGGGCGGCCGGTACTTGAAGCGCTGCGCCGAACGCACCCAGCGATGCAGCTCGCGTACAGCTGGTTCTCGCCAAGCGCTGATCAGTTTGCCGCGCGCCTTGATGTGGACCTGCGCGAGGTCTTGCCCTTCGACGGCGCGCGTGAGGCTGATGCGCTGCTCGACGCGTGGCGACCCAACGTGCTTGCGTTCACCAAGCTGGATGTATGGCCGGTACTGGCCGAGCGAGCGGCTGCACGGGGCGTGCGTACCGCACTGATCAGCGCCACACTGGCGAGCAACTCATCACGTCAGGGATTTTTTGCGCGCGCGCTGCTGCATGATGCGTACGCGTCGTTGCACGCCGTTGGTGCGATTGCGGCGGACGACGCCGCCCGACTGGTGCACCTCGGCGTGCGTGCCGATCGCATTTCCATCACCGGCGACACACGCATGGATCAAGTGTGGCAGCGTGCGCAATCCGTCACGCCGTCGCATCCCCTGCGTGTGTTGCTCGCGCCGTCCGATCAATCAGCGGTCACGCTTGTTGTTGGTTCGTCGTGGCCCGCGGATGAGGCGGTGTTATTGCCAGCCGTTACTGAATGGTTGGCTGCGTTTCCGAATGCGCGGATGATCATCGCGCCGCATGAACCGACCGCAAAACATCTTGACCCCGTTGTCGCGTGGGCGCGCGCGCAGGGAGTATCGTTTGCTCGCCTTTCCGAGCTGGAAGCAGAAGCGACCCGCGCGCGAAGCGACGCGAGTGACGCTCGTGTAGCAACTGTCCCGTGGCGCGTGCTGTTGGTCGATCGTGTTGGTGTGCTCGGCGAGCTCTACGCGCTCGGCGACATTGCGTTCGTCGGCGGCGGATTGCACAACGCAGGATTGCACTCAGTGCTCGAGCCCGCCGCGTTCGGAATTCCAGTGCTCTTTGGCCCGAAACATCAGAATGCGCGGGAGGCCGGCGAGATGGTCTCCGCCGGCGGCGCATCTGTTGTGTCCACGAGTGCCGAGCTGCGCGAACGTTTGGTGCACTTCACGATAAACAGCGAAGCGCGCGCGCAAGCTGGTGGGAGCGCGCAATCGATAGTGCGTGATGGGCTCGGGAGTACGGCGCGCGTTGTGTCGCTGATTGAATCGTTGCTCTAACTGTGCGCGGTTGCTTTTCCTGATTCGGTCATTCGGCCCAGTAGCGGGAGCCCATGGCCATTTGGCCTTTCGGCCTCGCGGTTTCGTGCGGACGCCCTGAGCACCAATCCCAGTAAGCGACCTCAGGCAGTCGCCTTCATCACTTCTGTTCCAGAGTTGGCTGCAACCTTTCGAAACTGCGAGGCCGAAAGGCCAAATGGCCATGGGCTCCCACGACTGGGCCGAATGACCGAATCAGAACTGCAACTGGAACTCACTACCTCCGCAACGCATCCGGCGTCCACGTGAAGCCAACCGCGACTGCATCATCGCCGCCGTACTGATCGGCCCCGCTGAACAGCACCGAGGCCCTGGCCGAGAGCCGCGGATTGATATTGAAGCTCGCACCAATATCAAAGTTCAGCGAAACATCCGACTGGCTGCGACCGCGCGATGAGCAACTTCCGCAAATATCAATCGACACGCGCGGGTGCACAAATGGCGTGATCGCCATGCCCTGATCGAGTTCAAAGGTGTGCCCGAGTGATACACCAACGGGCAAACGCACACTCGACCGGCCGTCAGAGATTGACGCACCAACTCCGGCCGTCAACAAAAAATCAAGCGGAAGGTCACCGGTCGCACGCATCAGGTCGTAGCCGAGTGTGCCGGCGAAAAACAGCGCCACATTGGAACCTCGCGCACTCGAATCGTAGAGTCCCGCATCGACACCAAAGTGCATGAGCGGCGAAATGCCTTCACGCCACTGAAACATCATCATGGTGCCGCGACTTCCAACCACAGCACCTGTGTAATCGCGCTCCGATACCGACGGGATCTGCATGGCCGGATAGTTCAGCGCCTGCGCGTTAGCGGATGCCGCAGCAAAAAGGGACACACTCGCGGCGGCCAGCACAGCAGCCCGGCAAATGAACAACGGCGCGCGAAGTGCGCGAACCATTGGACGTGACATCGAAGACACCATGAGAAGCTCCAGGGAGTGACAAACACAGGCGCGGTTCGCGCCCGTTTGCAGATGGCGGCGCGCAACCGGCGTGGCACCAACGCGTGTGAATCTATGTGCACTAGTACGTGCGAGCGATTGGACGGTTCCAATCACGCAAAGGGTTGCGCGCACGTGCGGACCAGATGCGAATCGGGCCGGGCAGCGATCGCTGCCCGGCCCGTTCAGTTTACTCGGCGGCGGTGGCCGCTTCGGTGACCACTCGCACCGTATCGTCGACCACTTGCAGAAATCCGCCAGACACATTGAAGCGACGCATGCCCTGCCCTGATGCCACCTGCAAGGTTCCAGTGCCGAGCAGCGTCATCATGGGTGCGTGCATTGGCAAGATTCCTACTTCGCCATCGAAGGCCGGCGCCGTCACCGACGACGCCGAACCCTCGTACAACACCTGCTCCGGCGAAATCACGGAGACCTGCAAGGTGCCAGCCATGGTGCGCCCTTAGCCCTGAAGCTT
>JALHNZ010000128.1 GCA_022843265.1 Gemmatimonadaceae bacterium
TACGGCCGAAAGCAAATGGCGGCCGCGCAACAGGACATCACGCTGTTTGCTGGCATCGACGCGTTGATGCACGCACTCGCCGCGCGTGGCGTGCGCCTTGCCGTGGTGAGTTCGAACAGCGAGTCCACGGTACGTGCGACACTGGGGCCGGAACTGTCGGCGTTTATCAGCGTTTTTTCCTGTGGCGCTTCGATGTTCGGAAAGTCTGCCAGGGTTCGGCGCATTCTTCGACAACTACGCGTGCCCGCACACCATGCGGTGCTTGTTGGCGACGAAGAGCGGGACATTGCGGCCGCACGCGCTGCTCGCGTGCTGTCCGTTGCTGTGACGTGGGGCTACGCAACGGAGGAGGCGCTGCACCATGCTGATGTGATCGTCGACTGCGTCGACGCGCTGGCGAATATGTTATTGTCGAGCGACGCTCGCCACACTTCACCATAGAATCTGCGATACATGCCTGCGAGCAACACCAGCGCCAGTGAATCCAAACACACCGCGCAACGCGTCGCGACCGCGCTCCTTGCGGAGCGTCGTCGCATTGCGATGGCATTCCGTGCCATCGACGCGACCACGACAGAGCGCGCCGCTGAGCTGAAAACACTGCAGCTGCGACACGACGCGCCCTTCGACGATCTGATTCGACTCGGTGTGATTCATCAGCGCGAGCGACGCTTCTGGTTTGACGAATCCCGATACGAACGCACGATCGAACGTCCGCGCTTTCGTTCGATCGGGATGGTCGTGATCCTGCTGATCTTCGCGCTGTTTGTCTGGGCGTTTGTCGGCGTGATGAACGCGTAGTTACGGCTGGCGTCTGGCGCGTGCCAGTTCCGCTTCCGCCGCCAGCGAACCAAACGCGGCCCACTGGCCGCCCGCCACAATCCGTGTCCAGATGTCCTGCGCTTCGGCGTTGCGCCCGTTCAGCGAATGCCACATGCCCACGCCAAACGCCGTGGTGCTGTTGGCCACGTCCATTTCGCCGGCCGGGGTTGGTGGCATGACCGCGGCCACGTCCACGTTGCCGTTCAACAATCGGAGCAGCGCGAGATAGCCGTCGTTTTCAAGCAGCGTGATGGAATCGTTCACAAACACAATCGAGGCTTTCGCATCGGCGTCGCGACCGAGCCTTCGCAGCGTCATGTACCGCCAGTAGGCCGTGGCCACGCGCAGATCAGGATTCTGCGACACCTTCAGGCACTCGTCGTAGGCGGTAAGCGCTTTGGCGAAATCGCCGCGCAGGAAATGCGCGAGGCCAAGGTGATACCAGATGTTGTACTGGGTGGTGCTGAGCGGAATGCCGGCGGCGTTCGGCGCGCCGTCGGGTTCGATCACATCCGGACGCCCGCGCTCGAGCTCGGCGGCTTTGGTAAAATCCGCGATGGCTGGCTCCAGGTCACGGAGCGTGAGGAACCGGTGGCCACGATGGCGGAGAAAACGGGCGTCCTTTGGGTGTTGTTCAATGCCGCGCGTGAACGTGGCCACGGCCTCGCGATAACGCCCCAGATAGGCCTGACGTCGGCCCAGCCAGATCAGGGAGTCCGGATCATTCGGCGCGGCCGATACGCCCGCCTCCGCGGCCGCCAGGGCCGTTTCAAGCCGTTCTCTGACCGGCTCGCTGACAGCGGGGCGCCAGAGGGTGTCGCCCAGCAGGGACAGCCCTTCCATTGGTCCGGTGGGAAGGCGGTCGGTGGTCAGGGCCGACACGGCGGTCGAGGAATCCGCCGTGGCATTCGCCGGGTCGGCGTTGCTGGCAGGACGGGAGCACGCGGTCGCGAGAGCGACAGCGACGAGGGCGGCGGGGAGTTGTCGGATCATCCTTTGGTGGGTTGGCGTGAAGAGGTGCGATTGGCAAGATTGCTTCCGATACTTGAAAGGCAAGCACCCGGCGCCCGGGTGAGGTCGACCTCACGCTCATGTCGAAGACGCTCAAGCTCACACTGGACATTCTGATCGGCGCGGCCCTGCCGATCGTGATCCTCAAGTACGGGACAGCACCGTTTGGTGTGCTGCCGGCGTATTTGCTGGCGGGATTGATCCCCGTCGCATGGGTGTTGCTCGACCTCTTCGTGTTTACGCGCCGGTTCAACTTTATCTCGGCGTACGGCGGGTGGTCGGCGGTTATGCGCGGCGCGCTGGCCTTCTGGTTCGTGGATGGCGTGCTCTTCGCCTTCAAGGACAGTGCGAGCTACCTGTTTGCCGTGATCGTGTTCGGCGGTTCCCTGTTTCTCAGCGCCCCGATCACCCGCGCGATTGCCCTGCAAGGGTTGGCGCCCGATACGCCTGAGCGTCGCGCGTGGACGGATCGTCTGCTGAATGAGCCACGGGTAAAGCATGCGCTGTGGAAATCAGCGGCGATCATTGGTGGTACGAACCTTGTGTTCGGACTCGCGAACTTCTTCATCAACTGGGCGCTCGTTCGCGAAGCGTTTGGCACCGCGGCCTTCAACAATCAGGTGGCCAATGTGAACGCGATTACGCGCGTGGTGCTGGTGCTGCCCGATATGATCGCGCTGTTCTGGGCGTTCCGCCTGATGTACAAGGCGATTTACGCCGAGTTGCCGGCTGCGGAGCAGGTGGATCATCGCCGCGGCGATTTCTGGGTGCTTGTGCAGCGGCGTGAAGACGCGTTGGCGATTGGCAAGACGGGCGAGCACGAGGGCGCGCTGCTCGCACCGGCGCACGCCGTGAAAGCGCCGGTGTTGCGGGTGGTGTAGCGCGACGGTTACGGGCGCGCGGAATCTGTCAGTGTTCGCGCATGGCCTGACCGGGATCCACCTGGGACGCGCGACGAGCAGGTACCCAGCTCGCAAGCAACACCACGCTGAGCAGTAACGCCGTTCCACTGAGCAGCACAGCTGTATCCGAGGCCTTCACGCCGTAGAGCAATGACGTCATGAGCTGCGTACCAGCCAGCGCGGCGGCGAGGCCAATCACGATGCCGAGCAACGCGAGTTTGGCGGATTGAGCCACTATCATGCGCACCACCTGCGCCGCCGTAGCGCCGAGGGCCAGACGTACGCCGATTTCAGTGCGACGTTGTGAGACGAGATAGGAAATCACGCCGTACGTTCCCACCGCGCTGAGTATAAGGGCAATGGCCGCTGCCACGCCAAGCAACGTGAGAATAAATGAGGTGCGCGACATGGAGCGGGCTACGACGTCGGTCAGCGGGCGAGGACGGCTCATGGGAATCTGCGCGTCGATCTCACGCAGCACTTCGCGAATGGCAGGTAGGTGCAGATAAGGATCCGCCGATGTCGTGCGAACAAACACGCTGAGATCGTTCAGGTCACCGCCGCGGAGATTGGCGCGCAATGCGGTTGCGGCGTAAAACACGGCCTCGGTCGGTGGCACGTCCACCGCTTCTGCTCGCAATGACGGAATGACGCCGACAACACGATACCACTGTGTGGCATTTGACCCGTTGCTCCCGATACCGCGTCCAATTGGATCCTCGCCTGGCCAGAGTCGGTCTGCCAACGCGCGTGTGACGACCACGGCTTGCGAGCGTGCTGACACGTCTGTCCAATCCGGTGCACGTCCATCTACGGCAATGCCGAGTGCCTCGAAATAGCCGGGAACGGCGATAGGCGTTGCCACACACGGCGTTTGTTCGTTCACGTCGTACGGTCTGCCCTCGCGAAAGACCACCGAACAGCCGGTGCCAAAATCTTCGAGCGGAACTCGCCCGGCACCAACGGCGGCAATCCCTGGAAGTGAAGTCAGGCGTTGCTGCAGCTCCTGATAAAAGACTGCAGCTTTTTCTCGGGTGTCATATCGAGAAAACGGCAGACTCAGTTCAAAGGTCAGCACACCGTGCGCGTCAAATCCGGTGTCGACTTCGCGCAGCGTATCGAAGCTGCGCCACATGAGTCCGGCGCCCGACAAGAGCACGAGCGTGAGCGCGAGCTGCGCGACGACCAGCGTCTGTCGTGCGGCCCGCTGTCGCTTGGAAGCCGAGAGGCCGCGACCGCCGTCGCGCAGCGTGCCCGTATCAAGGCCGCGTCGCAGCAAGGGCAGCAGCCCCAACACCAGGGCAAGCAGTACAGCCACCACCAGCGACACCAGCGCCGAACGCGTGCTGAGCGATACCTCCGACAGGCGCGGAATATTTGCCGGCGCGATCGCCAACAACGCACGCAAGGCAATCACAGCGAATCCAAGGCCAGCCAGTGCGGCTGCCACACACAGCACCAGCGTTTCCGCGAGGTAGTGCACCGCCATGTGCGCGCGGTGCGCACCCAATGCGGATCGGATCGCAGACTCTCGGCGGCGTGCTTCAAAGCGGAGCAGAAACAGATTGCCAACATTGGCTGCGGCAATACAGAGCACCAGCACAACGGCGCCAAAGAGCATCCACAAAACGCGCGGCACGGTGGGACCAAGCACCGCATCGCGCAAGGATGACACATTGACCCGAAAGTTGTACTGCTTGAGAAATCCGGGCGAGTACACATCGGGAAGTTGCTCGGTCATGCGCGGGAACAGCGCGGCAAACTCCTGCTGTGCGTCGTGCACGGTCACATCGTGCTTGAGCCTGCCAACACCGACAAACGGATGATTGTTATAAAACGGACCGGCCTCGTCGAGCTGCAGCGGAGTCCAGACATCGACCGACAACCCGGAAAGATTTGACGCCGACGAGAACGGACCGGGCACCGGCAGTGCCAGTCCGGGTTCTGCAACGCCCACGATTTCAAAGTTGCCAATATCCGTTTCGAGATTCTGGCCAATGATTCGCTCGTCACCGCCAAACCGTCGCGTGAAGAACTCGTAACTGAGCACGGCGACCGGCGGGGCGCCTGGTCGATCATCAGCGGGGAGAATCAGTCGGCCGAACGCGGGTTGGGCTTGCAGCACGGAAAACAGTGAGGCCGTCACGCGGCCAACTGGCGCGACGTCGGCCTGCTCGTTGTTGGTAACCGTGAAACCAGACGCCGAGTACATGGCCATGTCGGCGAGACTTTGGCTCATGGTGCGAAAGCCGAAATACCCGCCAGGCGACAGTCCCCAGGTTCGCTCTCCGCTTCCTGGGACAGTGGCTGGATGCATCACGGACACCAGCGCGTGCGCGTCTCGATACGGCAGTGCGCGCAGCACCACTGCGTCGAGTACGGTAAAAATCGCGGTGGTCGCGCCGAGACCAAGCACGAGCGTGACAAACGCGGCGATCGTGAATCCGCGGTCGCGCCACAACACGCGAACCGCACGACGCAGTTCGCGCTGCAGCGTGCGCGCCAGCCCCGCGCGCGAGCGCTGGCGCAGCGTTGCGGTGTCAATCTCCCGCGCCCGTTGCAGATAGGACTCGTAATCGCCGAAACGTTGTGCAACTTCTCGTTCCGCAAGATCGCGTGTCATGCCCTGCGCCACGAACTGATCAACCCGTTCGTCAAAATGAAACCGGAACTCCGCTTCAATTTCGCTGTTGAGTCGACTCCTCGCGCTGGGCAACTGAAACGCGCGGCGAGGTTCGTGCGCTGTCCGCGCACGCGAGGCAGATTGACCCGGCTCGGCGTGGTCATCGCGCATCAGACGCCCTCGGCGGAAAGAATCATGCCGATGGCAGCGGTGTAGCGAGACCACCGTGACACTTCTGCGCCGAGCTGTCGGCGTCCGGCGGGCGTGAGCCGGTAGTACTTCGCGCGACGATTGTTTTCGGTGGTGCCCCATTCGGCGCGCAGAAAACCGCGTTGCTCAAGGCGGTGGAGCGCGGGATAGAGCGCCCCTTCTTCTACCTGCAGCTGCCCGTGCGTCTGTTGTTCAATCCAGCGAAAGATGCCGAGTCCGTGCATCGGCCCCCAGCTCAACGTTTTGAGCAGGATGAGGTCGAACGTACCACGGATGAGTTCCAGATCGGTGCGTGTCATTGCTGTCTCCCCTGAGGTTCTTAGGTGAGACAACGGCACGACGGAAACGGTTTGAACGGCGAAGGGTGGTCGATTCGTGCGATCCCGTGGCCGTGCTTTGCTGATCCGGCGGTGGCGATGCGAAGCGAGTAGTTTGGGCGTGTGCCTGAACCGTTCAAGAACTTCATCAATGAGGCGCTGATCCGTCGCGGTGCCCGCGCGTTGGCGCAGGCCAATGCCGGGTTTGACGCGCCACGATTTGCGAATGTGGCACTGCATGGACTCGACGAACTCGAGTTGAAAGCGCGCGCCATGCAGGTTGCCGACGCGCTTGAGGCCACGCTGCCGGCCGAGTTCGATGTTGCCGCCGCGTGGATTGAAGCCGCGCTCGCAGCGCCGCTGAGCGACGCGGATCTCTCGCACGCGCAGGGCGAGGCCGAAGGGTTGCACGGCTGGATGCTCTGGTCGGTTGGTGAGTTCGTCGCGCGCCGTGGTATCGCACACCCGGAGCGCGCCTTGCGCACGCTGCACGCGCTGACACAGCGCTTTACCGCCGAGTTTGCGATTCGCCCATTCATTGTGGCGCATCCTGACCTCGTGTATCGCACGCTGCGCACGTGGACCACCGACGAGAGCGTGCATGTGCGCCGGCTGGTGAGCGAGGGCAGCCGACCGCGTCTGCCGTGGGGGTTACAGCTGCGATCGTTGATCGCGGATCCATCGCCGTCATGGCCGCTTCTGGCGGCGTTGCAAGACGATCCGAGCGAATACGTGCGACGCAGCGTGGCCAATCACCTCAACGACATCGCCAAAGACCATCCGGCGCTCGTTGCCCAGTGGCTGGAGTCGCACCTGCCGGGTGCGAGCGCACCGCGCGCCGCCATGTTACGACACGCGAGCCGCACGCTGATCAAGCGCGGTGACGCGCGTGTATTGCGCGTGTGGGGCCTGGGTCAGGCGCTCAACGGCAGCGTGTCCTTGTCGATCACGCCACGCCGCGTGCGCGTGGGTGAACACGTCACTTTGACGGTGACGGTGAAATCGAACAGTCGACGCGCGCAAAAGCTGGCGATCGACTACGTGGTGCACCACGTCAAAGCTGAAGGAAAAACATCGGCCAAAGTGTTCAAGGGTTGGCAGTTCGACATCGCCGCCGGCGATACGCGTGTGTTGGAGAAACGTCACTCCATGAAGCGCATCACCACACGGCGATACTATCCCGGCAAACACACGGTCGACATTCAGGTGAACGGTGCCGTTGTGGCGAGCGCGTTTTTTACGCTTGCTGAATAATGGCGTGAACGGCACGCCCACTCCGCCGGGGCTGGCGCTCTCACTGCTGCCGCTGATCTCCATGGGCGCGCTGCTCGTGGCCGCGGCGCAGTTCATGACGCTGACGAGCGAACTGATTGTGGTGGTGATGTTATGTGCGGCCGCCATTGCCGGTGCAGTTGCCGTGCGGAGCGGCGCCTCGTTCCACGACATTCAGCGCGTGACGGGCGAACGGTTTGCCGGTGTGTTGCCGGCCGTGCTGATTCTGTTGGCCATCGGCATGCTGATCTCCACGTGGGTCATGTCGGGCACCATCCCCTATTTGGTATTCTGGGGTGTCCGACTTGTTGATCCGCAGTATCTCGCCGTGACCGCGTTCTTATCAACGGCGCTGATGTCGTCATGTACAGGTACCTCATGGGGCTCGGCGGGCACCATCGGGGTGGCCATGATGGGCACGGCGGCTGCCGTTGGAGCACCGCTGCCCGTGATTGCCGGTGCCGTGGTCTCGGGCGCGTACTTCGGCGACAAGATGTCACCGTTGTCCGATTCAACGATCATCGCCGCCGTGGCGGCGGACGTAGATGTGTACGTGCACATTCGGCATATGCTGTACA
>JALHNZ010000129.1 GCA_022843265.1 Gemmatimonadaceae bacterium
GGCTCTGCTTCGCGCGCCACGCGCAAAATGTCCTCAAGATTTGTTGGCTCAAGGGCATCGGGCAGGCACAAATCGGTGATGATGGAAAGACCAAGCACTCGCATGCCGCCATGTCGGGCCACAATCACTTCGGGGACGGTGCTCATGCCTACCACATCGGCACCAATCGTGCGCAGGAAACGATACTCGGCGCGCGTTTCAAGATTGGGCCCTGGCACCGCCACGTATACACCCTCGCGAAGAGTGATGCCCGCCTCCGCCGCAACTTTGCGCGCGAGTGTGCGCAGCGCGGGTTCGTACGGCACCGACATGTCCGGAAAGCGAGGTCCAAGTGTTTCGTCATTCGGACCAATCAGCGGATTGTCGCCGAGCAGATTGATATGATCCGAGATCAACATCAGATCGCCCGCCTGCCAGAGCGGATTCATGCCACCACAGGCATTCGACACAATGAGCGTCTCGGCGCCAAGGGCGCGCAATACACGCACCGGAAATGTGACCTGCTGCAACGAGTAGCCTTCGTACCGATGAAAGCGTCCCTGCATGGCGATCACTGTTTTCCCGCCGAGCGTTCCGCACAACAAGCGTCCGCGATGTGACTCGACGGTAGAGAGCGGAAAGTTGGGCAGCTCTTCGTAGCCGATCGACACTTCAATGTCGATGTCATTCGCGAGCGCGCCGAGTCCCGTGCCGAGAATGATCGCGGCATCAATGGGCTTCGGAAACCGCTGACGCACCGCGTGCGCCGCCGCTTCGATGCGCTCGTTGGCGTGCAGCCCAAGCGCCGGGTGCGCGAGGCCGACGGCGGTGTGCTCCTGCGTGTACTGCAGCTGCGGGAATCCGTGTGGTGTGGTCATGACGTCTCCTCACTTCCCATGGCGTCAAGCCACGACGGCGTTGGCATGGCGGGCCGAACGGGTGGCTCAATCCGCTCAGGCATTTCATCACGCACCGAACGCTCGTTGCGCTCGGTGCTACCCAGTACTGGCGGTGGCGCACCTTCCGCCGCGGCGATTTCAGACGCCTGGCGCTCAATGAGCGTCCGCATCTGCGTGAGAAATGCCTTTCGCTGGCGCCACAACTGCTGCAACTCGTCTTCGGCGCGCTTGAGATCACCCTGCACCGATCCGACAATGCGCTCCGCCTCCCCCTGCGCTTCACGCAGAATCAGCTGCGCTTCCCGTTCGGCCTGGCTACGAATCTCACCGCGCAACTGCTGCGCCGACACCAGCGCCTCGTTCAGCGCCTTGTCGCGATCGCGAAACACGCGCAGCTGCTCAAGGAAGTTGCTGACCTTGGTCTCAAGTTCCTGATTGGTGCGAGACATGCGTTCCAGTTCGTCGGCCACCTGATCGCGGAACTCGTCAACGCGCGCGCGATCGTAGCCACGCAGTGCGTTGCCAAAATCCCACCGTCGCGCATCGAGCGCGGTTAGCCGAAAACGATCATCCGTCATGCGATGCCCCGATTCCTGAAAGAATATCCGTTGCGCAAAAAATCTTCACTGCTCACGCGCGCCGAACAGCATGGTGCCCAGTCTTACGTGCGTGGCGCCTTCTTCAACCGCAATCTCGAAGTCCCCTGACATGCCCATCGACAACACGCTGGCGTCGTGCCCCGCCGCCTTCACGTGCGCCAGACATTGCCTCGCGCCCGCGAACACGTCGCGCAGCGTGCGCTCATCGGCGTCGAACGGCGCCATGGTCATCACACCGCATAGTCGTATCGCGGAATGCGCGTGCAGGCGTTCAGTGAACGCGACGACCTCAGCCGCCGGCACGCCAAACTTGCTTTCTTCGCCACTCACGTTCACCTGCAGCAGCACATCACATCGCCGGTCCGCCTTGCTCGCGGCGTCGTGGAGCGCCTGCGCCAGTCGATCTGAATCGAGCGAGTGCACCAGATCAAAGTTCACCGCCGACGCCGCCTTGTTGCGTTGCACATGCCCGATCAAATGCCAGCGCACCGGCGCCGAACACTGCGCGCGTTTGGGCTCCGCTTCCTGCACGCGATTTTCACCCACATCCAGCACGCCCGCTGCATGCGCTGCGTACACGGCATCAACGCCATGCGTTTTTGTCACCGCAATCAGTGTGACGTCCTGCCCATGCCCGCCACGTGCACGCGCTTCCGCGATGCGCGCCCGCGCGTCGCGAACGCGATGCGCAACGTCATCAAGAAACGCCGAAGCGATGGGCGAGGCGAGTTCGGGCACAGAAAACCGATGGGAGGGCGGAAAATGGCCTAACATATGAAGTTAGATATGCGCCAGAGCCCGGACAAGTGACGCAATAGCCCTTCGGCGCCCGCGTGACACGACGGTGTCAGAGCGCCATGACGGCGTGTTCCGCCGTAGCCCTCGGCTCGCGTCCCGCCAGCAGGTCACGAACCTGCAACGGCGACAGATCCGTGCGCAGTTTTCCGCCCTGTGCAATGCTGATCGACGCACGTTCCTCGCTGACCACCACAATCAGCGCGTCCGACTCTTCCGACAAACCAAGTGCCGCGCGATGACGCGTGCCCATTGTGCGATCAAGCGACACGGTCTGGGACAACGGCAGAATGCACCCGGCACCGACAATCATGTCGCCGCGAATCACCACGGCACCGTCATGCAACGGCGAATACGGCGTGAAGATGGTGGTGAGCAGATCGGCCGACACCTTGGCCTCGAGGCCGGAGCCGCTGTCAATGAAATCATCGAGCGGCATTTCTCGCTCGAGCACAATGATCGCGCCCACGCCAGAACGCGACAGCCGATCCACTGCGTCAACGATCTCATCGAGCACTTCACCGCCCTCGAGTCGGCGGAACACACGCGTCATGCGTGACGGACCGATATGTGCCAGGGCAGAGCGCAACTCCGGCTGAAAGATCACCAATAGCGCGAACGCACCATACGTGAACACAAGCCCAAGCAGGTAGGTGATCATGCTCAACTTCAATACCCACGCCGCCACGTAGGCGAGCGTGAGCACCACAATCCCGCCCAGCATTTGCAGCGCGCGCGAACCACGAATCAGCAGCAGCACCCGATAGAACAGCACCGAAACCAGCGCAATCTCGAGGAGATCGCGCCAGTCTACACGCAGTGCTTGCAGCAAACTGAAATCGGGCACGCTGAGGGGAATGAAAATGAAAGAAGAGAAAACGCGAAGAGCACGTGCCTGGATAGACCAAGGGCGGCTTCAGGAGATAACCCCAAAGCCGCCCGTGGCGAAAGCCCAGTGCAAGTGAGGCGCTGCTACGCTTGCATCAGATCACGCAGGAGACGGTTCCGGACCACCGAGCAACGGGGGTGACACCGGACGCGCTGCCTGCGGGACCACCGGCGGTGTGGCGGCAAGCGCCGCGACCGAACCGGGTTCCGGCTGACGCGGCGGCAACTTGCCACCCGCGCGCAGAATCACAAAGTCTTCGCGCGTGAGCGTTTCACGCTCCAGCAAGTTCGTCGCCATCGCGTGCAGCAGCTCCTTGTGCTCGGTGAGCACCGTGCGTGCGCGCGAGTACGCCTCATTGATCACGCGCGACACTTCGGCGTCCACCAACTGTGCCGTCTTTTCCGAGACTTCGCGGCGGCTCTGCAACTCGCGACCGAGAAACACTTCCTGCTCGTTGTCACCAACGAGGATCGGGCCAACAGCGTCGCTCAAGCCCCACTGCGACACGTAGCGACGCGCGAGTGAGGTCGCCTGCTGAATGTCACTGGCCGCGCCGGTGGTGACACGATCACGTCCGAACACAAGCTCTTCGGCTACACGACCGCCGTACGCCATCACCAAACGCGCTTCGAGCTGCTCACGCGTCACCGACACGCGATCGTCTTCCGGCAACGTGAAGGCCACACCGAGCGCACGACCGCGCGGCACGATGGTCACTTTGTGCAACGGATCGTTGCCCTTGACCATCATCGCACACACCGCGTGTCCGGCTTCATGGAACGCCGTCAGACGACGCTCCTCTTCACGCATGACCAGCGACTTGCGCTCGGCGCCCAACATCACCTTGTCCTTGGCCTCTTCAAGATCATTCATATAAATCTTGTCGTGACCCTTACGCGCCGCGAGCAACGCGCCTTCGTTCACGAGGTTGGCCAGATCGGCACCCGCCATGCCTGGTGTACCACGCGCCAGTGACGTGATCTCCACATCGTCGGCGATTGGCTTGTTGCGCAAATGCACCTTGAGAATGCCTTCACGGCCACGCAGGTCCGGCGCATCAACCACAATCTGTCGATCAAAACGGCCCGGACGCAGCAGCGCCGGATCGAGCACGTCGGGACGGTTCGTGGCCGCGATCAGGATCACGCCCTCGTTGGACTCAAAGCCGTCCATTTCCACGAGCAACTGATTCAGCGTCTGCTCGCGCTCATCATGTCCACCACCAAGACCGGCGCCGCGATGACGGCCGACCGCATCGATTTCGTCGATGAAGATGATGCACGGTGCATGCGCCTTGCCCTGCTCGAACAAGTCGCGCACGCGTGAGGCACCAACACCCACAAACATTTCCACGAAGTCGGAGCCCGACATCGAAAAGAACGGACGTCCCGCTTCACCGGCCACGGCCTTGGCCAACAGCGTTTTGCCGGTACCCGGCGGGCCCACGAGCAATGCACCCTTGGGCAAACGGCCGCCAAGCTTGGTGAACTTCTGCGGGTCCTTCAGGAATTCGATGATCTCCTGCAGCTCGACCTTGGCTTCGTCGGCGCCCGCCACGTCAGCGAACGTGATCTTGGGCGTGTCGCCGCTAAGCAGCTTCGCTTTGCTTTTGCCAAACGAGAACGCCTTGTTGCCGCCCGACTGCATCTGGCGGAACAGGAAGATCCAGAAACCGATGATGATCAGCCACGGCAAGAAACCAATGAGCATGCTCATCGGATTCGCGCGCGCTTCCTGCGCTTCAATTTCTACGCCAAACGACTTGAGCAACTCGACTTCCGCATCCGAGTTCTCAACCGGGAACCGCATGGTAAACCGATTGACGTCTTTGCCGTTGGCCTTGATCGGTGTGCGGAACGCACCCACCGCGACCTTGCCTCCCTGGATGGAGACGTCCTTGATGTTGCCGGCTTTGAGCTGCTCGATGTAGAAGCTGTACTTGATCGGCGGCGCCGCGTCAGCCTTGCCGCCGGTGTACGACAAAATCGCCACCGGAATCAAGATGACGAGCAGGATGAATGACAGCGACTTGGAGAAGCGTCCCCAGTTGAACGGCTTCTTCGGCGGGGGGGTCATGGGCGAGGGCATGTGTGACTGACCTTATTCCAGGCTTGCGACGTACGGCAGGTGCCGAAAATGCTCAGCATGATCCAATCCGTAGCCGACGAGAAACTCATGAGGTGCGTCAAACCCAACAAACTGCACAGGTGACGTAAGATGTTCCGCAATGTGCTTGTGTAACAGCGCACAGATCGCCAACGACTTGGGCTGCCGCGCCGACAACAGATCCAACAGGCGCGCCAGCGTGCGTCCCGAATCTACAATGTCTTCCACAAGCAGAATGTGTTTACCCTCAAGTTCCGTTTCCGGATCATAGAGGAGACGCACCACACCACTGCTTTCCATCGCGTCGCCATAACTCGACGCCACAAGGAAATCGACTTGCAGCGGACGCTCGATATGCCGCACCAGATCGCTGAGGAAGATAAAACTTCCCTTCAGCAGACCGAGCACGAGCAGCTCGCCATCCGGATACGCGGCGGTAATGTCACGACCAAGTTCGGCCACCCGTTTCTGGATGGTCGCCTCATCATATGCAATCCGCCTGACGGCTCGGCCGTCGAGGCGCGGATCAGTCGAACTCGCGCTCACTGCGATACCAAATCAAGTCCGATCGACCGGATCGGTGCGGTGCGGCCAGGCCGCGACAAACCCCGGGTACCCAGACTACTTCATCATCAAGCGTAACCACTGGCCAGCCGCGCCGGTCAAGGCGCGGCACGCCACCTTCTGCAAGATACCGCGAAATGCGTCGTCCCGCCGGTGCCCCCGACGTACGAATTCGGTCGCCGTCCTCCCAGCGACGCACGCCTAGCGTGCCTCCCACGGGAAATCCGGCGTAATCCGGGCCGTCCGGGCCGCCACTCGATGCTGCGCAATCAAGCGGCTGAAACCGCCAGCCCGGCCACTCGAATGTCTCGCCCACACGGCACTCCCTGGCGGGCGCCACACGCGCCGCCTGCTCCTGCTTCGCGACGGACGGCGATCGCACCTCCAACACGTGACCGCGCCGCACCACGGTACTGCCATCGTGCAACCGCAGTTCACCCGCTTCAGAATCCCCGATGGTAAACCGAACCAGCGCACGCGTTCCTTCCGCTGTCAGCCGAACGCCGACCTTTGCCATCATGGTAGGCCACACCACACCGAGCTGCGCCTCGTTCCACCGGGAGACGGCGCGCCGGTCCAACTGCCACACACCAGAGCGTTGCTCGCGCCACGGGAGGGTCTCGACCAACTGAACGGCGTCCTTCCGCCACTGCGCGGCGCGTTCAGCCAGCGCGTGCATATCACGACCGAAGTGCGGATCCACCAGGGCCAGCGCCGGTAGCAGGTCGTGTCGCACGCGTACGCGCTGGTGCCGACGATCGACGTTGGCCGGATCTGGCAAGAACGCCACGTTGTGGGCCACGCGATACGCGTCGAGCTGGGCGCGCGTCAGGCGCAGCCATGGTCTCACCACGGGGCCGGGCGCGAGCAGTGCCGCCAGCCCGCGCACGCCAGTACCGCGCAAGAGGCGCTGCACGATCGTCTCCAGCTGATCGTCCGCCGAGTGGGCGGTGGCTACGCGGGCCTTGTACGCCCCCGCCACCCTGTGCAGAAACGCCCACCGCGCCTCTCGCCACTCGAGTTCGGAGCGTCCGGGTGTGATGGCCCGCTCACGAATCACCGGCACACGCAGCTTTCGCGCTTCGGCGGCAACCAGCGACGCGGCATCGCGCGCGTACTGGCCGGTGGCGTGATCAAACGTGGCCACCGTGCTCACGCGCTCAGGCATCCATCGGGCCATCGCGTGCAGCAACACCATGGAATCGCTGCCGCCAGACACGGCGAGCACAAGGCGTTCGGCGCGGGGCAACGTCTGCACGGTGGCCAGCAGCGCGTCGTGCACCGGCGCGTCCTCAGTCGTGGTTTCGACTTCGAGGGACGCAGGGGAAACGGACATCCTGTCAATATAGTGTCGCATCGTGTCGCATCGTGTCGCATCGTATCGCGCGGCCGCGCGTACCAGCATTGCACTTGAACGCGGCTGCGGGAACCATCTCGCGTACACTGCGGGTTGACTCACCAACGTGAAGGGCATTACGATCCCCCGTGGCCAAGCGCGCGCTCGTTCGCGCTGAACTTTTACTGATCAGGAGATACCGCGTGGAAGAAGCAGGCGCATTTGGCACCCTCTGGGCAGCCCTCGGCATGTCGGCCTACTTCATGGCCCTGACGTGGATCAACATCCTGCTCGGCATCTTCCTCACGCCGCTCTTCCTGATCCCGATGAGCTGGCTCAAGAGCCGTCAGGGCGGACAGCCCAAGTAAGTCTGCCGCAGCGTTTAAAAAAGCCCCGACCATTTGGCCGGGGCTTTTTTGTTGCCAGCCCTTGTGCTTGTCAGCGCGCAGTTTCGAGTTGAACGTCGGCGGCGGGAATGACGATGGGCTCGTTGAGTGAGAGACGACGACCGGTGAAATCGCTCAGATCGTTGCCGTGGTAGGCCTCTTCCCCG
>JALHNZ010000130.1 GCA_022843265.1 Gemmatimonadaceae bacterium
ACGTGAAACAACGACCAACGATCCAGCGCTATCGTTCCGTGCGACCTTTCGAAACTGCGAGGCCGAAAGGCCAAATGGCCGTGGGCTCCGGCTACTGGGCCGAATGACCGAATCATTAACTGCAACTGCGTGCTACGCCGCGATCCGCGACCTCTTTTCCACCAACGGCATGACCTGCTCGGCGAACCGCTCCATCTCCTCCAACTGCGGACTGCACTGCAGCAACAACAAATCCACGCCCACGGCCTGCAGCTCGCGCACACGTTCAGCGACCTGCTCCGGCGTGCCCACCAGCCCCGTGCGCAGCCCACGATTCGATACGGAATAGTCCTGCACCGACAGCTGCTGCTCGAGTTTGGTATTCGCAATCCAGTCCTGAAAATTTCCGTACCCCGGCGATCCTGGCTGCACGCGGGTAATGCGCTCCAGTTCGCGCTGCGCTTCCGCTGGCGTATCGCGCACAATGGCATACGCGGCAAGTCCGTACTGCATAGGCGGGAGTCCGGCTTTGTTACGCCGCACCTGCATATCCAGA
Organism: Gemmatimonadaceae bacterium; assembly: GCA_022843265.1. Classification (GTDB taxonomy): domain Bacteria; phylum Gemmatimonadota; class Gemmatimonadetes; order Gemmatimonadales; family Gemmatimonadaceae; genus JAABRT01. Next base: position 536 of record JALHNZ010000130.1, read on the forward strand.
ATCTTTGGCGCCACGCGTTCCGGTGCATCACCGTGCATCACGTAGGCATCGCACTTCGATGAGATCAGTTCTTTGGCGGTTTCCGACTCGCCGCCAGCGTACAGCGGCGGATACGGACGCAATCGGCTCGACACTGGCGGCGGCTGCACGATGAGATCGTCAACCTGGTAGTACGTGCCATGAAACGTGGTGCTCGGCTCACGCCACGCACTCTGCAACACATGCAGCCACTCCGCCGTGCGCGCGTACCGATCATCATGCTCGTCAAACTGCGAGCCATAGCGTCTCGCTTCGTCTTTCCACCACGACGACACAACATTCAGTGACAAGCGACCATTGCTGATCTGATCAATGGTCGCCGCCTGCTTGGCAAGCGTGGCCGGATGATGAAACGTGGGGCGAACGGCGACCATCAGTTCCAACCGCTGCGTGACCGCGGCCAGTGCGGCCGCCGTGGACCACGCATCGAGCGCCGGCGCCTGCACGCCCTTGATGTCATTCAAAAAAAGTTCAGCGATCAGCGTCAGATCGTAGCCGAGTTCTTCGCTGCGACGGGCGAGACGCTGCACGTAGGCCCACGACGCCTGCATGCCTTCATCTTCAACATTGCGCAGCCAACCGCCAAACACCGGAAGCCAGTAACCGTACCGCATCAGGGCACCGTCACGGTGGAATATCCGGCACGCACTTCGAGGTAGTCCACTAGTCTGGCAAACGGATCAAACCCGATCACGTTCGGCGCGTCCGCGACAAAGTTCGACAGTGCGTTGATGTCATAGAAGTAGTGCTGACCATCACGATCATCAACGAGATACTCGATACCGCCAACATCAATGCCGGCTGTCTGCGAAATCAGCTCAACCTGCGCAATGATTGCATCAGACGGACGCGTGCCTTCCACGCGCATTCCTGTCTTGGGTGCATCAATGGCGCACGCGCCGCGCACCAGCTCCACACCAGACGTTGTCTGGCACGCATCGGCCGGGCACAGGTCGAACGAATCCTGTGGTGGAAACACATTGATGGCGTACAAATACTTGCCGCCGAGTGTTTCTACGCGTGTAATGTGGCCTTGATGAAGCGGTGCGGATTCCTGCACCAGTGCCGTTCCATCAATGCCCACTTCGACTTCGCCTCGCGCGACCGCACCAGCCAGTGCATCTGCGGAATCGTAACGTACGATGCCCGCGCCGCTACCACCGATGTTCGCCTTCACCAACACCGGGAATCGCAAACCTTCAGCAGCCTTTGCGGCCAACGACGGATTGTTGATCACGCGGCTCTTTGGAAACGGCAAGCCGAGGTCCGCCAGCAAATCGAGTTGATTGGCTTTCGACAGCTCCAGCGCATACGCCTTGGCGTTGTTCACCACCGGTACATCGAATCGCTCAAGGTGCCGCAGCCAGTGCAGCGTGGCGAAAATACTGGAGCCGTTTCCACGCAAGTAGGCGCTCGGACTCGCCCGGTTGAACACCGCCGAGTAGGGCACAGTGGTTTCCGACGGATCGTAGCTGTGCGCGGCGGCATCGAGCCGCTCATACGGCAGTCCGCGCGCATCGAGCTCGGCGAACAGCGGCCGAAACCAGTCCGGGTGTTCGTGCAATACAGCAATGGGACGCAACGACATGACAAAACCTCGACGCAGAGAGTGCGCCGTCCGAACACGAAAAAACCCGACGGAACTGCGGCCGCCGGGCATTCGCGTTTTAGCTCGTTGTTTTACGTGGCGGCAATAGGCGGCAAAAGACCACGGCTTCAGTTGTCTTGGAGCCTACTCAGCTCCCGTGCCCTATGTCAACACGTGGCCGCGCCGTAGGTTCCACTCATGATCAAGTATCTGGGCTCCAAGCGGCTGCTCCTCGAGCGCATTGTCTCCGTGGCGCGCGCTGTTCCAGATGCCGCGACGGTGGTGGATCTGTTCTCCGGAACGTCTCGGGTCGGGCACGCGCTCAAGGGCGCGGGTTTCCGGGTGCTGGCCAATGATTACGCCGCGTACGCGCACGCCCTGGCCACCTGCTATGTGCAGGCGGATGCAGAGCAGTGGCTCGAACGCGCGACCACGTTGATTGAAGAACTGCAACATGTTGCGCCAAGCGCCGGCTATTTCACGCGCACGTTCTGCGAAGACGCGCGCTATTTCACGCCGGAAAACGGCGCGCATATCGATGGCATTCGCGCATCCATCGCCGAACGCGCGCTGCCTGCGGAACTCGAAGCGATTGCGCTTGTCTCATTGATGGAAGCGGCCGACCGCGTGGATTCGACCACCGGTGTACAAATGGCGTACCTCAAACAGTGGGCCGCGCGGTCGGCGAAGCCGCTGACCCTCCGCGTGCCCGCGCTATTGCCGAAGTCGATGCACGGCGCCGGCCATGCCACGCAGCTCGACGCACTCGACGCCGCACGCACACTCTCCGGTGACATCGCGTATCTCGATCCGCCGTACAATCAGCACTCCTACCTCGGCAACTATCACATCTGGGAAACGCTGGTGCGCTGGGACGCGCCCGAAGCATACGGTGTGGCTCGCAAACGGCTGGATGTGCGAACCAGACCAAGTGTGTTCAACAGCCGGCCGCGTCACGCCGATGCCATGCGCGCCATTATTCGATCGCTCGACGCGCGTGTCCTCGTAATTTCGTTTAACGACGAGGGTTATCTCAGTCGCGAAGAACTCATCGAAATGCTCGCCTCGCGCGGCGACGTGATTGTGCTCGAACACGACTTCAAGCGGTATGTGGGCGCACAGATTGGCGTGCACAATCAACGTGGCGAACGTGTCGGCACCGTGAGTCACCTGCGGAATGTCGAACTGCTCTACGTGGCGGGCGATGCGGAGGCACTCGATCCGCTGCGGCGATCACTCTCGGGTGAACCCATGGTACACGTGGCACTACCGTAGGCGTGCCTGCTTCAGCCGAGCGCTGCCCCGGGAAGGCGGAAACAGAAATTCAGTAGCACTTCCGTGTTCACCGTTTCACCGGGCGGTAGCGGAATCAACTCCGGCCGCGTGGGATGAAAAAAGTTCGTTTCGTAGCCCAGCGATGTCATGAACGCGCGGAACTCGTGCTCGCCGGATCCTGCGAGCGTCAAGCAGGCTGCATTCATCTCCGCGATGATGAACGGCACCCGATGACGCTTCAGGAACGAACTGGCACCACGCATGATGGCGTGTTCCGCTCCCTCGGCATCCATCTTGATCGCTTTCAGCGATTGAAACGACCGGTCCGCAAAGAACGCGTCGAGCGTTGACACGTACACCGGCTGCACATGTGCCGCGGCCAACGCCTGCGCACGATCCGCAGCGTCGCGCAGGTTTACGAGCGCATGACCTCCATCGTTGTCGCTCACACGGAGCGGCAGGATCCCTGACGCATCGCCCAACGCCATATTCAGTGGCCGTACGTGCCACGCGTCATTGAGTGCGATGTGATCAAGCAGATGCTCATAGTTCTGCCGGTTGGGCTCAAAGCTCCACACTTCGCCGGTCGGGCCAACCAGCGCCGCGGCGAGCATGGAAAACCAGCCCACATGTGCACCGATATCGAGAAAGGCATCGCCTTCGCGAAGCACGGCACCGAAAAACGCACACGTCTCCTGCTCGTACAGCCGGCCAGCGCTGAGGTACTCGCTCATGATACGCTGGCTGTACTGCGCAGAATCGAGTGACAGGCGCACGGTGTGGGGACCGTGGGACGTGGAAACGGTGTACGCGTGGGCGCTGCGTGCCATCAGAAATGTCTCCGTGAGCGACTTGGGGGGTGCAAATCCAACCTATCGCTCGCTCGCGTTGGCCGCGATCCCCTGATAATCTTCGAGTGTGAAAACAGTCGGCGCCAATATCGCAACGCTGCTCTCCGGCGAGGGCTCGCTCAATCGGGACGTCAAGCCCTTTTTGCGCTACGTCGCCATGCTGCTGGCCGTGATCGCGCTTTTTTCATGGCTGTTTCATGTGATCATGGTGCACGAGGGTCAGGAGCACAGCTTGTTCACGGGCGTGTACTGGACGCTCACGGTGATGACCACGCTCGGCTTCGGCGATATCACGTTCCATAGTGATATTGGGCGCGCCTTCAGCGTGGTCGTGCTGCTCACCGGTCTAGTGCTCCTGCTGATTCTGCTGCCATTCCTGTTCATTCGCGCGGTGTACGCGCCGTGGCTTGAGCAGCGAAGCCGAGCACGCATCCGAACGCTGCGTTCGGTTCCGGCCACTGTTTCAGATCACGTCCTGGTGTGCTCCAACGACCCCATCGCGCTCGCGTTGGTCCGTCGACTTGAGCTGGCGGGCGTGAAAGCCTATGTCATTGAGCCGGACAGCGAGCGCGCACTGCGCATGCGAGACGCCGGACTACCCGTGGTCTCCGGCAATGTTGACGCGGTGGAAACCTATACCGCGGCGGGTGTCGCGCGTGCCCGGCTGGTGTTCGCCAACAGCACTGACACAGAGAACAGCAACATCATTCTCACCGTTCGCGAACGCGCCGAGTCCATTCCGATTGTCGCGCTCGCCGAGTCTGAGGATTCGATCGATGTGCTCGAGCTCAGCGGAGCCACGCACGTGCTGCCACTCAAGCGAAAACTGGGTGAGCATCTGGCCAACCGGGTGAGCGCGGGACTGTCGCACGCCAATGTGATTGGCCGATTTCATGGGTTGGTGCTCGCAGAGTTTCCGGTGCACGACACACCGATGGCAGGTCGCACCATCCGTGAATGTGCGTTGCGCGAAGAACTCGGTATCACGATCATCGGCGTTTGGAATCAAGGGCGCATGTTGCCACCGCGGCCCGATCTCAAACTGTCGCACATGTGTGTGCCGGTGGTGATCGGCACGCAAGAACAGATCGACGAGTTGAACGAAATCCTCGTCATTTACAATGTGAATCCGAGTCCGGTGATCGTATTGGGCGGCGGCAAGGTGGGACGCTCAGCGGCCAAAGCACTGCGCGCGCGCGGCATTCCCGTTCACATTGTGGAACGCACGCCTGAACTGGCGCAGAAGGCGCAGGCGGTTGCTGATCGGCTCATCATTGGTGACGCCGCCGATCGACGAGTGCTTGAAGATGCGGGCATCCGCGACGCACCGTCCATCCTGCTCACGACGCACGATGACGCGACGAATGTATACCTCACCGTGTACTGCCGTCGTTTGAATCCGGACGCGCGCATTCTCACGCGCGTGACGCATGAACGAAACGTTGAGGCCATTCAGCGAGCAGGGGCCGACTTTGTGCTCAGCTACTCGTCACTTGGCGTGCACAGTGTCCTGTCCATCGTGCAGGGCCGTGAACTCGTGGTGCTCGGCGAGGGCGTGGACCTGTTCTACGTCACGCTCCCGAGAATGCTCGTCGGAAAGACGCTCGCCGACGCCGCCATCGGCGAGCGTACCGGCTTGAACGTGATTGCCGTACAACATGATGGACAGGTCGAGGCCATCCCGGCAGCTGATCAACCACTGCGCAGTGGGTCGTCGCTGATTGTGCTCGGCAGCGCCGAGCAACGCGATGCGTTCAGCGAAGTGTACGGCTGACGCTGCGTCACTCCACCCGAGTCGCACTCCGCCAGACAAACCAGATCAGCAGCGGTTGAAGCGGTAGCCGAATCCAGAGCGCGAGCACCCACCACGCCGCCGCATCGCGCGCTCGTGCGTCCATCAGCATTTGCACATTCGCAGGAAACACCGCCACCAGCAGCGCAATCAAACCCCATGCCGCCAGGACACGCGTGGCGGGAAACAGCAGGCCGAGTGCGCCTGCGATCTCGGCAACGCCACTCACATACACAAGAACGCGGGCACTCGGCATCCATGCCGGTAGCCACGGTGGCACGATGGCTTCGAACACGCGGGGCGTCACAAAGTGCATCACCCCGGCGGCGCCGAAAATCAGCGCCAGCAGGCGAAGGCTCCACGACCCTGTCATGATTTGTTTGGCGGACGCATAATTCAATCTACCGTCCGCGGTCCGCTGCCACATCGCCGCCACCCATGACGCCACCGCAGATCGACAGCGATTCCTCAGAGGGCGCGAAGCGACCGTCGCACGGGCGTGTAGACGTACCCCCGCATGACGCAACGCTCGCGTTCACCTCAGAAGGGCGCGGCGGAACAGTGCGATACCGCGATCATCGTACGGCATTTGATATGTGGTGGGAGTTCGCCCTGCCTCCGGCCGTCGTGATTATTGGCGTCGCGAGCGGCGACACCTGGGAACGCGACACAGGCATTCCTCTTAGAGAGCGCGATCGTACGCTGGCTTGGATCGCTGATCGTGCGTTGCGCGATCAGGTATCCAGCGGTGGCAGCGTGCTGATCAGCGACACCCACATCACACTGTATCGCGCACCCTGAAAACTGACCTCCTTCCCCAATGAAGATGTCCTGGAGCATTGCCGCCGCCGTCGCGCTCGCTAACGCCGTGACAGCCTTCATGCTGACCGTGGTCGTTGGCGTATCGCTCATGAGCCTGCTCAACATTCACGACCGCGACGGCGGCGGGAGTATGGGCATCTTCTTCATCTATGGCCCACTGATGGCTGCTATCGGCCTCGTGTGGGGACTGGCCGCGGCGGGTATCACCAGCGCGTCAACGTGGTCGCAGTTCTGGCGCACGTTTGCAATCGCGCAGGTCCTTCCGAACGCGTTGGTGTTGGCGTTCTTCGCGTTCAAGTTGGTGAGTCGGCCCGTAGCTCCAACGCTTGACGGCCTCGCGCTGGATCTTGAAGCGGAGGTGCTGCTGCCGGACGGACTGGCTCCCGAGCAAGCCATACGCGACGAGAACGCACGCGGTTCGCTGTATGCTGGCGATAGCGACAACGAGTATCTCGCAGTCAATCGCGATCAGATTGTGATGCGCGACGGCGTGTGGGTGGTCCCGTTGCGCGGTCGTCTCAACACAAAGGCGGCGCGTCGCATGCTGAGCTTCACGCCGTACGACCACGTGACGGTTACGCTCGACATGCCACTCCGTGCGCAGCCAACGGCAGAGGATACCGCGTGGACGGCGCCAGCACCCATGCGCAAAGGCATTCTGGCTGACGGAACGCTGGACCCGAGCGAGGCCCGGGCGCGCTATCGTGTGGTCAAAGTGCCGAAGTGAAGCGCTC
>JALHNZ010000131.1 GCA_022843265.1 Gemmatimonadaceae bacterium
GTCGTCCGCATCAGGTCTCGAGCTTGGTTTTGACGAGCGCGCGAAGGCCGAAATGCTCTCTAACGCGTACAAAACCGAGCACTACCAGGTGGTGCTCAAAGCCGGCGATATGGAACGTGTCTTGCCGGAGCTGGTGTGGCATCTGGAAGACCTGCGGGTCGGGCAAAGTTATCCCAACTATTACGTGTCGCGGCTCGCATCGCGCTTTGTCAAAGTGGTGCTGGCGGGAACGGGCGGCGACGAAATTTTTGCCGGCTATCCGTGGCGCTACTATCGCGCAGTCAAGAACGACGACGCGGCGCAGTATCTCGACAAGTATTACGAGTACTGGCAGCGCCTTATTCCGGATCAGCATCGCAGCGGATTCTTTCGTTCTTCCGTGGCGTCACAAATGGATCCCGAGGCACCTGAGCGCGCATTTCGCGACGTGCTGCGCCGGCGTTCGTTCCTGGCCATGTCGCCTGATGACTACGTCAACCACTCGCTCTACTTCGAGTTGTCCACGTTCTTGCCAGGCCTGCTCCTGGTCGAAGACAAGCTGTCGATGGCGCATGGCCTGGAAACACGCGTGCCGTTTCTCGACAATGATCTGGTCGACTTTGCGATGCGTGTACCGGTCAAGTACAAGCTTAAGCATGTGGATCGTATCGTGCGCTTCGACGAAAACACACCCGGCGCCAAGGCGGACAAGTATTTCAACGAGACGGGCGACGGCAAGCTGATCCTGCGCAAAGCGTTGTCACGCTACGTGCCCGCTTCGTACGCCAACGGCAAGAAGCAAGGATTCTCCGCGCCAGACGGTAGTTGGTTTCGTGGGCAGAGTATTGACTACATCCGCACACTGCTTTCACGGCGCGACGCGCGGCTGTACGAGTTCATCGAGCCGTCCGTCGTTCACACGTTGCTCGACGAACACGTCTCTGGTCGCGTGAATCACCGACTGGTGATCTGGTCGTTTCTCTGCTTTGAATGGTGGTTGCGCCGTTTTCGTGACGCTGAGTCATCAGCGCTTGCCGCCTGACGACCAGCATTCTATCCGCTTCGCATCATGGATCTTCTTGCGCAGTATCGCATCGTAACGCTCTGTACCGACGATCGTGTCGATCGTCGCATTCTCGATGGTGCGCGCTTGCTCACCGAAGCGGGCTGGCCAACGCTCGTCGTGGCGGGTCCGGCACCCGATGACCTCGCCGACGAGGCAAGTTATCCCGACGTGCCGATCTTTCGGCTCGCCGGATTGCATGCACCAGCGAACGCCACACCGGAGCATGCCGACGCCGCGGTGGTCGCCGCGGGCAGACACTTCGCGTGGCATCGACGCGTGCTCAGCGCGGCGCTGGCGTTTCGCGCCGAGGTGGTGATTGCGAACGATCTGCCACAGCTTGCCGCCGGCATCATGGCCGCGCAGCAGCATGGCGCAGCGCTCATTTACGATGCGCACGAGTACTACCCGTCACAGCCGTTCACCAAGGTGCAGGAATCCACGCTCGAATCGCTGGAACGCGCCTTGGTGCCGTACGCCGACGCACTCGTCACCGTGAATGACAGCATCGCCGATCTGATGGCGATGCGGTATGCCTGTCCGCGTCCGCACACCGTGCTCAACTGTCCCAGTCGCAGACACAGCAGTGTACTTCGCGCGGAAGACAGTCCCATGCGCGCGTTTCTCGGTGCACAACCGCATCAGCGTGTGTTGCTGTACCAGGGAAACCTCGCCGCGAGTCGAAATCTTGAGGAACTCGTGGACGGCATGGCGCTTGTGCAATCGCCCGATGTGATCTTGGCCTTCATGGGTAAAAGTTCGGCGGTAGGTGAAGCGCTCAAGGAACGTGCGCGCGACCTCGGGCTGCTCGGCAATCGGGTGCGTTTCGTGCCGGAAAAGTCCGCCGCTGAACTGCTCAGCTGGACGGTTGGTGCCGACGCCGGCATCATTCCCTATCCCCATTCCGACTTGAATACGTGGTTGGTCTCGCCCAACAAACTGTATGAGTTTCTTGCCGCGGGTTTGCCTATCCTGGCGTCACACGGCCCGGAGCTTCGTCGCTTCGTGGGTGACCTCGGCGTGGGCGTGAACGCACATCTCGCCACGCCGCGTGACTTTGCGGTGGCAATCGATGCGTTCATGAGACAGCCGCTTGATGCGTACCGCGCGCGGGCCGCGCAGGTGAGCGCCAGATTTACCTGGGAACACGAAGGGCAACAGTGGCTGTCAATTGTTGAGCAGGCAGTGCAGCACGCACAGGCGCGCCGCACGCGAGGGATTGCCGCATGACAGGCTCGACCACGCCACAGGTGATGTTCGACTGCCCCGCTGGAACCATCAGCAGTGCGGAGCTACGAGCGCTGCACCTATCGCTGCAGTTGCATGATTCAACGCAACTGCAGGTGGTGCCTCGGCTCGCGGCGAGTCCGTGGGTTCGTTTCTGCAGCGATGCTGAAATCACCAGATTGCGCGAGTTCATGCAGCAGGGTGCCGTCGCGCTCGACCGGTTAACGCGCACGCCCGAATCAATTCGCCTTCCGGCAACACTTGTTCGCACCTTGGGTGACGAACTCCGCGCCTTGCCCAATCCGTTGGATCGTGACTTTGTGCGATCTATCGGTTTTGCATCACTGACCGATACGGCCATCGATCGTGCGACTGTCGAACGCGGAAAGCGCGAGTCGTCGCTTCTCGTCGCGTCGCCCTGGCAAGCCGAGCTGTTGCAGTCGGCTGGGCTCCACAATATCCGCCAGTTCGCAACCGGTCTCGATTCGCGCCGTTTCCATCCTGGTGCTCGGCGCAATTTGTTTGCCGGTCGGTTTGTCATTTATTCCGCGGGTCGACTCGACTATCGCAAAGGACAGGATCTTGTCATAGACGCAGTGCGTGCGTTTCGCCGACGCCATCCCGATACGCTGCTGCTGTGCGCGTGGCAGCATCCGTTGCCGGAGCAACTATCTGCATTCCGGGGCACGGCGCCGCGCAATGGTCTGCCCGCGTATGTTGGTGGACAGCTACACATTGCGCCGTGGCTCGCACATCTCGGCGTTCCAACAGACAGCGTTGTCGACGTTGGCCTCGTGAGCAACGGATTGTTGCCGGACATCGTTCGTGAAGCGCACGTTGGGCTGTTTCCCAATCGCGCCGAAGCCACGCCGTCCACGGCGATGCTTGAGTGCATGGCCAGCGGCGTACCCTGCATTGTCGCGGACAACACGGCGCACAAGGAGTATGCGAAGCCGGAGTTCTCGTACCCGCTCACATCGCTCACTCCGGTCGATCCAGATGATGCGGGCGTGCGCGGCACCGACGACTGGGGTTCGGCTCGCGTCGACGAAATTGTCGAGGTACTGGAGCAGGTGTACACGAACACAGCTGATGCGCGGCGTCGCGGTGTCGCGGCGGCACGTCATGTCGCCCCTCTGGGCTGGCACAAACGCGCCACGGCGTTCGCGGAGCTGATCACGCAGGTTGTACCAGGCAAGGTGGCAGCATGATCACTACACAACGCGTCGCGCTGGTGACAGGCGGCGCCGGTTTCATTGGCGGCGCCCTGGTGCGGGCATTGCTGGCCGAGCAGTACGATCGTGTGGTGACCTTCGACAAGCTCACCTACGCTGCGAACCCGCTCGCCCGTAGTGGGTGGCCACATGACCCACGTCACGAGCTGGTAATCGCCGATATCTGCAACGCTGCTGCGGTATCGCGAGCGATCGCGACGCATCAACCCACAGTTGTTTTTCATCTCGCCGCCGAGACGCACGTTGATCGCTCGATCGATGCCGCGCGTCCGTTTGTCGAAACCAACGTGGTCGGCACGCAGGTCCTGCTCGACGCATGTACGAGCTACTGGCGCGAACTGCCGGAGCCCGCCCGTAGTGCATTTCGTTTTGTGCATTGCTCGACCGACGAAGTGTTTGGCTGTGCGGGTCCAGACGAGTTGTTCTCCGAGACCACGCCGTACGCTCCTTCGTCACCGTACGCGGCGAGCAAGGCAGCGTCGGATCATCTGGTGCGGGCATGGCATGCTACCTACGGATTACCAACGCTGATCTCCAACTGTGGCAACAACTACGGCCCGTGGCAATTCCCGGAGAAGCTGATTCCGCACATGATCGTTCGCGCGCTGCGCGGCGATTCACTCCCGGTGTACGGCAATGGGCTGCAGCAGCGCGATTGGATCTTTGTGGACGATCACGCGAGCGCTCTTTGCAGGATCGCGTCGCATGGTGCCGTTGGGCGCACGTATCTCGTCGGGGCGCGTGACGTGCACACCAACCGCACGGTTGTTGACGCCCTGTGCGTGACGCTCGACCAGTTCGCACCGCGTGCCGATGGGTTGCTACACGCCAGCGCCATTGCGTTTGTGACGGATCGCCCCGGGCACGACACCCGCTACGCGCTTGATCCGTCACGCATTGAGCACGAACTCAACTGGTCACCGCTGACCTCCATGGCGCACGGCGGCCTTGACGCAACGGTGCAGTGGTACCTCGAGCACGCCAGCTGGTGGCGAGCAATTCTTGACGGTGCATACGACGCATCGCGTCTCGGACTGGGAACTCGTTCATGAAAGGCATCCTGCTCGCCGGCGGCGCCGGTTCGCGGCTCTATCCGCTCACTGCCGTAGTGAGCAAGCAGTTGCTCCCAGTGTACGACAAACCGCTGATCTATTATCCGCTGTCCACCATGATGCTGTCGGGCATTCGCGATGTGCTGATTATCAGCACACCGGCCGAACTGCCGCGCTTTTGCGAGTTGCTCGGTGATGGCTCATCGCTCGGACTCAGTCTTACGTACGCAGTGCAACATGCACCACGCGGCATTGCCGAAGCGCTCTGCATTGGCGAACACCACGTGGACGATCGCGGTGTGTGTCTCGCACTTGGCGACAATGTGCTCTACGGCAGCGGTCTTGAGCCGCGCCTTCGTGAAGCCGCGTCACAGCGCACAGGCGCGACCATCTTCGGCTATCAGGTTCGTGACCCTTCGGCATATGGCGTCGCCGAGGTTGACGCCGCTGGCCGCGTGCTCTCGCTGGAAGAAAAACCCGCGGCACCACGGTCCTCGCTGGCCGTTGTCGGCCTGTATTTCTACGATGGAAACGCGCCGCGTTTTGCACGTGAACTTTCGCCCAGCCCACGCGGTGAACTGGAGATCACGGATCTCAACGCGCGTTACCTGCGAGAAGGCACACTACGCTTAAGCAGACTGGGACGTGGCACTGCCTGGCTCGATACGGGCACACCTGAGTCGCTAATGGCGGCGTCCGCGTTTGTACACGCGATTGAAGAACGCCAGGGACTCAAAGTCAGTTGCCCGGAAGAAATTGCGTTCCGGTTGGGATACATCACGGCTGAACAGCTGGAACGATTGGCCAGTCGCTACGGCAGCTCGGCGTATGGTGCCTACCTCAGGCAGATTGTGCGCGAAGAATCCGCGCCACACGCCTCCGGCGACTCACTGGTGGATGTGCCGGTGCCAACACGCCCTCGCGTCGCGGCATGATTCGCATTCCCTTTACAAGACCGTTCGTCTCACCGTTCGCGGTCGCTTACGTCGCCGAGGCGATGGCGCACGGACACCTTTCCGGTGACGGTCCGTTCAGCAAACGCGTGCGATCGTGGCTGGAGTCAGCGCACCCGGGCCGAAGTGCATTGCTGGTGCACTCCGGTACTGCGGCGCTCGAACTGTGTGCGCTGCTGCTTGAGTTGGCACCCGGTGACGAAGTCATCATGCCATCGTTCACGTTCACGTCGACCGCGAACGCTGTTGTATTGCGCGGCGCGACACCCGTGTTCGTTGATATTGATGATCGGACCATGAATATCGACCCCGCGAGTGTACGCGCGGCCATCACTGCGCGTACAAAAGCCATTTATGTAGTGCATTACGCGGGCATTGCGGCTGATCTCGATGCGCTGACAAACATCGCCAGAGAGTTCGGCCTGGCGCTGGTAGAAGACGCCGCGCAAGCCGTCGGCTCGCAGTGGCGCGGTGTGCCACTCGGCGCGGTCGGCGATTTAGGGTGCCTGAGCTTTCACGCCACCAAGAACATTGGCTCCGGCGAAGGCGGCGCGCTCATCGCGCGCGCCGACTATGCACCGCGCGCCGAACAGCTGCGTGAAAAGGGCACGGACCGTTCACAGTTTCTCCGGGGTGAGGTCGACCGTTACACGTGGCGTGACGTTGGCTCGTCCTACCTTCCGAACGAGCTCACGGCGGCGTTTTTACTCGCTCAGCTTGAATCATGCGATCTGGTCACGGAGGCACGCCGAGCGAGTTGGTATGCGTATCACCACCAACTTGAGGCGCTCGAGCACGACCAGGTGCTCGTACGTCCCGTTGTGCCAACGGATGCAACCCTCAACGGCCACATCTATTTTGTCCGTTGCAACTCGCCAAGTGAGCGCGATGCGTTAATCCGTTCACTCGCGCGCGACGGTTTCGGCGCGACGTTTCACTATCAGCCGCTGCACGACACACCGGCTGGTCGTCGTTATGCGCGAACGCACGGCTCAATGGAGCGCACGGTTCGGGCGGCGAGTTCGCTGGTGCGACTTCCGCTCTGGCATGGAATCGATGAGCACGTACCGCACGTTGTACAAAGCGTAGAGCGTTGGGCGGCTGCGCACCGGGTGGTGTGCGTGCCTGGTGCTGGCGCCGAACATTTTCAAAGCATCTGACAGAACATGCTGCCGCTTCCTACTGATCGCCCGTTGCGCATCCTGCTTGGTACTTGCGAAATCGCAGGACTGCTGCCCATCGTGGCCGATGCGTTTCGTGCCAACGGCCATCACGTCACCACGGTGGTAAAGGTTCGCAACGAATGGTGGCCGGATACATACGACTACGACTACGCGAATCGTGCTACGACGGCACTCGACGCAATCGAGTTCGGAAGTCTCGTGGCGCAGCATGACGTGCTGTACTTCCAGTGGGCGCGTCACAGTTTCGTTGATGACCTGAGCGATCTTCCCCTCTACCGCAAGTTGGGCAAGCGCATCATCTACACAGCGCTTGGCTGCGACATCCGGGCGGGCGCGGCCTTCTCACAACTCTACGAACAGCACGGACTCTCGCTGGCCGACGGCTTTGAACTCATGCCACTCGATGAGACCATGCATGCGCATCGCATGATGGAGCTGTTCGCAGACGTCGTCTACGCGCAGCCGAATTTCGCGTCACTCGCCATACGTCCGTATCATCACGCCAGCGTTCCGGTCCAACTCGCCCGGTACGCTCCGCATGTGGCAGGCCGAGAAGTGCCGCTGGTGGTGCATGCTCCCTCCAGCCGCGGCCGCAAAGGCTCGCACGTGATTCTCGCGGCACTTGATACGCTCCGCGCTGAGGGCGTGCGTTTTGATCTGCAACTGATTGAGAACGTACCGCACACGGAACTGCTCCACATTTTCAGCAGCGCGGATGTTGTCATTGACCAGACCAACAACGCGATGCACGGTCGCACCACCGTCGACGCGTGGGCCAGCGGCTGCGCGGTTGCAACCAGTGACGCGCCGGCGATCGAGCCGCTACCAGCCCCGCGTCCACTCTGCACAATCTCTCCAGATCTGAGGGCAACAACCGAGCAGCTTCGCACCTTGCTGACGCAGCGCGAGGCTCGTGTTCAGCT
>JALHNZ010000132.1 GCA_022843265.1 Gemmatimonadaceae bacterium
GAAGGTACGTCGAAGGCACACTTGTTTCGCGCGCGACGCTTGTTGCGCGCCATGCTCGACCGTTAACGGATTCATACCATGACCGAAACCGCCGACTTTCAGTGCGATGATTTTGATCGCGTCTGCAGCGAATACCTCGCCGGACAGGCGTCGGCGCGCGTTGTGCAGCGTGTTGAGTTCCACGCCAGCCACTGCGCACGCTGCGAGGTTGCGCTCGACAACGCCACCAGACGGGACTTCGTGTTTTCGCCTGCGCTGCCGCCTGAGCTGCGCGAGTCCGTCAGGCGCTCCATTGCGTCAACACCGGCGCTGAGCATTGTACGCGATGACGCGTCGGAAACCGCAACACCTCCGCAGACTCAACGTTCGTGGTCGGTCGCACGCGTGGTACTCCCGGTGCTGGCCGTCGCCGCGGCACTCGCCATCGTCGTGGTGAGCGCACGCGATGAGCCAACGGACTCGCGTGCGACGGTTGTGGCCGCGGATAGCAGAGACAACATCGCGCCGATCACCTCGCCCACTCTCGACAACGACATCGGGTTTGTGTACACCGCCGCACGAGTCGCCAGCGCGCAAGCGCAAGCCGAGTTCGCAGCGCTCGACGACGCCGCGCAGGAGTTGGAAGCAGCGCTCGCGAACACGCCGAATGATCGCGAACTCCGGGCCTTTCTCGCCTCCGTGCGCGCACGGCGCGACGAACTCACGCGACGCGTTCGCGAGGCCACCTCGTGAGCGCGCGCGTGGTCGGATGGCGCGTCGGTGTGCTGTGCACCGTCATCGCATCCCTTGCAAGCCAGGCGCTTGGTGCACAAGCGCGCGACTCGGGCGCGCAGCAGATCGCTCGTGGCTTCGCGACATCGTCCGACGTGACCATGCGTCTGTATGTTCCGGCCGGCCGTGTTCGCGTCACTACCTGGGCGCGCGACTCGGTGCACGTGCGCGGCACGCTCAGCAAGAATGCTGATATGTTCGGCGGCGGCTCGCGCACGCACATCAAGTTCGGAATTGAAACTAGAGTTCGCGGCGACACCCTTCTTCCCAACGCGGACTGGGATGTGACGGTACCCGCGGGTTCTCGACTCTGGCTCAAGATGATTGACGGCGACATGCACATCGGTGGTGTCAACGGCGAGCTCGAACTGTACGCGGTACGCGGCGCCATTGTAGTCGAGGGAGTCGGTGGGGTTACGTCTGTCGAATCGATCGATGCACCAGTGACCGTACGTGCGGCGCGTGGTGACGTCCGTATCCGTGGCAGTCGAGGCCGTGTTGTGTTGGACGATGTGCAGGGCACGCTCTCAGTGGCCACGGTGAGCGGTCCCGTTCGGCTCACCCGCGTCGCCGCCGAAGGTCGCGTGGAGACCATCGGCGGCGCGATCGACCTGATCGGCGGATCGCTTGTTGGCGCCATGATGGAGTTGCAGACGCACTCCGGCGCCATCTCGCTTTCGCTCAACGCACAACAGATCCCCGTGCTCGATCTTTCGTCGCGTGCCGGTCCTGTGCTGGGCGAACAACTGATCGGACAGGCCAAACATGGCCAGTTGATGGCGCGATCCTTCAAGGGCAGAATCACCGTTGGCGCTCGCTAAACGCGTTGCACCTCGCCGGAGTCAAAGTGCTGCACTCGAACGTTCACACGTCGAGACCACACACTTACCGGAGCGTTCCATGCGCATCGTACATCTGGCCGGGCTCGCAGCATTGTTGTCGGTGGCTTCATTTTTCGGTCCACCCGAGATCACCGTACGTGCGGTACAGGCAACGGTCGCAGGACCCGCGTTTGAGCTTGATGTGAAACATCACACCGAGCACAATGATGTCACGGTGCTTGGGCGTGCTGAGGGCGTGCGTGCCGGCAAGCGTGTCTCCTTTCCGCTAACGATCACGCGACAGCGCGGCAATCTGTATGCGGTCACGAAACAGTGGGAGAGCGGCTCACCGTGGGTGTTGCTCTTTGCGGTCGAGCAAGGGAAGAACGGTGCGCATGGATTTGCCGAAGGCATCGTATCAATCAACGCCGCCGGCGTTGTTGAGAAAATAGAGTACGTACGGCCGTCTATTCATGACGGCGAGCGTGTGGTGTCGCGCACCTCGCGTGCCAAGGTCGACGCGTCCCTCAAGGCGCTGGGCGTCTCGTTTTCACCCTGATACCCTTGTCCATGGCGCTCGAAGTAGTCAGCGACTGCACCCTTACACGCAGCGTCCGCGAGAGAATTCTTCGTAGTGTGCGATTGATCACACAGCAGCATTCGACTCAGCTTGCGGCACTCCTGCGAAACGATATGCTTTGACATACACTCGTTCTTCCCTTTCGCTGGAGTATTACATCATGTCTGTCGCCAAAGTCACCGAAATTATTGCGTCGTCCGACACGTCGTTTGAAGACGCCATCCAGACGGGCATCGCCCGTGCCAACGAAACGCTGCGCAACGTGAAGGGCGCATGGGTTTCCGAAATGAAGGTGGATTGCGCCGATGGCAAGATTACGTCGTACCGAGTGGCCATGAAGGTCACGTTCGTACTGAGCTGAGTCGCATCCGCAGGCACGCGCCATCGCGTGCCTGCACACTCAGGAGTTTCCTTCGAATCGAACGCGCGCGCCTGTATCACGCGTCGCGCGTTGCCGCAGCACCTCGTACGCGGCAATTGCGACAGAGGTCGACAGGTTCAGCGACCGTACACGGGTTGAATGCATGGGCATCGTCACAAACCGATCCGCGTAGCGCGCATGCAGTTCTGCGGGCAATCCGCCGGTCTCGCGCCCGAACACAAGCACCACATCATCGCCGTGCCCCATCGGAGCATCCCAAAAGGTGCGTGTTCCTTTTGTCGAAAAGAAATAGGCGTCGCCCAACGACGGGAGTTCGCGCTCGAATGCATCCCAGTTCGGCCATACGCGCACGTCCACGTGCTCCCAATAGTCGAGTCCCGCGCGCTTCACTTCTCGCTCATCGAGCGAGAACCCGAGAGGTTCGATCAAGTGCAGCGTCGCACCGGTGGCCAGACACGTGCGTCCGGCGTTGCCAGTATTCCAATGGATTTCGGGATGGACCAGCACGACATGAATCGCCACAAATCCAGGCTCGTCTGAGGAGGGAGAATGCCGGGCGCAGATATGCTCCGCGTGCTCGCGGCGCGCCGTTCGCGCCCCCCTATTATCGCCTGCACGTCAGTAACTTTCTACAGATGAGCGCGAACTCTCGCATCCTGGTGGTGGCAGCGACCGAGCACGAGCTTGCCAGACCCGACGGCTGGCTCGCGATTGCCTGCGGCGTGGGACCCATCGAAGCTGCCGTCGCAACCGCGGCCGCGATTGCCGAACATCGTCCGGCGCTCATCCTGCACGTAGGCATTGCCGGCGCTCGTCGCCTTCGTGCGCTCGCGCCGGCGTCGTTGGTCATTGGTCGCGAGTCGCGCTACTGCGATGCCGACGCCACCTCCAACTGGGCGCCAGTTGCCATCAACGCACCAGAACAACTCGTCGCCATTGCACAACACGCGCTGCCCAATGCGACCCTGCTCACGATTGGGACAAGCGCCCGCGTCGGGGGAACCTCGGAGTGCGATGTCGAAGCCATGGAGGGCTTTGCCGTGCTTCGCGCCGCACAACGCGCAAATATTCCGGCCATCGAAGTGCGAGCCATTTCAAACGAAATCGAAGAAGCGGATCGCCGTCGCTGGCACTTTTCAGACGCGTTCAGCGCCATCACACACGCCACACCGTTGCTCGTGAGCGCCTTTCGCGCGCAGTTCCTGCATGGTACCGCTGGTGCGCCCCATGCGTGAGCTCACGTTTGGCTACTCACCGTGCCCGAACGACACGTTCGCCTTTCACGCGCTCACGCATGGATTGGTCGACGTACCTTGCCGCATCGTCCCGGTACTCCACGATATCGAGGCGCTCAATCAGCGCGCCCAACTCGGCGAGTTCGATATCACCAAACTGAGTGTGGGCGCGTTCGCTGCCGTTGGAGAGCGTTATCGACTGCTGCGGAGCGGCGCGGCGCTCGGACACGGCGTAGGACCGCTGGTGGTCGCACGAACGCCCATGTCGCTCGAAGAGGTGGCGCGCGCCCGACTCGCCATTCCCGGATACGCGACGACGGCGTTCCGCCTGCTGCGACTCGCCGCCCCAGCACTGCGCCACGTGGTGGAAATGCGCTACGATCAGATTCTGCATGCCGTGGAGCGTGGAGACGTAGACGCCGGGCTCGTCATTCACGAGAGCCGCTTTACCTATACCGAACACGGTCTGGTCAAAGTGGCTGATCTTGGCGAATGGTGGGAGCAAGAGACAGCACTTCCTGTTCCACTCGCTGGCATCTGCGCGCGCAATGATCTGGATGAAGCGCTCGTAAATGAACTGCAGCGCGCCATTCGGGCGTCAGTGCAATACGCCTTTGATAATCCGGAGGCGAGCCAAGCGTATGTGCTTGAACATTCGCAGGAGATGTCGCCAGAGGTGTGCGCGGCCCACATCAAACTCTACGTGAACGAGCACAGCCTCGACGTTGGCGAGGACGGACTGCGCGCCATCGCGCGACTGATCAACGCCTAATATCGCGCCAGGCAACGGGCGCTATATCGCCCGACGGTAGTGTACAATCCGGAACTCGGGATGCTCCGATACGAGCTCCCCCGCGTCAAACAAATGTTCAAACGGTGGAAAGAACACGTCACCGTTTGCCACGCGCTTGACATGCGTGAGATACAAGTCCGAGCAACTCGGCAACGCGATCGCGTACACCTGCGCTCCGCCACAAATAAACACGTCGCGCTCATCAGCGTTGACATCAATTTCGGAAAGACTGGTCACCGTGCGCACACCCGGCCAGCTAAACCCGCTGCGACTGAGCACAATGGTGCTCCGGTTGGGCAGCGGTCTTCCAATTGATTCAAACGTGGTGCGACCCATCACCACAATCTGGCCAGTGGTCGTCTGCTTGAACCATTTGAAGTCTTCAGGGATGTGCCACGGAATATCCGCTCCGTTGCCAATCACCCGATTCTCTGACATGGCCGCGATCGCCTTGAAGTGCTTCATGCAACCCTACACGGCAATCGGCGCCGAAATCGACGGATGCGGATCATAGCCAACGAGCGTGAAATCCTCGAACGTAAAGTCATGAATATTGGTCACGCTGGGATTGATCTGCATGCGCGGCAACGTACGAGGCTCACGACTGAGCTGGAGCTTCGCCTGTTCCAGATGATTGCTGTACAAATGCAAATCACCAAACGTATGCACGAAGGTGCCAGGCTTGAGCCCCGTAACCTGCGCGACTATCATGGTGAGCAGCGCGTACGATGCGATGTTGAACGGCACCCCGAGAAACAGGTCGGCACTCCGCTGGTACAGCTGACAGCTCAGCTCGCCGTCCTGCACAAAGAACTGGAACATGGCGTGGCATGGCGGCAGCGCCATCTCCTCCACTTCACCCGGATTCCACGCCGTCACAATATGCCGGCGACTGTCCGGGCGCGTGCGAATCTGCTCAATCACCCGATCGATCTGATTGATGCTCTGGCCGTCTGACGTGCGCCAATCCGTCCACTGCGCGCCGTACACACGGCCCAGATTCCCGTCGGCATCGGCCCACTCGTTCCAGATGCTCACGCCGTGATCGGTGAGATACTTGATGTTGGTGTCGCCACGCAGAAACCACAGCAGCTCATGAATGATTGACTTGAGATGCAGCTTCTTGGTGGTCACCATCGGAAAGCCGTCGCCGAGCTCATACCGTGCCTGCGCGCCAAAGACGGCCAGCGTTCCGGTACCGGTCCGATCCGCCTTGAATTTGCCCTCGCTGAGCACGAGCTGGAGCAGCTGCTGGTACTGTTTCATGAACGAAAGAAAAGTGATAGCTTGGCGGAAGAACAGTCCCCCACAGAGGCGGTCATGCAACGTATCCAGGTTCAGGGAGTTCACCACATCACGCTCGTCGGCTCCTCCCGTCAGACGGCGATCGATTTCTGGCAGGGACTGCTCGGCATGCCGTTCATCTTTGAACAACCAAACCTGAGCCTCGAATCGGAAAGTCATCTCTACTTTGATCCGGGTGACGGCCGACTCATCACGGTCTTCACGGATGAAACGCGCACCGATGCGGAGCGTCCTGCGCCGCGCGATGTCGGCTGCGTCGAGCATATCGCCTTCAACGTGTCACGCGCCACCTGGCTTCAGGTCCCAGACCGACTCACCGCGCACGGCATCGCATTTCAGGTGCGTGATCGTGGCTTTATGGACTCCATCTATCTACGGGACCCAAACGGCCTCAAGGTGGAGCTCGCGTGCTACAAGTTTGAAACGCCCGCTGGATTTCGCGATGCTGATGTTCTGATTGCGGCGCATCGCCTTCGCGTCGCGCGCAATGATCACCACATTGATGCAACGCATGTGGCCGATGCGATTGAGCAGTTGTTATCCGCCCGCGATCGACTGGAGTAACAGCTTAGCGCACCGCCGTCGAGTCGTGGCGGTCGCCCTCATCCAGCGAATGCAGCATGCGTATAAAGTCAACGCGTGTGCCGTCTGGCAGTACGTGTACGATCAACTCGACATCGCGGTAGCCAAGCGCCCGATACATTGGCACACCCGGTAGCGTTGCCACCAATTCAGCCGTTCGAAATCCCGCGCGTTGCGCTTCAGACTCGCAGTGCGCAAGCAGCGCTCGACCCAACCCCTGGCGGGCAAAGTCAGGGTGCACGAAAAACGCGCGAATCCGTGCGCTCTCGGTGGTCGGATCCAATAGCGGATCGGCGCCGGCCTTGGCCTGATCGCCACCAAACATGCTCCGGCGCGCACTCCACCCGCCGCACGCGGCAAATCGCGTGTCACGCGCGAGCACATAGTAGGTACGATCGTGTACGAGCTGCGAATCCACGCCAAACACGTATCGCACGAGCGCATCAATCTGCGACTCGGTATAGAAACCCCGGCTGAGCGTACGCGCCGATGTTGCAATCAGCGCGTTGAGGGCCGGAATGTCCTCAGGCGTCGCCAGTCGCACGCGCGATGGCGTTCTTCGCGTCCACAAACACCACGCGCGGTGAAAAATCGGCCGTGAGCTCTGACTGCTCGTACTCACCGTACGCAATGATGATCACAATGTCGCCCGGTGCGCCGTGCCTGGCCGCTGCGCCATTGAGCTGAATCGTACCACTGCCACGTTCGCCCGTGATCACGTACGTCTCAATGCGCGAGCCATTGTTCACGTTGACCACCTGGATCTTTTCGTAGGCGTACAGATCAGCCGCCTCCATCAGATCCTGATCAATCGTGCAGCTGCCTACATAGTTGAGATCCGCAGCCGTAATCGTGGCCCGGTGGATTTTGGATTTACACATGGTGCGTCGCATCCTGAACAATCGCCTGATGCGTCCGCGCCGTCCAGTGTATTCGCTACGCTCGGCTGGTCGCCTCGGGCAGACCACTCACGCCGTTGATCCATCGGACAAGCGGCAGCATTACCTGATAGTCTTTGGCGAGCATGTCGACCAGTTTGCGCGAACCGAGATCCGCTTCTGACAACGCGCG
>JALHNZ010000133.1 GCA_022843265.1 Gemmatimonadaceae bacterium
GAATGACCATGCTCGGCGCGACAACCGCGGCGGCCGAGGCGTCGCTCAGCGCAGGCTGCGCGTCAGGACTCGCGGCTCCCGCGGGGCCGGAGAGCTTGGCGAGACTCGCCGGCGCGGCAGGTGATGCCAACACCAGGCTCTCCCCGGAGTCGTACGATGGGGATTCGCTCACCGGAACCCGCCCGTCATCGCCACACGCGAATAGCGCGAGCGCAACGGTAGAGAGGGTGAAGAAGCGCAGGGTTCGTGGACGACGCGTTGACATGATCCGTGAAAATATTGGTGCTCGGGCTCGCGAGGTGTCACGAGCCCGACCATCTGACATGCTATACCGCCGGTAGCACCTTGGGATCCCAGACTTTTTCCGACTTGGCGATAAAGGTCGTGGCGACCAAATCGCCGGTCACATTCACCGTGGTGCGTGCCATATCGAGAATGCGGTCCACGCCGAGAATGAGCGCAATGCCTTCGCCCGGGACTCCAAACATCGCGAGAATGCCGATCAGCAGCGGGAGCGAACCACCCGGTACACCGGCGGCGCCGATCGCGGTGATCACGCACATCACCATCACGATGGCCTGGTCGCCGAGTGAGAGGGACACGCCGAATACCTGAGCGAGAAACAGTACGGTCACACCCTCAAAGAGTGACGTGCCGTTCATGTTCATCGTGGCGCCAAGCGGCAACACAAAGCCCGCGATCTGCGGTGGCACGCCGAGTTTTTGTTCCGCGCACGCAATGGAAGTGGGAAGCGTGCCGCTGCTCGAGCTGGTGGAGAAGGCGGTGATGATGGGCGCACGCACACGCGAGAAGAACGCGAGAGGCGACATGCCCACAAACACACGCAGCAAAAAGCTGTAGTTCACCACGGTGTGAACCAGCAGCGACAGCAGCACCACAATGATGTACACGGCGAGCGGCTTGAGCAGCGCCAGCCCAAACCGTGACGTCACGCCGAACACCAATCCCGCAACGCCATACGGCGCAATCATCATGGCAAAGTCAACGATCTTCAGCACAATGTCGTTGAGGGCTTGCAGCACGCCGGTCATGATCTTGGCACGATCAGCGGCGATCAGGGTGAGCGCCGCGCCAAACACGATGCCGAAGAAGATGATACCAAGCAGGTCGAGATCGACGGCGGATTTGAGTGGGTTGCGCGTGACGATGTTCACCACCGTCTGAATACCGAACGTACTCTGTTCCGCCGCTTGCATACGCGTTGCCGCATCACCCGCGTACGTCTCGAGCAGTTGCGTGCGCACTTCTGGTGTGATGCGTGTTCCCGGTCGGAAAATCTGCACCATGACCAGACCCACCGTGACCGAAAGCGCCGTCGTGACGAGAAAGAATCCGAGCGTTTTTGCGCCGATCCGTCCAACGCGTTTGAGATCACCAAGTCCGGCAACGCCAAGCGCAATCGAGGCGAATACGAGCGGCACCACAATCATGAACAACAAGTTCAAAAAGATCGCGCCAATAGGGCCGGCGACATACTTGTTCGTGCCAACGACAAACGGATGTGTTCCGCCAAGTGTCAGGTTGCAGATCACACCAACAACGGCACCAACCAGCAAGCCGCCAAGAATTTTGGTGTGCAAGGGAATTCCACGTGACTCGTGGGGAGAAGCACTCATCGGATACCAGCCTCGAGTAGATGCGAGCCAGACGCACAGCGGTCGGCCGCGCCGTGGCGGCGACCGCAGAAGAAGGAGATGGTCAGAAAATGGGCGGCGTGCACTCGCGCGCACCGGCACAACGAGCGGGCAGCGCGCTTACACGAGCGAGACGGCCGGTGGCGGGTTCGCGAATTGCCCGACCTGCGTGCCGTGGGCGGAAACACGAGTTGCATCCGCGTCGTGCTGGGCGCGACGAATCTGGCCAGATTGCCTGAGTTGGTGACGGCCAGGAAGAGCGGGGAAGACACCCGTCTGATCACGCCCGAATCCCCGCTGCTGCGTGGTGAGCAGCTCCAGCCGTTCAGATTCGCGGAGATCGGATGAGTGGCGGTCGTGCGAAGCACCGACCGTCGCGACCGAAGCCACGCGGCGTTCCGTGCCTGAGTTCGCCAGCGCCGAGCCGAGCGTGGCGTCGGCCCAGACCACGGTCAGCCAGGTGAGACACAAGGCGAGCATCCAGCGCTTCTCGATCGCTCGCTTCATGGATGTCGGCCGGTGGGGTGGGGGGGACTCAGGTCGCTCGACGCGGAATAAGGGCCACGGTCAGGGGACACGCAAGGTAGGGCGCGCTGCCGTGCCCTCTACTCTGTGCCGAGCGCTTCCTTCTTCCACGGCATCAGTGGGGCATTCATCCGCTCAGAAAAATCGAGCGTGGTGACGGGCATGCCGAACGTACGTTCGGCCTCGAGCGCAGCTCGCACATCGCCGCCCTGTCGGCGAGCGAGACGCCGTAGCGCCTTCGCGTTGCGCAGCGGCGCGTCGCCGCTGGGATCAAACCCGTACGGCTCGCTCTTGTCCCATCGCACGAGCATATCCATCACGTAGTTGAACGAACGCGTGAGGTACCGGTTCACTTCGGCATCACTGAGATCCCAGCGGCTGTTTTCCGAGATCAACTTGAAGACACGTTGCCACGAGTCCGTATCGGTGACGTGAACCATGCCACGAAAAATCCGGCGATTCGTTGGCGTTCCGAAAATCGTAGGCGCGAGAATGCGGTCGAGCAGCTGATCGGCGCGACCGTGATCGATTGCCAACAGCTCGCGAGCGCGGCGCGGCCACGCGTCACCGATGTGCGTGTCCACGCGACTTTCCCAATAGCTGTGTCCGAGCGCTGCCGTACTTGACGTAATCGCCAGCTGACGTGGTACGTAAAAGTTGTGCGCGACAACATCGGCCGCGAGATGTGCCAGATAGCCAAGGCTGAACGCGCGCAGCGCGCCGTCTGGCGCTTCGTCGTGTATCTCCAGTCCGACGTTCCACGAGTGACAATGCCGTCCCACCGCCGCGTACTTTTTCGCGATGCTGGTGTCAGCGGCGATCGAACCGTACAGAAAGTCGGCCGGGAACGCCGCCAGCAACTCGGCAAGCCGCGGCGTCAGAAAGTGCAGATGGCGCAGCACCGCGTCGCCGAGAAATACGTGGGTGCCAGGTGTCCAGGCCCAGGCGTCAGACGGCAGCAGTACAATCGCGACCACGGCGACACATGCGCACGCGGCAAAGCGAACGATCACGAGCGCTTCCGCTTCGGCGCGTGTGAGGTGTCGTCCACCTCGGTATCGTGCAGCGCTTCCGGCTCGACGTCGAGATCGTACGACTCCTCGTCCTCGTCCTCGTCCTCGTCGTCATAGTCGTCATCATCGAGGTCGTCGGTGTCGAGCTCGTCGTCGACATCCTCGTCGGCGTCGTCATCGAGATCCTCGTCGCCAGCGGCGAGATGATCGTCCAACGCGTCGTACTCGTCATCAAGCGCATCACCGTCGTCCGCATCCGTCGGCGCGCTGTCTTCAGCGTCGCGACCACGCAGCCCCAGGACGGCACCCAATGCAACGGCACCAACGCGCGCGCCACGAAGTGTCGCGGCGGCGGAAATCGCGGTGTTTTGCACCTCATCCTGCATCACATCAAGCAGCGCGTTGACGCTGTCAATACGATCTTCCGCAGCGTCCGATAGATCCAGCAGCCGCTCGCTGACTTCCGACGTTGCATCCGCGATTTTATCTACCTCGCGGCGCACCGTCTTCACGATATCGTGTGCGTCCTCGCTGACACGTGTCGCCTGGATAAGCAACGGCTTCACATCCACGGCGAGTTTGTCCACCGTGGCTTGCAAGGCCATCACCGACTTGCGAAGTGTGAGCGACAGCGCGCCCATGGCGCCAAGCGCGATCAGTCCGACAATCAGCACCAGGATCTGCAGCGTGCCGCTGGCGTAGTCAAACGCGGTGCGCGGTTCGGGCACGAGAATCGTGACGATTGTGTCACGTATCACAGCCGCCTGCAAGAGCGCGGAAACGTCGAAGGGAAAGGACATGCTCGGATCGTACCCCGCGCTGGGCACAGGGTCAAGCAATCCGCGGTGACATGCGTACATTATGTCGTTGCACGGTGCCTTCGCGCGTACACGCCGGGCCATCCCACACACGCTTCCATCCCAGAGTGCATGTCGTCTGTCAGCTTTTTGGTTGAGGGGGGCCACCGACTCAGCGGCTCGATCCGCCCCACAGGAAACAAGAACGCCGCGCTCCCGGTCGTGGCCGCCGCGTTGCTGACCCAACATCCGGTTCGCCTGGAAAATGTGCCGCGAATTCGCGACATCGAGACGCTCGTGCTGCTCATGCGCAGCGTCGGCGCGTCGTGTGAGTGGACCGGGCCCGATGTCCTCGAGATTCATGCAAAAGAGGTGACGGCGGCCAGTCTCGATCCGGAACTCTGCAAGAAAATCCGTGGCTCAATTCTGCTGGCCGCGCCGCTGCTCGCGCGCTGTGGTGAAGTCACGCTGTCTCCACCTGGCGGTGACGTGATCGGACGGCGGCGTCTCGACACGCACTTCCACGTGTTGCAGGCGCTTGGCGCCACGTATGAACTCGGTGAGACCTTCACCTTCCGCGCCACGAAGCTCACCGGCGCCGATGTGTTCATGGACGAGCCCAGCGTGACCGCCACGGAAAATGCGCTGATGGCGGCGGTTGCCGCGACCGGCACGACGATCCTTCGCAACTGCGCCAGCGAACCGCACGTGCAGGATCTGGCCAACTTTCTCGTGGCGCTCGGCGCACGCATCGAGGGGATCGGCACGAACACCGTCACCGTGCACGGCGGTGCGACGCTCGGCTCGGCCACGTTCGCCATTGGCCCGGATCATATCGAAGTCGGTTCGTTCATTGGACTCGCGGCGGTCACGCGTTCCGAAATCACAATCGAAGCCGCCGGCGTGCGCCATTTGCGTTCCACGCTCATGGGGTTCGAGCGGCTTGGCGTGCGCTGTGTGATCGACGGTGACAATCTGATCGTGCCAGCCGAGCAGACGCTGCAGATCGAACCTGATCTCGGCGGGCACGTGCCGAAGCTGGAAGATCAGCCCTGGCCCGCGTTCCCGGCCGACGTCATGTCGATCGCGATCGTCACGGCGACGCAGTGCGACGGCATGATTCTGATGCACGAAAAAATGTTCGAGTCGCGACTGTTCTTTGTAGACAAGCTCGTGGCGATGGGCGCGCGCATTGTGTTGTGTGATCCGCACCGGGCGATCGTTTCCGGTCCGAGCCGACTGCGCGCGCAGCGTGTGGAGTCGCCAGACATTCGCGCGGGTATGGCCATGCTGCTTGCCGCGTGCTGCGCCGAGGGGACGAGCACGATCAACAACGCCAATCAGATTGAGCGCGGGTACGAACGAATTCACGAACGCCTCGGCGCTCTTGGGGCGGTGATTGAACGCGTGGAGCGCTGACAATCCCACACACCATTTTCACGGACGGTAGCCCGTTCGCAAGCGCGCTCGTGGTCGCGGAGTTCGCCGCGCTCGGCGTGACGGCGTTCACGACGACACGTCAGGCGGGAAGTTTCGGACTGGCGTCAACCGAACCGGTTGTTGATGTGATGGCTCGTTGGAGTGCGCTCATGGCTGACTGCCGGGCGCTCGGTGCGCCGGCGCTTGCAACGGCCGGGCAGGTGCACGGTGCAGACGTGGAGCGGCACGATGGGCGGTGGCGTGGATGGTTGCGCGGAAAAGACCGGGACGGGCACGTGAGCGATCGGGCAGACGTGGCCTTGGCCGTGACCGTGGCCGATTGCACACCGGTCTTCCTGGCGCACGAGACCGGCCTGATCGGCGTGCTGCATGCCGGCTGGCGTGGCACGGCGGCGGGCATGTTGGAGCAGGGGCTGCGCGGGCTCGGCGTGCCCGCCGCGGAGGTGCACGTGCATCTTGGCCCGTCGATTTGTGGCGGCTGTTATGAGGTCGGCCCTGAAGTCATTGAAGCGGTGTGCGGCGTTCGGGTGGCCGGACCCACGCTGCTCGACGTCCGAGCCAATCTGGCGGAGCGAGCCGAACGGGCGGGCGTGCGACACCTCTCGGTCAGCGAGTGGTGCACGAAGTGTCATAATGACCGGCTCTTCAGTCACCGGGCAGGTGACCCGGGTCGTCAGCTCGGGGTAATTCTTCGGTCGAGCCCGGACTCCGCTCAGACGCTCCAAATGATGAAATGACTTGACCTTCCGCGCTCCACTTCGTACGTTACCTGACTACGCCCGGTCGCTCACCTCGAGCCGCCGGGCGTTGTGAAGTGTGGGGATGGCCCCCACACTTTTTTGTTCTCTGGAGTTTCTTGTGGCCGGGCACGCAGGCGATCCGCTGGATCCAATCATCACAGAAACGCTCAACGAGCTGGCGTTCGATCTGGTCGAACTCCGGCGCGGTGGCTCCAAGGCGCGACAGGTGTTGGAGATCCGGGTGGAACGGCGTGACGGTGAGAAGGTTACGCTGGAAGACTGTACCGTAGTGAGTCGGGCGCTTGAGGCCCGGTTTGATGCCATGGAATCGATGCCTGCACAGTACGTGCTCGAGGTATCGTCTCCAGGCGCAGACCGACCGCTGCGCACGGCTGCAGAATGGCGACGCTTTGTCGGGCGCCGCGCCACCGTCACCTGTGGCGCGCTGCCCGGGGGACGTCAGGAGGTCGAAATCCTCGGGGTTGAGGGCGAGGATGGCGCGGCAGGCGCGGTCGTGCGCGACGGCAAGGGTGTGGAGTACCAACTCCCGCTCAACACCATCACGCAGGCGCGACTCGCGTTTCACTGGAAACGATAAGGGGTGTCACGGATGGTCGGGTCCGCCGAGATTCTCGCTGCGATTCGCGAGTTGTCAAACTCGAAGCAGCTCGATCGCACGGAACTGCACGAGCTGCTCCAGGACGGCATTCAAGCCGCGCTGGCGAAAAAGCATGGTCCTAATGTGCAGGCCGAGATCGAGATTGACGAGGACAAGGGCGCGATCAAAATCGTGCTCCTCAAGACTGTGGTCGAAGAAGTCACGGACGCGTCGCGCGAAGTCCTCCTCGAGGAAGCGCGCTTCGAAGATCCGGACTTCCAGCTCGGCGACGTCATGGAGTTGCCCGTCGACTTCAACGAGTTTGGCCGCACCGCAGTGCAAGCCGCCAAGCAACGCATTCTGCAGCGAGTGCGTGAAGGCGAGCGCACGCGTATCAAGGACGAGTTCAGTGAGCGCGTCGGCGAACTGCTGAGCGGAGAAGTGCAGCAGATTGAGCGCGGCAAGCTGGTCATCATGCTGAACAAGTTCCGCGAAGCCGAAGCGATCATTCCGTATCGTGAACAGAACCATCGCGATCGCGCGCATCAGGGCGAGACGATTCGTGCCGTCCTGAAGCGTGTGGAAGACACGCCGAAGGGCCCGCGTCTCATTCTGAGCCGCAGCGACGCCATGTTTGTCACGGCCTTGTTCAAGCTCGAAGTGCCTGAGATCCAGCAGGGCATCGTTGAGATCAAGGCTGCGTCGCGCGAAGTTGGCAGTCGCACGAAGATTG
>JALHNZ010000134.1 GCA_022843265.1 Gemmatimonadaceae bacterium
GCATCGCGGCGGAAATCAGCCGGTGAAGGATCTCATGTCGGGCAAGGTGCTCATCACGTCGCAGAACCACGGCTTTGCCGTGGCCGGCTCCGAGTCGGAGGGCATCACAGGTGCACCGTCACTTGAGGTGACACACGTCAACCTCAATGACGGCACCGTGGAAGGCCTTCGTCACCGGGAATTGCCGATCTTTGGCGTGCAATACCACCCGGAAGCCGCTCCCGGGCCGCACGATGCGATTCCACACTTCAATGAGTTTCTGGACGCGTTGAAGTCGGCTCGCGTGTGATCGCCCCAACTGCTTGTGCGCCAAGAGCTTGACTGTAGCGAGCTGAGGCCATAGGTTCGCTTTTCCCGGGCGTGACGTGCTTTTCCTGACGCGCGCCCCCGCGCTGAGATCCCGCTTGGCGCGCTGCCCTCTGGATGAGCTCATGACGAAAGCCGATCTGGTGGAAAACGTCACGGCGCGGATCGCGCGGACCGCTGGTCCGACGATTTCGAAGAAGGACTGCGCCCGTGTTGTCGACGCCTTTCTCGATGCCATCAAAGACGCGCTCGCCGAGCAGAAGAATATTGAAGTGCGCGGCTTTGGCACCTTCAAGATTCGGCAGCGCAAAACCCGCATGGCGCGCAATCCGCGCACCGGATCGCCGGTCGAAGTGTCTGCGCGGCCCGTGCCCGTGTTCAAGCCGTCCAAAGAGCTGCGCACATTGGTGGCGGATGCAGACGAGGCACTCGAGTTGGCGGAGAAGGCCGCCGCAGAAGCGGCCCAGCTTCGCATAGGCGGCCCTCGCGGCGATCTGGACCCGCGCTAAGCTGGGGTCTGACCATTCGGCACAAACGGCCCTGACAGCGATTGTCGGGGCCGTTTGTCGTTGTCGAACCTATTCGCGGTGTTTCGACTAGTATCTTGAAGCCATGCCCGTACCCGTACTCGTTTTCGCCTCCTACGCCGACGCATTCGGCGCCCGCATAGTCTCGGTGCCCGTCGAGACGCCGTGCACGGTCGCCGACATTGTCGAAGCGATGCGCACCCTCAAGGGTGGGGAACGGCTGCCGGGCAAGCCCGTCGTGGCCGTGAATCAGAGTTACGCGACATGTGACGTGGCGGTGCAGGACGGTGACGAAGTCGCGTTGATTCCCCCCGTGGCGGGCGGCTAGGCGTGACGGCGCCGTGGGTGGAGATTACCAACGAGCCGATCGACCTGAATGCGATGGTCGGCACTGTCGTGGACCGCGGCGTGGGCGCTGTGGCCACATTCCTGGGCACGGTGCGCGATGTCAACGATGGTCGCGCGGTAACCGGCATTGACTACGAGGCGTACCAGCCGATGGCCGAGCGCGAGATGCGCGCGATTGCCGACGAGATCGTGAGTCGCTGGCCAGGACTGCGGGTGGCAATTGTCCACCGTGTGGGCACATTGCAGGTGGGCGACGTGAGCGTCGCCATCGCGTGCGCGCACGCGCGGCGAGCGCCCTCGGCGGACGCGATGCGCGAAGCCATCGAGTTGCTCAAAGTGCGTGTTCCGATCTGGAAGCGAGAGCATTACGCCGGCGGCGAATGGACCTGGGTTGATCCTACGCAGCCGACCACGGCGACGGAGACCCGATGAGCGACACGCCAGATGCGGAGCCGATTACCCTGCGAGATCAGTTTGGTCGCGGCATCGAGTATTTGCGCATCTCCGTGACGGATCGATGCAACTTCCGGTGTGTGTATTGCATGCCGCTCGAAGGTTTGCCGTGGCTGCCCAAGCAGGACATTCTGCGCTACGAAGAAATCGTCGAAGTGGTGCGTCAGCTGGCGCCATTGGGGTTGCGGCGGCTGCGGCTCACCGGTGGTGAACCAACCATCCGTCCGCAGCTCGCGTCGTTGGTCAGCATGTTGCGCGCCGTGCCCGGCATTGAAGACATCGCGCTTTCAACGAACGGTGTAAAACTGACGGAGCTGGCAGGGCCGCTCGCGCAGGCCGGCCTTGATCGCGTGAACATCAGCGCCGATTCGTTGCAACCGGATCGAGTGCTGTCGATTGCGCGGCGTGATCTGGGATTTGACTTGATTGCGGCGGCACAAGCCGCCACCAGCGCAGGACTCGCGCCAATCAAGATCAACGTGGTCGTGATGCGTGGTATCAACGACGATGAAGTACGCGACTTCGCCGCGCTCACGCTCGACCACCCGTGGCACGTGCGATTTATCGAGCTCATGCCGGTTGGAGATCTGCGCGAACTGACGTGGGACCATGTCGTTCCAACGCATGAAATCCTCGCACGCATCGCCGAGCTGGGCGTGCTGTCGGACGACGCGGGGCCATCGCGTGGCAATGGTCCGGCGCGATACTATCGGCTGCCGTCGGCCGCGGGCACGATTGGTGTGATTACGCCCATGACGCATACGTACTGCGAGTCCTGCAACCGCGTGCGACTCACGGCCGACGGGCGGCTGCGCACGTGTCTCTTCGGCGACCATGAAGTCTCGCTTCGGGAAGCGGTTCGGAGCGGCGCGCCGCTTGAACCGCTGTTTCGCAAGGCGCTCGCGGAGAAGCCCCTGCGCCACGAGTTGCTGCAAATGCAGGTCGGTGGTCTTCGCGCGCTCAGCCAGGTGGGCGGTTAGTCGCACTGTCACCGCTTGACGCCTCGTGCAGGTAGTGTTGCATCAAAGACGCGTGGCCGCGAAGCGTCGGACCACACGGTCCGAGCGTTTCAACGTGAGCGTTCTCCCGTCGTCAAGCGTGCCGTGCAATTGCTGCGCTCTGTGTACGTCCCTAAGTTGGTCAGGATAAGGCACGCAGCAACAACACCGTTTCCACTCACGGACTAACTCAACATGGTTAACAAAATCACGGTTGTCGGCGCGGGAAATGTTGGCGCGACCACCGCGCAGCGTATCGCCGAAAAATCGCTCAGCCGCACGGTCGTCATGGTCGATGTGGCGGAGGGCATTCCACAGGGCAAGGCGCTCGATCAGTGGGAGTCGGCACCCGTTGAGTTGTTTGATACGCGTGTGGTTGGTACCAACGGATACGACGAAACCGCGGGTTCTGACATCGTGGTGATTACCGCTGGCATTGCCCGGAAGCCCGGCATGACGCGCGACGATCTGCTCAACACCAACGCGAGCATTGTGAAGTCGGTGTGTGAGCACGTGAAAACCACATCACCTGACGCGATCGTGATTGTCGTGTCGAACCCGCTCGACGTGATGTGTTACGTGGCCAAACATGTGACCGGATTTCCACGCGAACGGGTGATTGGAATGGCGGGCGTGCTGGATACGGCGCGTTACCGCTCGTTCCTCGCCGAGGCGCTCGATGTGTCGGTGCAGGACATTCAGGCCATGGTGCTCGGTGGACATGGCGACACGATGGTGCCACTGGTGTCGTACACGACGGTGGCGGGAATTCCGATTCGTCAGCTCATGGGTGAAGAGCAGCTTGCCGCGATCGTGCAGCGCGCACGTGATGGCGGCGCGGAGATTGTGAAATATCTCAAGACGGGCTCCGCGTACTACGCGCCTTCGAGTGGTGCCGTGGAAATGGTCGACGCGATCGTGCGCGACCGCAAGCGTATCCTTCCGTGCGCCGCGTGGCTGCAGGGAGAATACGGCATGTCGGATCTCTACCTGGGCGTGCCCTGCAAGCTCGGTCGCCGCGGGCTGGAACAGATTATCGAGGTGGAGCTCACGGAGAGCGAGAAGGCGGCGCTGGCCAAGAGTGCCGATGCAGTTCGGGAACCAATGTCCACGCTCAAGTTCTGATCTGATGTAGCGCTCACCGGCCCGGGCCCCGCACGAGCGGGCCGACCCGGGCCCACCACTCGATAAATGGCTTATCTCGCTCGGTTTTGGGACAGTACGATCGGCAAGAAGATCGTGATGGCAGTAACGGGACTCATCGGCGTTGGATTTGTGCTCGGCCACATGTCGGGCAACTTCCTGATGTTCAAAGGCGCCGAAGCCATGCACGAATACGCACTGTTGCTGCGTACCAGCATGCCGTTGTTGTATGTGGTTCGCGCAGTGCTGGTGCTGGCGGTGGTGCTCCATGCACTGGCCGCCTATCAGCTCACGATGCGGTCACGCGCGGCGCGGCCTGAGGGCTACGCGAAAGTCAAACCGCAAGTGACCACCTTCGCGGCGCGCACCATTCGCTGGGGCGGGGTCCTGCTGCTCGTGTTCATCGTCTTTCATATCGCGCAGATCACGTTGGGCTGGGTGGCGGTGCCGAACTTTGTGCACCTCGATCCCTACAACAATTTGCGCAACGGTCTGAGCAATCCGCTCATTGCCGGCTTCTACATCCTCGCGATGGCAGCACTCGGCTTGCACCTCTTCCATGGCACGTGGGCCGTGGTGCGTACGCTGGGTGTCGCGCGTCCGTCGCAGCATCCGCTCAAGCGCCGCGTGGCCGTGGTGATCGCCGTGGTTGTGGCCGTTGGATTCGCCGTGATTCCGATCGCCGTGCTCGCCGGCGCTTTTCCCGAAGCACCCTCCCCAGTGATGACGGAGGGACACTGAGATGATTGAACTCAATAGCAACATCCCGTCTGGCCCGGTTGACGAGAAGTGGGACAAGTACCGCTTCGACATGAAGCTGGTCAATCCTGCCAACAAGCGGAAATACGAAGTGATCGTGGTTGGCGCCGGATTGGCTGGCGCCAGCGCTGCGGCGACGATGGCCGAACTTGGCTACAATGTGTCGTGTTTTGTGTTTCACGACTCGCCGCGTCGCGCGCATTCAATCGCCGCGCAGGGTGGTATCAACGCGGCCAAGAACTATCAGAACGACGGCGATTCGGTACAGCGCCTGTTCTACGATACGGTCAAGGGCGGCGACTTCCGGGCGCGCGAGGCCAACGTGTATCGCCTCGCGCAGGTGTCGGTGAACATCATCGATCAGTGCGTGGCGCAAGGCGTGCCATTTGCGCGGGAATACGGTGGACTGCTGGCCAACCGTTCGTTCGGGGGCGCGCAGGTTTCGCGTACGTTCTACGCGCGCGGACAAACGGGCCAGCAGTTGCTGATTGGCGCCTATCAGGCGCTTGAGCGGCAGATCGCGCTCGGCAAGGTGAAGATGTACACCAAGAGCGAAATGCTGGACGTCGTGGTCACAGACGGACGCGCGCGTGGCATCGTGGTGCGCGATCTGGTCAACGGCAACATTACGGCGCACGCTGCAGACGCGGTGGTGCTCGCGACGGGTGGATACGGCAACGTGTTCTTCCTCAGCACCAACGCCATGTACTCGAACGTGACGGCCTCGTGGCGCGCGCACAAGCGGGGCGCCGCGTTCGCGAATCCGTGTTACACGCAGATTCACCCCACCTGCATTCCGGTGAGCGGTGAGCATCAGTCCAAGCTCACGCTCATGTCGGAATCGTTGCGAAACGACGGGCGTGTGTGGGTGCCGAAGAAGCAGGGTGATGACCGGGCGTCTTCGCAGATTCCTGAGGCGGAGCGCGACTACTTCCTTGAGCGCAAGTATCCGAGCTTTGGCAACCTCGCGCCGCGTGACATCGCGTCGCGCGCCGCCAAGGAAGCCTGCGACGACGGCCGCGGCGTGGGTCCGGGCGGACTCGGCGTGTATCTCGACTTTGCCGATGCCATCAAGCGTTTGGGTCAGAAGACAATCGCCGAACGCTACGGCAATCTGTTCGACATGTATCAGCGCATCACGGACGAAAATCCGTACCAGCTGCCCATGCGCATCTATCCCGCCGTGCATTACACCATGGGCGGCACCTGGGTGGACTACAACCTCATGAGCACGGTGCCCGGGCTGCACGTGATTGGGGAAGCCAACTTCTCTGATCACGGCGCGAATCGTCTCGGTGCGTCAGCGCTCATGCAGGGGTTGGCAGACGGGTATTTCGTGCTGCCGTACACGATTGGCAACTACCTTGCGGGCGTGAAGCCGGAAAAAGTGGACGTCAATACACATCCGGCGTTTACCGATGCCGTCAACGCGGTGAAGGCGCAGACACATCAGCTGCTCAACATCAAGGGCAAGCGCACGGTGGACTCGTTCCACAAGCAGCTCGGCAAAATCATGTGGGACCACTGCGGCATGGCGCGAACGCGCGAAGGGCTCACGCAGGCGCTCGTGGAGATTCCCCAGCTGCGCGAGGAGTTCTGGCAGAATGTGAACGTGCCCGGCAGTGGCGCGTCGCTGAACCAGTCGCTTGAGAAGGCCGGTCGCGTGGCCGACTTCATTGAACTCGGTGAGTTAATGTGCCGCGACGCGCTGCACCGTGAAGAATCGTGCGGTGGTCACTTCCGGGTCGAGTATCAGGAAGAAGGCGAAGCCAAGCGCAACGACGAAGAGTTTGCGTATGTGGCTGCGTGGGAGTGGACTGGCACCGGTCAGGCGCAGCGCCTGCACAAGGAACCCCTCGTGTACGAGAACGTGAAGATGGCGACCCGGAGCTACAAGTAATGCGACTGACACTGCACGTGTGGCGACAGAGCGGCCCAACCGCCGCTGGCAATATCGAGATCTATCCGGTGGACGGTGTCGATGCCGACATGTCGTTCCTGGAAATGCTCGACGTGTTGAATGAGCAACTGACAACCGAAGGCAAAGAGCCGATTGAGTTTGCACACGATTGTCGCGAAGGGATTTGCGGCTCGTGTGCGCTCATGATCAACGGCACGGCGCACGGACCGTGGAAGGGAGCCACCACCTGTCAGTTGCACATGCGCGCCTTCAAAGACGGCGATCAGATCTGGGTTGAGCCGTGGCGTGCGAAGGCGTTTCCAATGATCAAGGATCTGGTCGTGGATCGCAGTTCGTTTGATCGCATCATTCAGGCCGGTGGTTACGTCTCGGTGAACACCGGCGGTGCGCGAGACGCCAACGAGATTCTCATCGGCAAGGAAACGGTCGACGAATCCATGGACGCAGCGGCGTGCATTGGGTGCGGCGCGTGTGTCGCGGCATGTCCGAATGCGTCAGCGTCGCTGTTCACCGGCGCCAAGATCACGCATCTCGGCTTGCTGCCGCAGGGGCAGCCGGAACGTGATCGCCGCGCGATTGCGATGGTCGAGCAAATGGATCTTGAGGGCTTTGGTCACTGCACGCTCACCGGTGAGTGCCAGGAAGCGTGTCCGAAGGAAATTTCCATTGACGTGATCAAGCGCATGAACCGCGACTACGCCGTGGCCGCGGCGCGATACCATGAGCCGAAGGAGACCGCTGGGGCGGGGTGACGCCTCTCGCGACGCGCGCACTCGCCACGCAGTGAGCCTGCGGAAAACTGATCCCTGCAGGAAGGAAATGCGCTTGACATCGGGCACCCTGAGCGTACACATACATGTACGTTTCATGGTGTCCGTTTTCATGTCCCGAGGACT
>JALHNZ010000135.1 GCA_022843265.1 Gemmatimonadaceae bacterium
TTTGGCTGGCACCAGAAGTAGCACTGCTCGCCGCGCGCTGTCGTCAGGCCGAATGAAAAATCGTATTTCCTCGCGGTGAAAAATCGTATTTCGTTGCCTAGGACGGCAAAATACGATTTTCGAGTAAACTAGACGCTGAAACGACGAATGAGCTGGTTTACGAACAACATGCTGGTGATGTACCACGACGAGGTCGAGGCCGTGCCCTCTGAGACGGTGACGGTCGGCTTTGAGAACGGCAGCGAGACCGTGCTGTACGACGACCCGATTGCCGTGCTGGCGGCCGTGGCGGGCGACATGCGCTTTGACATTGACGGCAAGTACGTCAAGCTGAGCGTGTTTGAGAACCACGGCACGCACGTGCTCGGCCAGGTGATCGAGGACGGCCGACGCATCCACTTTTATCGGCGCCTCCTGGCGCAGCGTGCGCTGGCCGCCTACACGGTCGAGTACCGCTGCGCTCGCATTCTGGAGCTCGCCGTGGCGCAGAAGAAGATTGCGCGCGACGCGCTGGCGCAGGTGCTCATGCCGGCGTTGCCGGCAGCACAGCTTGGCGTAGCGAGCGCCGTCATGACGGCCGAGTACTTTCTGCGCACCGCCAAGCCCGAGCACTTTGAACGGCTGCTCGAAATCAAGTGCGGCGAGTCGTTCTACATCACGACCGACATGATCACACACAACAACAGCGCGTTCTTGAACACGGTCACGTTCTGCGGCAAGCACGATGAGCTTGACCCGGGCGTCTACGCGCTCACGCGACACACGGCCACCGTCGTCGGCCTCGTGCACCTGCTCGCCGACCTCAGGGTCAGCCGCAAACCGCACGAGCACGCGTGGTAACCTATTTAATAATGAATCGTCCCTGCCTCGACTGGATTTGTCGACCATGTGACGCAGCATGCTTTGGCGCCCGATGCGGTCAGTGCGGCTCTGAGCGCTCACGCCCCGTGCTGCCGCAATCGGGCGGCGCCTGGACCTGTCACCAGTGTTTCGCGCCGCACGCCGCCACCAACACCGGCTGCGGCCGCTGCAACACACAGCGCCTCACTGTGCACCTGACCGAGTGTTCCGCGAGGAACGGGCTGATGAAAATCTCATTTGACCAAGACCAACCATGAACATTGAATCCCACGCCAAGTTTAGCACCTTTCTCGGTCGCAGCAAGTGCACCGTGACCTTGACGGCGGTCATGAACCTTGCCAGCGGCAAGACGTACACGACCGAAGAAACACAGACCATTCGCCCGTGCGCGTCGGCGTCTGCGTGCGAGCTGCTGCGCGAGGAGAAGCTGGACGAGTTCAAGCACCAGCTCGCCTACCAGAGCGAGAAGGCTGCCAAGCAGTAAACTTTCCATAAAGAAAATCTCATACACGGGCCGCGGGAGTTTTTGGGTGAGGGCACGCGCCAAAATGCAAAACGCACGCGAGCGATAAAGATGAGCGAGAACGTGACGGTGGTGGTTGAGTCGACCAAGACGGAGCGCGCCGATGTGGCGCGCGTGGTGCTGCAGCAGGCTGGTGTCAAGAAGACGATCGAGGTGCCCAAGGACGAGGACTACAAGCTGTGCCTGAAGGAGATTGCGGCGATGCGCAGCGAGATGGCTGCGCAGGTGCAGAAGGACCGCACCAATGCCGACGTGCTGCTCGAGGCCACGGCCAAGCCGATTGCCGATGCGTTGGGCGCCGCCATCGATGACTGTGAGCAGCTGATCGCGACACTGCGTAGCACGCAAGACGGTCAGGATTCGCAGCTTGTGCACCTGTCCGAGCTCGATGGCGCGCAGTACGAGGAGTGGCGCGCGCAGCAGGCTGCCGCCGGCACGCCGATCGATCCCAAGACGGCACCAATCTACGTCACGCGCATGCGACGTCCGCTCGATCCGGCGACACGCGCCGTCATGCCGTGGGGTGCGCCGCAGTCGTTCAACTTGCGCGCCAACGAGATGCACCGCCGCTTTGGTGCCGCAGCCATGCTGATTTTCGAGAATCTGCGCATGTACAAGACGGCGCACCGCGTGCTCTGGCTGGAGCGCGCGTTTGAGACGCCCACCGCGCTGATGATGCTCGGCTACTACATCATCTACGCGATCGAGGACGACTATCGCGCCGAGATGCAGGCGGCCATGAGCCGCGACAATGCGCCCGCCGATGCACCGGCCCCGCCGCCGTCTGAGGAGCCGGTGCGTGCGGCGCGCGTGACTGACGTGCCGCGCGATGTGGTGCTGCTGATTGCCGACGCCAAGTGCGAGGTCTACTTCACCACCGACAAGGCCGAGACGACCGAGGAGGAGCGCGCCAAGACCAAGGCGCTCAACGAGAATCGCTTCAATCTCGGCTCGCAGTTCTTCTACCGCACGCGCACTGAGAAGCGCAACGAGCGCCTCTGCGCCATGATTCCGGGCCTGGTGTGCGCCGCCACGGGCGCCTTTGCGCAGCAGCTCGCGCCGCTCTACGACGAGACTGGCGTCAAGGTGCCCGACGAGGCCGTGATCATCGAGCTCACGTACCGCGACGGCGTGTTTCTGCTCGATCGCAGCGTGCTGCTGCGCCACACGCAGCTGCGCGCCATCATCAAAGACAACCTGGCTGAAATCAAGCGCCTCAAAGAGCTTCACACGCAGGCCGTGGCGGCCAAGAGCAAGGACACCGAGGAGTACAGCCTGCTGCTCAACAAACGCCTCGCCGAGCAAGACGGCCTTCATGGCATCGACCAGCTCGCGCTCGCCTCAAACCCGCGCAACCAGATTGTCGTCTCAATCGTCGACGTCGCCACCGGCATCGACTCGGGCAAGGATCTCAACGCCAGCCTGCTGCACACAATCAAACCGTACGCGCTGATCAAACGCACGCAGCATCTCGTCGAGAAGCAAAAGGCAGCGATCGCGGCCTACACTACGCCGCCTGTCGATCCGGCGCCACCCGGCCAGACCACCGAGCCAGCCAGCAAGACCCCTGAGCAGACCGAATCAAGCAAGCCCACTGCGTGAACTCTTGAACCCTTTATTACACCAGCCACAGCACCAGAGACCGAGGATCAGAGAGGAAAGATGATTTTTCTGCTCGGCGCACTGTTCCTCGTTGGCGCGGCGAGTGAGTACCAGGAGGACAACTCGGTGCTGATCGAGGCGACGACGCTGTACTTTCACGAGCGCACGCTGACCAAAGGCCGCGTGCCCAAGCCGCAGCTGGTGTGTCGCAACACGTACCCAGAGGACGGCTGCACACGTCGGCGTGTTGTGTTTGCCGAGTGCCACCGCGAACCCGACAGCACGTGGCTCGAGTGGGAGTGCACAGGGCACGGAGGCGACGGCTCGCTGGCGAGCGCCGGCCTCGAGCTCAAGCGACTCGCCGTCGTGTGCACGTCGGGTCTGCCCGAGAGCTGCTCGCTCACCTACACGCTGCGCTTTGACAATGCTACGATGATCAACATCGAGGAGCAAAAGCTGATTGGCGCGTGCAACGAGCTCTACGACGCCGGTCGGCTCATGCCGACGTGTGCACTGGAACGCAGCATCTCTTTTGCCCTGGGCATGATGTCTGCCTTTGCTGGCGCTGCGTTCTGGTTTGCGTGGGCCTGGTGGTACGGGTTCCTGGTGCGCCAAGGTGATGCGGTTGTGTGGTATTTCGGCTCAGATGACCCCGCCATGCCGTTGGCGGCCGACGAGTCGCACAAGCAGGCTGCTGAATGAAAAAGTGCAAGTTTAGGTGGCGTGCGAGTTGAGTAGCGCACTCTCGAGCAGCCATGGCGTCATGCCGGTGAGCGGGCGGTCAAAGCCATCGGGATGCAAGGTGCGAACGAGCTGCTGCGGCACTGTGAGCGGCTCGCCGGCCGGTTCGACACTGCCGATAATGGCCGACTCGATGAACGGAAAGAGTGTGCCCGCGCGCTGCGCGGCGACGTAGGCGTTGTAGCGCGCCAGGTCGCCGAGTGGCATGAGGTAGTTGCAGAGCGCTATGACGGTGCGCGCTCGGCGCGGCGCGTCGTTGCCCATCTTCTGGTCGATGCGCGCCTGCGTCACCAGGAGCGGTGTGTGCTGCCACACGCCAATCGTCTCGGCCGCCGACATGAAGAGGCCGAGCGAGAACGAGCCATCGGTCGTGCCCGGCTTACTCAGCGGTACCGCGAGCGTCGCAGCGACCAGGTTGCGCCGCGCGTTGCTCACTTCGAGCGCCACTGCCGAGCGCAGCAGTGCGATGCCCTGCTCGGGTGTCTGGGATGACTCGAGTCGCGCGGCGTACGCATCGATAAACGTGCTAAAGGCCGCGCACGTCGTGTCGGCCGACTGGCTCGCCGAGCCCCGTTGGCACTCGATCATCTGGCTCGTCTCAAACTTGCGCAGCGCGCCGGCGTTGGTGACCCACCGGCGCACGCGCTGGCGCATGCTCGCCAGCGCCGCGACGCACTCGGCGCGCACACGCGCATCGCCGTCCAAGGCAGTGCTAACGAGCAGCGTGATGATGTCGTGCGGCACGTCGAGCGGCACCCAGCTGTTGTCGTCAACGCGCACATCGGCCGTCGTGCTGCGCCACGGCACGCGCTCGAGACAGTACTTGCAGACGCCCTGCATGAACGCGAGCTTGGACTCTAGCGGACGGGCCGAGCGCATTTGATCGAGCTCGCAGATGCAGCACCGGGTGTGGTTGACGTGCGCCACGGCCTGGCGCAGCATGTGCATGCAGTCGGTGACGCGTGCGCCGTTGCAGGCGCACACGTTGAACTGGTGGCCATCGAGGCGCCGCTCGAGTTTGTCGCGCTCGGCGCACTCGTCGGGCGCGTCGGCGCTGGCGTTGGGCGCAAGCAGGTCTTTGTACTGAGGCCCCACCACGGGGCCATAGTCGTGGTCGACGGTCTGGAGTGCCAGATCAAAGTCTGTCTCGTACAGCGGCAGCACGCGCTGCGTGCCGTTGAGGCCGACGAGTGTCTTGACTGTCTCGCGCGGCATGACGAGCGAGAGTCGATCGCCGAGCAGCACGACCTGCAGCGCGCTGTGCAGACCGTCGGGATCGTAGCGCGCCAGGTTGCTGCGCTCCGGATTGCGGCGGTTCGGGTTCACGCGCTCGCGCCCGTCGCGTGCCACACCCTTGGTGTTGTTGAAAAAGTCGCGCAAGCGACCAAGGGTCGCGTGAAGCGCGCGCTCGGCCGAGCCTTCGATAAAGAGCTCAGCCACGGCGACGCAGAGGCGTGCCGTGCGTTGAACGCGCGCGGGAATGGCCGTCTCGCTCCACCACTCGCTCGGCGACAGACCGAGCTGAGCGCCGAGCGCGTTGAGAGCGTGGCAGAGCTCGGCCGTGTTGGTCGACTGCGCCAGTGTCGACGCCAGGAGCGGACTAGCGAGCGCGCATCCCTGGTTCTTCTTCTGTTTGAGCGCGTAGGCGGCGCTCGAGCGCTGGATCAGCAGCAGCGACTGCGCGGCCACCTGCAGCTGCACGCGCTGTGCATCGTCGAGCGCGACAAAGATGCGCTGCACCTTGGTCGCGTCTTGCTTGCGCTTGCCCAGCGACTTGCCGTCGGTGCTCAGCTCCATCGACGGCGCGTAGGCGCGCGGCTCGACAAGCACCACATAGTCGGTGCCGTCGCAGCGATCGGGCAGCGCGACGCACAGCGCTGTGAGCAGCGCCAGCGGCTCGCGGTGCGCGCCAACCGGGTGTATCGCCAGCACGCACGACAGCTCCGGGTTGCGCGCCACCAGCTCGCGCTGCCACGGCATCGTGCAGCAGTGCACCTCGAGCAGCTCGTCGCGCGGCACCAGCGTGGTCGGCCACACCTCGACCGCCAGCTGGCGCGCCGCCGGGCTCGCGATCGACGCCTGGTAGTGCTGCACGATCACACCAAAGTGGCGCAGGGTGCCGGCGACATAGTCGCGCAGCGGCCCAGTGCCGAACAGTGGCAGCAACGTGCCGTCG
This sequence comes from Gemmatimonadaceae bacterium, assembly GCA_022843265.1. Taxonomy (GTDB): domain Bacteria; phylum Gemmatimonadota; class Gemmatimonadetes; order Gemmatimonadales; family Gemmatimonadaceae; genus JAABRT01. The sequence continues at coordinate 5,904 of JALHNZ010000135.1, forward strand.
AGCGCCGTCTGTGCGCGCACTGCTGCGGGCACGCGCAGCACGCTGTCGTCGAGCCGCCCGATCGCCTGCTTGACCTCGGCGTGCGCCGCCTCTTGGAACGCGGCCGCCGTAAACGGCGCCACCGGCGCACTTTTGGACGCGTCCCACAGAGACGCCTGCAGACACCCGAGTCCGTACAGAACCACTGTGTCGGCAACCATGTCGGCCTCTGGTGTGCGACCGACGGTCGTGAACCGCTCGACGGCACACCAGGCCGCCAGGCGCTCGGGCAGCCAGGCATGGCGCAGGCGCTCGCTCAGCTCGCCGGCAGGCAACAGGCCCCGCACCGTCAGACCGGCACCAAAGCGCCACAGCAACGCACGCTTCTGCATAGTGCGGTCGGCCAGCATGGTCTCGTACGGCGGCACGTGTTCGCTGAAGCCGGCCAACGCGAGGCACTCGAGGAGCACGGGTGCGACGCGCCAGTGCGCATCGGGCACTGAGGCGCGCCACGGGTCGTACATCTGCATGGCGCGCGCTCCCAGCATGCCGAGCACGTGCGTAAAGTTGACAAGCCGGCAAACCACGATCTCGTCCAGCGACTGATCGTCTAGCGTGATGTAAAACATGCCTTGCGCGGCGCGGCCAGTCGCCTTGAGCAGTACGACGCCGAGTTGATTGCGCGCATCGTCGTCCAGCGACTTCCACGACGACGCCTGCTTTGACGAGGTGTAGAGCGTAATGCCCGCGCGAGAGCCATCCTCCAACGCCATCACAAACTGGCACTTGTACGAGCGGCGAAACTCGGCGTCGAGCACGGGCCACAGCACCTTGTCGACAAACTGCGCCGTATCCGCATGCCGCGTGTCAAAGCGCAGTCGCTTGATGTGCGCCAGCTTGGCGCTGATCTGTTCGGCCAGAAAAGCACTCATCGATTGACCGGGTGGTTTGATGCAAAAGTACCGCGATAAATGGCATTCCGCCGCTGCTTTCGTACAAACGCCCAGTATGAAAATTTCCAAGCTTTTCGCATCAAGGCAAGCCCAGTTTGTGTATTACCTAGACTGTTTGGACAAATGAAGATTATCAAACGCGGTTCGGTTGCTACCAAAGAGGTGGGACAAACGACGTGCAAAAAGTGCACGTCTGTCTTGGCGCTGCAGCTTGGCGATCTGCAGACGGTGGCGGACGGTGACGGCGGCCAGTTTGTCGGCTACACGTGCGAAGTTTGCAACACCTTTCAGCCCTTAGCTACGATTACGCGGAGGTGGTTGCGTGTCAGAAGTGGCTGCGCGAAGAGAACAAGCGTCATGCCGCTGCACTACGAGTCAAGGCCCTTGTGCCTGATTAAAGTGCACTCTTGTTTTCACTTGGCAGTCTGCTTTCCGAGCCCGGC
>JALHNZ010000136.1:0-3045 GCA_022843265.1 Gemmatimonadaceae bacterium
AGAATGGCACGGGCAAGGAGCTGGTCGCGCGGGCCATGCACCGCGGCTCACCACTGGCGCGCAAGCCGTTCGTGGAAGTCAACTGCGCCGCGATTCCATCGGAGCTGATTGAGAGCGAGCTCTTCGGGCACATGAAGGGCTCGTTCACCGGCGCGGTGGCGGATCGTCCAGGCAAGTTTGAGCAGGCCGACGGTGGCACGCTCTTTCTCGATGAAATCGGCGACATGGCGCTGTCGGCGCAGGCCAAAGTGCTGCGCGTCTTGCAAGACGGTGTGGTGACGCGCATTGGTGGCAACAAGCCGGTGCAGGTGAACGTGCGGGTCATCGCGGCAACCAATAAAGACCTCGAGCGGGAAATCGCCGAGGGTCGTTTTCGCGAAGACTTGTATTATCGATTGAACGTGGTGCCCATTGTTGTGCCGTCGCTGCGTGAACGCCGCGAAGATATCGAACCGCTGGTCGTGTACTTTTTGCAACAGTTTGCACAGCGCGACGGATTACCGCGTCGTGGTATCAGCAATGATGCGCTGGCCCGTCTCGCCGAGCTGGAGTGGGCGGGCAACGTGCGCGAGTTGCGCAACACGGTGGAGCGTCTGGTGATTCTGGCCGCTGGTCCGCATATCGCCGCGAGCGATGTGGAGCGTCTGGTCGGCAAGCGTGCGGTCGAACCCAGCGGCCTTGGTTCGCTGGCCGAGTGCCGCACGTTTGAGGAGTTCAAGGATGCGGCGGAGCGTTCGTTTCTGCTTGCCAAGCTGCGCGCGTTCGACTGGAATGTGTCGGAAACCGCGCGCGCGCTGGAAATGCCACGGTCGAATCTCTACAAAAAGATTGAACGATACGCTCTCTCCCGTGAGGCGACGCCTGCATGAGTTCGCGCGACTGGGAGAAAGAGCTTGCAAAAATTGACAAGCAGCTGGCGTCGATTCCTGACGAAGAGCTGATTCCGGCGCCGGTGCCACCGGCAACGGGAATGCCGCGCGGGGTTGCAGCGCCGGCCGCGCGCGCGTCTTCGGTCGCCGCACCGGTGATCGGTGTCACCGGCAAAGCCAAAGCGTGGGCGTTTACCAAACTTGCGCTGGCGGTGGCGGCCGGAGTGGCGATCTGGTTCTGGCCGTGGCCCGCCCGTTGCGGACTGCCGTTGATCTATCTCGTGGCCGCTGGTGGTGGCACATCGCTGCTGGGCGTTTGGAGCAGTGCCAGTACCTGGCGCTTGCGCATGGGACGCGCGCACATGCTGTCGCTGCTCGTGGTTGTTTCGGGCGCGGTGCTGGTGGCGCGTGAAGTGTTGCCGCGCGTGGGCTACGCGCAATCGTCATTCGATCGACCCGATCGGTGGTCGTGTCAGGCGGCACCGCCTGCGCCCGCCACCTCCCCAGGTACCGAATCGGGTGCGCCCGGATCCGCCGGCGCACAAGGCGCGTAGTCGCATGTTTCTTCTTTCCCGCACACCACTCAGTCATGTCTGACTTCAAGAATTTCATTGGCGGCGCGTGGGTCGCGCCTTCCACGGGCGAATACTTCGAGAATCGCAACCCTGCGGATCAGCGCGATCTGGTTGGTCGCTTTCCCGCGTCAGGCGCGGCAGACGTGCAGCGTGCCGTGGAGAGCGCGAAGCGTGGATTCGAAGAGTGGAAGCGCACACCGGCGCCGGCGCGTGGTGATGTGCTGCGTCGCGTAGGCGATCTCATGGCGTCGCGCAAGGAAGCGTTGGCGGATCTGATGACGCGCGAAATGGGCAAGCCGCTCGCGGAAACGCGTGGTGATGTGCAGGAAGGCATCGACACGGCGTACTACGCCGCGACCGAAGGCCGCCGTTTGTTTGGGCACACGGTGCCGAGTGAGCTGCGCAACAAGTGGGCGATGAGTTTTCGTCGCCCCATTGGTGTGGCCGGGTTGATCACGCCGTTCAACTTCCCGATGGCGATTCCGACGTGGAAAATGTTTCCGGCATTGTTGTGCGGAAACTCCGTGGTGTTCAAACCGGCGGAAGATGTGCCGCACGCGGGGCACGCGCTGGTGGAGATTCTGCTTGAAGCAGGACTGCCACCGGAAGTGATTCAGCTGGTGCACGGCATGGGCGAAGTGGTGGGCAAAGCGCTGGTCGATCATGCCGACGTGCCGCTGATTTCGTTTACCGGCAGCACGGAAACGGGCCGTCTGGTGGGCGAGACGTGCGGTCGCATGCACAAGCGGTTGTCGCTCGAGATGGGCGGCAAGAACGCGCAGATTGTGCTCGACGACGCCGATCTTGATCTCGCGCTTGAAGGTGTGTTGTGGGGCGCGTTCGGGACCACGGGGCAACGTTGTACGGCCACCAGTCGTCTGATTCTGCAGGACGGCATTCACGATCAGTTTGTAGAGCGACTCGTGGAGCGTGCGCGCAAACTGAAGCTCGGTGATGGTCGCGTGGCGGGGACCGACGTGGGGCCGCTGGTGCACGAGGCATCGCGCGCCAACGTGGAGCGATACGTGGAGATTGGTCGTTCGGAAGGCGCGACGCTCGCGTGTGGCGGTGGGCGTCCGAGTGATGCGTCGTTGGCGAACGGTTTCTTTTTTGAGCCCACGATCTTTACCGACGTGCGTGCCGGCTCCCGGTTGGAACAAGAGGAAATTTTTGGCCCGGTGTTGTCGGTGATTCGCGTGCGCAACGCCGAAGAAGCGTTCGCGGTCAACAACGGCGTGCGCTACGGACTCTCGTCGTCCGTGTACACGCGTGATGTGACGGTGGCCTTCCGCGCCATGCAGGATCTGGACAACGGCATCACGTACGTGAACGCGCCCACGATTGGCGCCGAAGCGCACCTGCCGTTTGGTGGCGTGAAAGAGACGGGCAACGGGCACCGCGAAGGTGGCTGGGAAGTGTATGAGTTCTATTCAGAGACGAAGGTTGGGTATGTGGATTATTCCGGCGCACTGCAGCGGGCTCAGATCGACAACTATTGAGCCTCACGACAGGATTCCTCGCCGAGTCGCATGAACGGTCGCATTGAGCGCTTCCATCGCATCCTCCAGATTGAATTGGGTGTAGACGCGGGCGGTGATGCC
>JALHNZ010000136.1:3055-7154 GCA_022843265.1 Gemmatimonadaceae bacterium
CGGCGCACTGCAGCGGGCTCAGATCGACAACTACTGATTGGTCGTTCGTCAAGTGGCGGAACGGACCGTTTCGCCGCTTGCGTCTCCCGTTGGCTTGCGATTGATTCCGTGTGGCAGTTCCCTCCCGCGTGGCGGTCGTTTGTCATGGATCGTTCGAGCACATCGCATACGGAAACACCGGCTTCAGACGTGTCCACGGACACGTCGGCCGAGGGCGTGCGTACCGACATCGTGTTGAAAGACGCGCTGTCGGCGGATGCGCTGGGCGAGAGCGCGTCGAACTCGGGCGCACGTTTCGCGCCTGCGCCGGGTGCGCTCGCGGCCGACGGCGAGCTGCGTGCCGCTGCGCTGCGCGCCGCGAACAAGCGCGCGTCCCGGCTGCACTTTGGCTGGTTCTTTGACTGGATGCGCATTTTTCCTGCCGCCATCGCGCTGTTCCTGATCCTGCGCGCGGTGCTCGTGGAAGCGTACAAGATCCCATCGGGCAGCATGGAGAGCACGCTGCTCGTGGGCGATTTTCTGCTCGTGAACAAACTCGTGTACGGCGCCACCATTCCGCTCACCAGTGTGCGCCTGCCGGCGGTGCGCGATCTGCGACGTGGTGACGTGGTGGTCTTTGAATGGCCCGTCGATCAGTCCAAGAACTTTGTGAAGCGACTGGTCGCGCTGCCGGGCGATACGGTGGCCATGCAGCAAGGTGTGCTCCTGCTCAACGGTGTGGAGCAAGACGAGCGCTACGTGGTGCATACCGATCCTGGCATGGATCCCGTCGCGGAAGACTTCCGGTGGCAGCGCAGTTATCTCGTGCGCACCGCCAGTGCCGCGCAGGTGCCGCCGGCTCGTGGTTATCGCCCCTCGCGCAATAACTGGGGACCGCTCGTGGTGCCGGAGAAACACTTCTTTGCACTCGGCGACAATCGCGACAACTCCCTCGATAGTCGCTACTGGGGATTTGTGCCCGACTCGCTCGTGCGCGGCACACCGATGCTCGTGTATTACAGCTACGTACCCGACTCCACGACGTCCGCATCCTGGCTTACCAACATTCGATGGAGGCGGCTTGGAGAGCGCATCCGCTGAGCTGCCGACACGTGCGATCGCTGACTCTCTTTCCGTACCCACGTTGATGACGGCTCGTGATTCTGCTGTGCCTGTGCCGCGACCGGCCAGAGCCGATGGTGCTCTGCCGCGCGCCAAAGCAACGAACGGAGCGCCAGGTCGCAAGCGCAGCTCGCTCGACGACGGCTCGCTCGACCAGTATCTGCGCGACATCAGCAAGTATCCGCTGATCTCGCGTGAAGACGAAGCCGATCTTGCGCGCCGCATTCGCACCGGCGACAGTGAAGCGCTCGACAAACTCGTGCGATCGAATCTGCGGTTTGTTGTTTCGGTCGCCAAGAAATACCAGAATCAGGGCGTGTCACTGTCCGACCTGATCAACGAGGGCAACCTCGGCCTGATTCGCGCGGGCCACAAGTTCGACGAAACCAAGGGCATCAAGTTTATTTCGTACGCCGTGTGGTGGATCCGGCAGGCGATCCTGCAGGCGCTCGCGGAGCAGTCGCGCATTGTACGCGTGCCGCTCAATCGGGCCGGCACGCTGCACCGCATTGGCAAGCGCGCGAGTGCGTTGCTGCAGGAGCTGGGCCGCGAGGCCACGCACGCAGAAATCGCGGAAGGTATGGACATCACCGAAGAAGAAGTCGCGAAAACGATGTCCATTTCGCAGGTGCATCTCTCGCTCGATGCCCCGCTCACGCCGGGGGAAGACAACCGCCTGCTCGACTATCTCGCGGATACGGTCAGCCCCACCCCCGACGAGCAGACCATTGAGAAGGCCCTTACCCAGGCCATCGAGGACTCTCTGGGCTCCCTGAAGGAGCGCGAGGCGAAGATTCTCCGGCTATACTTCGGGCTGGATGTGCACGAGCCAATGACCCTGGAAGAGATTGGGGCGTTGCTCGGCATCACCCGTGAGCGGGTGCGGCAGATCAAGGAGAAGGCGCTTTCGCGCCTGCGCCACGTCAGCCGCGCGCGAGCGCTCGAGAGCTTCCTCGGCTGATTCTCGGTATTTCGTATGGCTTCTACATATTCGTTCGACGTGACCACCGGTGTCGACCTCCAGGAGGTCGACAACGCCATCAATCAGGCGCAGAAGGAAGTCGCGCAGCGTTACGACTTCAAGGGATCAAAGGCGGCGGTGGAGTTCAAGCGCGCCGAGGCTCTCCTTGATCTTGTTGCTGACAGCGATTTTCAGATGCACCAGCTGTTCGATGTGGTGCAGACCAAGCTGATCAAGCGCGGCATCCCGGTCAAAAATCTCGATATCGGTGACATCAAGCCGGCCGGTGGTGACACGGTCAAGCGCGAGATCAAGCTCAAGACCGAACTCGACGGCGAAACGTCGAAAAAGGTCACCGCTGCGATCAAAGGGGCGAAGCTGAAAAAAGTGCAGGTATCGATTCAGGGCGAACAGGTGCGCGTGACCTCGCCTTCGAAAGACGATCTGCAGGAGGCCATTCAGTTTCTGCGCGGCGAAGATTTTGGCGTCGAGTTGTTGTTCGGCAATTTCCGCTGAGCGGCGGCATGCGTTTTTCTGTCCTGACGCTCGGCTGCGACAAGAACACCGTCGACTCCGAACGCTATCGCGCGGATCTCGTGGCACACGGTGGAGAGTCGGTTGATGACGCGTCCGATGCGGATGTCATCATCGTCAACACGTGTGGCTTTATTGACGCCGCAAAAAAAGAATCACTCGACACGATTCTCGAAGCCGCACGCCTGAAAGATGATGGCACCGTGCAAGCGGTGTTTGCCGTGGGCTGCATGGTGGAGCGTCACAAGAGTGAGCTGCAGGAGGCGCTGCCCGAGGTGGATGTGTTCCTCGGCACCAGCGAAGCCGATCAGCTGGTTCCCGAGTTGGTCTCGCGCGGCCTGTTGTTTGGGTCACTCGTGGAGCATCCGGGCGTGCGTCTGTTCGCGGGTGATCAGCCGGCCGTGCGCTATCTCAAAGTGAGCGAAGGCTGCGATCACGGCTGCTCCTTCTGCGCGATCCCGCTCATGCGCGGCAAGCATCGGTCGTTCGCGCTTGATGACGTGGTGCGCGAGGCGCAACTGCTCGAAATGCAGGGCGCGCGCGAAGTGAATCTTGTGGCGCAGGATCTCGCGCACTACGGACGTGACCGCCGTGACGGCAACGCGCTGCCGGAGTTGCTCGAAGCGTTGCTGCGCGAAACCACGCTGCCGTGGATTCGACTGTTGTATCTCTACGGGGCCGGCATTACACCACGCCTGCTGCAGGTGATCGCCGACAACCCGCGCATCGTGCGCTATCTCGACATGCCCATGCAGCACGGGCATGATGCGGTACTCGCGCGCATGCGTCGTCCGGAGCGCGCGCAGCTGTTGCGCGACAAAGTGACGATGTATCGAAAGGTGGTGCCGGATCTCGCGATTCGCACCACGGTCATCGTCGGGTTTCCGGGTGAGACCGACGAAGAGTTTGACGCGTTGTTCGCGTTGCTTGAAGAACTGCGCTTTGACCGTGTGGGCGTGTTCACGTATTCGCCGCAGGAAGGCACCAAGGGTGCGTTGCTCGACGACAATGTGCCGGAATCCACCAAGCTCGAACGCCAGGAACGCTTGTACGAACTGCAGCGTGCAATCACCGCGGAGCAGTACGAACGGTTTCTCGGTCGCGATGCGTGCGTGCTGGTGCAGCGCGTTGACGAGACGGAAGGCTACGTGGAAGCGCGTGCGCCGTGGCAAGCGGATGATGTGGACGGCGTGGTACACGTGGACGTGCCACTCGATGTCGCGCGCGGACTCACGGTGGGAAGTTTCCTGAACGTCACCATTGAAGATGTGGTGGATGACTATGATTTCAGCGCGATTTTTCTGAGCGTTGCTGAACGTGCGGAGCGGGCCAGCGACAACGTCGCGAAGGGCCGAGTGCTACCGATCACCTTTCTGCCCAGCAGTGTTGGGAGCTTTGGCCGATGACTTCAACGTCACTTCCGGATACCATGGACGCCCTGTACGACACGACACGATCACAGGAAATCATGGCGCGCTCGCGCACGCGATTTCCGGGCGGTGT
>JALHNZ010000137.1 GCA_022843265.1 Gemmatimonadaceae bacterium
CACCGTTTCCCGGCTGAATGGCCGATCAAATCCGGTGATGCTCGAAAGAACGTAGGCAGGGCCACCCTGCACGGATGCTGGAATCGGAATGGTGTCCAGCACTTTGCCAGCGGGATCAAGGCGTATCCAACCCTCGCGCATCATTGAAGGCGTGAAGGGAGTGCCGGGTCGGATGATGGTGGTGCTCGCGCGCACATAGGCAAAGCCATTGTGATCCACCTGCAACAGATCCGCCGCGTGCAGGCCGCTCGGGACGTTCACTGTTGAGACGAGACGTCCGGTGATGTTGTAGGTGGTAAGCCGCTGCAGCCGCGGATCCCACAGTTGAATGTTGCCGTTCCCGAGCGTGCGCACTCCGCCCATCGTGCGGTATTCGCCTGGTCCCTCACCATTCTGCCCGATAATTCGAACGAACGTGCCGTTGGCGTCGTACACACGCAGCGCGGGTGCGGCGTCGTCTGCGACCACGATGTGGCCATCACTCGCAATCGCGACGTTGCGCACGCGACCGAGTTCGTAGTCGCGGTCGCCGTCGAGTACACCCAGGCGCACTTCCTGCTGCAAGCGAACGTTTGGTCCCCAGGCCGGTACATTCGTTGAACGAATGACGGTTGGCGTTTGCGCGACGAGCAGTGGCGCTGCGCACATCAGTGCTGAAAGCACAGTGGTCCCTCGCACCCTGATAGACCGTACTGATGGCACCAGCGCTTCGTGCATTCTGAGTATCTTTGAGACAGCCAGCACCGAACCTCCATGATGGGCCCACTTGTGATGCTCCCAACTCCGCGCCGAATGTACCGTCTCACCGCGGCGGCTGCCGCTCTGACGCTTCTTATTGTCGCACGGGCCGTCGCGTCCCCGGATGTACCCATCCAAGGCCGAGAGAGTGCCGAACGGGTCGCAGTGGTTGCCGACGTGCCGCAGGATTCGCTGGCAGGCGCTCGATGGGCCGACTCAGTGCTCGCCACGCTGACGGTGCGCCAAAAAGCCGCGCAAATGGTGTGGGTCTGGACACTTGGCGACTACACCGCGACCGACGCTCCGTCGTTTCTTACGATTGAACGTCTGGTTCGTGAACAGGAGCTCGGCGGTGCGATCGTGTCCGTAGGTGGACCGCTTGATATCGCCGCGAAGACGAACGCGCTGCAGCGCGCCGCAAAACTTCCGCTGCTGATCGGCGCCGATTTTGAAACAGGCGCTGCATTTCGTGCGCGCGGCGGATGGTTCTTGCCGAACGCCATCGAGCTCGGCGGCGCGACATCATTTCCGTATCAGATGGGCATCGGCGCCACACGCGACACGGCACTCGCATACGAAATGGGTCGTGTCACGGCGCAGGAAGGCCGCGCGCTCGGTGTGCACATGGGTTTTGCGCCGGTGCTTGATGTCAACAACAACCCGAAAAATCCCGTCATCAGTGCGCGGTCTTTCGGTGAAGATCCAGCGCTCGTCGCGCGACTCGGCGCGTCGTTCATTCGCGGTATGCAGGCGCATGGCATGCTCGCCACGGCGAAACACTTTCCCGGGCACGGCGACACGGAGCAGAACTCACATCTCGAACTCTCGCGTGTGAATGTGTCACGCGCGCGTCTTGATAGTGTGGAACTCCGCCCGTTTCGCGCGGCGATTGCCGCGGGTGTTCGCGGTGTGATGACATTTCACGGCGATCTGCCGGCGCTTGATACCACCGGAACTGCGGCCACGTTGAGCGCGCGCGTGATGACAGACTTGCTGCGTCGCGACATGGGGTTCACCGGAATTCTGGTCACCGATGCACTCGACATGAACGGTGTACTCGGCGACATGACCATGGCCGAAGCGACGCAGCGCGCCGTGGTTGCCGGGAACGATGTCTTGCTCATGCCGACCGACGTGCGGGTGGCCATTCAGGCGGTCGTGGATGGTGTGCAATCAGGTCGCTTTACCGAAGCACGCGTGAATGCATCAGTCAAGAAGTTGTTGATGGCAAAACATGAGATGGGTTTGCACGTGCAGCGAACGGTTGACCTTGAGGCGGTGCGCACGCGCGTGGGCATTGCAGCAAACGCCACGCCCGCGCGACTGGCCGCGGAAAAAGCCGTCACGTTGGTGTACGATTCGCTCGGGCTACTCCCGATGCAAGCGAACGCTGCGGCGCGTGTGGTCAGCATTACCGTCAGCCCACGCGCCGACCTCAGCGCGGGCCGCACGTTTGATGCCGAGCTCAAGAGTGCGTATCCACAACTGTTGTCGCTGGCGTTAAGTCCCGAGGTCGTGGCGGACAATACGGCTGGCGCGGCGGCTGGCGGCACGGGTACGTATCGCGTGAATCCGGAGCCCGCGCTGCTGCCGGCGTCGGTGGAGAACGCGCTGAACATCGCGCGCGGTGCCGATGTGGTGATCGTCTCGAGCTACATCGGTGCGAGTACGAATACGGCCACGATGACGCCGACGCGTGGTGTCCCGGAGTTGCTGAATGGTTTGCGGGAGTCGGGTACGAAGGTGGTGCTCGTCTCGTTTCTCAATCCGTATCTGGCGCAGGGATTGCCGCGCGCTGATGCTCACGTGATTGCCTGGAGTCCGTTCACCATGTCGCAGCGGGCGACTGCTCGGGCGATGCTCGGCCGCGCGCCGATTACGGGACGCCTGCCCATCACGATTCCAGGTGTGGGCGCATTTGGGGCCGGCGTGACGCGGCCGTAGTGGTGCGCACCGCGCGTGAGGTGTCCCGCATGTCACGCGTTGAGCGCACAGAGCACGCACCGTGTGTCGCGCGATCGCATGGTCCGGAAACGCGATCGCGCGCACACACGTAACGGGCTACGGCGCCCGGGTGGCCTCCCAGCGGCCGCGACCAAGCACGGAGTCTGGTGCGGCGGCCAACATCAGAGTGCTCGTGCCGACCAGTTTGCCATCGACCATGCGACCAACGCTTCGGAACGTCACCTGCGGCGACCCCGCGGGCATCGTAGCATCTGAGTAGGGCGCCGACGTGGCGACAACACTGTCGCCGCTGTACGCCACGGTGTACGCCACGGTATCTGTCGAGCCCTCCGTCACCAACCGTCCGTCACCGCCTGCGCTGGCTACGATCGTCCAACGCTGCGTGACTGAATCGCTGGCTTCTGCGAAGTTGACGCCAGCCCACGTGCCCTCCAGATCAGCGGGACTCAATTCCGCGGGCTCTGCTACGGCCATCATGGCCGCCGAGTCTGCCGCTGCATCTGCGGCGGTGTCCGCCGATCCTCCACATCCTGTTGCTGCGACCGCCAGCAACACCAACCCTCCGACGAGCGTACGCATGCGCTGTCTCCGGAAACGGGTAGGACTACGCCGCGATAGGAAGCCACGCTCCCCGCGGCGCATTAAACCTGCAGTCCCCGGTCGCCGTGTGCCAGAGTGGCCCATTCGACGCACGGCATGCCATCTTACCAGTCCGCTCCCTGTAACCCTCTCGTCCGAACCATGAGCCTGTTTGCTGCCGTGCCACGCCGTTTGTTCTTTCTCGCCGCTGGAGTGCTGTTGAGCACGGGGTGCGGCGAGAGCCTGTCTGAGATGACCGAGCAGGCGATGGACCAGTGTATTGCAACGCGGAATCCGCTGTTTACAAGTGGGCGCGGTGCGGAGGCGCTGGACACGCCGCTTTCGGCCGAAACAGAGGCGCTCGCGCAACGTTTCCACTACGTCCTCGCGTACCGCATTTTCAAGGACATTGCGGAAGAAGCGGGGAGCCAGGTGGTGCTGGTCTGCGCGCTCGATCTGGCGTCGCGTTACAACGATCCGGAGTCGAAGAAGTTCATTGCAAAGTATGTGAATCATCCTGACGCGGCGGTTGCGACCAGCGCGCAGCGGCTGACGCGCTGATCATCATGCGCATTGTTCGCGGGAAACACCGGGATCGTCTGCTCACATCGCCCAACGATTTCCGGGTGCGGCCAACCGCCGAGCATGTGCGTGCGGCGGTGCTGGATCTGCTCAAGCCAGATCTCGCGGATGCGAGTGTGCTCGATCTGTTCGCGGGTACCGGCGCCCTCGGTCTCGAAGCCTTATCGCGTGGATCGAAGCGCTGCGACTTTGTTGAGACGCGACCGGCGAGTTTGCATGCGCTGAAAGCCAACATTGCCGCTCTCGGTGAGATCAAACGCACGCGCGTGTTCAAAAAGGACGCGTTGCCGTTTGCGGCGGCGCTCCGTGAAGGGGCGTACGATATTGCGTTTGTGGATCCGCCGTATGAATCGCGCATGCTGGATCGGGTGATTGAGGGGTGGATGGTGAGGCGGTTTGCGCGGATTCTGGTGGCGGAGCATGCGGCAACGCACGAGTTGCCGAAGGGCGGGTCGAAGCATTTGTATGAGGAGACGGCGGTGACGATTTATCGGTTGGTGTGAATCGTTGAAGCGGGCGTCCGTGTTGCGGCGAGGTGGTAACAGCAGTTCAACCCGCTCGCCCCGACAACGTACCCCGCGCCGAGCACCACAGGGATTGACGAACCCACATGCGCGCTGCAGATCACGTGCATGCCCACCTCCTCGATCGTCTCAACGGCCGTCCTGCTGCTCGCCACGGCGACGGCGGCGTTTGCACAATCCAGCATCGCCCCGCCGGCGCGCTTCACCGATCCTGACCGCCTCGCCAAAATCCAGCGCGCAATCCCGGCGATTGACAGCACGATGCGCGAGTTCGCCTCGCGCGCACGCGTTCCCGGCATTGCCTACGGTGTCATTGTTGATGGCGCACTGCTGCATGTCGCGGCGGTTGGAGTGCGCGAGGTCTCGAGCAACGCGCGCGTTGACACGAGCTCTGTATTCCGCATCGCGTCAATGACCAAAAGCTTCACGGCGCTCGCGATCCTGCAGCTGCGCGACGCTGGAAAGCTCTCGCTCGATGATCCGGCCGAACGTTATGTGCCCGAACTCTCAGCACTGCGCTACGCAACGAGTGACGCCCCGCGCATCACCGTGCGTCACCTGATGACACACTCCGCTGGATTTCCCGAAGACAATCCCTGGGGCGATCAACAACTCTCGGCGACCGACGAACAGTTGTCGCAGATGGTACGCAGCGGCATTCCGTTTTCGAATGCGCCTGGTGTGGCCTACGAATATTCCAACTTTGGCTTCGCGTTGCTCGGACGCATTGTGGCCAATGTGAGTGGCATGCCGTACGCGCAGTACATTCAGGAGCGTGTGCTGCGCCCGTTGCGCATGACGTCGACCACGATGGAAGCACGTGACGTACCCGCGTCGCGTCTCGCGCACGGATATCGACTGCGCGACGGGGCCTGGCTCGAAGAACCGCCGCTGCCCGATGGATCGTTTGGCGCGATGGGCGGCATGCTGACATCGGCGGCTGATCTGAGTCGGTGGGTGGCGCTCATGCTGGATGCGTGGCCGGCACGCGACGGAGCGGAATCCGCCGTGCTGCGTCGGTCATCGCTCCGTGAAATGCAGCAGATCATGCGCTACAGCGGGGCCAGCGCCGCACGATTGAGCAATGATCTGTTTCTGAATGCTGGCGGCTACGGCTACGGACTGCGTGTATCGCAGAACTGCACATTTGGTCAACTTGTGGCGCATTCGGGCGGGCTTCCGGGCTTTGGCTCGCAGATGCGCTGGCTTCCCGACTACGGCGTGGGCGTGATTACGCTCGGCAACCTTACCTACACACCATGGGGTGGGCCGATGGACGCCGCGTTCACGCTGCTCGCACAGAGCGGTGGGCTGACACCGCGCGTACCGCAGCCGTCACCCGTGCTCTTAGCGCGACAAGACCAGGTGTCGCGCTTGATTCAGTCGTGGAACACAACGCTGGCCGATAGCATGGCCGCCATGAATCTGTTTCTCGATGAACCGGCTGATCGCCGCGCTGCGGCGATCTCCCGATTGCGCGACGCCGCAGGTGGTTCGTGTCGCACGGACGGAGCGATCGTCGCGGAGAACGCGCTGCGCGGACAATGGCGCATGCAGTGCGCAACGGGTGCGCTTCGCGTGGGGATCACGTTGGCTCCAACAGAACCTGCGCGCGTGCAACAGCTCACGGTGAGTGCGATGCCAGCTGGGGCGACCATCGGTGCAGTGCCGGTGTGTCGCCCCTGACGGCCGCGGCGCCTATTTGAGACGCACGCGTGAGAGATGCAGACCTTTTGCATCGCGATTGCTCAGATACACCACCTTGCCTTCGCCAAATCCAACGAGCGTGAATCCCATCGGGATCTGAATGCGATCAATCATTTCACCTTTCCGATTGATCACGTCAAAGATCTGTCCGCCGGGCATGGGGCGCATCGGGTTCGCGCGTACCCAGAGATTCCCGTCGGCGTCGGCGCGGGTTGCGCCTGCGGCGATGGGCGGCTTGTAGTCAGGAATATCAGCGGGGCGCACGAGCGTAGGCGCACGATAGATCGGCGCGGGCGGTGTGTAACCGCCGCCGTACATCTCCTGAAAATACGATTGTGTACATTGCGGTGCAGCAGGGGCTGAACCAGCCGGCGTGTTGGCCCCCGCGGCGGGCGGTGCACCGATCACCGACACCGCGCCAGTTGGCGATACGGACATCATTTGTGCCGTGACTGTTGGCGCAACGCCCGGTGGACACGCCGGGATATAGTTGGCCGGGAACGAAAGTCCTTTGGGAAGAATCCAGTCTGCCGGCATCCCCGGAGGTAACACATAACTCTCAGGCACTGAAAACGACGCCGGATACGGCTTGTTCAGCACATTCGACCACGAAATCATCTGCGTCACGAAGTTCGTCTGCGCATTCTTGATCTGCACAGCCTTGGCTGAATCTGCGAACTTTGATTTCAGTGTGTCGTCCATGCGCATCCACGGATACGGCAGTTTGTCGCCGGACGTCATGGTGCCGTCCGGCGCGCGGAACTCGGCGCGATAATCAACACCGCGCACAAAGGCGACCGATCCATCGGCCAT
>JALHNZ010000138.1 GCA_022843265.1 Gemmatimonadaceae bacterium
ATGACCCAGGACGCTGATCAGGTGCTGCTCTCGGCATCGGCGGCGGGTGACACCACCGCATTCGACCGACTCATCACCGGCCACGCCGACGCGCTGCATCGCTTTGCGCTGTCGCTCGGCGTGAGCGGCGCCGAACTTGATGATGTCTTGCAAGAGTCCTTCGTGTCCGCGTGGCGAGCGGCCGCAACATTTCGAGGCGACGGCACCGTGCGATCATGGTTACTCACCATTGTGCGCAACGCCGTGCGACAGTCGCAGCGCAAAACGTCCGGCGAACGCGCGCACTGGGCCCCGCTTGAATCAGCAGAATCAATGGAAAGCATTGCCGACCGCGCCGGTTGGGGTCGTACCGATCATGGAGCGGCGGCCGACGCGCACGAAGTGGTGACTCGCGCGCTGGCGCAACTTTCTGCGGAAGACCGCGAGATTCTGTTACTGCGCGAGATCGAAGAACTCTCCGGCGACCACACGGCGCAAGCGCTGAATTTGACGCTGTCCGCGATGAAGAGCCGATTGCATCGCGCGCGACTTCGCCTCGCGGCGGCCGTCCGTGAACTGGAACGGGACGCACCGCCGCCGCCAACGAGGGAGCGAGCGCATGCCTGATCTCGATCGTTTGGTGGCCGGTTTGCGTTGCCGAGACGTGCTCGCGGACCTGTCGGACTTTCTCGACGGCCTGCTCGCGGAGGAGCGCGTGAACGCCGTGAAGGCCCACCTGGCCGAATGTGAAACGTGCGCACGATTCGGCGCCGAAGTGGCCGCCGTGCTCGCGGCGCTGCGAGCGGGCCACGCCGCCGCTACGCCGCCGCTCAGCGACGACGCGTTGGCGCGACTTCGGGCGCGGGTGGCTGACGCGATCAGTACGGATTCGGGACCGGGGTGAATCCTTTCGCCCTCCCTGCGCATCAGTAGGGCAGCAGGCACAACAGACTCACTTCTCCCCAGGATGCGACCATGGCCAACTTTTTCGCCAAGAACGAACACCCGATCGAACGCGTGGTGCGCGTCGCTCTGGGTATCGGACTGCTCTCGCTCTATTTCACCGGCCCGAAAACCATGTGGGGGCTGCTCGGACTTGTGCCACTTCTTACAGGCTTGTTCGGCACCTGTCCGCTCTATTCGCTGCTCGGCATAAACACGTGCCCGGTGGCCAAGCGATAGCTCGCAGGCGTCACGGTTTCCACTTCCCTCGCGCGACGGCTGGCACAAAACTCTCGAGCCCGCGCGACGGGAAGGACAGCGTTTTCCCCTGTTCGGCACTTTGGTACGCCGCCATCAGCAGACGCACGACTTCGAGCCCGTCGTGCCACGTGAGTTTGGGCGTTTCTTTGCCGAGAAACGCGCGCACGAAGTGGCGGTCTTCCGCTTCATAGCCGTACGCGACTGCTTCATCAGCGACAACAGGCATCTGTCCAACTTCCGCGTTCTGCTTTTCGACGAGATCTTCACCGGCTTTTCCCGTGACCGCGCGCGAGAAGAACAGATCGAGTCCGGATTCCAGTGAGTTCCACCGCATGGAGTACTCGGGTCCAAGCAGCTCGGCAGAGAGTCGCAGCCCCGGCCCCACAAAACTCCAGCTGGTGGTGGCTTCACCAATCACCGTGCGGCCGTCGGGTGCTTCGAACTCGATCATGACACTCGCAAAGTCTTCCGACGGCGTTTTGTTGTAGTCCACGCCCATCGTTTTCTTGAGTGTTTTCGCGTACGTCGGTTGCGTCCATTTCAGTGACGCAATGTGCCCGGTGATGCGACGCGGGACGAGCGTGGCCAGTGCTTCGCCCGGTGCGGTGAGCAAATGGCGCACCACGAGGATTGAATGACACATCATGTCATTCAACACACCCCCACCCTGCATGGCGCCATTCCAGAACCACGGCATGTGCGGACCACTGTGCTCTTCCGCAGCGCGTGCGAGATACGGTCGACCCGTTGTCGCTGCGCCGCGCTTCCAGAGCAATTCGTGACCGCGTACCACTTGCGGGGCGAACAACTGATTCTCGAGATACCCGTGTTGGATGCCGACCGAGTCTACGAGCTTGAGCAACTGTTTCGCTTCCGCCACCGTGCGACCAAGTGGCTTTTCGCACGCAATGCCGCGCAATGTGCCTTTACCGCTGCGAACCGCCTCAACGATTTCGGTGACGTTCTCAATGCGCGCGTGATTCGGTCCATTCAGCCAGATCGCGTCAATCGCTGGATCGGCCACCATCGCCGTGATGCTCTTGTAGGCGCGGCAATCACCAACATCGAGCTCGCGCGCAAACGTTGCGGCCGACGCGGCGTTCTTTGGATTCGGACTCCACACACCCAACACGTCGGCGTCGCGTACACCGCGAAACGCCTGCATGTGAAAACGTGTGTTGAATCCCGATCCAACAAAGCCAATGCCGAGCCGATCACTCATGGTTTCACTCCAATGTGGGCGAGGACTTCTGGCGGACACCCGGTCCACGCGGCCGTTGGCATATTGCCCTGATAGCCAAGATCACGAATGCCTACGAGACTGGTAAAAAAGCCGGTGGCCGTAAGATCACGGAACGCGTTGAAGAACTGAACGCCCGCGGCGTGTTCCGGCTTCGCACGACGCGGCCAGGCAATGTCTTCTACGATTGCCGTCTGTTCCGCCGCCGAAATATCCGGAAATGGCTTTCCGTAGCGCGTGCGCGACTCGGCGTTGAGCCAACCAAGTCCACTGCGCATGCGTGCACGATTCCCGGTGTATTCCACCATGATGAAATCCATGAACTCCGGCACGCCGGCATCGGTTGCATTCCCGGAGCGATCATCACGCGGAATCACGATGTCCACCAGCGTGCGCACCGTGCGCCACTCCAGCGCGTTGAAGAATGCCGGGGTGAATGGCTCCGGTTGATCGGCGAGAAATACGGCGGCCGTCCGATCGGCTGCGGTGCGCACATCGTCGGACGCCAGCGACCACGTGCCCAGCGGCAACGTGGCCATCAGCTTGAGCATATCGCGCCGTTCCATCAGAGCGCCCCCGCTTTACGTTGATCCATGATGTACTGGCTGGTTCGCATGGCGAGTGCCATGATCGTCCAGGTGGGATTTTTGTCGGCCTGACTGACAAATGGTCCGCCGTCTGCCACAAACACGTTCTTGCAATCCCACGCCTGACACTGTGCGTTGAGCGCGGAGTTGCTCGCACTCGATCCCATGCGCACCGTACCGAGCTCGTGAATGATTGCGCCACCAGTTGCGATGCCGTAGCCCTGTTCGCGTGTGGGCATGCGCGAGAATACTTCGCCACCCATATCGGCGATCAACGAGCGAAACGTTTCCTGCATGTGCTTGACCTGATTGTACTCGTAGTCCGTCCACTTGAAGTTGAAACGCAGCACCGGAATGCCGTACTGATCGGTGACCGTTGGATCGAGCTCGCAGAATGAGTCGGCGTTCGGCACCATCTCGCCGCGTCCCGAGAATCCAATCGTGGTGCCCCAGTACTTTCGGTAACTGCCCTTGAGTGCCGCACCGTAGCCACCACCGTCTGGATACGATTGGATGCCGCCCATGAATCCGTAGCTTGGCGTGCCGCGCCCGCCCCACACTTCAATGTGGTAGCCGCGCGGAAAGTCCAGCTTTTTGTTGTCGAGCCACCATGGCATGTAAATATGTCCGCCGCCAACACCATCGCAGTTGTGCGAGGGCGCATTGGCCATGGACGGCACAAACCCCGCCACATCAGTGCCCGTGGTGTCGGTGAGATACTTGCCCACCACGCCGCTTTGGTTGGCAATTCCCTGAGGATGATGCGTGGACTTTGAGTTGAGCAGAATACGTGAGCTCTCGCAGCTGGACGCGGCGAGCACCACAATCTTCGCACTCACGTGCTCGTCGAGGCCGGTGGCCTTGTTGATGTAGCTCACCCCATTGGCGAGTCCATCGTCGCCAACGCTGACGGCGCGCGCCATGGCGTTGGTAATGATGTCGAGCCGCCCGGTTTTCTGCGCCGGAAACAACAGCACATTCGGCGCGGAAAAATTCGAGTTCGTCATGCAACCGCGATTGCACTGACCGCAGTAGTGACACGGCGCGCGATCGTTAAGCGGTTTGGTAATGATGGACAATCGCGCCGGAATACACGTGACACCCTGGCGCTTTGACGCTTCCATCACCTTGCGCTCGTAACAGCGTGGCGCTGGCGCTTCGTGAAAGATGCCGTCGGGATGATTGGGCAAGCCTTCGCGACTCCCAAAGATGCCAATCAGTTTGTCGACTTCGTCATACCACGGCGCGAGGTCGCTGTAACTGATCGGCCAGTCATCGCCCAAACCATCAATCGATTTGCGCTTGAAATCGTCCGGGCCAAACCGCAGCGAAATGCGCCCCCAGTGATTAGTGCGACCACCGAGCATGCGCGCACGCCACCACCGAAACTGCGACCCCTGGGCCACGGTGTATGGCTCGCCATCCACTTCCCACCCACCGAGACAGGCGTCCCATTCACCGAACGGGCGCTCGGTGGTCGCACGTCCGCGTCGCGGCGAATCGTACGGCATTTTGAGCATCGCCGAATCCTTGGTGTTGTCCCACCACGGACCGGCTTCGAGCACGATCACATTCGCGCCGGCCTTGGTCAGCATATACGCGGCCGTGGCGCCACCGGCGCCCGAGCCCACAATGGCGACGTCGTACGTTGTGCGAGGTTGCGCTACTTGCATGCAGTCATTCGCTGGTCGTCACAGCACGGCGCCGGACGAAGTGACAAAGGAGGGAGACGAGGAGGGTTTGTTACAGCCAGCGCGTGCTACGGCATTTTTTGCAGCGCCGCCGCACTGGCTTGCACGCTGGCTAATGCATCTTTCGGATTGTCATGCTCAATGAACGCGTGCTTGAGCCCAGACTTCTCGCTCATGGCGAACAGCGCGGCAAAATTGATTGTGCCGGCGCCGACATCGAGCATCGTGCGTTCCGGCGGTGGACCCGCGTCCTTCACGTGCCAGAGCGGAAAACGCCCCGGCAGTCTGGCGAACATCGCCGCCGGATCCTGACCCGCTTTCACGGCCCAATACAAATCCAGTTCGAGATCCACGAGCTTCGCATCAAGTCGTTCCACGAACACATCGTACGCAACGCGTCCTTCCGTGGTCGCAAACTCAAAGTCGTGATTGTGGTACGCCATGCGAATACCGCGCGGTGCGGCCTTCACGGCCGCTTCATTCAACTGATCGGCGAGCTTGCGCCAACCATCCAGCGAGGCACGCACATCGTTGCCCACCCATGGAATCACCAGCCATTTGTGTCCCAATGCTTCAGCCGCGTCGAAGACGGGCGTCCAACCAGCGGCGCCATTCGGCATCGGAACGTGCGCGGCCGGCGCGGACAACCCGTGCTGATTCAACAGCGCGCGCAAGTCTTGCGGGGTGCGGTTGAAGTAACCGGCAAACTCCACTTCGCGAACGCCCGCCGCCGCCAAAGCCGCAAATGTACCGGGCAAATCGCGCTGCATCAGCGTGCGCACCGTGTACAACTGCAACCCGACGGGCGGTCGCACGCGCGACTTCACCAGTGTTTCGGCGCGACGCTCGAGCGCGGATACTACCCGCGGCAGCGCCACCGCTCCCACACCAGCGGCGGCCAACAGCGATAGCAGCTGGCGACGTGACATCGCCGACGATTCACTCTGATCCGACATGTGCCCGTCCTTCAGCGGCAAGTTGATGCAGCGCGTCTCCGGTGACACGATGCACAGTCCAGTCTGTCATACCACGAGCACCAAGTTTTTCGTAGAAACCGATCGCGTCCGTGTTCCAGTCGAGCACTGACCACTCAAAACGACCGCACTCGCGCGCCTCCGCGATCATGGCGAGATGCGCGAGCAAGGCGCGTCCAACACCTTTGCCGCGAAACGCGGGATCGACAAACAGATCCTCGAGATACAACCCGGGCTGCGCGAGAAATGTGCTGTAGTTGTGAAAGAAGAGCGCGAAACCCGCTGGCCGTTCATCCACAAATGCCAACACAACTTCTGCCGCTGGTTTGGCCGCGAACAGCGTGCGTTCCAGCGAGGCTTCCGTCGCCACACACTCATGGGCGAGGCGCTCGTACTCGGCCAGGCCGCGAATGAACTGCAGAATGAGCGGTACATCGACCGGAGTCGCGGCACGTAGAGTGATCATCGACTCAGTGGCGGGCGGGAACATGCGCGAAACCTGCGCCATGGCCACGGCAGGCGCTAGCGGTCACCGCACCGGCCGTAGTGTGCGACCCGGGCGTGCCGCCGTGGCCTCCCCGTTCTCCAGCACGATCTGTCCGTTGACCACCACCCATCGCATGCCTTCCGCTGGCAGCGTGGGATCCGCGTACGTGGAGCGATCGCGCACATTGACCGGATTGAACACGATCAGGTCCGCAAACTGCCGTTCGGCAATGATCCCGCGGTCGGCCAAACCAAAGATGCGTGCGGTCATCGCACTCGATCGTGCAACAAATGTCTCCATCGACATCAGCGATCGATCAATCACAAAGTCACGCATCGCCTTGGGAAACGCACCGAACTTGCGTGGGTGTCCACCTGAGCCGTCGCTTCCCGTTACCACCCACGGTTCAACCGCCAGCACGTCAACATCAGCCTGTGTCATGTTAAACGACGCTACGCTTGGTGACTCGCGCAGCAGAATCTGAATGGCGGTCGTCACCGCGTCTTTGCCGTCACGCGTGGCGATGTCTTCGAGAGTGCGCCCGACCAGCGTGGTATCGCGCGCCGAGGTCAACAGAAGGGATTTGGCGCCGCCGCGACGACGCAAATTTTCCGTCATGTCTGTGCGTAGTCGCGGCAGCACCGCCGGATCGCTGAGGCGCCGTACCAGAGAATCGCGACCTCCCGCTTCGGCCCACCGCGGCAGCATGGCCGCGC
>JALHNZ010000139.1 GCA_022843265.1 Gemmatimonadaceae bacterium
GTGCATTGGCAAGATTCCTACTTCGCCATCGAAGGCCGGCGCCGTCACCGACGACGCCGAACCCTCGTACAACACCTGCTCCGGCGAAATCACGGAGACCTGCAAGGTGCCAGCCATGTTACGCCTTAGCCCTGAAGCTTCTTGGCGTTGGCGACCACGTCTTCCACGCCACCGGCCATGAAGAACGCCTGTTCCGGCAACTTGTCAAACTCACCGGCGCAAATGCGCTCGAATGACGAAATCGTTTCTTCGAGCTTCACGTACTTGCCGGGAATACCCGTGAACTGTTCGGCCACGTGGAACGGCTGCGACATGAAGCGCTGCAGACGACGCGCACGTCCAACGACCTGCTTGTCGTCTTCCGAGAGCTCGTCCATACCAAGAATCGCGATGATGTCCTGCAGTTCCTTGTAACGCTGCAGAATGCGCTGCGTCTGCGAGGCCACGTTGTAGTGACGCTCGCCGAGGTACTGCGCATCGAGAATGCGCGACGTGGAATCGAGCGGATCCACGGCCGGGTAAATGCCGAGTTCCGTGATCTTACGATTCAACACGACTGTGGCGTCCAAGTGTGCAAACGCAGCGGCCGGCGCCGGGTCCGTCAAGTCGTCTGCGGGCACGTAGATGGCCTGTACCGACGTGATGGATCCGTCTTTGGTCGATGTAATGCGTTCCTGCAGCTCGCCCATTTCCGTGGCCAGCGTGGGCTGGTAACCCACGGCGCTCGGCATGCGGCCGAGCAGTGCGGACACTTCCGAACCGGCCTGCGTGAAACGGAAGATGTTGTCCACGAAGACGAGTACGTCTGAACGCTCAACGTCGCGGAAGTACTCGGCAACCGTGAGGCCGGCGAGACCAACGCGCAGACGCGCTCCTGGCGGCTCGTTCATCTGACCGTAGATGAGCGCCACTTTGTCGAGAATGCCCGCTTCCTGGAACTCGAGATACAAGTCGTTTCCTTCGCGCGTACGCTCGCCTACGCCGCAGAATACCGACTTACCACCGTGACCCTTGGCCACGTTGTTGATGAGTTCCTGAATGATGACCGTCTTGCCGACACCGGCGCCGCCGAAGAGTCCGATCTTACCACCCTTCACGAACGGCGCAACGAGGTCAATAACCTTGATGCCGGTTTCGAAAACTTCCGTTTTCGGTTCAAGCGCCACGAAGTCCGGGCGCTTGCGATGAATCGGCCAACGCAGCGCGTCCTTCGGAATGTCAGCGCCGTCGTCTACCGGATCACCGAGCACATTGAGAATGCGGCCCAGTGCGGGCGCGCCAACCGGCACAGAGATCGCAGCACCCGTGTCGATCACGTCCATGCCACGCACGACACCGTCGGTGCTCGACATGGCGACGGCACGCACCTGGTTGCGACCAATGTGCTGCTGCACTTCAACCGTCACCTTGATGCGCGAACCGTCGGGCGCAGTGGTGTCGATCACGAGCGCGTTGTACAACTCGGGAAGATGGTCCGCCTCGAATGCAACGTCGAGTACGGGTCCGATTACCTGAACGATTTTGCCGACGGCAAATGTCGGGGCGGCGGTCGTGGCCATGGCTATATCAGCGGAATGAAGGAAGTACGATAGAAAAACGAATGCGCACGATTATTCGAGCGCCGCGGCGCCGCCAACGATTTCGGCGATTTCCTGCGTGATCTGCGCCTGACGCGCGGAGTTGTACGTGCGACGCAGCAACGTGATCATGTCACTCGCATTGTCGGTCGCATTCTTCATGGCGGTGCGGCGCGCACTCTGCTCGCCGGCAACCGTTTCCACCAGCGCGCGATACACCAGATTGCGCACGTACGCAGGCAACAGCGCTTCCACCAGCACTTCGGCGCTCGGCGCCAGCAGGAAGTCGCGCGGTGCACCCTGCGTGGTTGGCGGAACCACCGGCACCACCTGATCGGTGGTTGGCGGCGTGGACAACGCCGACTGGAACTTCGCGTACGTGACGTACACGCCGTCCAGATCACCCTTGGCAAAACGATCAGTCAGTCCATCAATCAGCGACGCGGCATCAACGGCGGTCGGACGATCCGTGATGTCGATGCGCTCACTGCTGATGGCGCGGCCAAGATACTTGAAGAACGCAATGCCCTTCTTGCCTACAATGTGCAGCTCAACCGTGATGCCCTGCTTCTCAAAATCAGCGACACGCTGACGCGCTTCGCGAATGAGATTGGTGTTGAACGCGCCGCACAATCCACGATTGGCCGTGAGCAACACCAGCGCAACTTTGCGCTTGGTGGCCGGCTGACGCAGCAGCGGGAACTGTTCGGCGATGTCCGGTCGTACAAGACGTGACAGCACATCAGCCAGCGCCAACGCATACGGACGCGCTGCCGCGACACGATCTGTCGCACGTTTCATTTTGCTGGCCGCCACCATTTCCATCGTGCGCGTAATCTTGCGCGTGTTCTCGACAGACTTGATGCGACCTTTGAGTTCGCGTCCTTTAGCCATGATTCTCGCTTGGTATCAGCGCGCCGATTACTTGAACTGCGCGTTAAACGCTTCGAGACCGCGCTTGAGATCAGCTTCCGTTTCCTTCGACAGCGCCTTGCTCGTGCGGATCGTATCGCCAACCTGCGGATACTTGGCGCGCATGAACTCGTGGAAACCCTGCTCCCACTCACGCACCTTGGACACGGCAATCGCGTCGACAAAACCGTTCGTTACCGCGTAGATCGACATGACCTGCGCTTCGACTGAGTACGGCGCGTACTGGCCCTGCTTGAGGATTTCAACCGTACGGGCGCCACGCTCGAGCTGGCGCTTGGTGGCCGCGTCAAGGTCGGAGGCAAACGCCGAGAACGCTTCGAGTTCGCGGAACTGCGCGAGGTCAAGACGCAAACGACCAGCAACGGACTTCATGGCCTTGGTCTGCGCAGAACCACCTACGCGCGACACGGAGATACCAACGTTCACGGCCGGACGCACACCGGCGTTGAACAAGTCGGTCTCAAGGAAGATCTGACCGTCGGTGATGGAAATAACGTTGGTCGGGATGTACGCCGACACGTCACCGGCCTGCGTTTCAATGATCGGCAGCGCGGTGAGCGAACCACCGGGCCTGAGGATCGTCTTCCCGTCCACCACGCCCTCGTCTTCACGCAGCTTGGCCGCGCGCTCGAGCAAACGGGAGTGGAGATAGAACACGTCACCTGGATATGCTTCGCGGCCCGGCGGACGACGCAATACGAGCGACAGCTGACGATACGCCGCAGCCTGCTTGGACAAGTCGTCGTACACGCACAGCGTGGGCTTGCCTTCGTTGTACATGAAGAACTCAGCCATCGCACAACCCGAGTACGGCGCGATGTACAACATGGGCGCCGGATCCGACGCGCTCGCAGCCACCACGATGGTGTAATCCATCGCGCCCGCTTCCTTCAGGCGATCAACAACGCCGGCAATCGTGGACGCCTTCTGGCCAATGGCGACGTACACACAGATCACGCCCTGGCCTTTCTGGTTGATGATCGTATCGATGGCGATGGCCGTCTTGCCGGTGCTACGATCGCCGATGATGAGTTCGCGCTGACCGCGACCGATCGGGATCATGGAGTCGATGGCCTTGATACCCGTCTGCATCGGCTCTTTCACGGGCTGACGCACGATGATGCCAGGCGCCGGCGATTCAACCTTACGCGTGGCCTTCGCATTGAGGTCGCCCAGTCCGTCAATCGGACGACCGAGCGGGTCAACAACGCGGCCAATCAGTTCGTGACCGACCGGCACTTCAAGTACGCGGCTCGTGCGACGGGCTTCGTCGCCTTCTTTGAGCTTGAGATAGTCGCCAAGAATAACGGCGCCAATGTTGTCTTCTTCGAGATTCAGCGCGAGGCCAGTGATGGACTCGCCAGTTTCGCTTGACGTGATCTCGAGCATTTCGCCGGCCATGACTTTGCCGAGGCCGTAAATGCGCGCGATACCGTCCTTCACCTCGAGCACGGTACCGACTTCGTCGATGTCGAGTTCGTGCAGGTCGGCGGCTTCGATTTCGCGAAGCAGAATGTCCTTGATTTCGCCGGGACGAAGTGCGGTCTGGGTAGCCATGGAAATGGGCGGAAAGTGACTCAGGAATTAGGATCGGCGGCGCACGCTGCGCGGTGCCTGCGCAAAGCTAGCGCGTCGTTTGTGGTATAGCTTGTGAAAAATATCACAAGTGCCTATTGGGGGGCAAGGAGCGGAGGTTTTTGGGGCGCCTTGCAGTTCCTGATTCGGTCTTTCGGCCAAGTGGCGGGAGCCCAAGGCCATTTGGCCCTTCGGCCTCACCGTTTCGAAAGGTTGCACCGAGCACTTATGCAGAGCGGTTTCTCCAGCGCGTTGAACGGCACGGGATCTTCGCTCCGTGCGGACTTTCGAAAACGGGAGGCCGAAAGGCCAAATGGCCTTGGGCTCCCTCCAGAACGGCCGAATGACCGAATCATAGAACTGCAACAGCGAGCTAGTCCTCGGCTTCCGGATTTTCCGCCTGCGTCTGCGCAAACCGCTCGAGCAAATCCACCGTCCGTAACCGACTCAGGCTACTGGCCTTGGCGCTGACCAGCCGCTGGGTGGTCCCCGACAAGTGCGACGAACTCGCAAACCCCAGTACCTCGGCCACATCGCGCACGTCAAACCCCGGGTTCTTGGCCAACTCCGCGGCCGCCAGGACCCGCACCAGATCAATCACCCGCTTCAGCGTTGGCGCGGTGCCATTGGCAAAGCTCCGCGACAAATGCTCGCGCGAGACGCCATGCTCTTTTGCCAGCTGATCCGTGCGCACTGGTCTTCCCGCGCGACGTACCAGACTGCGCCACACATTCAGTTGCAGTGAGGTGCGCAGCCCAAGCGCTTCCGGTGGCTCTGTGAGCGCCGCGTCAAAGCGCTGACTGAAACCGCGTTGATGCACGAGCAATCGGGCGGCCACGTCATCAATGCCTTCCACCAGCACTTCGGCCGCACCACACTCCACCGCGCGGCCTACGAGTGGTGCATCAGTGGGCAACAACGGCGTGACAAAGAAAAATGGCGCCGACGGAAAATCTTCCGCGAGTTGCAACACACGCCCTACTTCTTCACCGAATCCGCCGTCGAGCACGACCGCGTCGATCAGGTGATGCGTGAGCGCATCGAGCAGTTCATCGCGCCCACGAACGGGCAGCAAATGCGCACGACGACGTGGAAACGCCGTGCGCATGAGTGCGCGCGCACGCTCGCGCTTGAGCATCGTGCACACAACGGGCACACCGGTTCCAGCCGGGTCGACAGGCGCGCGCACCGTCATGGCGTTAGTTGCTCGGAGCGGTTGGCGCGGCGTCAGCGAGCGGGCCGCGATCGAGCACCATCGCGTTCGCACGCGTGAGCACCGAACGCGCGTTCGCATACGAGATCAAGCGCGTTGCTTCGTCAAAGCGCGCCCAGCGGCACGCGGTAATGCCCTCCTCGCGCTGCGGCACCGTGCGGGCATGCTCCGTACGCATGAGGTAGAAGTGACACACCTTGTGCACGAGCTTGCCGCGAAAACGAAAGAACCAATCGATCGTTTCGATCTCGCCGTCGAGCTTCAGCTGTGCAATGCCGGTTTCTTCCTGCACTTCACGCACGGCCGCATCAGCCGGCATTTCTCCGGCTTCCAGATGTCCCTTGGGAAAACCCCAGTTGCGATAGCTGTCACGAATGAGCAGGAACAGCGCTTCCCCGTCGTGCACGCGATACACAATGCCACCAGCTGATGTTTCAAGTTCCGCGCGCGCGCGCCGTGCCGCGATCGCTTCGGGCGAATCGGAGGACGGCGCGTTGATGGGCGCGGTCTTCACCACGCTTGCGTCCGCGCTTGCCCTGGGCTTGCTCTCCGTGCTTGCGGCGGTGTTCGCGGCGGTCTTCGCAGACGTGTTCGCAGAGGTGTTTGCAGACGTGCTTGCGGCGGTGTTCGCGGACGTGTCCCCGGCAGCGTTCGCTTTCGGATTGCGATTGCGGCCTGCACTGCGATGACGCTTGCGCCTGCGGTTGGCGTCGCCGCTTCGATTCGCGGTGGTGTTGCTCTGGCCGTTCGCGCTGCCCCCCGCGTGCGCATCTGAACTGACGTTCGCGTTCGCCGCATTTTCATGCGACAATGCGCCGTTCGTCGCATCAGTTTTGGCAACCGGCTTCCGCCTGCCGCGACGCTTGCGCCGCGCGTTTCGTTTGGAGCTCGTGTTGCCGGACGCAGCACCACTTGCCGCTGCGCTTTCCGCTGCGCTCGCCGGCGCGCTTGCGCCTGCGCTTGCTGCGCTGTCAGACGGCGACGCCGCCGACGCCTCAGCCATCGCGCTCTGCGTGCCTTCACCAGACGGCGCCCTGCGACCAGGCCCACGACGACGCCGACGGCGACGACGCCCACCGCCTGACTGCGCATCGCTTGCAGGCGATGTGCTCTCTGGCGGCACAGCAGTGCGCCCCTCGTCTTCGGAGCGTTCGGTCATGCCGCCGATTCGAGTGTGGAACGCCCTTCGATGAACTGCCGCACCACCGGATCGGTGGAGTGCTGAATTTCGTCTACCGTTCCCACCTGACGGACGGTGCCTTCGTACAGCATCGCAATGCGCGTGCCCACGCGATACGCACTGCGCATGTCGTGCGTAATCACGATGCCCGTCACGCCCAATGTGTCGCGCATGCGAACCATGAGCTCGTCGATCACCGCCGAGGTGACCGGGTCGAGGCCGGTGGTCGGTTCATCGTACAGGATGTACTTGGGACGCAGCGCCACCGCGCGCGCGATGCCCACGCGTTTGCGCATACCGCCCGACAACTCGGCGGGAAAGCGATGGGCGACATCTTC
>JALHNZ010000140.1 GCA_022843265.1 Gemmatimonadaceae bacterium
ACAACGTGGGCATGATGTGACGATGCTGCAGCTGATTTCCGCCGAAGAGCAGCAACTGCCCTTCGTTGGTCAGATCGAACTGGACGATCTCGAAACCGGCGCGCGTCAGATTGTGGATGCCGGCGCGATTGCGGATTCGTATGAGAGTGCGATGCAAGCCTTTCTGGAGCGCTCGCGATTGCATGCGCTGCGTGACGGACTGGATTACGCACTGATCACCACGAATACACCGCCCGAACAAACACTGCGTGATTACCTCCTGAGACGCAGTCGTCGAGAAGCAGCTGGCTACGCACGCGCGCCGAGGCACGCGTGAGCTGGCTGCAGCCGCTGGCCTGGATCGGTCTTGTCGCACTTGCACTGCCGGTGCTGATTCATTTGCTCGGACTCGGGCGTGCGCGCCGATTGCCGTTTCCAACCCTGCGATTTGTACAGTCAACGCGATTGCTGCCCACGCGGCGAACGAAGCTGCACGATCCGTGGCTATTGCTGGTGCGTGCGCTCATTGTATTCGGTGCCGTGGCCGCGTTGGCGCAGCCTTTGTGGAAGACGGGTGCACGTCGCGCGGCATATGGCAGTTCGTTGGCCCGTGTGATCGTGCTCGATACAAGCCGCAGTGCACGCGCGGCCGCCGCGCGCAGTGGGTGGTCTGCCGACTCCGCGCGCACGCTGGCTACGCAATTGCTGAACAACGCAAACGCGGGGATGCTGCTTGAAACCGCGCAGCCAGAAGCAACACTGGCCGGCGCCATTGAATGGCTACAGCTGCAGACGCAACGACAGGAGTTGGTCATCGTGTCCGACTTCCAACATGGTATGTTGGATCAGTCACGCTGGAGTGCGGTTCCGGAAATGGTGGGCGTTCGCCTGGTGCGTATTGGCGCGGGCGAGGCGAACACGGCGACCACCACTGCGCTCGGCGTCGTTCGCTCCCCTTCCGGTGACAACGACCTGAGCGTTCGTGCGGCATTCGGTCGTGACGAGGAGCAACTTCGGACGAGCGCCACGTGGATGCGCACCACGTCGAAGGCCAACGAAAGCGCGCCTGCCGGCGACACGCGCGTTCGCATGCTCAGCAACGGGGCCGACAGTGTAGTGGCCGACGCGTTGCTCAGAACAGCGGCACGACTGAGTGTACGGTTAATCGACAGCGCGGCTCTCAATTCAGTCGTAAGTGACCCAAGTAACGTCACGCGTGAAATCGTTGTGGTCGCACCGAGCCATGAGGCACGCGCATCGCTTCGTGATAGCGTGGCCGAGGTGACGCCGGTGTGGATGATGGATGTGGTCGCAAGAATCAGCCGCAGCACGCTGCTTGCTGAAGCCGCGTCGCGTGCAGTAGTGAGTGACACTGTTGTGTTGGGTAGCGACGAGGTCCAACTCGTTCCAGTTGCACGCGATGACATCGGACGCGTGATTATTTCGGCGGCGGCGCATTCACACGGTAACGCAGAACGATTGCTGCTCTTCACGCACGTGGCGATTGGTGACGCCAGTACGGCCGCACTGCTCGTCGCGACGCAGCAGGCCGTGGATGCCACGCTGAACGCAAACTCCGCTGCGCTTACAGACTCGAACGTCGCGGAGTTCGAAGTGCTCGCCATTTCCGACAGCGTGCTCGCCACCTGGCAACGTGAGCCGTCATCAAGCGGAGATGCTGTGTTGTCTGGTCGCGCCGCGCCGCTCGAAGGACCATCTGATGCACGATGGGTGTGGCTGGCCGTGCTGCTCCTGCTTGGTCTCGAAACTGTACTGCGTCGCAACACCTCGACGGCTTCGCCGCTTGCTGGAGCATCGAGCTCGCCGGCGAAAGAAGCCGCTGACCAGACGGGGCTGCGTACATGAACGGCGCGACAAACGCAGATGCAATCCGCGCATTTCTCTCGCGGGCCAAAACCCGAGTGTCGTGGCTGGCGATGGCGGAAGGCGCCGCAGCGGGACTCAGCGCCTCGGCGCTGCTGGCGCTGGTTGGCGTGCCGCCACGTGGGGCCGCGATGCTTCACGTCGCAGTTGCTGCCGGCTGTACGCTCACCGGCGCGCTGCTTCGCCTGGCGTACGTACGCGTGCGCCAGGAACGTGTGGCGCCGCTTGTAGAAGCCCGCGCGCCGGTGTGCCGTAACGTGCTGATCACCGCGGATGAATTGCTGAAGTCGCAGGGCACAAACGCGGCGATGCTCGCTTCGCCGCGCGTGACAGATCTGGTGCTTCATAACGCCGCGCAGCTGGTGCGCTCGCTTGATCTTGGCTCGATTTTTCCAGCGCGCACGGTGCTGACGGTACTTGCTGCAGCCGTCGCGATCTCAGGAATGCTGGCCGCTCGTGATCTGGCGCCGGTGCGCACAGTCGTTGAAACGGTACGCAGCGCCGTTAATCCGAATCTTGCGCGCATTGATAATGTTGAGATTACGGTCACCCCACCCGCCTACGCTGGCGGCGAACGCCAGACGATACGGGATACATCACGCCTGCAAGTGCTGACCGGCAGTCGCGTGCAGCTCGACGTACGTGCGCGCGCTGATTCACTCGTTGTGACAACACTGCGCGGGGCGGAGCGCATCGCGGCGGTTCGCACTGACCGATTCGTGGTGTCGCTCAGCGCAGACTCGGATGGCTACGTCGCCCTGACGCCGCTCATTAACAGCGGCGAGCCGGGTGCGCAGCGGCTGATCGGCGTGTCCGTCACGCCGGACCGTGCACCACGGGTGCGCGTCGTGACGCCGGGGCGTGACGTGCTCCTGCGTGATCCGAACAGCACACTCGACATTGCGGTGGAAGCGGACGATGATCTTGCACTCGCATCGCTCCGGTTGCGGTTCACCAAGGTGTCCGGTTCCGGCGAGCGGTTTTCGTTTGCTGAAGCCGACGTACCACTCGAGGTAACGCGCACGTCGCCACGCTCGTGGCGCGCTACCGCGCGCTGGACGCTCGATACGCTCAAGCTCGAACCGGGTGATATGGTGGTGTATCGCGCGATTGCGACAGATCGCCGTCCAGGAGCAATGCCGCAAGAGTCTGATGCCTTGATCGCCGAGCTGTTTGCCGTTGGCGGCGACGCCGCAGCCGGGTTTGCCATTGATCCGGATCAGGAGCGGTACGCCGTGAGTCAGGCCATGGTTGTGCTGAAAACCGAACGGTTGATCGCGAACGCTGCGCAGATGCCCGCGGATTCTGTGCTCAAGGCGTCGATGGAGTTGGCTGCGGAGCAGCGGAAAGTCCGCGCAGAGTTCGTGTTCATGATGGGCGGTGAGCTTGGCGACGAGCATGCGCACACGGGCGGCGATCTCAATGACCTCGGCGAAGAAGCCGAAGCCGAAGCTGAAGAAGATATTCTGGCTGGTCGATTGGAGAATCAGGGGCGGGCAGCACTCATGCGTGCGATTCGGTCCATGAGTCGCGCGTCAACGCTCCTGAATGTGGCAGAACTCACGTCGGCGCTCGCCGCAGAGAAGGCGGCGGTCTCACAACTTGAACTCGCGTTCTCGCGCTCTCGCATCATTCTGCGTGCGCTGGCTGAGCGCGAGGCGTTGGACCTGTCGCGCAGGTTGTCGGGTGATCTCTCCGAGGCGCGTTCGGATCGTCGCGCGGTTCCGACCGTTGAAGTGAGTCCGCGCATTGTGGCGCTGCGTCGAGTGCTCTCCGAGGTGTCGGGGTTCGCGCGCCAGTCTGTTCAGGGTGACGCCGCGCGAAGTGACGCGGCCATGCTTGCGCAGCTCGCGCAGGGAATTTTGCGACTGGATCCGTCGGCCGCGGCCGTGCAGCGAATCGCCGCACACCTCACCAATGCGGCCGATGCGACCGCGGCCACGCGCGCTGGTCGACGCACCGCGGCGCTTGATTCTGCGATGATTGCGCTTTCGTTGTTGCTGCGCAGCGAACTCCCGGCAGCAGCACAGCGCGGCGCTTCGCCGGCCTCACGTGCGCTGGATGCCGCGCTGTCCGAGGTGCCGCGCAGCGACGGCGTTCGGCGGCCAAACCCATGACAGTCGCCAGAGCTGAACACGCCGCCCCGTCTCGAACAGCCGGCGCTCCAGTCGGCCTGTTGCTTCGTACGATTGCGGTGCTCATCGCGATTGCAGCGGTCGTTGATCCAGCCGTGACCAGCGAACGACGGGGTAAACCCATCGTATCCGTGATTCCTGGCGACGCCGTGCAAGACCGCGCGCTTGCGGCGCGTGTCGCAGATGCGCTCGGCGATGACTTCACCGTGATAGGGTCGGCGTTCGCCAAGGCCGACGCCGCTGTGCTCGCCGGCGATCGTGTGCGCGATGATCTTGCGACAACACCGCCGGTATTTTCGGTGCGGTCGCGCAGTGACCAGTTGCGTATTCAGTCACTGCGCGCCCCTGTGGCCGCCTCGGTACACGCGCCGATTCGTGTGGACGCGCACTTCGTGCTTTCGGCCGCCGGATCGCGCCTCGTGATGGCGGAACTGCAGGTCAACGGCGCCGTGATGGATCTGCAGTCACTCGCCTTTGATGCGACGCGACAACATGCGGTCGCATCAATGACGTTTGCGCCCAGCGATACGGGAATCGCAGCGTTTCGCGTTGTTGCTCGCGTGGGCGCAGATTCTGTGTATGCTGATGGTGTAGTGGCAGTGCACGATCGCCCACACGCGATTCTGGTGTACGATCCACGACCGAGCTATTCGTCAACGTTTGTGCGCCGCGCGCTTGAAAAGGATCCGCGCCTCATCGTGACGAGTCGCGTGGTCACCTCGCGTGACATCAGTACGTCCGCTGGCGCGCCGCCCGCACAACTGTCGAATGCTGATGCGCTCAACGCGTACGATGCGATTGTTGTGGGTGCGCCTGATGCGCTCACATCACGCGACGTGGCGGGACTTGCATCGTATCTGCGAAATCGCGGCGGCAGCGTGGTGTTGCTTCTCGACAGTGAAGCGCGCGGCCCGTTGGAGCAACTGACCGGTGTTCGCAACTGGTCATCGCGCAATGTAGACCGTGGCGCCGTGGCGCGAGGAACGAACGGCACGGATGACCAGTTGCGCGTGGGTTCGCAGTTCTGGCCATCCATTTTGCCCGTTGGCGCGACCGCATTGGTGCGCGCCGCTGCAACACGCGCGGATTCGCTCGTCGTTGGCGAGAACTCGGCGCCCGTGATCTGGCGGACCGCCGTGGGTCACGGAGAGCTGGTCGTGAGCGGTGCGCTCGATGCGTGGCGTTATCGCGATCCTGGCGTGTCGCAGTTCGATCGCGTGTTCACGCAACTCATTCACAACGCGGCGGCGGCCGCGATGCCGGTCGTGTCAGTGAGCGTGGCGGATCAGGTTCTCGCGCCGAACGAGCGGACGCGTGTCACGGTTACGGTGCGCGACGCGCTGTTCACCGCAGCGCGCGGCGACTCTGCAAGCGCGACCATCACGGCAGCGGTCTCACACCCGGATTCGGTTTCGCTGGACGATGTGCCGTTCCGACTCGTGCCGAGCGCAACACCCGGTACGTTTTGGGGCACGCTGCAGGCGCCCATCACACCGGGCTTGGCGCAGCTGCGATTCGTGGTCAAGGGCGACACGACCTCGGTGCCACTGGTCGTGAACGATACCCGTTTGCATGCAATCGCTGATGACCCGGCACTGCTCAGTGCGTGGGTTGCGGCTCGCGGTGGCTGGTCTATTGAGGAATCGGCGCTCGCGTCCCTGCCCGGCCCGCTGTTGTCCTCGCTTGAGGCGGCGGCGCGCCCGCAACGCTGGTATCCAATGCGTTCGGCGTGGTGGCTCGTGCCCTTCGCGCTGTGCCTGAGCGGCGAATGGTGGCTGCGCCGGCGCCGCGGACTGCCCTGACCGCAGGTTCGCGCGAACGCATCGTACACACGCGACCTACCTCAAGCTTGCGCGGGTACCATATTCCGTCAACGAATTCCCCACCCTGTACGCATTGAGTGGAGAGGCCGCGCGCGTCTGCTTCGCCCGATCGGCCGTCCCTCCCGTACCTCCTCCCCACGCTCAGCCGCCGCATGTACACTCGCGAGGAATGCAAAGCCATCGTCGACAAGGTCATCAATATGGCCGGCGCCGATGCTGTTGAAATCAACCTGACCGGCGGCGAACGCTCCGGCACAAGGTGGGCGAACTCGTCCATCACTACCAATCTGGTGCAGTACGACCGCAACCTCACGGTCACGGTGCGACTGGGTCAAAAATCAGCCAGCGCCAGCACGCGTGATTTCAGCGACGCTGGTCTGCGCGAAATGGTGAACGAGGCGCTCGAGACGGCGAGGAAATCGATTGATAATCCCAACCTGCGCGAACTCATGGGCGCGCAGGATTACATCCCGATGGACGCCGCGCTGCCGAACATGACATCGTTTGGGCCGGCGGAGCGTGCGCGGCTGGTGAAGGACAGCATTGATCTGGCCGAAGCTCGCGGTGTGCTGGGCGCTGGTTACATCCCAAAAATCGATCAGACCACGTGCAACGCGAATTCGAAAGGACTGTTCGCGTACTATCGCACCGCCGAGACCGGCTTTGCGCTGACCTGCCGCATGCCCGACGGCAGCGGTTCGGGTTGGTCAGGGTTGATGGGCATCAAGGACATCACCATGATCGATTCCAAGGCGCTTACGGAAGTGGCGGCGCAGAAGGCGATCAAGAGCCGCAACGCCAAAGCGATTGAGCCGGGTCGTTATACGGTGATCCTCGAGCCACGTGCCAACGCGCGTTTGCTGTCGCTGATGACCGGCATTTTTAATGGCGGAGGTGCGCCGGCGGGTGGCCCGCCGGGCTGTGGTCGCGGGGCTGGCGCTGCGGGAGCAGCCGGCGGGGGAGCAG
>JALHNZ010000141.1 GCA_022843265.1 Gemmatimonadaceae bacterium
ACCTGGTGTCGCAAGGGCGCGCGTTGATGCGCGCGGGCAAGCGCACCGAGGCGATCGCGCTGTTCGAAGCGCTGGTCGCCAAGGAAGGCTCGCCGTATGCGCAGGAAGCCGCTGTGCGCCTGGGTGAGCTCAAGGCGAGCGCCTCGGGCAACTGAATCATTGGGCGGGAATCACGTCCACGGCGTACGAAACATTGAGTGGAAAGCACATCTGGAACTGGGCCGGTGCCGCACGTCGCGGAGCCGGTCCAGTTTTTTTGTGTGACAAAGATCGCAACCTGTGAAACACTTGACCGGTTGTCGGTTCGTGTGATCTGCGGCCCCCGGATCGAATCTGCGGGCCTCGTGCGGCGTTTGGGGAAAGATGACATCAGGGAGCCATTAAGGGGTCATCATAAGACACTTACGGTTCGCTATCGGCCAAAGAGAATGCCGATAATATATGTTATGTAAACCAAGTAGCGTGGATAACTGTGGAGAACATTCCGGCTGATCGGTACTTGCGCTTTGTGTGTGTGATCGCACTGCGTTGTGAGTAAACGCGTTACGGCGATTCTCTCACGTGCTCTCTCAACTGTGAAGTCACGTTCGTCCAGCTACGTCGAACTCTCCACATTCCTGCGCACAGAATGCACGGTTCGCGGGACTGTCGACAGTTGGCTTGGAAATCCCGCGCCGTGGCGCGAGAAATGCATGAAATCAGCCCAACGCCTCGATTCGGCCCCGGAAGACCACCCGTCCTTCGCCCCGGAGCGACGGCCACCAGGTCGTAGCAGCCACTCGTCCTTTCGAGGGAGCCCCCAGCAAGCCGCCTGAATCGCTCCGGAAGGTCACTTGGACATCGCGACCGGAGCGTGTCATCAGCGCCACGGGCCCGCTGGAAAGGCCCCAGCTGGTAAGTAAAATCGCGGCGGCGATGGCGCCGGTGCCGCAGGCAAGCGTCTCGTCTTCAACGCCGCGCTCGTAGGTGCGGTAAGCCCAACGCCCGTCCGGGAGGGGGGCGACCCAGTTCACATTCGCGCCCGCCGGCCGCAGTGTCGCGTCCTGCCGAATTGACCGGCCGCGCGCAAATACGTCCACGTTTGCGATGTCACTTGTCAGGATCACGACGTGTGGCACACCAACCAGCGCAAAGCCCACACGCTGCTCTTGGGGCGCCAAGGCAATCGCCGGAAGCTCCTCGAGGACGTGATCCACCGGCGCAATATCGATCTCCGGCAGGCCGTCGATCAGCCTGGCAGTGACCCGTCCAGCGTCCGTGTCGAGCACCACGCGGCGCGGCCCCGACAAACCGGCCAGTATGGCGAAGTTCGTGCTGCATAAGGTGGCGTTGCCACACAGCTCACCCAGCGTGCCATCCCTGTTGAAGTACCTGAGGCGGATCGGCAGGCCTGATACTTCGGTTGAGCGGGGTTCGCCGGGGCGCGTCTCTCGCAACGCATGATCCGGCGCCGAGCTCTCAGCTGACGGGTCGAGGATAACTAGTCCGTCTGCGCCTATTCCATTGGTACGGCTGCAGATAGCCTGGATCACCTCAGGTCTTGTGAGAAGTTCAGACGATACATGACGTCCGTCAAATACCACAAAGTCATTGCCGGAACCGGTCATTTTCGTGAACGGAACGCCGGACAGCGCGGCCAGCGCTGATGAAGCCGAGTCAGGGGACGTCATGCGCGATCGCAGGCCTAATACCGGCCCGTAATGCCCCACCAGCGCAGACGCCACACCATCCAGACTGCTTCCCGGACGATGCGCTTGGACATTTTGGACTCACCTTCCGTGCGATCATTGAACACAATCGGGATCTCGGCAATGCGAAACCCACGCTTCCACGCCCGATAGCTCATTTCGATCTGAAATGCGTATCCATTCGAACGGACCTGATCCAATGGGATCGCCTCCAGCACTTTGCGCCGGAAACACTTGAAGCCGCCGGTGGCGTCGCCCAGATGCAGTCCTGTCACAAGGCGCGCGTAAATGTTGGCCGAGTACGAAAGTAGCAGGCGGGTCATCGGCCAGTTCACGACAGTCACCCTGCCCTGACGGTATCGCGATCCGAGCACCATGTCGGCGTCCTGAATGGCGTGCAGAAACTCCGTGAGGTGTGCGGGATCGTGCGAAAAGTCCGCGTCCATTTCAAAGATGTACGCGTAGTCTCGCTCCAGCGCCCATGCAAAACCCGCGAGGTAGGCACGACCAAGACCGGCTTTACCCGGGCGATGCAGCACGTTCACGCGCGGGTCGTCGGCCGCGAGTTGGTCCGCGAGCTGACCGGTACCGTCCGGTGAGTTGTCATCCACCACCAGTACTTCGAGCCGCGGATCTTCAGCCAAAATGCGCGGCACGATCTTGAGAATGTTCTCGCGCTCGTTGTACGTGGGCACGATGACCAGCGCACGTTCGCCTTCAGGAATTGGGGCTTGCGGAGACCACGGCGTGGAGCGATCAGGCACTCGCAACACTCCGGCGATCCGCGACCACTCCATAACCCAGCCACAGCACCGCCAGCGCCAACGCAAGCAGCGTGACCAGCCGCCCCGTGTGATTCTTGGGGTTGTCGAACCGGAGGCTCACGGTCTTGGCGCCCGCCGGGAGCTCCACCCCGGTAATCACGTAGTTCGCGCGGCCGATGGCCGCGTTGGCGCCATCGACCGTGGCAGTCCAACCCGGGTAATAATTCTCCGACACAACAAGCGTTGCGCCGTCAGGCACGGTGCCCTCGAGGGCGATTTCCACTGCTCCAGGCGCGTAGCTGGTGACACGTGCCTTCACGTCGAGCGGCTCAGGAACGGTCGCCACCTTGTCAGCCTCCTGCGCGTTGACGGGCGCATCAGCGGCGAACAACACCGCACGATCCAGATTGAATCGAGGATCGATCACGGTGGCCAGTGCGCTTTCGTCATCCGACTTCACGCGCAACGGTACGACCCACGCGTAGGGATTCTCGCCGGGCAGTCTGTACAGATGCACGGTATTACCAGCCGCGTTGACTGCGGGGCCCGCTACCTTGGTCGCGCCCTCGATCGGCAGATCCTGCAGATTGGTGTACATGTACTGGACATTGGCCAAGGCCCAGAAGTTCGGGTTGCCAAACATGCCGTTCTCAACCGTCTCAATGAGCCGCCGGTAGCGACCCAGCTCGTTACCGTGGTATCCGGTGACGGCTCGGACGTTGTAGGCCATGAGACCGGAGTGTCCATAAAACGGATCGCGGCCATTGATGGCAGCGCCGCCCTCAAACGCGCCTGTAATCACGCGGCCTGGTTCCTTCTGAGCGGCGAGATAGTCAACGACGGAGTCTGTCGCGAAGAGCTTGTCTGCGCCTTCACTGAAGAGCCAGTATTGGCGACCGATGCTCCAGAGGTCGAGCGCGACCACGGCGATGAGTGCCATGCCGAGCGTTCGAGCGGGCAGCTTGCGCTGCGTCGCCGCGAATGCGATAGCAGCTACGAGCAACGCGACCACCGCGACACGCCAGCCACCGGCCACGAGCGCGGATGCATTGGCATCGACCTTCACGATCAGCGACGGGTCGATCATCACGGCCTGCGCGATGCTCGTGAAGAACCCGACAGACGCGAGCGCCGCCGTGAGCACACCAGCCGCGGCCGCGCCGATGGCAAAGCGGTTGGTGAGCTTACCTCCAAGCAGCCGCTCTGCCCCGTATGCCGCGAGCATCGCTGTTGAAAACGTGACAACGTACAGAATGGTGCTCGGCGCTCGGAAATACTTGGAGCCCGGCACCAACCAGTACACCAGGTTGTAAAACGGCGTGTTACCACCCCAGGCCCAGAACAGCGTGACAATCGCCGTACCAAGCCAGAACCAGGAGTGCGCGCGCATGTGTTTGTGCACGCCACCCGCCAGTCCCGCGAAGGCCAGCAGAATCACCGCAACGCCGAGATACTCACTGTGAAAGTGAATGCCGTTGGCGCCCCAGTAGCGGTCGAGAATTCCGGAGAACTCCGGGATCCACATATTGATCGTTTCTTCAAGCGGCATGGAGTACGACGACGCGTACGTATAGTCCTTGCCGCCCTCACGCGGTGACCAGTCCACGTATTCGCTCACGGGCAAAAACTGCACCGCGCCAATGGCAAAACCTATGGCCACCGCACCGAGCGCCAGGCCAAGTCTCGGGAGATGTGTTCTCTTTTCGGCGGTCGAGGCCGTTTTGCTTGATGGGGCGTTCAGCGTGATCGCCGACGGCTTGAGCGCGATGAACAATGCGAACGCGCCCGCCGTGAGGAGCAGGTACTGGAGTAACTGCGGATGCGGCGACAAAACGCCGAGCCCGACAACGATAGCCAGCGCGCCCCAGGCCCATTTTTTTCCGTCGCGTACGCCGCGCACCAGCATCCACAGCGTGAGCGGCAGCAGCGTGCTCACAAAAAGTTTGCCGTCGTGACCTGGGCTCGGGAACGACGCGAGCTGACCACTCAGCATATACGCCACACCACCAACTGTCGCCGGCAGCAAGCCCATGCCGACCGCGCGCAGAAACCCGATCGTGAACACCCCGGCGAGCATGGTGTGAATCACGAAGCCCCACGTCATGGCGACGTCGGTGGGCAGAAACATGCGCAGCAGAAACGTGGGATAGAAAATGTCGCCGTGCATGGCGGCCACGTACGGCATGCCGCCTTGCAGGTACGGATTCCACTGCGGAATGCCCTGTCCGCTTTGCAGCATTTGCGCGGCGAAGTGACGGAACGAATAACCCGCGATGTATTGATCTGAGTGCGGATTCACCAGGAAGCCACCGATGAGGGCGGGCCAGGCGAGCAGCATGGTGCAGATCAGGCATGTGAGCACTGCCCAGCCCCAGGCAAACCGAGGGGTCCAGTCAGGCAGCGTATTGTCAGTTCGATCCATGCGAGCAATCAGGGGATAACGAGGAACGCGTCCGTACACGATCGAACCCCATTGGGCAATGGCCCGTCACGGAGCACGCGGTCGTGCGGCAGGAGCGAGAGCAAGACTTATGAATCCCGGCAGTACTTCAAGAACGATCAGCCAAATGCGCGACGCCGCTGCGAGTACGGCGGCCTCCGCCGATGTGGCAACGCCGAGTGCGAGCATCGCGGCCACAAGCGCCGTCTCCCGCATGCCGATGCCGCCGGGCGCAACGAGAAAGAGGTACCCCACCAGGTATGAAGCAGTCCAAATTGCGACAAAAGCCGGTAAGGCGCCACTGATGTCGGGCAACAAAGCGTGGCAGAAAATCGCGAAGGCCACGCCGTAGCCGAGCCACGACGCAATGTTGATCGCGACGGCGGCCCAGACCGCACTGCTTGGCAGTGCGTTTGCGGGCGGCTCAAGCCCCGCGCGACGCGCGGCGAGGAATCGCAGCAGGGCTGGGAGCAGCCACGGCAACGCGATCACACCCAGCACAAAAACTGCGCTGCCCACCCACGCGGTCACACGATAGCCGGGACCCAGTACATCGAGGACCGCCGCGCCCGCGAGCGAAACGACACCCATGCCGGCGCCAATGTTGATGGCCGTACCAAGCA
Source organism: Gemmatimonadaceae bacterium (assembly GCA_022843265.1). Taxonomy (GTDB): domain Bacteria; phylum Gemmatimonadota; class Gemmatimonadetes; order Gemmatimonadales; family Gemmatimonadaceae; genus JAABRT01. The sequence goes on from JALHNZ010000141.1 coordinate 5,516, forward strand.
GCGCCGCGCCAGCTGATGCGACGCCGTTGACTCCTTCGCGCTGCGCCAGCACCACGAGCGCGCCGACCGACCAGATCTTTCCCGGGATGTAGCGACCGAGATTGGCGATGGTCCAGATGCGGGTGGCGTTCAAAAAACTGATGCGACTGCCCCACCCGGCCATCAACATGCGCCAGCTCTGAATCAGCGCCGCATAGGTAACCAAGACGACGGCGCTCGCTGCCGCGATCAGATGCCACTGGATTTGCACGGACGCCGCAGCGCTGCGCAGGGCTTCCCGTTGCTCAGACAGCTCGCGCCCGATAAACACAAACAGTGCCGCGAGCAGCAGCACTTGAAGCGCGCGCCACCACCAGCGTTGCTTACTCACGGGTTCCGTGCATTGCCGCCTCGTACGCGGAGAGGTAGCGCGCCGCAACTTCTGATGGACTGAACAGCGCGACCATACGCGTGCGCGCTGCGCGGCCCATCCGTGCCGCGTGGTCAGCGTCGCTCGCCAGGCCATCAATCGCCTGTGCAAGTGCGGCGGTATCTCCCACTGTGACCAGTGTGCCGCCGTGCTCACGTTGCACCACATCGGGCAGGCCACCTGAGTCGTACGCAATCACCGGTGTTTCACAGAGCTGCGATTCCACCGCAACCAGTCCGAGTCCTTCTTCTCGCGACGGCATGACAGTGGCGAGTGCGCTGGCGTACAGTGGCGGCAACTCGTGCGCCTCGAGCGCGCCATGCCACTGCACGCGTGACTCCACGCCCAGCAAGCGCGCGCGTTGTTGCAGTGCGTCACGATCAGGACCATCGCCAACGATATCGCAGTGCATATCGTGTGTCGTTCGTGCGAGGGCATCCAGCAAATCGGCGGCACCCTTTTGCGCGTTCAGTCGACCCACAAACAACAGCCGCCCGCTGCGTGGGGCGCCAGCGGGCGTGAACCGCGAGATGTCAACAGGCATGGGAGCAACGTCCACCTTCACATCTGGTGCAATGCGGGTCGCTTCGCGCGCCAGCCACGATGAAACAGCCGTCACCGTTCGAGCACTACCAAGCACCGCGCGCATGATCGCGTGTGCGGGTTTAACCGACTTGGCGAGCCGAACGTCACTGCCGTGCATGGTGATCACAAGCGGCGGAGCGCCAGCGCGCCCGAGTCCACTTTGCCAAACAGCCAACGCAGATGGAAACCACCAGTGTGCGTGCACGATATCAAACGGCTCGCCGCGTCGCCGCGCC
>JALHNZ010000142.1 GCA_022843265.1 Gemmatimonadaceae bacterium
CGGCGCGCGCGATTTTCCGTCAGGGCATCGCTCTCGATGCGGGCGCGTTTCTGCTGGAGATCGCACGCTCGGAAATCGCGTATACGGATCAGCGACCTGCCGAGTACGTCACCGTGATGCTTGCGGCCGCCATGCGCGAAGGATTCCGCGGTCCGGTGTTTATTCAGGGCGATCACTTCCAGGTGAACTCGAAGAAGTTTGCCACAAATCCAGAGGGCGAAGTCGACGCGGTGCTTCAGCTGGTTCGCGAGGCGGTATCTGCGGGCTTCTACAACATCGACGTGGACACGTCCACCTTGGTGGATCTGTCGCAGCCGAATCTCGATGAGCAGCAGCGCCGCAACTACGAGCGATGCGTAGAAATCGCGCTGGTCGTACGTCAGGAAGAACCGAAAGGCGTGACGATCTCGATCGGCGGCGAAATCGGCGAAGTGGGCACGGAAAATTCCACGCCGGAAGAGCTGGAAGCGTTTATGGACGGCTTCAATCGCACGCTCGAAGCCAAGGCGCCCGGCACGATTGGATTGTCAAAGATCAGTGTGCAGTCAGGCACGTCGCACGGTGGCATCGTGTTGCCCGACGGTTCGATTGCTGATGTGAAGCTGGACCTCGATACGCTGGCCACGTTGTCGCGCATTGCGCGCGAGAAGTACGGCATGGCGGGTGCGGTGCAGCACGGCGCGTCAACGCTGACCGACGCGGCGTTCTCCAACTTCCCGAGCACTGAGACGGCGGAAATTCATCTCGCGACGAATTTCCAGAACATGTTGTTTGATTATCTGCCGCCGGAGTTGCGCGCGGAGATTTACGAGTGGTTGCTCGAGAACGCGAAGGACGAGCGCAAGGCAACCGATTCCGACGAACAGTTTTTCTACAAGACCCGCAAGAAGGCTCTCGGGCCGTTCAAGCGGCAGCTGTGGGCGCTGTCACCTGATGTAAAGGCAGCGCTCGGAAAGGCGTACGATGAGAAGTTCGCCTTTCTGTTCCGGCAGCTTGGCATTGCAGGGACGCGTGAGATTGTCTCACGCTTCGTCACACCGACGGCCCTGCGCCGCAAGATGCCCGTGGACGGCGTGCCCTCCGTGGCGGCCGCTCCCGACGATGCGGACCTTAGTGATTGAACAGGAGAGAGCATGGGACGATACGACGACTACGATGATGAGCGCGTGGTGATTGTCGAGCGCGATAATGGCGGAAGCAACGGGTTGGGTGCGCTGCTGCTCGGCATGGCGATCGGTGCCGGCGCGGCTCTTCTGCTGGCGCCGGAATCTGGCGAAGCCATGCGTGCACGCATTCGCCGTGAGGCCAAGCGTGCAACGACACGCGCGCGCGAGTTGGTAGACGAAGTGTCAGACGAAGTCTCTGAAACAGTCGGCCGCACGCGCGAGACAGTAGGCCGCAAAGTTGGCGAAGCACGTGGTGTGGTAGAAACACGCGCGCGCGCCGTCGGTGATGCGGTTGACGCCGGCCGGGTTGCGGCGCGTCAGGCCAAGGTAGAGCTGGAGCGCGCGGTGCAGGAGACCAAGCGGGCGTACGAAGATGCGCGCCGGACGACGCGTGTCGCCGACGACATCGAACCGGTTGCCGACCACGACGCCGCCGAGAATCCAGGCACCGCCTGACGCGGATGGGTGGCGCACGTTTATCGTGCGCCCCCGTCTCGCCATATTCGCGGACTACGCGCGACGTGTGTACAACGGGCTGGCCAACGACAACGCATTTTTTCTTGCGGGCGGCGTTGCGTTCAGCCTGTTGCTCGCGCTCGTGCCATTTGTGTTGCTCCTCGTGGTCGGACTCACCTTCGCGTTTGGTCGCAGTCCCGAAGACGCGGCGGCCACGGTGGTTGATCTCGCTACGCGTTTTTTGCCGCGCGATGCCTTTGAGTTTGGCGCCGTGCTCCGCACCATCGTCGACGACGTGCTCCGAACGCGAGGCGCGGTCGGGATTGGCGCGGCGCTCGGTTTTGTGTGGACGAGCACCCGTCTGTTCGGTTCGTTGCGCGCCGTCTTGTCTATCGTGATGGATCGCAACGAACGCGGCATTGTGGCCGGCAAGGTCTTTGATGTCTTCGCCGCCGCTGCCGCCACGCTGCTGGTGGTCGTGTGGGTGATCATTTCCACATATCTCTCCATTGCCACAGACACTGGCACGTCGCTGCTCGCTGATCTCGGCGTTCGTATGGAAACACTCGGTACGCTGACGTATCTCTTTGGTCGCGCGGTTGGTTTCTCGCTGATCGTCTTTACGTTCTACGCGATGTATCATGGGCTGCCGCGCAGCCGACATCCGCGCGGGGCGGCGTTCACTGGCGCAGTCGTGGCCTCGATCCTGTTCGAGATTGCGCGATATCTCTTTGCGGTGCTGGTGGTACGTTTCGCGCCAAGCTCGCTGTACACCGGAACGATTGCAGTGATCGTGTCCGTGGTGTTCTGGGTGTACTATGCGGCGCTGCTGTTTCTGGTCGGCGCCGAGGTGGCGCAAGCGCACGAGCAGCGAAGCGATGAAAAACTGGCGCGCACGAAAAAAACGCGCGTCTCCACCAAGCCCACGAGAAAGCCCTGATGGTTTCCGGAAGTGAAGCGGTGCTCGACCTGCGCAGCGATACCGTCACGCAGCCGTCGGCGGCGATGCGTACGGCCATGATGACGGCCATCGTTGGTGACGACGTGCTTGATGGTGATCCCACCACACGGGCGCTTGAAGAAGACGTGGCCACGCGTCTCGGCAAGGAGTCGGCGCTCTTTTTTCCCAGTGGTACGATGGCGAATCAGGCCGCCATCTGGGTACTGAGTGAACCGGGTACCGAGATCTTTGTTGATGCGGACTCACACATTGTGCACTGGGAGCTTGCTGGCGCGGCGGCGTTGGCCGGTGTGCAGCCCCGCATGGTGCGTGGCACCGCCCCGGTCATGACTGCGCTTGATCTGGAACGCGCGGTGCGTCCGCCATCGTACGATGCGCCGGACGTCTCACTGGTGTGCGTGGAGAATACGCACAACGGGGCCGGTGGCATGATCACCCCGCTGCACGAACTGCGCGCCATGTACGCGATTGCGCAGTCACTGCGGGTGCCGCTCCACATGGATGGAGCGCGTCTCTGGAATGCACATGTTGCGTCCGGTGTCTCGCTTGCGGAACTCGCGTCGTGCGCCGACACGGTCATGGTATCGTTCTCCAAAGGACTTGGTGCGCCCGTTGGTGCCGCTCTGGTGGGCACGCGTGACGTGATGACGCGTGCGCGTCGCGCCCGCAAACGATTCGGCGGAGGTATGCGTCAGTCTGGTATGCTCGCGGCGGCGGCCATGCACGGCTTGCAGCACCATCTGAGTGAGCTGTCGCACGATCATGCCAACGCGCGCACGCTGGCTGCGGCGCTCGATGGGGTGGAAGGTGCGCGCGTGGTGCCGCCGGACACCAACATTGTGATGTTGGACCTGCCCATCGCGTGCGCCGATACGATCGTTGCCGAGGCCAAAGCACACGGCATTCGCGTCTCGGCGTGGTCGCCGACCCGCATTCGCGCGGTCGCGCACCGCGATGCCTCGGCGGCCCGGATCACGAGCGCGGCGCCGATTCTCGCGGACGTGGTCGCACGGGTTATTCGAGGCGCGCGGTCGTAGTCAAGCGCTTGTCTGCGCGGGGTGCGGTGTCTATGCTTCAGGTGTCCCGGGTCCCGAAGGGCGCGAGCCCGCCAACTCCGCCAGGACCCCGAAGGTAGCAACGGTACGTGGTGTCTAACGTCGCTTCGTAAGACCCGGGGCAATGCGCCGGTGCAGCTCAGCCCTCCCTCGCGGAGCGGAGAGCGCACCGGCGTTGTAGTTTTCGTCAACCTGCCGCACGTGCGAAGCATGCACGCCGAGCTCCGTCGAGGCGCCGCAGGGTGACCTCGCAGCCGTTCCCCTGCGCTGACTTTCCTCGCGTCCATGTCGCTCGCTCTCGCGCGAAAATATCGTCCTACGAACTTCGCGTCGGTTGCGGTGCAGTCGCACGTCGCGAACACGCTGAAGGGCGCGATCGCGCGTGATCGTGTCGCGCATGGCTATCTGCTATGTGGGCCGCGCGGCACGGGCAAAACCACGCTCGCCCGCGTGCTTGCCATGGCGCTCAACTGCGAGACACTCAGTGCGCAACGGCGCGCCGGCGAAGCCAACGACGGAGAGCCCTGCGGCCATTGCACGAGTTGCACGCGCATCTGGAGTGGCAGTGCGTCGCTCGATGTGGTGGAAATCGACGCCGCGTCAAATCGTGGTGTCGACGACGCCCGTGAGCTGCGCGAGCGCGCCATGTATGCACCTTCGGCCGACGATCGCTACAAGGTCTACATCGTAGACGAAGCGCACATGCTCACGAAAGAAGCGTGGAATGCGCTGCTGAAGGTGTTGGAAGAGCCGCCGCCACGCGTGGTGTTCGTGTTTGCGACCACAGAACCGCAAAAAATTGCGCAGGCCGCGGCACCTGTGCTCAGTCGCTTGCAGCGCTTCGATCTCAAGCGGATCGGACCGGGTGAAATCCGCGAGCGACTGGCGCACGTATTGCGCGCCGAGGGTGTCGCGTTCGAAGACGACGCGTTGGGCATGATCGCACGCGCCGCTGATGGTGGATTGCGTGATGCGCTGTCGCTCACCGATCAGGTGCTGTCGCTTGGTGACACGAGCGAAGTGACCGCCGATCGGGTACGCACGGCGCTCGGTCTGGTGCCGGAAGAAGAGTTCATCGCACTGCTGGATGTGATTGCCGATCGGCGCGCCGGCGATGTGTTCACACAGGTTCAGGCACTCGCCGATGGTGGCGTGGACTTTGCGCAGGTGTTGTCTGGCCTGGCGGATGTTCTACGCGCCACGCTCGCGTTGGTGCTTGGTGGCACGCCGCCGGAAATTTCCGACACGCTGCGTCACGCGCTCGAAAGCCGAGTGAGTCGGTTCACGGCGCCTGACGTGCTGCGCATGTTGCATGCGCTGCTCGAAATCGAGCCGCAGTTTCGTAAGAGCGGGCAGCCGCAGTTATTGCTCGAGTCGCTGCTGGTGCGATTTGCATTGCTCGACCGCACGGTCGATCTGGAAGAAGTGTTGCGCGGGTTCGATACGGGCGAAGATCCGCCCGCTCGGCGCACGGCGCGTGCACCGGAGCCCAAGGGGGCCTCGGCGTACAGTGTCGGGCCGGCGGCTGCGGCAGCGGTGACACGTGCACCGGCAGCGGTGACGCCTGTGCTCAAGGCCGCGACGCCGTCTGCAACACCGCAGGCCACACCGCAGGCCACACCGCAGGCCACACCGCAGGCCACACCGCAGGCAACACCTACGCTCGATGCCGTTCGCGCGCAGTGGAACGCTGTGGCTGATGCCGTGCGTTCTGCCGGTCGCGGCATGCTGGCCGAGTCGGTGCGTCGTGTGCGACCAACCGCGCTCGATGACACGGGAATGCTCACGCTCAATCACGATCCGGGCGACGATACGTTCTCAACATCGGTCGAAAACGGACGTGAGGTGTTGCTCGGCGTCATTGCACAACTGGTTGGACCGGTGCGTTCACTGCGTTTGCAGAGCGACGGCAACGGGGCGGGCCCTGCGAATGCGTCGGCTGGTCGCCGCATTACGACGCAGGATGTAAAAACTGAAACGCTCGATCGCCTCGCGCAGCGTGATCCATTGCTGGCGGCGGCGGTGAAGGCTCTTGATCTCGAACTGCTCGACTGACGCGTACCCTTCGGCTAACTTCTATCATGGCCAACATGTTCAACTTCATGCAGCAAGCGCAACAGATGCAGGGCAAGCTTGAGCAGCTGCAGCAGGATCTCGCCCGGCGTACGGTCAGTGCATCGGCTGGCGCAGGCATGGTCACCGTGGAGTGTGACGGCAAAGGACAACTCCGTCGCGTCAAAATCGATCCGAGCATGTTCACCGCGGGTGACGTGGAAATGATCGAGGATCTGATTGTGGTGGCCGCCGCCGAGGCGCAGAAAAAGGCCGCTGAAGCCGCGCAGGAAGAGATGGGCAAGCTGACAGGCGGTATTGATCTGCCGTTCAAGCTGCCGTTCTGATTCTGCGTACGGCGCGTGTCAGCGATTGACGATCTCACCACCGAGTTCGCCCGGCTTCCCGGTGTCGGTCGGAAAACGGCGCAACGACTCACGTATCATCTGCTCAAGCAATCCGCTGAGCAGAGCCGCCGGCTTGCGCAGGCGCTGATCACGCTGGTTGAAACAGTGCGACCATGTTCGCGCTGTTACAACCTCACGGAAGCCGCGTTGTGTTCCTTGTGCACCGACGCGCGTCGTGATCCCACGCTCGTATGCGTGGTCGAGGACGCATCCGATATTGCATCCATCGAACGCGCTGGTGAGTTTCGCGGTCGCTACCACGTACTCGGTGGTCGGCTCTCTCCGCTCGACGGTGTCGGCCCCGATGATCTCACGATCGCGGGACTGCTTGCGCGCGTCCCTGAAGACGAGATTCAGGAAGTGATCATGGCCACCAATCCGTCGCTCGAAGGTGAGGCCACCGCGCTGTACATCCAGCGCCTGCTCGCGCCGCTTGGCGTGCGTGTCACACGTATCGCGCGCGGGTTGCCTGTGGGCGGAGATCTCGAGTACGCCGACGGCGTGACGATTGCGCAGGCGCTGCAGGCGCGAAGGGAGATGTAGGCGGGCGTGCTCCTAATGCTGGGGGAACTGCGGCGGGAAGGGCACGAAGGCACGAAGGACACGAAGAAGAGCAACTGCAACGGATTTTATTGGAAA
>JALHNZ010000143.1:0-1396 GCA_022843265.1 Gemmatimonadaceae bacterium
TGGCGGCCAGAACAAATACGAGCGCGACGAGGCCAAGCCCCGCACCCGTGGCGAGCTTCACCGTGGACTCCTGCCTGGCCTGCAATACCGGATCCGGATTGCGCGTCGGCAGCACGCCGATCGGACCGAGAGTTTTGTGCGCCGTCAGCCAATACACAATCAGGCCGATAAACATGCCGACGCCCGCCGCACCAAAGCCGTAATGCCAGCCGACGGCCTCACCGAGAATGCCCGTGATCAACTGCCCGGCAAAGGCGCCGAGGTTGATACCCATGTAAAAAATTGAGAAACCGGCATCGCGGCGCGCGCCACCTTCCGGATACAAATCGCCAACAATCGCCGAGATGTTCGGCTTGAGCAGACCTGTGCCAAGCACAATCAGGATCAAGCCGAGAAAGAAGAACACCTTGCCAAGATCGGGTCCGGCAAAACCAGACAAGCCAATCGACAGGTGACCGAGCGTGATCAATACGGCGCCAATCAGAATGGCGAGTCGTAATCCCAGCAGGCGATCAGCAATCCATCCGCCCGGCAACGACGCTACATAGACGAAGGCGCCGTAGATACCGACAATCGCCGAGGCCTGTCCACGCTCGAAACCAAAGCCGCCTTCCGCCAGCGCTGCCGCCATGAACAGCACGAGCAGTGGGCGCAATCCATAAAACGAAAACCGCTCCCACGTTTCTGTGAAGAACAGGGTCGCGAGACCGCGCGGATGGCCGAAAAACTTGGTGTCCCGTACGTACGGTGCGGGATCTGACGAGGTGACCTTGGACATCAGGCGGGGGAAGGCGTGGGTGCGGCGGGAAGGGCTACCGGAACCTTATGGCAGGCAACCCAGTGAGCAGGACTCTTCTCTTCGAGCGCAGGCACACGAACAGAACACTCGGCGTCCTTGAGCGGATGCGAACACCGTGGATGAAACACGCAACCCGACGGAGGGTTCGCCGGCGATGGTGGATCGCCCGCGAGCAGAATGCGCGACCGCACGCGGCCTGGCTCCGGAACCGGCACGGCCGAAAGCAGCGCTTGCGTATACGGCATTTTCGCCGAGGCAAAGAGCGAAGCGCGCGTGGCCAGCTCAACGATGCGTCCGAGATACATCACGGCGACTCGATCGGCCATGTGCGAAACCACGGCGAGATCGTGCGCTATGAACAGGTACGCCAAACCGCGGTCGCGCTGTAAATCGCGCAACAAGTTCACCACCTGCGCCTGCACACTCACGTCGAGTGCAGAGACAGGCTCATCGCACACAATGAACTTTGGTTCCACTGCAAGCGCACGGGCAATACCAACGCGCTGACGTTGTCCGCCAGAAAATTCGTGCGGATAACGCGACGCATATTCGGCTCGTAATCCGACTTCATCGAGCAGCTGCGCCACGCGCTGATCG
>JALHNZ010000143.1:1406-6483 GCA_022843265.1 Gemmatimonadaceae bacterium
CCTTCACGAATGGCGGCGCCGATAGTGAGACGCGGATTGAGTGAGCCAAACGGATCCTGAAATACGATCTGCATGTGTCGCCGCAGCTTGCGCAGCGCTTCACCGCGCAGGGCGAGCACGTCGGTGTTATCAAAGCGCACCGTGCCACTTGTTGGCTCAATGAGTCGCAAAATGGAGCGACCAGTTGTTGTCTTGCCACAACCGGATTCCCCAACCAGTGCGAGCGTCTCACCTGCGTGCACATCGAACGACACACCGTCCACCGCTTTGACACTGCCGGCGTCGCGACGAAACATCCCGCGCCGGATCGGAAAGTGTTTGGTCAGATTGCGCACTTCGAGTAAGGCCGTCACGTTCGCCGCCGCTCGGGTTCCTGCACGAGATGACACCGCACACGATGCGCCGGTTGCACCTGCACAAGCGCCGGTGCGTCCGTCGCGCAGCGTTCCCACGCGTGCTCGCAGCGATCGCGGAATCGGCACCCCGACGGCCAGGCGGTTGGCGGCGGAACGGTCCCGGGAATGGTGCGCAACCGCTCCTGCGTTGTCTGTGAGGCGAGGGCGAGCGAAGGGACGGCTGCGAGCAACCCCTCGGTGTACGGATGAATGGGTTGTGCAAACAGTGATTCCACCGGTGCTTCTTCCACCACTTCGCCCGCGTACATCACCAACACGCGCGACGCCATTTCAGCCACGACACCCAGATCGTGTGTGATCAGCAGCACGGCCATGCCAATGCGCTCTCGCAACTCGCGCAGCAGCTCAAGAATCTGCGCTTGAATGGTGACATCAAGCGCCGTGGTGGGTTCGTCTGCAATGACCAACGCGGGCTCCAACACCAGCGCCATGGCGATCATCACACGCTGTCGCATGCCGCCCGAGAGCTCGTGCGGATATTGCGCGGCGCGTGCCGCGGCATCAGGGATTCCCACGCGCGCCAGCATGGCCACCGCGAGGGCCCAGGCTTCACTGCGCGAACGTTTGGTGTGCACGCGCACCACTTCGGCCACCTGATCGCCCACGGTCAGCACGGGATTCAGCGCCGTCATGGGTTCCTGAAAAATCATGGCCATGCGTCGTCCGCGAACCGCGCGCAGCTCGCGCTCCGGAATCGAGAGCATATCAGCACCCTCAAACTCCACACGGCTCGACGGCGCCAGCTTCCCGCCGGACGGAATCAACCGCAGCAACGACAGCGCGGTGAGAGTTTTTCCGCAGCCGGATTCTCCCACAATCCCGACCGTCTCACCTGCACTCACGGTGAAGGACACACCGTCGACTGCACGCGCGACGCCCGCGTCGGTTTGAAACGACACACGCAAATCGCTGACGGAGAGCAGAGGGCTGGTCACGCGGCAACCTGTCCCGGTGCAAGGGTCTCGCGCAAGGCGTCCCCGAGCGCGTTGCAGGTCATCACGGCGCTGACGATGGCGATTCCCGGAAAGAGCGTGATCCACCAGCGCGAAGACACCATTGCGCTTCCGTCACTCAAAATGCTTCCCCAGCTGGCCTGCGGCGGCTGGACACCCAGACCGAGAAACGAGAGCCCCGCCTCGAGCGCGATCGTGTGCGCAATGCCGAGCGTGGCCGTGACCACGAGCGTTGGCCAGATGTGAGGCAACACGTGACGCCAAAGCACCCGTGTCTCGCCCGTGCCCATGGCGCGAGCGGCCACCACGAACTCGCGGTCTTTGAGCGCAAACACATCGCCACGCACCAGTCGCGCGACATCATACCATCCCGTCAAACCGAGCAACAGCACCAGTCCCGGCAGCGGCAGTGCGCCCCAGAGCGCTGAGACACAGAGCAACACGAGCACGCGCGGAACAGAAAGCGCCACATCGAGCAGCCGCATGAGGATCGCGTCGAGCCGACCCCCGATCCATCCTGAGAGGGCACCGAATAGTGTGCCCACGGTTGTGGCGATCGCTACGCTGAGCAACGCAATACCCAGCGATATTCGTGTGCCATGCAACACGCGACTCAACACATCGCGGCCGCTCGGATCCGTGCCAAACGGATGCGCCGCCGACGGTGGCGAGCTGGCAATGATCCCCTCCGTCGGAATTGCGTTCGGCGCCGCCGGTGACAGCCACGGCGCACCGGCGGCGATGATGAGAAACACCACAAGCGCCGCGAGCGGCCAGAGAAGGCGTCGCGACACGATCAGGCGGCTGTTCGCGGGTCAACCGCGCGCTGCAGCACATCCGCCAGCAAACTGCCGGACACCGTCATCACGCTACCAACGATCACTGCGGCGACCGCAAGATTGTAGTCACGCGCATTCACCGCGAGCACCGCTGTGTGTCCCATGCCGGGCCAGGAAAAAATGCTTTCGACAAAAACGGCTCCACCAAGCAGCGACGGGAACATCAAGCCGAACATAGTCACAACCGGTACCAGCGCTGTTCGCCACGCGTGCCAGCGTACACCACGTTCAGTGAGTCCTTTCGCGCGCGCGGTTTGAACAAAGGGTTCGTTCCACGCGTCGCGCATACTGCTGCGCTGAAACCGTGCGAACAGCGATGTGCCCAGCAACGTGAGGGCGGTCAGTGGCAGCACCAGATGTCGCAAGCGGTCAACAATACGTGCACTAAGTGGGAGGTATTCGTACTCGGTGGACACCATGCCACTCGCTGGCAGCCAGCCCAGACTTTGCGCAAACAACTGGACCAGCAATATCCCCAACCAGAACTCCGGCACGGAGTACGCCAGCAGCGATCCGGTGGATAGGAGCGAATCGCCGGTTGTGCCAACACGCGTTCCTTGCCACGCGCCAATGGCCATGCCGAGCAGCACGCTCGCGGTGAGCGCCAGTGACATGAGCAGGAGTGTACGCGGCAGCACATCGCGCAGCACATCGAGCACCGGGCGCTTGAAATACGACGACTGTCCGAAATCGCCCACGGCCAGGTTGCGCAACCACTTCACGTATTGCACGGGTATCGGCTGATCAAATCCCCGCTGCGCGCTCCACTGCGCGCGCTCGTTCGCGGGGACATCGATGCGCGTTGTATACGGATCGCCTGGCGCCAAACGCATCAGTACAAACGCCGCTGTGGCGGCGGCCCAGACCACAAACAGCGATTGCAGCAGGCGTGCAACAACACGTGATGAGTGCGCACGCTTCGGGCGACTCAACATGTCGCGGTCAGCGTGCCGGAGTGAGGCCGATCCGATCGCGATCGTTTCGCTTGTCCGCTGGAATACGCCACGATGGAAGTCCATGCCACCAGCCGGTGGCGGACAGCACACCTGGTTCAATGCGTTCGTGCATGCCGGCGATGGCGCCATCTTCGGCGAGCCAGATGCCAGGCGCGTCATCGATGATGGTTTGCAGCGCACGAATCAATGTGCGCTGCGCGACGACCGGATCGAACGACGACAGCGCGCTGTCGATATTCGCATCGTAGGTCGGGCTTCGATACCCGCCGTAATTATTGCCCGCGCCACCGAAGCTGCCTGTTGTCCAGACCTGCCGTAGTCCTACCAACCCGGGCGACATATTCCAACCGTGCATGAACGCGTCAAAGTTTGCGCGCTCCAATCGCGTGATGAGCGTGTTGATCTCCAGACGCTGCAATACCAACTCGGCGCCGACCGCGCGCAGCTGATCCTGAAGCAGCACGGCCATGCGGTCGCGATTTGGACTGCCGGCGGGTACCAGCACTTCGATACGCAGTCGAACGCCATTTTTTGCACGAACGCTGTCGTTTGCTGCAATCTGCCAGCCTGCAGAGTCAAGGAGCGCGCGAGCTGCCGCTACATCAAACGGAAGCTCTCTCAACGTGGCGTTCTCGGGAATGAACAGTCCGGTTGTCGGACCGCGCGCCACTCCAGCGGTGGAATCAAACACGGCCCGTACTACGCGCTCGCGGTTGGTCGCCATACTGAGTGCGCGTCGTACCGCCAGATCGCCCAGCACAGGATGCGGCTCTTCGACGCTCGCCGGATTGCGCACATTCATCAGCATCAGCTGGTACTTCAGCGACGGATAGGCCACGACACGTAACGACGGTGTCTTGCCGGCTTTTTCGAGGTCGTCTGCCGGCAATGGCGAGAAAAAGTCGATCTCGCCCGTGAACAGACTTACGACAGCTGCGCCGACATCAGTGAAGAGGCGATAGATCACCCGGTCGAGTATCGCCCGCCCGCGAAAGTTCGTGGTGTCGGCAATGACTTCAATGCGATCACCGCTGTTCCACTGCACAAAACGAAACCGGCCCGTGCCAACGGGTGAGCGGCCGAGCGGCGCGAGGGACAGTTCAGCGGGGTCGGCATCCTGCAGCAGGTGCGCCGGCGCAATGAACATGTGATACGCGGCGTCGTAAAACTGCTGCGGCGATCGTCGCTTGAACCAGAAGGTCGCGGTGCGCGGCGGGCTCACGCTCACCGAATCAATGTTCGCGAGCAGCGCGGCCTGACTGGACTCGACGAGCGGGTTGGTGTACAGCTCGAAGGTGCGTTTCACATCGTCCGCGACGACGGGCTGCCCATCATGCCAGCGCGCACGTTCATCGAGTGTGAACGAAATAGACATGGAGTCGCCGGCCCACTGCCACGAGCTCGCGAGTCGAGGGGTGAACCCGGCATCACCAACGGTGGCGAGCGCCGGACCAATGTCTGCCAGACGATCGTACAGTACCTCAACGATCGCCTGCTCGTGATCACTGCCAACAAGCGGTGGCAGGAGCGAGGCGGGCTCGCCGCTCAAGCCAATCGCCACCGTTCCACCCTCTTCACGCGTATCAAGCGGCTGCTGTTCCGGCGAGCACGCCAGCAGCAACGTGCTGACCAACGCTCCAGCAAGGAGGCGACTGTAACGAAGCGGAGTCATTGGCGGGGCGGGCAATGGAGGGAAGAAGATGTCAAACGATGAAGACGCGCACTCATCGGCGCCAGAGCCATTCACTCGAACCGAGTTGCTCGCGAGCCGAACCAAACGCGAGCTGGTAGGCGGGTGTCTCAACAATACGATATGACAACGTTGACGCAACGCCGAATGCAAGCGCGAGCGCATTTTGCAAGCGCGCATTCGTGACAGAAATGTCGGGTTCAGAATTGGAGACGCGTGTCGC
>JALHNZ010000144.1 GCA_022843265.1 Gemmatimonadaceae bacterium
TGTGTTGCTCGTGGCGCTCGCGACGACGTCGGCGCCGACTCTGGCGCAACCGCCGGTTCCGCCGCCCGGAGAGGCCGCGGCCCCGCGCGCGACGGAAACGGTCGTCACCCGCGAAGTGGTGGCCGACAGCGTCTTGCAGGGTTCGCTGCGCGTGTTTCTGGATTGTCAGGGTGGAGTGCGCGGCTGCGACCGCAATTTCTTCGTGCAGGAAATGGCATACGTGAACTGGGTGCGCGATCGCCTGGACAGTGATGTGCACCTGCTGCTCACGTCGCTGAACGCCGGAAATGGTGGACGCCAGATCACCGTGAACTTTCTTGGACAGAAAGCCTACACCGGCAAGGTCGATACGCTCGTCGTGAGCACGCTGCCGAACGATGCCGACGACCGGGTCCGTCGCGAACTGTTGCGCACGTTTCAACTGGGACTCGCGCCGTTTGTTGCGCGCACACCGATCGCATCGCGCATGCGCTTGACGCTCGCGAATGGCGTGACGGCGCCTGCCATGAATCCGCGCAACATCAAAGATCGCTGGAATCTCTGGATCTATCGCGTTGACGGCAATTTGTCCGCATCGGGTGAACAGCTGGTGAAGAACACCAATCTGTCCAGCTCACTCTCCGCGGCGCGCACCACCGACAAATGGAAGATCAATCTCGGTGCAACCGGAAGCTATAACGAACGCGATTTCAGCATTTTTCAGACAAACAGAGCGGATCCTACGAAGCGTGACACAGTGTCCGTAATCGTGTTGCAGCGTGCCGCGAACGCCAATGCACTCGTTGGTCGAACGCTGAATGCACATTGGACTACTGGCGTGAAGGTCTCTGCGGGCTTTAGCGAAGTGCTCAATCAGAAGGCGTCGCTGCGCGTCTCGCCCGCGATCGAGTACAACTTCTACCCATGGACCGAAGCGACGAGCCACCAGCTCACGGCGCTGTATTACGTGGGCCCGAACTACTATCAGTACTACTCCACAACCGTATTCGGCGAAGACGAAGAAACGCGGTTTAATCAGACGTTGCTGCTGGCCCTGACGCAGCGTCAGAAGTGGGGCAACACCACGGTTTCCCTTGAAGGGTCGCACTATTTGCATGACATCCAGCGCAACCACGTGACCGTATCGGGGTTCATGGATCTTCGCCTTGGACGCGGCTTTTCCCTCAACGTGCGTGGCTCGGCATCGCGCGTGCGCGATCAGATCTACATTGCGGCCGCCGCGCAGTCGGAGCGTGACATCCTCACGCAGCGTCAGCAGTTGCAAACGAACTTCCGCTACAATATGAACGTGGGCGTTGGCTACACGTTCGGCTCGATTTACAACACCATTGTGAATCAGCGGTTCGGCAATCTGGGTGAACTTGGTCGCCGCTTTGGATTTGCGGGCGGCTGAGTCGTTCATGATCAAAACAAACAGGGCCGGATCGCCACGTGGTGATCCGGCCCTGTTTGTTTGCGTCACGAGATTTATGGCCGAGTAACAACACGCCCCGCTCGAACCCCGGTGGGCTTGCCCTCGTCTACCGCGAGTTCTCCGTTGACCAGGACCGTTTCAATGCCGAGCGGATATTGATGCGGTGCGGTAAACGTGCTCTGATCCTTCACGGTGCTTTGATCGAACACGACCACATCCGCGTACGCGCCCACGCGCAGGACACCGCGGTCACGCAATCCCAGTCGTGTGGCGGGCATCTGTGTCATCTTGTGAATCGCTTGTGACAGCGTGAGAACCTGCTGCGTGCGCACGTATTCACCGAGCACGCGTGGGAACGTGCCGTAGGCACGCGGATGTGGATGACCATCTCCCGGCTGCGAGAGTCGCCCGTCACTTGCAATCATGGTAAACGGGTGCGCCATGATGCGACGCACATCCTGCTCGTCAAGCACATGGTAGATCGCATTGCCGCCCCCGTTGAGCATTGCTTCCAGAACCAGCGCCGCTCCGTTCTCCGGGGTTGGCGCGAGCGTCCGGCGATCAGCCCAGTCCCGGAGCGTTTTCCCCTCGAGTGTTTTGTCCCACGCCACGCGTGAGAACTGCACGCGCGACAAGTCTCCACCGCCGCGGTCATTCAGAATGTTGTCGACAATGCCACGCAAAATGCTGTCTTTCACGGCAGGGATGGCAACACGTTTGCGAAACTCATCGTTGCCACCAGCCATCGCCCAGCTTGGCACCAACACACCAATGCCCGTATGCGTGGCGGTGTACGGATACTGATCCATCATGACGTCGGTGCCCGCTCGACGCGCGCTGTCAACCATGGCGAGTGTCACCGTACTCTGCCCCCACATTTTCTGACCGACGGCCTTGTGATGCGTGAGCACCACGGGAATACGGGCGCGCCGACCAATCTCCAACGCTTCACCAACACCATCGAGCAGACCGATTCCTTCTTTTCGTAAATGCGACGTGTAGATACCGCCGCTGTCACTCGCGACCTGAGCAAGCGCGACCACTTCTTCGACGTTGGAGTACGTCCCGGGCAGGTACAGCAGCCCGGTGCTCAATCCAAACGCACCACTGCCCATGGCCTGCGCCACGAGTTGTCGCATGCGGGTCAACTCCGCAGCGGTTGGAGCACGCGCCTCCATGCCCATGACACTGCGCCGCACATCGTTGTGTCCGACCTGATAGCCCACGTTGATGCCCACACCAATCGTGCGCACCGAATCCATGTAGGGAGCCAGCGGCAGCGGTGAGCCACCGTCAGGGCCACCGAGCGCAAAGGTGACCCCCTGTCGCATCGCACTCTCCATGAGGGGGAGTTGCAACAACGGCTCGAGGTGCGCGTGCAAGTCAACGAAACCGGGCGATACGACCCGCCCCCCTGCGTTGATCACACGTCTCGCATTCGTTCGCGGCAGTGATGCCGCCATGGCCACGATACGATCACCACGCACTCCCACATCAACGCGTTGACCGACCGACCCGGTACCGTCGAGCACAAGACCGTCGATAATGAGCACGTCAAAGGTCGCCGCCCCTTGTCCGAGCAATGTGGCGGGCGCCCGCAGGGCGAGCAGCAGGAGCGCAGCAATCAACAAGCGCATGATCGTTGGGAATCGAGAACGTAACCGTGACGGAGTTCAGGAATCCTCGCACGGATCGCGTGCGGCGTCCAGCCAGACACGAGCCGAGCCGCTGCGATCGCCGACGGCCGGAGCGGCCCGCGGGCTGTCGCCGCCCGTACGAATGAACCATGTTTCGTGACGCCACCGGCGTGGCGCTCTGACGTTCTCTCTTATCCTCTTTGAATCATGCGCCTCATTTTTCCTACGCTTGCACTCGCGACGTTGGTCGCCGCGTCGTCCGCCCACGCGCAGGCTGGCGCGCGCCGTGCAGCCCCGAGCACGCGCGCCATTGCCGAAGTGTCGCTCACCTTGACAGACACCGCCGCACAGCGAGCCGCTGGTGCGCCGGCCGTCATTCGTCTGGACTATGGCCAACCGCATTTGCGCGGCCGTCGCATTCTCACAGACAGCCTTGTGCCCATGGGCACCGTCTGGCGGCTGGGCGCGAACGCGGCCACGCTGCTCACCACGACAGTTGATCTGTCCATCAACGAAACGCCCGTTCCCAAGGGCCGTTACATCGTGCAGGCACTGCCGGCCGCCTCGGGCTGGACGCTGATTCTCCAGTCGGAAACAACCGGCGCTGCGCAAGTCATGCTGTCGGCGTACAGCGCCGCCAAGGATTTCGCGCGCATTCCGCTGCGTTCCACGACGCTGCAGTCACCAGTGGAAAGCTTCTCCATGTGGCTGATTCCATCAACCGCGCCGGGCGCACAGCGCGGCGAGCTGCGCATGGCGTGGGATACGACGCAGTTGTCGGTCGACTGGATTGTGAAATAAGTCTGGTGCGTTAACGCCGACCGGAGCTCGCTTCACCATCGACATCGCGTTCCCACTGCGCGATGAGTTGTCGAAGTGATCGGGCGATCTCCGGTTGGCTTTGCGTCAGATCCGCGCGTTCGCCAACGTCGAGGCGCATGTTGTACACAAACACGTGCGTGCCATCCACCACGAGTTTCCAGTCGCCGCGTCGCACGGCCTTTTGCGTGCGTTGTCCAACTGATGTGCGCCAGAACAACGTGCGCTCCACCTGCGGTGTGCGACCTTCAACGATTGGGAACAGGTTGATTCCCTCGAGTCGGGCGGCGGCAGGCACCACGGTTCCCGTCGCCTCGAGAACCGACGCGGTCAGATCCATCGTGATCCCAACCTGACTCGACACACGACCGGCCGGAATGCGTCCCGTCCAGCGCACAATCGTTGGCACACGAATGCCGCCCTCCCACACCGTCCATTTGCGGTGAAAGAGCGGCCCGCTATTCGATAACCACTCTCCGCCGTTGTCGTTCGTGAAAATGACAATCGTGTTGTCGGCGATGCCGAGGGAATCGAGCGTGCGCATCAGTTCACCAACGCCGCGATCAACGCGCTCCACCATCGCCACATAATCAGCGCGCGTACTGGTGGCTGAGTCGGCAGCGGTGAGAAAGCGCGCGCTGTCTCTGGCAACCGACGGTTGATCCGGTGGCTGAAACGGCCAGTGCGGTGCGTTGTACGCAACGTCGAGGAAGAACGACTTGTCGGCGTGCTGCTGAATAAAGCGAACGGACTGTTCCGTGATGAGGTCCGTTGAATAGCCAGTGCGCGTCACTTGCCGATCGTTTTCCCAGAGATCTGGTTTCCCGTCTCGCCCGGTGTGCGTGTAATAGTCGTGATACCCGCTCTTGAGCCCGAAGAAATAGTCAAAGCCGTGCGCACCCGGGCTGTGCTGCGCTTTGTAGCCCAGGTGCCACTTGCCCACGAGTCCGGTTGCGTAGCCGTTGCTCTTGAGCAACTGCGGCAGCGAAAAACCCGTGGCGGTGAGGCCATTCTCTCCGCCACTGGCGCCTTCACTGGGGAGCGCCGCTTCGATACCGTAGCGCTGCTGATAGCGACCCGTGATCAAGCCCGCGCGCGTGGGTGTGCACAACACAGCATTCGCGTAGAAGTCGGTAAACCGCACACCGTCGCGCGCGAGCTTGTCGATGTGTGGTGTTCGAACGTCGGTCGCGCCATAACTACCGAGGTCGGCCCATCCCATGTCGTCGGTGATGATGAGCACGACGTTTGGGCGGAGGCCTGCACGCGACTGCGCCGAGGCAGACGTCGCCACGGCACACCACACCAGCAGGCCACACCACACCAGCGGCACGCGTACACGCGCACGGAACGTCACGAGCCACGCCGTCCGGATTTCGCGGATGTGGCCTGCGGCTTGACGCGCGGTGCTGGCGCCTTGGCTCCGGCCGCCGGCTTGAGTGCGGGCGCACCGCTCTTGGCCGCGTTCGGCTTCTGTCGAGCGAAATCCGGCACGGCTGTTCGCGTTTTCTTCGGCATGATTCGCTCCGCGTTGAGGCTGAAAGGGTGGGCCTGCAAATCGTCGTCGATGGCGCGGAAATGCTTGGCGTGCCATACCATGTGGGACACCAGGCAGATCGGCAAGGCTGCACTCGCCTGGGGCCCGGTCCTGCAATCACTAAACGAATCGCGATCGAGCGGCATCTCACTCAGGTACGTGTTTTCTCCCAAACTCCCCCAGTGCTCTGACCTCCGCTTCCGCCCTGTCGTCCGATTCCGTGTTGCTCGCCGCTCAAAGCGGCGACGCGGAGGCGTTTGCGACGCTCTATGACGCACACGCTCCAAAACTCTTTGCCGTCTGCGTCGGCATGCTCACAGACCGACAGGCTGCGCAGGAGCTGGTTCAGGACACGTTCGTTCGCGCGTGGCGCGGACTGAAGAGCTTTCGCGGTGATAGCTCGTTGGCCACATGGTTGCACCGCATCGCAATCAACGAAATGCTCACGACCTCCCGTCGCGACCGGCGTCGAGCCCTGCGCGTGTCGATCGAGGCGGATCTCAACGATGACCAGCCAAACCACGAATCAGTGCGCGACGGATCGATCGACGCGCGCGACATCGCACTTGGCATTGACCTGGAGCACGCGATTGCCCGACTTCCCGATGGAGCGCGGGCGGTATTCGTCCTGTACGACATCTCCGGATACGGACACGCCGAGATCAGCGCGCAGCTCGGCATCGCGGAGGGTACGTCGAAGGCACACTTGTTTCGCGCGCGACGCTTGTTGCGCGCCATGCTCGACCGTTAACGGATTCACACCATGACCGAGACCGCCGACTTTCAGTGCGATGATTTTGATCGTGTCTGCAGCGAATACCTCGCCGGACAGGCGTCGGCGCGCGTTGTGCAGCGTGTTGAGTTCCACGCCAGCCACTGCGCTCGCTGCGAGGTAGTGCTCGACAACGCCACCAGACGGGACTTCGTGTTTTCGCCTGCGCTGCCGCCTGAGCTGCGCGAGTCCGTCAGGCGCTCCATTGCGTCAACACCGGCGCTGAGCATTGTACGCGATGACGCGTCCGAAACCGCAACACCCCCAAAGACTCAACGT
>JALHNZ010000145.1:0-5205 GCA_022843265.1 Gemmatimonadaceae bacterium
CTCCAACTCAGTGCCTGCCGAAGCGGCAGCCTTGGCGTAGGCATCGGCCGCCTTGGTAAAGTCCGCCAATCCCTCGTAGCCAGCCGCCGTGAGTTGGTCCATGGCAGCCCCAAACTCCGTGGACGCGCCCGATCGAGCCGACTCCAGTCGCTCAATCCCCTCGGCGAACTTGCCGGCATCGAAGTAGCTCTGGGCAAGCAACAAGACGGCCTGCTCGCCCGCGCTGGTTCCGCCGTACCGCTTGGAGACATCGTCGAGCGCCTTCTGCGCTTCGTCGGTCTTGCCGTCTGCCAGCGTGCCCTGCGCCGTATACAAGGCGGTCGAGGCGTTGGCGTTTTTCTTGGCGTCGGACGCGCGCACACCGTAAATGCCGAGTCCCACCGCGGCAATCACGGCCACACCGATGCCGAGCAGCTTGCCGTTCGACTGCAGCCACATCGTGGCGTTTTCGAGCGGATCGTCAGACGTAAGCGCGGCTGGCGCACTGGGATTTACTGGACGCAAAGGCTTCGCCATGGGTGGACAGCGGATAAGCGGTACATGAAGAATGAGAGGTCGTGCGACGTCTCACGTGCGAAAATCGCCTGGGTAATCATGAAAGATAGCCCGATCAGTCCGCGATGCGAAGGGTGGCCCCCTCGCTGCGGGCAACGACCAACGCCGTGAGCTGGTCGCCCATCACATTGGGTACGGTTCGCGCCATATCAAGGATGCGATCCACGCCCAGGATCAGCGCGATGCCCTCGCCCGGCACCCCAACCGTTTCCAGAATGAGTACAAGGAGCGGAATCGAACCGCCCGGCACACCCGCGGCGCCGACCGCCGTGATCACGGACATCACGATCACAATCAGTTGGCTGGTCAGGCTCAGCTCCACACCGAACACCTGGGCCAGAAACAGCACCGTCATGCCCTCAAAGAGTGCCGTACCGTTCATGTTCATGGTAGCGCCAAGCGGCAACACAAACGACGCAATCTCCTTGGGCACCCCGAACTGTACTTCTGCTGTGCGAATGTTCTCGGGCAACGACGCGTTCGAGCTCGACGTGGAGAACGCCGTGACCATCAAGGCGCGACACTTGCCGAAGAACTGGCGGTACGGAATACCGACAAAGAATTTCGCAATCATGCCGGTGACGCCGAACAACTGCAACGACAAGCCAAGCAGCACGGTCCCGACATAGAGCGCGAGCGTTTGCAGGACATCGGCGCCAAAGCGCACCGTGACACCAAAGATCAAGCCGGCCACACCATACGGCGCCAACTTCATCGCGTACCCGATGATTCGTGTGACGACATCCACGAGACCTTCGAGCACCGCGATGATCGGTCGTGATCGCTCCTGACTGATCTGCGTGAGTGCCACGCCGAAGATCAGCGAGAAAAAGATCAGGCCGAGCATATCCCCGCGCGCCGCGGAATCCACGGGATTGCGAGGCACGATGTTCACAAATGTCTCGACGCCGAACACGGCGCCGCCGCCAACGCGTGTTTCCGCCTCGCCCGAATACTGTTCGAGGAGCTGCGTACGCACCTCGGGTGCGAGCGATTTTCCAGGGCCGATCACATTGACGAGCGTGAGACCGATCGCGGCGGCACACGCGGTGGTCAAAAAGAAAAAGCCCATGGCTTTCCCGCCAATGCGACCAATGCGACTCAGGTCACCGAGCGAGGCCACACCAAGTGTGACGGAGCCAAAAATGAGTGGGACCACAATCATGAAGAGCATGCGCAGGAACACCTGCCCTACCGGCGTCGCAACGTTCTCAACGATCCAGAGCAACTGCGGCGCGTCGGCGAAGAACGTTCTGGACGCAATGCCAGCAGCGGCCCCGAGCACGAGGCCGAGCATGATCTTGTTATGTAATTTCACGTCGTACGGGCGTCAGATGAATGCAGGACGTGCGGCCGAGTGCAGCGTCTAACCTATAATCCGGTACGCGCGACACCAAGCGATTGCTGCATATCCAATCTGAATAATGACGACGGCATTGCGTGATCATGCCGCGTCGCAACGCGCGGTGCGATGTCGCACACGCCTACTGCAAAGTGCCCCCGAGAGGAATCGAACCTCCGGCCAACGGTTTAGGAAACCGCTGCTCTATCCAACTGAGCTACGGGGGCGTGTACAGAAAGACACAACAACATACGAACCGAAAAATAACGTCGTCGCCCTACCCCACCAACCACACCGCATCCATGCGCCGCTCACCGAGCGCATCGCGCCCTTGCAAGAATCCCAGCTCCATCAGCACGGACACACCAACCACGACCCCGCCCTGTCGCTCCACAAGTCGACACGCTGCCGCCGCTGTTCCACCCGTCGCCAACACATCGTCAACCACCAGCACGCGACTGCCCGGTGAAATCGCATCAATGTGTATCTCAAGTGCATCATCACCATACTCCAGCGCATAACTCTCACGCGATGTGCGAAACGGCAGTTTGCCAGGCTTGCGCACCGGGACAAACGCCGCGCCGAGCCCGAGCGCCATCGGTACGCCAAAAAAGAATCCGCGGCTCTCCACAGCCACCACGTGCGTCACACCATGATCAGCAAACGGCGCCTGCATCGCGTGGATCACATCACGCAACAGCTCCGCATCGGCGAGCAATGGCGTGATGTCCTTGAACTGGATGCCAGGCTTCGGAAAATCCTGAACATCGCGAATCGCCAGTTGCACGCGCGCAACGAGCGCTGAAGGCACGGAACGGTTTGACATTATCGGAGAATCGAGAATGACTCAGGCAGCAGCGCGGCTGGTGGCACAAGTTCTTCAACGCGCTCGACCACTGCGCCCGGCGGTCCATCGTACAGGAGCGCGCGCAGTTTGGAAATCGTCGTTTCGGCGCCACTCGCGTGCACTTCGACGGAGCCGTCCTCACGATTGCGTACCGTACCGCGCACGCCCAATCGTCGCGCCTGATCGCGCACGAACCAACGGAAGCCCACGCCTTGCACGCGACCATAGACCACACAGGAGAGTCGACCACGGTTTGATACGGAACGCTCGCTCACGGGCGCCCCGCACACCACGCTCGCGTTACATGCGCGCGATGTAACTCATGGTTGCAATGCATCTCTGCATTTTAGCGTGCCGCTTAGGGTCGCGCACCCAGCAGCGACGCAAGCGCCGCGGCCAATGCGGCGGCGTCACCGCGATCAGCTACAAAGCCCGGGACTTGCAGCTCACCGCTCCGCAGCCGTCGGGCGATGGATTCCAGAGAAGCAGCCGCAGCCTGCTGGTCTCCGGTAGGCAGCGGTGGCGGCGTCATCGGAGCCGGCGGCTCTCCGAACGCTCGGGCCCACTCGGTCTCCGCCACCATGTCGCGCGCACCAGAGTTGGGGAGCGCGGGCATGATGTCCATCCACGCGTCGTCATCGTGCCACGGTGTGTGCGACACCGCTGGCATCGGCGGCATGGGCGTGGGCGCCGCGACGGGTTCCTTGGACGCCGCCGCGAGCTCCTCGGCCAGCCGTGCAATGTGTTCGCTCACATCGGCGATCGCCCAGGCATCGCCGGGGACGCTGTCGCGCGCGGCTTCAACGGGCGCCGAGGTCTCGATGGACAGCGCGTCGGAAGCGGAGTCCATGGAATCGGCCGACACAGTCGCCGTGCTCTCGGATCGCTCATATGTGACCGCATCGAACTCCGCCGTCGAGTCGTCCGCAAACGCCTCGATCCATGGCAACTCGGCCTCCTCGATGGCGGGAGTTTGGGCGGAGTCGAACGATGCCGCCGTGAACGACGCATGCTCGGAGGCACGCCAGCTGGGCGGCACGAATGGCGAGCTCAGCCCGGGAGACACGGCGTGAGGCAGCGCGGACTCGGACACCAATGGCGCCGCGTAGGGAGGCAACAACGACGACCGCTCAGGATTGGAAGACATTTCTCGCTCGGGCTGACGATCGACGTGAGCCATTCTCTCTTTCGCGTGCCGCGACGAAGAGAACAACAACCGGTGCTTCAGCCAGGTGGCCAGCCACCGGCTCCAATCAAGGGGACGAATCGAACCGGGGTGATGTCACGGCGTTCAAGCTGGCCGCCGCGTTTCGTGAACACCGCCAGTACCTGTTCTTCGCGGTCTCCAACGGGCAGCAGGAGTCTGCCACCCTCGGCCAACTGCGCCTCAAGCGCGGGTGGCACGTGTGGCGCCCCCGCGCCCACCACGATCGCGTCATAGGGAGCGTAGTTGCTCCAGCCCAACGTGCCGTCACCCAGCAACAGGCTCACGTTGCGCACGCCGAGCTCGCTCAGCAAGGTGCGCGACCGTTCAAGCAGCGTGCTCACGCGCTCAATGGAAAACACCTGTGCGGCCAGCTCAGCCAGCAGTGCGGTCTGGTACGCGGATCCCGTGCCGATCTCCAGCACCCGTTCGGCACCGGTGAGCTGCAATAGCTCCAGCGACCGCGCGTGCACATACGGCTGCGAAATGGTCTGGCCAGCGCCGATCGGCAGCGCGGCGTCTTCATACGCGCGATGACGGGTGGACTCCGGCACGAACTTGTGGCGGGGCACCATATCGATGGCGCGCAGCACCGCCAGATCCTTAATGCCTTTGTCCTGGAGCGTTTCGATCAACCGTCGACGCGCGCCGCTGAACCCCGGCTCTACAGCTCGCGCCACCAGTCCGCCGAAGCATCGAGCTGGTCACGATGCGTCAGGTCAAGATGCAACGGCGTGATGGACACGTATCCATCCGCGACGGTCGCGAAGTCCGAATCAGCGGGTCCGGTCCACTCCACTGAGCCGCCACCGATCCAGAAAATCTCGCGGCCCCAGGGATCCTTCATGCGCGTGATAGAATCGGAAAACACGCGACGGCCAAGGCGCGTGAGTTTGACGCCCTTGATCTGTGACGCTTCAAGCGCGGGCATGTTCACGTTCAGAATCGTGTCGGGCGGAAACGCGGGAAGCGACGTCAGGTGCGCGAGGATTTCACGCAACAAACCAACGTGGGAATCCAGCAAGGCATCAGCGCGCAGTACGGTGCCGGCAAACGACACGGCGATCGATGGAATGCCAAGCGCCAGCCCTTCCATGGCGGCTGCCACCGTACCCGAGTAGAGCACATCTTCACCCATATTCGCGCCGTGGTTGATACCACTGATCACGAAGTCCGGGCGTTCCGTCATCAGCGCGCCAACACCGATCAGCACAGAGTCGGTGGGCGTTCCGTCCACTTGCCAGCGCCGTTCGCCAA
>JALHNZ010000145.1:5215-6390 GCA_022843265.1 Gemmatimonadaceae bacterium
GGGACGCAGCGGGTGATGCAATGTGAGCGAATGACTGGTCGCACTCTGTTCACGATCCGGCGCGACCACGTACAACTCGCCGAGTGTTTCGCACGCGCGTTCAAGGACACCAAGACCGCGCGCCAGAATGCCGTCGTCGTTACTAAGCAGAATACGCATGTCAGACGTTTGAGTTCGAATGGGAGGACGACTGTGTGACAGTAGTTCTCAGTGGCGCATCGAGCAATGCTTGCAATGCCTGCAGCTCACGTTCGAGCGTTTCTACGCTCTCAAGTTCGAGCGCTGCGCGCGCCGACGCTTTCAGCTGCCCGCCGCGTCGATGCTCGTCGAGCTTCTGCCGCGCACCGTCAATGGTGTACTTCTCCACGTACAGCAACTGCTTGACCAGGAGAATCAGCTCGACTTCGCGGCGCGCATACACGCGATTGCCAGACCGATTCTTGGCGGGACTCAGCACTTTGAACTGGCTTTCCCAGTAGCGCAGCACGTGCGGTTTGAGCTCGGTGAGGTTGCACACCTCCCCGATCGAGTAGAACTCCTGTACAGGCTCCCCTTTGAGCATCAGGACACGTCTCGTTCAGCGCGCAGCTCTCGCTGCATCAACTCAGCGATCGCCTCAACGGGCGGCTGTCCGTCAAAGAGAATGCGATGCGTGGCTTCGACAATCGGCATTTCCACACCGGCGCGTTCCGCCAGCGCTCGAGCGCTTTGTGCGTTGAGCACGCCTTCGGCGACCGTATCCTTGCCGGCCAGTGCCTGCTCGAGCGTGAGTCCCTGCCCGATCGCTACACCAACCGCACGGTTGCGGCTGAGCGATCCGGTGCACGTGAGTACAAGGTCTCCCAGGCCGGCAAGTCCGGCGAAGGTTTCCGCGTGGGCGCCGAGTGCAACTCCTAGCCGCGTCATTTCCGCGAGGCCGCGTGTAATCAACGCCGCTCGTGGATTGAAACCCATACCGAGCCCTTCAAGAATTCCAGTGGCTACAGCCATCACGTTCTTGAGTGCGCCGCCAAGTTCCACGCCGATCACGTCATCGGTAGTGTACACGCGAAACGCAGGTGCGCTTGATGCCAACTGCAACAGGGCGGCCGCCGACGGTGTGCGACTGGCAGCCACAACGGCCGTTGGTTGACGCTGCGCCACTTCGGCGGCGAAACTTGGCCCGCTAAACGCCA
>JALHNZ010000146.1 GCA_022843265.1 Gemmatimonadaceae bacterium
GATGCGGACAAATTGCCGTCCACGCGATAGATCCAGAGATTCCAGCGATCCTTGATGTTGCGCGGATTCATGGCGGGCGCCGTCACGCCATTCGCGAGCGTCAAACGCATGCGCGAGGCGATCGGCGTGCGAGCAACAAACGGCGCGAGTCCAAGTTGAAACGTGCGCAACAGTTCGCGACGGACACGGTCGTCTGCATCGTTCGGCAGCGTGCTCACGACGAGCGTATCGACTTTTCCGGTGTAGGCTTTCTGGCCAAGAAAGTTCACGGTGATCTGGCGTCCACCATTTCCGGCGTTCAGCGACGTGAGCAGCAGGTGCACATCGCTGTCCAGGCGATCACGCACCCAATTCACAAATCCCATTTCCTGCACAAAGAAGTTGCGGTCGCAGCCGCGCACTCCACCCTGACAATCCAGGAACACGCGCAGAGAACCCTGCAAGACACTGTCGGCCAGCACTTCGCGAGTGACGCCCGCTTCCGGGCTCCTGGCGCGCGCGGCTCCGGCCTCTCCGGGCGGCGGAACCGGCGGTTGCGCCAGAGTCGGCGCCGACGTCGTCGCGAGCGCCACGAGCAACACAAAAAAGAATCGCATGTAAAAAGCGAGGAATCGAGTATGTGATGGCGGTAAAAAACCGCGGGGCGAGACACATTCGGCCTCGCCCCGCGGCACATACGCAAAACTTCGGGTTTTCGTTCATACCAGCTTCCCAAACCGGCATCTCGGCTGGACTGTTCGCCCTAAAACGATCCGCCCAGGAGCACCGCGTTCGCGAACAGCGGGAGCAGCCCGCGGAGCTGATCCCGATAGACGGGATCGTGCGCAAAGACGATCACGCGGCCGCGCCCCACGCTCTCCGTCCAGAGGTACGGCGAGCCCGCAATGCGGGCTGCGGACTCCGGCCAGAAGTAGCCGGAGAGCCGGACACGCGACGCCGGCGCGAACCGGATCACGGCTTCGCCGGCCGAGAGGTCGCGCGGCACGGTCAGCACCAGCGACCCGTTGGCCCACACCGGGATTTCCCGCTGCGTAATGCCGGCGAGGAGCGGAGACAGGGTGTCGATCGTGGCGCGGGCAATCACGCCCGGCAGGCCGCCGGGTAACGGCGCGCCGCCGGCGCTGTCGGCGCGCGCGGAATCGCGGCGCACTCGGGTCCGCACCAGTCCCACCCGCTCCTGCGCCACCCAGGAACTGGCGCCGTCAATCGTGATCAACACGCCGCCGTTGCGGACCCACTCGGCCAGGCGCGCACGCCCGGCGTCGCCCAGGATGCGTTCCAGCGCGGCACCGGCAACCGACGGCATGATCAGCGTATTGAACTGGCTCATGTCACCGGACGCGAGAAAGTTCGCGTCGATCAGCGCGCTCGGATACCCGATACGCTGATCCATGGCATACCAACTGAAGCCAAACGATGTGCCGTTGACCGGCGCGCCGCCGAGCAGCGCAATGCGCGGCGCGCGAATCGGAATTACCGAGTTGCTGCCAAGGTCGGTGCCTGCCGAGACGCCGGCCGATGACACCACGGACACATCGGCGCCGAACTGCGTGGCGTGTTGCGATACCAGCCGATGCACGTCGCTGCGATTTGATGCGACACGCACAACGAACGCGCCGTTTGCGAACGTTTTGCCGTTGGCCGTAAACGATTTCGGCGCGTACCACACCCGCACGGAATCGCGCAGCAAGCTGGCCAGCAAACGAATCGATGCCTCACTGCCGGGCGTGAAGGCATACGCGTAAGTCGCGGCGGGCAGCGTCGCGGCAGCAACACGCGCTGCCGGCTCCAGCGGCTGCAGTGCGCCGGGCAGTACGGGCGACGTCCACGCATCGACGCGCCACACCATGGGGAGCGACCAGGCCGTCATGTCGTAGAAACGATTGCGCTGTCCGGTACGACGCAGTTCCAGCTCAAACGCGATGAACGCGGAATCGAGTGCGGCGTCTGGTTCAAGCAACGCTTTTGCGAGGTGTCCTTGCGGCTGTGCCAAGTCCACCACGTACGAGCCCGCAGGCACGCGCGTTGATCCGGTGACACCCGTGAAGTACGAGGTTGCGTTCGACACGGTCGCGTCGGACGTGAGTCGCTGCACATCAATGCCGTTATTGCGCAGCTTTTGCGCGAGTGAATCGGCGCGACCGTGCGCATCGCGGGCAAACATCACGGCTCGCATTGGTGACCGGGCATGCACGGCAATCGCGTTCGAGCGCGCCGCCGCGTAATCACCGACCAGCTCCGTACGGCGCTTGGCTGATGTTTTCACCGTGGCCCACTCGGCGGAATAGTGCTCCCAGGCCGCCTGGTGCAGCGTGCGTACGGTGCCGTCGCTGCGCCGGACTGCGCCGCCTGCACTCGACGACGATTCGAACAACATGCCGATCGAACCGGTGAGCATAGGCCACCCTTCGCCATAACCCGGATAGAACGAATCGTACCCTTCACGACGGAAATACGACCAACCGCGTGCATCGAAGGCTGCACCGTGTGCTTCGGCAAAAATGTCGAACCACTTGGGCAGATGCCTGGGATTGTTCTGGTTGTCCGGCTCACGCGGCGGTGCAAAGTAGAACGTGGAGCTGGAGCCCATTTCATGCAGATCGACCGCCACGTGTGGCCACCACGACAGGAATTGCTGGGCGCGTCCACGCGTTTCCGGGTGCGATTGCGTGTACCAGTCACGATTCAAATCGAAGTAGTAGTGCGACGTACGCGGACCGGGCCACGAGCCAGCATTGTTCAAGGCGCTGGGGTCGATCGATCCACCCATTGGACTGTACGAGCGTTCCAGATCATGCGTGAAGCGTTCACGCCCGTCTGGATTCTGATTGGGATCAATCAGCACCACGGTCGAGTCGAGCGCGATGCGTGTGTCGGCATCGGTGCCAGCCGCGAGCTGGTACAGCAACGCAAGGCCAGCTTCCACTCCGGATGCTTCGCCCCCGTGTACCGAGTGCGCAAGCCACACAATGCTTGGGCTTCGCTGCACCGCCGCGGCCACATCTCCCGCTGACACACCACGTGGATCGGCGATGCGGCGCGCATCCGCCCGGATGGCATCGAGACGCGCCATGTTGGATTCGCTCGACACGGTAATCAGCAACAGCTCGCGACCTTCGAACGAACGGCTGACGGTATCGACTTTGACGCGACGGGAGGCGGCCGCAACACGTTCGATGTAGCGCATCATGCCCCGATGCGTGGTGAAGCGACTGCCGAGTTCGTACCCGAGTACCGACTGTGGGGTTGGCACCGCCGGGTTATAGGTTGCGCCCTCATGTGAGAACGCATGCTGCGCGCGTGCGACGTTGGCGACACAGGCAAGCATAAGCGCTGCACCGGCTGCCGACCCGAGCACGCGCCCGCGCGCGGCGCGTGTTTGTGACGCGCTCATGCAAGCACCGGCAACTGCCGAATCTTTGCCTGCCATTCACGCGGCCCGGTTTCGTGCACGTTGTTTCCACTCGCATCGACCGCCACGGTGACCGGCATGTCGTGCACATCGAACTCGTAGATCGCTTCCATACCGAGATCCTCGAAGGCAACCACTCGTGAAGCACGGATCGCTTTGGACACGAGATACGCTGCACCACCAACCGCCATCAGGTACGCCGCTTTGTGTTTGCGTATGGCTTCCACGCCCGTAGGTCCGCGCTCGGCTTTACCGATCATCGCAATCAAACCCGTTTGTGCAAGCATCATTTCGGTGAATCCATCCATGCGCGTGGCCGTGGTTGGGCCAGCGGGGCCAACCGCCTCGTCGCGCACCGGATCAACCGGGCCGACGTAATAGATGACCCGATTGGTAAAGTCGACCGTATCAGGAAGTGGCTCTCCTTTGGCAAAGAGATCTGCGATACGCTTGTGCGCGGCGTCGCGCCCCGTGAGCAGCTTGCCGTTGAGCAACAACCGATCGCCGGCGTTCCATGTGGCTACGATTTCCGTCGTGAGCGTATCCAGGTCTACGTGCTTTGCATTCACATCGGGGCGCCACGTGACCGCGGGCCAATCGGACAGGCTCGGCACCGGCAGCTGCACCGCACCGGAGCCATCGAGCGTGAAGTGCGCGTGACGCGTGGCCGCGCAGTTGGGGATCATGGCAATCGGCTTGGACGCGGCGTGCGTGGGAAAGTCAAAGATTTTCACGTCAAGCACCGTAGACAAACCGCCGAGCCCCTGCGCGCCAATGCCGAGCGCGTTGATCTTGTCGCACAACTCGATGCGCAGTTCTTCGATCTTGTTCTGCGGCCCGCGCTCTTTGAGCTGGGCCATGTCGATATGCTCCATGAGCGACTCTTTCGCCATGAGCATCGCCTTTTCTGCGGTGCCACCGATACCGATGCCGAGCATGCCTGGAGGACACCAGCCAGCGCCCATGAGCGGCACCGTTTTCATGACCCAGTCCACGATGTTGTCACCCGGGTTGAGCATCGCAAACTTTGACTTGTTCTCAGAGCCACCACCTTTGGCGGCGAGCTTGACCTCAACCGTATTGCCGGGCACGATCTCGTAGTGCACCACAGCGGGCGTGTTGTCGCGCGTGTTTTTGCGAGTGAAAGCCGGATCAGCCACGATTGAGGCGCGCAGCACGTTTTCCGGGAGCGAGTACGCACGGCGCACGCCTTCGTTCACCATTTCCTGCACCGACAGCGTCGCGTCCCAGCGCACGTCCATTCCGACTTTCAGAAACACCACGACAATTCCGGTGTCCTGACAGATTGGTCGGTGGCCCTCAGCGCACATGCGCGAGTTGGTGAGGATCTGGGCGATCGCGTCTTTGGCCGCTGGACTCTGTTCGCGTTCATACGCGTCAGCGAGCGCGTGGATATAGTCCAGCGGATGGTAGTACGAGATGTGCTGGAGCGCGTCGGCGATCGACTGGATAAAATCGGCTTGTTTGATAGTGGTCATGGCCGGAAAATAAGCGGCGACATCGCTGCCGGCTCGAAACCGTGCGAGTCTTGATCACTGCCGCGTTTCACCCAATCACCCACGTGGAGACGTCATGGGCTCGGACCAATCGTTTGTGGATTTTGTCTGTGAGCAGGCCGGGCTCGGCGATGCGCTCTCCGCTCGCAAAATGTTTGGAGAGTATGCGCTCTATCTGGACGGCAAGGTCGTCGCGATGGTGTGCGACAATCAGCTGTTCGTGAAGCCCACCCCAGAAGGGCGTGCCCTGCTCGGCACCGTCCACGAGCACCCACCCTATCCTGGCGCCAAACTACACTTTCGCGTGGTAGAGGAGCTTGAGGATCGGAACGCGCTGGCCCGCCTGCTGCGTGCGACGTCGGCCGTATTGCCGACGCCGAAGCCCAAGCCCAAAAAGAAGGTCAAATAGTCGACGAGTCGATCACAAATCGGTACTTCACTTGCCCGTTGAGCATGCGGTCCCACGCCGTATTCACTTCGTTCATGGCGATGAGCTCAATGTCTGCACCCAGTTTGTGTTCGGCGCAGAAATCCAGCATCTCCTGCGTTTCCTTGATGCCACCGATCAGTGAGCCGGCAAGGCTGCGCCGGCGCATGATCAGTGAGAACGCGTGATGTGGTGGGTGCGGTGTTGATGGAGCGCCCAACAGCACGAGCGTACCATCCCGGGTGAGCGTGTTAAAGAACGGATCGAGCTGATGCGGCGCGGCCACGGTGTTGATGACAAGATCGAGCGATCCGGCCGCTGCAGTCATCTGCGATTCGTCTGTGGAAATTACAACGCGTTTGGCGCCGAGTCGTGTGGCATCGGCGGCCTTGCCGGGTGACGTGCTGAAGAGGGTGACATCGGCGCCCATGGCGTTCGCCAGTTTGACCGCCATGTGTCCGAGTCCGCCCAGTCCCACCACGCCCACGCGCATGCCGGGTGCACAGTTCCAGTGTCGCAGCGGTGAGTACGTGGTGATGCCGGCGCAGAGCAGCGGCGCCGCGCTGGCAAGATCCACTCCGGCCGGCATGCGGAGCACATACCGGTAGTCGACCACGATGGTATCCGAGTACCCGCCGTAGGTGGGCCGACCAGTTTCTTTTTCCACGCCCATGTACGTGCCGGTGCTGCCGTTGTCGCAGTAGTTCTCGAGATCGGCGGCACATGAAGCGCAGGTACGACAGCTGTCCACGAGGCATCCCACGCCCACCGCGTCGCCGATGTGAAAGTCGCTGACGGCAGAAC
>JALHNZ010000147.1 GCA_022843265.1 Gemmatimonadaceae bacterium
GTGCTCACGGAGCCCGAGGAGTTTGGCGGCTCACTCGACGATCTCGCCACGGTGACGCGTTGCGTTGGGCTTCCGGTGTTACGCAAGGATTTCATCGTGCACGCGGTGCAAATCTGGGAAGCGCGCGCCGCAGGAGCCGCCGCGGTATTGCTGATTGCGCGTTCACTCTCGCCAAGCGAACTGCCCGAACTCTACCACGAAGCGCGCGCGGCGGGGCTCGACGTGCTCGTGGAAGTGCGCGACGCGCAAGAGCTGCAGCGCGCAATCGACGTGGGTGCGCGCGTGATCGGCGTGAACAATCGCGATCTGGAAACGTTGGTTATCGATCCCTCAACCGCACCGCAGCTTATGCATCTGATTCCGCCAGATCGCATCGCGGTCGCTGAAAGCGGTATGGCATCAGTGCATGACGTGGGTCCGGCGCAGCAGGCCGGTGCCGACGCGCTGTTGATTGGCTCGGCAATCTCCGCCGCCGCCGATCCAGCGAGTGCGGTGGCCGCGTTCGCCAAACTCGCACGCGTGGCACGTGTCTGACGCTGCTGCCCACGTGCGCGCACCACGCATCAAATTTTGCGGACTCACACGATTCATTGACGCGCAACATGCCGTAGCGCTCGGCGCCGCTTTTATCGGCGGTATTCGCGCCGGAGGGCCGCGTTTGCTGAGCATCGACGGGTGGCGCAGCACGCTAAGCGGCGTGCCCGGCCATGTGGCGCGTGTTGCCGTGCTCGGCCCCATGTCACCGAACGCGGTGGTGTCAGAGGTGGCAACGCTGGGCGCAGATATCGCGCAGCTGCACGGTGACCCGACGGCGTCTGATGTGGCGCTTCTATCAAAGCGCGGAATTCGCGTGTGGCCGGTGCTGCGTGTCGCGGGATTCGAGCTGCCTCACGAAGCCTGGGCGCTTTCCGAGCATGCCAACGCGCTGGTCCTTGATGCACTCGTGCACGGTCAGCTGGGCGGCACAGGCGTCGCACTGAACTGGCAGGCACTGGGAGAGAGTGTGGAACGTTGGCGAAGCGAGTTCCCGCACGTACAACTCGTGCTGGCGGGCGGGTTGCACGCGGACAATGTCGCGCTCGCGATTCAACTGCTTGCGCCCGACGTCGTCGACGTATCTTCAGGAGTGGAAATCGCACCGGGGATCAAGGATCCCGAGCGGATGCGAGCCTTTGCAGACGCAGTTCGAGGATGTAACTGATGGAACCCACGGGAGCAGTACTGGCGGAGCGGGATGGAGACCGTTTTGGCGGATTCGGCGGACGATATGTGCCCGAAACGCTGGTGCCGGCGCTCGACGCGCTCGACGCCGAGTTTGATGCAGCGATGGTCGATCCGGCCTTCCTTGCCGAACTGAACGATATGCTGCGCAACTATGTGGGCCGGCCCACGGCGCTGAGCACCGCGCCGCGCCTCTCGGAACTGGTTGGCGCGCCCGTCTGGCTGAAGCGTGAAGACCTGAATCACACCGGGGCGCACAAGATCAACAATACGGTCGGCCAGGCGTTGTTGGCCCGTCGCATGGGGAAGTCTCGCATCATCGCCGAAACGGGGGCGGGGCAGCACGGCGTGGCCACGGCCACGATTTGTGCCCGGTTCGGGTTGGAGTGCGTCGTATATATGGGTGAGGAAGACATGCGACGTCAGTCGCTCAACGTTTTCCGCATGCGGCTCATGGGAGCGACCGTCATTCCCGTGACCGCAGGGACCCGCACACTCAAAGACGCCACCAGCGAGGCCATTCGTGATTGGGTTACCAATGTCAACGACAGCCACTACATCATCGGTTCGGTCGTTGGACCGGCGCCGTATCCGCGTATGGTGCGCGACTTCCAGCGCGTGATCAGCCGCGAGGCACGAGCACAGATGCTGGAACGAGCCGGGCGTTTGCCGCGGACCGTTGTCGCGTGCGTTGGTGGCGGATCGAACGCGATGGGCGCGTTCGCGGACTTTGTGAATGATGCCGACGTGGAACTCGTTGGCGTCGAAGCGGCCGGTGAAGGATTGAGCACCGATCGCCACTCGGCGTCGTTGACAAAGGGCACCCCCGGGGTGCTGCACGGCGCGTTGAGCTATTTGCTACAGGACGAAGCTGGCCAGGTGCACCCCGCGCATTCGATTTCCGCGGGCCTCGATTATCCGGGTGTGGGACCCGAGCATGCGTACCTGAAGGACAGCGGACGTGCCGAGTATGTCAGCGTAACGGATGGAGAAGCGCTTTCCGGTGTGTCAGTGCTCAGCCGTCTGGAAGGCATTATCCCCGCGTTGGAGACCGCGCACGCGGTGGCGTGGATTGTCCGGGAGAAAGGACGGTGGGCGGCTGATGAACCGGTGCTGCTCTGCGTGAGCGGTCGCGGCGACAAGGATGTGGGGACCATGACCGAACATCTGTTGCCCACCTTGTGACATCAGTGATCAGCGCCCCGGTCGAACAGGACGTCGCCTCCCATGCGTTGATCGAGGAGGCGTTGCGGACGTTTGCCAAGGCGTTCAGGGCGTGGCAGTTGTATTTGCCGAATAATCCAACACGCGAGCGCGCGCTCAGCATCTCGCGCGCGGCGTTCGTTGCGTGTTGGAGCGCGGGAATCGAGCGTATCAGGTTGCAAGTTCGTGAAGCGGAGTTTCTGCACAACGCGCAGCCGGTACTTCGCGAAGTGGAACGACCGTCCGATGGCATCCCGTGGATTCTGTATCGCGACGGGCTTCGCGAGCTCACGATCATGCCGGGATTTGAACACGAAGCGCTGGATGCGATGCTGGCGTTGCTGCAACGGGCTCGTCAGGCAGCGCCAGACGATGACGATCTTGTCACCATGCTCTGGGTGGCGGACCTTGAGTCGCTGCACTACCGCTACGTGGAAGTCGGCAGCAACTACGACGGTCTTCTCAGCCCCGGGGGAGCATCGGGAGCAGGTGCGGGAAGCGCGGAGTATGTGCGTCCCGCACCTCGCGCCGAAGCACTCGACGACGCGCCCGCGTTTGAATCCGCACCACCCTCCGGCGTTGTGCGCGTCGAAGACTTTGACAGCACACTGTATTTTCTTGATCGGCGCGAACTGGCGTATCTGCAGGAAGAAGTGCGTGCGGAGTTTACGGCGGATTCGCGACGCGAAGTGCTGTCGATTCTGTTCGACATTATCGAAGTACAGTCGGATACGGCTGTGCGCGCAGAAGCCATCGATCGCATTGACGAGTTGATGGTGAATCTGCTCACCACGGGCACGTATGATCTCGTTGCACTGGGCCTCCGCGAAGCGAGTGAAACCGTGCGTCGCGTTCCCGAGCTCGACGAGGGTGCGCGCAAACGTTTGTTCTCGCTGTCGGATCGTCTGAGCGAGCCCGGGGTGATCGGTCAGCTGCTGCAAGCCGTAGACGAAGGCACGCGTGCCCCAGGGGCCGAAACACTCGAAGCGTTGGTGTCGGAGCTGCGTGGTGGTGCGTTGGCGCCGCTGCTCTCGTGGGTCACCCATTCGTCGCCAGGACCAGCACGCGCGGCCGTCGAACGCGCCGTGGTCGGACTCGCCGAACGACAGACGGGCGAACTGGTACGTCTGCTCACGAGCGATGACGCCTCAGCCGCGCTGGGCGCCATTCGTTTAAGTGGGCGATTGCGTACCACGGCGGCCGTACCAATGCTCGCGCAGTTGCTACGCACCACCGACGTATCGACTCGTGTCGAGGTAGTGCAGGCACTCGCGTCAATCGCCTCGGTTGGCGCCCTGCAAGCGCTCGAGGTCGCGCTTGATGATGCCGACCGAGACGTTCGAGTGGCCGCACTCAAAGCCGTCGGCGCCCAACGACACGCAGGCGCGCTCGCGCGACTCACGGCGGCGCTGCGCAGGAAAGAGTTGCGCTCCGCCGATCGCAGCGAAAAAACCGCGCTGTTCGATGCCTTCGGTGCGTTGTGTGGAGATGCCGGCGTGGCGGCGCTCGATGCCGTGCTGAACGCGCGTTCACTGCTGGGCCCGAAAGAGTCTCCGGAAATGCGCGCCTGTGCAGCGCGCGCGTTGGGGCTGGTGGCCACGGAGTCGGCATTTGCGTCACTGCGAAAGGCGGCCGACACGCGTGATGCTGTCGTTCGCAATGAAGTGGCGCGCGCCCTGCGCGTTGGGGGCAACGCGTAATGCAGCGCACCGCTTCACCTGACACCACAGCAATGGCGCGCGCCAGCGGACCGCTCTTCGACGCGGACGACGAGCGCCGCGCGCGAGCCGTTGTGGTGTCGCTCCATGGCGCACTGCGCGCGGTGCGACTGTATCCGATTGAGAACAGCGCCGTGCAGAAGGCGCTGGGCGAACTCGACGTCAGTTGTAATCGTGTGATGTCGGACGGCGCGTCCTGCGAAGTGCGTCGAACGGGTGATTTCATCTTCGTAAATGAATCGCGCGTGCGACTGGCGCTGGACAACTACGCGGCCGTGGCGTATGTGCTGTCATTGTTCCGCGAAGCGGGCATTGGCAGTTTGCGCGTGACCCAGCGTGCGGAGCCTCGTGCGTGGGTTGTGTTGCTGGCGTTCCTTCAGGCTCCTCCGCTCGAGTATCCGGAAGACGCGCGGCTCGGACAACTCGAGCAGCGACTCGCGCAGGCGGATGTGCATTGCTTCGAGTTCGATCCGCCCGCCGATGAACTCGAGTCTGAAGACGACCTCGACGCGCGAGAGCGTGCGCGTCAAACGTACATGCGCTCTCTTGATGTGACGCGAGATGTCATGAACGCCGCGCGTCTTGGCCGAAGCCCGAGTCTGAAGCGCGTCAAGCGAGCCGTGCAGGGCATTGTTGACAGCATTCTGACCGATGCCTCGTCCCTGATCGGCCTCACGACGTTGCGTGAGTTTGACGAGTACACGTTTGTGCACAGTGTAAATGTGTGCATCCTGTCAGTCTCACTCGGTCGTCGACTCGGACTCTCCAAAACGCAGTTGCTGGATCTTGGCGTCGCGGCACTGTTGCACGACATCGGCAAGTCGCGTGTGCCCACGGAGATCCTGAACAAACGTGGTGCGCTGGATGACGCCGAACGCGAGGTAATTCAGACACACACGTGGCAGGGACTGTTGACAATTTTTTCGTTGCCGGTTGGATCGGGTCGTCCGTGGCGCGCCATGGTCTCCACGCACGAGCATCACATGCGCACGGATCTGAGCGGCTATCCCGTGTGTGTGCGCCCGCGTCGACTGTCATTGCTCAGCCGCATTATTGCAGTGGCCGACGGATTTGATGCGGCCACCACGACG
This sequence comes from Gemmatimonadaceae bacterium, assembly GCA_022843265.1. GTDB lineage: Bacteria > Gemmatimonadota > Gemmatimonadetes > Gemmatimonadales > Gemmatimonadaceae > JAABRT01. The sequence continues at coordinate 5,234 of JALHNZ010000147.1, forward strand.
CGCGTGTATCAGGCCACACCGTGGTCGCCCGCCGACGTGCTGCAAGGCATGCGTGACAACGCCCGACTGGGTTTTGACTCCGTGCTGGTCAAGGCCTTCGTCAATCTTACGGGCATCTATCCGGTCGGGACGGTAGTCGTGCTCGATTCCTTTGAGCTGGGGCTGGTACACGCCGCCAATCCGGACGAGACAGCACTTTCCCGTCCGATCGTCCGCGTGCTGTCAGACGCGCAAGGCAACATGTTGCCGGAACCGCCGCTGGTGGACTTGTTGGCAAAGGACGCGGCAGGTCATTATCTCCGAACGATCATCCGGACCGATGACCCCGATCGCTGGGGTATTCGTGTGTCCGACTACTTTGCCTGATTACAGCCCTCGGGCCGCAGCCTTCTGACGTGAACGCTACTACTGCCACGCCGTCTCGCATTGACGCGCGCTTTTCTCAGCTGCGCGCCGAAGGACGGCGTGCGTTCGTTGCCTACGTAACGGCCGGACATCCTACACCCACCGAAAGCGTCGCGCTGATGCGTGGTCTCGAGCAAGCGGGCGTCGATATCCTCGAAATCGGTGTGCCGTTCTCGGATCCCTTGGCCGATGGGCCGGTGATTCAGCGCAGCTCCCAGATTGCGATTGAGCATGGTATGTCGCTGAATCGCACGCTCGAGCTCATCGCGGAAGCAAAACTCACGATTCCCGTGGTGTTGTTCTCGTATCTGAATCCGATCATGGCGGGCGGACCGGACGTGCTGAAGCGCGCAAAAGCGGCGGGCGTTGCCGGCGTGCTTGTCACCGATATGCCGGTTGGCAGCGATCCCACACGTGAAGCGTGGTTCGGCGAGAGTGGACTCGATTTTGTGCGCTTGGTGGCTCCCACTACGCCGTCCCAGCGCATGGCCGAGATCGGTCGTCACGGCGG
>JALHNZ010000148.1:0-686 GCA_022843265.1 Gemmatimonadaceae bacterium
GTACCGTGATGGAGACGGTAACAAGATCACCCAGGCGCAGTACGAAGCTCTGGAACGCGAGGCCGGATTGCTAGCGCAGGTGGACGCCGCAATTCTGAAAGACGAGACCAAACAGCTCCGAGCGCTGGTGGACAGGGACTTTGAAGAAAAAACCGGAGAGCGCGAGCTCAAACGCCAGCTCGAGCTGAAGCTTCAGCGCCAGCGCGACCGCGAGTTCCGCAAGTTAAAAGCAAAGGCAGAACAAGCGGCGCGCCGAATGCGTCGCGAAGCTTTTGGCGAAGACATCGAGGTGCTGGCCGGCGACATCGCGGCGACAGAGCCCGGTACACTGACCGAAGACTTTGACATCGAGGAGGGCGTGTTCATCGAGGGCGAGGAGGAGGCTGAAAAGAAGCTGAAGAAGATCGACCTTGAAAACGACGAGGAAATGGCATCGTCGATCAAAGAGGAGGAGGTCGAGCAAGAAGATGACAACGACAACGACGTCGACGACAAGCTCGCTGACCAGCCCGAGGTGAAGAAAGCCCGCAAACCTGCTGTGGGCAAGAAGATCGACACGACGCTTCCCACGGTTTTCACGAGCAAAGATTCGATCTACGGGCACGTGATTGCGGTCGACGAGGACGCCTATACACTGTTCAGCGACATCCAGAAAGCGATTCGCGGCTCGTCGGACAAGGACGCGT
>JALHNZ010000148.1:696-6148 GCA_022843265.1 Gemmatimonadaceae bacterium
TCGCGATGAAGATTGCCCAGCTGGCCATCTACTACAAGCTTGTGCCCGTGCTGTACACACGCTCATTTGGCACCGAGGCGAGCCAGTGGCTCATTCAGACTGTGCGGCTGCTGCGCAAGACACTGGACCACTTTACCAAAGAGCTGCGCAAGGCGACCGAGGCGGTGAAGCAAGAGACTACCTCGCTTCGATCGACACAAGTGCCCGCTGTTTTCATGCTTGTCTTTGACAACAAGCTGACGGCTGACATTGAGACCGCGCGCAACGTTAACCAGTCGGCCACTCTGCTGTTTGACAAAACCAAAACTCGCAGCGAGCTGCCGCTTTTCATTCGCGACCCCAAGTACCCAAACGACGATCCTGATCTCGGATTTCCGTTGCCCGCTGTGCTGCGCCGCTTCCCGCGCATGCGGCGCACTCTCACGCACTTTGAGGCGACTGGTCGCTGGCCCGCCGTACGCGCCGCACTGGGCAATCCGGCCGACATTCCTAAGAGCTGGCGGAATGCCCGCGAGACTGCGCTGAAAGACGATAAGACGCCGGGTTGGATTCAGCGCTACTTTTCCGAGCTTGTTGCCGCCGTCACGGAGCTTTGCGGCCCGCTGGAGCACAACCCGTTTCTGCGTGCACGACTGCTGGCGCCAGGCGCCGACACAAAGCTGATTGTCGACGTGCTCAAAGCAACCAACAGCCTGCGCGCCATCGAGACCGACGAGGTGGCTGCTGACGAGGCCCAGGCCCAGGCGCAGGCGGCGGCCATGGCCGAGGACGAGCCAGAGGCCGAGCCCGAGACAACACTCGAGGGCGCATCGCTTCACGGTGCCGCGCTGCACTATGTCAACGCGCGTTTCTCTGCCCGCACGGCACGCGTGATTGGCACCAAAGAGGCCTACAAAACCTATGTGGTGCGCGACGACCGCGACCAAATCGACTTTGATGCGACCGCGCAAAAGCTCCGTGCGCAGCTCGAGAGTGGCGCGGTGCCGTGCGAGACACTGCAGCTGCCCGACGGGCGCGAGGAGACTGTGCCGTTTGTGTACTTTCTCACACCGCAGGCGACGATTCGCTGGTTGCTCAACGACGCCAAAGCGGCCGAGGAAAGACTCGGCAAAGGCCAGCCTCGTGCTGCGCGCGTCACGTTGGCGCTCAATTTTGCGCAGAACATGCTCATTGCACTCAGTCCCACCAAAGCAGTCAACGACTGCTTGAAACAGTACTACGCGACGCTGGCGCAACTCGTCAAGATCACCGACGAGGAACCAGAAAAGGCCGGTTGGGCGCCACGCGAGTACCAAGGCTACCAGGATCTCAGGATCAGTTCGATTCGAGCCGAAGCCTCAAAGCGCTTTTTCGCGGGCCAGCCGATCATGCGCCTGCGCGTCCGCGAGTTTGCGATGAACGCGCGTCTGCTGGTGCCGTTTGGTGCGTACCTGCAAGCGAGCGGCGGCTCAGCCGATGTGTCGGTTCTGAAAAGTCTCTGGTCGGGCATGGCAGAGGAAAAGGGCTGGCTTCGTCTGGGTCTCACCAACCAGCTGTTCAATGTCAGTGTGCCGCTCCCGTTGGCCGACCCGGCCGAGGTGTCCAACTGGCGACACTTTCGCGCGCTCGAGAGTGCTCTTGTGCGCGGGCTTGCCGCCGGCGCCGCCAACGTGGCGCAGCTGCGTGGTTTGTTGGCCCAGAACCCGACCGACAGCGATCTTCGGCGCCTGCTCAACACGCAGTTCCAGGACATCGGCACGCTGCGGCGACTGAGCGATGTGATGGTATACGAGATGTACTATGTGCACATTGGCCGCACCATGTGGTTTGAGGATGCCGCTGTGCATCGTCTGCCGCGCAAGTTTGCATCGTACGTCGAGCTGGCGCTCAACCAGCTCATACTGGCCATCAAGAACCAGCGCTACATTGCGATGACAGACTATAGCGAAACGAGCCTGCCGACCCTGCTCATCAATCCAGACGGCAAGGTCACGTCGGTGCCGTCAAGCACGGCATTCGACGACGACGACGTGTTGGCGCTTGATCCGCGCGCGCAACTGCTCTGGCCGCTGGCCGCAGTTGACAACGCACCGACCGATAACAACATTGAGCGCCTTGCCAAAGAGAGTCACCGCATCAAGTTGGCAGTCGACAAATCCGTCAAAAAAGTCGTACGCAAACGCAATGCCGTCAGTGCACCAAGCGAAGCAGGCGCCGCAGCAGCCACCGAGCCGATGAAGACCGATGACAATGCCGGTGCCCCCGATACTACCGACACCGAAACGGTCAAGGCTGAAAAGGCAGCCGATGAGGCCAAACAGGCAGCATTGGCGGCCGAGGCGGCGCCAAACCGCGTGCAGCTGCCCGTTGGCTCGCACAAAGTGCACTCGGTCACAGCAATTCTGAATGCGCGAGTGTTTTTCAGCACGGTGTTTGCCGACCTGCTGGCCAATGGTGTGTCGGAAGAGTTGCTGAACTTGACCGCAGCACAAGACTCTGAGTTGTACGGCTGGCTCCGCAATTTCAAGGCGCGCGTCATGCAGTCGGGCGAGGAAACGTATGCCGAGCTCCAGGAGGAGGCGCGCCAAAAGTGGGGTGCTGTCTGGACCAGCATGGAAGAAGAATCTGTGTCTGTCAGCAGCTGGCTCCAAAAGAGGTCCGCGCCGCTGCCGCGCATCGAAACGCTCGTTGGCTACAGCCAGTTTCGCTCGCGCCTTCTAAAACTTCCTGTGGAGGAGCAAACCGCGCACGTGCGCCAGCTGCTCGAGCGTTTCGAAAACTCGCTCAACCGCATCGACTCGCTCATCGATGTGTTCATGCAGATCTTTGCAGAGCGCGATCGCATCGACGTTGTGCCGGACAAGGAGAACGTCGTCGACGTGCTCACCAAGCACTACAACGCCGCGTCGTCTGACAAACTCGAGCCCAACGACGACAAGTCGGTGTGGCGCGACGGAAGCCGCTACGTACAGCTTAGCGCCAATCTCTTTCGCAAGATCGATGCCTCTATCAAAGCTGTGTTGGATGCCCGCGTTGCCGTCTCGGAGTTGCGCGAACAATTCAAGGGCTCGAAGCGCGACGAGGAAGTGGCAGCTCGCATCCGGGAGCTTCGCGACGCGCTGCAAGTGGCTGGCTTTTTTGATGCCGCGGAGCGCAATGAGCTGATCTCGAACATGTTTGAGAAGAACCTCGCGCCATTTGAAGATCTTCAAGCAACGCTCGAGGTGATGTTGGCCAAGCGGCAGCAGCTCGAGATTGCGCAGCTCGCCGAGATTCGTGAGGATCTGGTCGACATGGCCAAGTTGGTGCGCGACGTGCTCGCCGATCAAGACGTCACAGAGGAAACCGTGCTGGGTACCATCGATGCAATTTACGAGGCTCTTGCGCAAAAATTTGCCGCTGGTGGCTTACAGACACTCTATCCGCTCGACGACACGCTGCGGCGCCTGCTGATGGCACCGGCGCTCGAGCGCGCGCGTGTGCTCATGTACGAGGCCATCACGGAGCAGACGCGCGCCGTCTACAACCTGGCCTATCGCGCCGACGTGTCGCAAGCGCTGCGCATCGACGAGATTGTGCGCCTCTGGTGCCTCCATGGCAAGCTGCCGTTTGCTGAGCAGCGCACACCGTACGACGAGTTCAATGCGCTGCGCGGCAACACGCCCGAAGCGCAGCGCAACGAGGCGCTCGCGTGGTCGCCTCTGATGCCGCGCGAGCCGTCATTGGCCGCGCTGGTGCTGACCGAGCCGCAGGCGTACGAGGTGACGAGCGGCAAACATCATCGCGTGCCGTTTGGCTGCGACCTGATTCTCAGCGCGCTCTGGGTGCGCATTGCCACGTTTTACATGTCGCTCAACGAGATCGAGGTTGAGGTCACAAACGACGATGGCAAGCCCGTCATTGGCGCCAATGGCAACGCCCAAACGAAAAAGGTCAAGAGGTTCAAGACGCTGGGCGACCTGTACACCGCGTCCATTTCCAGCGAGGCGTTGCGCAAGTATGCGCAGTTGATTTCAGGGCTGCGCAAGGCAACAAACCGCGTCAGCGCGCTTGTCAATCTGATCTTTGCCAAGGCCGACACACTGGTCGAGAAAATCGATCCAAAGTACAAGGGTGCGGCGACCGCATGTTTGCCGCCGCTCGACGAACTGCGGCCGATCGATGTGCGTGCACTGGGTGCCTTTCTCTTTGGAGTCGACTACTCAGTGCTGCGGGCACGACCGACCGACAACGAGTTCCGCGTGGAACTTGATGCGGCAGACGACGGCTCGCCCGTCATCGACCCCCGGTACATCTACCGGCGTGCGATTGCCGCCAAGGAGGTTCTTGTGCACGCCTACTACATGGCACTCTTGCGTCGTCTGTACTTTACCAAACAACCCGAAGCCATCGTCTATGGCTTCCCAGAACGACTGCTTGCAAATCAGGCAGAGTTCTCTTTCCAGCAGATTGAGAAGACGCTCAACAACCCGGTCAACTTTGAAAAGGCACGCGGCATCCGTGACTTGCAGAACACCCCGGCGCTCATGGTGCGGCACTTTGCAAACGACACGCCGGACAAGCCAGAGGTCCTTGTTGCTCAAGTAGATGCGACCAGAGCCTACCTCAACAACGTGCTCCGGCCGCGCTTTGCCGTCGCCGACGACCAGATTGTTGTCAACGATGGCAAAGAAAAGACGCCTTATGGCGTGCGTGTACGACCGGTCCAGTTCCGACCGGCGGGCACGTTCATTCAGTCGGCCGAGTCGCTGGGCGGTGCCGTCGAATCCCTCACTGTCTCAAACGGTGCCGGCTTTCTCGCTGCCGAGCGCACATTGTGGGTCGCTGTGGCGCGCTCACTAATCAAGTACGAAGAGCCACAGACGGTTGTGTACGAGGTGCCGTGGCACCATGTACCGCGCTGCGTCGTGATCGGTGCCATTGCGCGGCTACACCAGTACGTCGGTAACACAAAGCCGATCCGGCGTCTCATTCAGACGCTGGTGCTCGAGATTGACAATGGTCTCCATCTGCTCGAAAACGATGTTGAGCCGGTCACCAACACACCGCAGGCTGCCGTGGCGCAGCCGGTGCCGGTGCTGCCGCCGACGCAGATTGTCAACCAGACTGCGACGGGCATGCCGGTCGCCGTGCGCGCACCGCAGCCGACTGCGGTGGTCGTGCCGGTGCGACCGACCGACATGCAGCTCGATCCGACCGATTCGAAACCCGCAAAACGCAAGTTTGGCTCGGCGCACGCCAATGTGATTGGCCGACGCGCACCGCAACGCTCGCGCTCGACTGCCGAGGAGTCGCGGCGCCGCGGGTTGGTGCTCACGCACAACACCGACTATCCGAGCTGGACGCGCTTCGTTGAGCGCGACCTGACGCGTTACCTGCTCGCGCCGGGCCCGGCACGGCGCCGCGGCACCGTCCGTCTGCTGCCGGCGATCGAGATGCCCAACGCGCCCGCCGATTTGCTTGCGTACGAGTC
>JALHNZ010000149.1 GCA_022843265.1 Gemmatimonadaceae bacterium
CGCCGATCCCGCCGCCAATGCCGCCGCCGACACCGCCGCCACCCATCTCGGAGTCATCGGCACCAAGCGGCTGGCCGGCACCTGGCATCGCAAATACCAAGGGCAACGACAGCAGCGGATGGACATCGCTGGTATCCGAAGCGAACGAGAGTCGCGCGGCAATCGGTCGGATGGCCGCGACTTCAGATGCAGGCGTCCAGCGATTCGTGGTTCGATCCAGGTACTCAACCGTGATCTGTGTGATTGCCGAGTCCAGCTGACGGCGTTGCAGTGGGGCCGCCGCGTTCTGCTGGTATTCGATAGTAAGTCCCTGCTCGATGGTGTTCGGATCGCCATCGACGAACAGCCGAACCAGCACATTGGGTGTGAGCGCCGGTGTGAGCGCGCTCGTGCTGAACCGCAGTTCATCACCGCTGGAGACTGCCGCGGTGATGGCCGGAACGAGACTGGAGCTGGTCGTGGCCGACCGAACGGCCGCTGCTCGGGACGACACACCGGGCGCACCCTGCGCCTGAATGCGAATGGCCCCCGACGACACCCAGCTACGCAGCAGGTCACGCAGCGCGGCGGCGCGTTCGACCTGTAAAGAGGAATCCACAACAAGGCGGCGATGATCAATAATGGTGCCAAACGCTGCGGCGCCCGCGGCCGCCATGAGGCCGGTGATCACAACGCCCACCACCAGTTCGACGAGCGTCATGCCACGCCGCGTTTTCACCGTCGCGGCTGTGCCGACAGGCGGACGTGCTGCGATGGCCTGCGGGCGGATCACTGATTCCCCCGCGTGACAATCGGTGGACGTCGATACTGCGCGGTGTGCACCGTGCTTGAGCCGCCACGCCATGCAAGTGTCACGGTGACATCATACAAGCCTGGATACATCGCACTCGGTGATGACGTGGTGCTCCACGAATACTCGTCGAGCGGCGCGTCGAACTGTCCATCGGCAATGGTGTCCGGGAGGCTTTGCAGTTCCCGATCGGTAGCGAGGTGCAGCAGGTTGACTCGCTCTGTCATGAGCGCTTCCACTTCAATCGCACGCCGCGCGCGCTCTGCGGTGCGCATTTCGGCACCTACGGTTGCCAGCGCGCTGATTGTGGTGACCGCCACAATTGCCAATGAGGCAATGGCCTCAAAGAGGGTAATGCCGCGTCTAGCGCGCATACGCACCCGCCACGCCACTCCATGGGTCGACCGCGATGACTGATGTGCCACGCGTGCCACGCACGAGCAACGTATCGGCGAAGGCGGCGCCGCTTGGACGAAAGACAAACTGCAAACGAGGACGATCGGTTTCGATGGACTCGAGCGCGCCCAGATCAAGTTGACCTTCTGCGTACAACCCGGAGCCGGACACGCCCGTGGTATCCACACGATAGAGACCGTTCACCGGATCAATGCGCAGGGCCACGGTCTGCGACGACGTGATCGCCAACGTGCGACTGTCGCGTAGCACATGCAGCACCGCATCGGCGAGACTGTCTGGCTCATCGGTATTGAGTGACGCCCACTGCGGCACAACGAGCAGCGCCGTGACGGCCATGATCGCAAACACGATCGTCATTTCCCAGAGCGTAAATCCACGGCGAATGCGCGCTGTCATTTGAACGACGTCGCGTTGATGCCGTAGATGGCCTGCAAAAGCGACAGCGCAATCAGCGCGACAATCGCGCCGAAGATTACGATCATCACCGGTTCAGCGAGCGTGGCTAATCGCTGCGTTGCACGTTCCGTGCGCTCTTCAAAAATGTCTGCGGCTTTCATGAGGAACTCGCGCAGCCGACCGGCCTCTTCACCCACACCAATCAATTGCGCAAGCAACGGAGGAAAGATCGGACTGTCCGCGACGGCCGCACGCAGCGAACTGCCTTCACGCACGCGCGTGCGAATGCGTTCGGCTTGTTCGCGCGCGATAGGATCGCTCAGTGATTCCACCGTATCGTCAAGCGCCGCCAGTAGCGGGGCGCCGCCGCCAATGAGCACGCCAACCAGTCGCGCAAAACGTGCCGCCAGCGCGTACATGCGAAGCGTGCGTACTAACGGCAGCGCGAGCATGAGTTGTGCGGCGGCCCGTCGTCCCTCTGCGCTTTGTCTCATCCAGACGCCGAGCAGGATGGCGCCAGCCGGGAGCAGCATGAGTGGCATCCAGAAGCGTCGCAAGAACGCAGACGCGCCGAGCAGAAATCGCGTGGACGTAGGCAGCTGGGCGCCGGTGCCCTCGAGCAACTCCACAAACTGCGGGAGCACAAAAAAGAGCAGCACAACCACCGCAATGGCGCCGGCCGCCGCGAGCAACAACGGATAGATCGCCGCGGATAACACGCGTCCACGCAATTGCTCGTCGCGTTCCAACTGAATCGCCAGACGATTGAATGCACTGTCGAGGTCGCCGCTACGTTCACCCGCGCGCACCACGCCTACGTACATGCGCGAGAACAGACCCGGGAACGCGGTCATTGCGGCCGAGAGCGTCTCGCCGCGTTCTACGCGCGCCCGCACCTCCTGCAACGCATCCCGTACCGAACCAGACGCGACACCGGTGGCGGCATTCAGGGCTTGCGCCAGCGGCATGCCGGCCGGAAGCAACGCGGCCATGGCACGCGTGACTTCCAGGACTTCGCGTCGACTTCCAAACCGCGCACCCCCGGTGGTCGCGGCGGCACTGTCGGGTGCATCCGCGATTTCGAGGACGAGCAGTCCCCGGTCTTCGAGCGTTCGCGATAACGCGCCGGCACTGGCTGCGTGTTCAACTCCACGCAGACTGGCACCGGCGGTGTTGACCGCTGTGAACGCGAAAGCAGGCATGCGTGTGTGGCTGAGGAAAAGCCTACTGCCAACTCAGAATGTCGGCGTCCTCACCTTCACCGCCGGGTTGGCCGTCGGCCCCGAGTGAAATGAGGTCGAAGCCGTTGGGGTTCGATTGTCCGGGAAAGATGTAGATGTAGGACCGCCCCCAGGGATCGAGCGGTACGGCCTTTCGCAGGTACGGTCCGCGCCAGTTCGCCGGTGGCTGAATGGACGGGAGCTCCCACAACGCGTTCAGACCCTGTTCGGATGACGGGTACGAACCGTTGTCGAGTCGATAGGCGTCGAGCGTGGTGGCGATCATTTCCATTTGCGACTTCGCGGTCGCGGACTTGGCCGCGCCGACATGCTGGAACACGTTCGGCGCGACCAGCGCGGCGAGGATCGCAATGACCACGATCACAACCAGAATCTCAATCAGCGTGAAACCACGCCGACGAACGCGCACTTGGGGACCGGACATGGGAGGGAGCTGCGAGGGGAGGGAGGAGCCGTGTCTTTGGACACGCACCGCGAAACCACGGTTTGCGCTCATCGACCTTAACGGCAGACGCCTGCGTACCGTCAACGTTAGCGCGTTTCGGAGATGATGACTACCGGCGCCTATGGTAGGGTTCGGCAGGGCCCGCGGTGTAATAGTTGTGACTCAATCCCCCGTAGCGCTTCGGCTTCGGGGAGCACATACTGCAGGACGCGCTCGCCAGCTCAGTCCCCACCGTGAGCCTTGGTCCGCGTGCCCGGTGTCTCCGTTCTCCCCGAGGAAGTGAACATGCCTGTGCAGTCGGACACCGCGCGCGATGTGAATATTGCGAATCGACGTGACTTTTTGCGTCAGGCCACCGGCCGAGCGCGTACAGCCGCCGTCGCGTCAGAGGCTGCATCGCTCAACGTGTCTGCAGTTGTGCCCACGCCCGGCAGCTGGGCGGATCCCCGACTTCGTTTGCTGCGACGTGCGACCAACGGACTGAATAGCGGTGATGTGCTCGACGTCAAAAATCGTGGTTATCAGCAGTGGTTGAATGACCAGGTCAACTACACGCAGATCAACGACGCCACAGTGGACGCCACGGTCGCGCAGCGATGGCCATTGCTCTCGCAAACAGAACTGCAGCTGGCTCCGGTGAACGCCGGCACGCTTCGCGCGCAGTTGCAGGACGCAACGCTGTACCGTGCCGCGTATTCGCGCCGACAACTCTACGAGCGCATGGTCGAGTTTTGGAGCGACCATTTTAACATTTCGATCGACAAAGTCGGTTATCTCAAGGCGATTGACGATCGGGAAGTGATACGCAAGCACGCGATGGGCAAGTTCGGAGATCTGCTCAAGGCGAGCGCTCACAGCCCGGCCATGCTCGCGTACCTCGATCAGAATCTAAGTCGTGTTGGTTCGCCCAATCAGAACTACGCGCGCGAGCTGATGGAACTGCACACCATCGGCGTCGACGGCGGATACACGCAGGCGGATGTGGAGCAGTTGGCCCGCGTGTTTACGGGATGGACGATTTCGGGCGCTGGCACCTTTCTCTTCAACGCGTCACGCCATGATTTTGGCGCGAAGACGGTGTTGGGTGTGCAGATTCCGGCCACGCCGACGTCTACCGGCGCTGCAGGCGTGAATGAAGGCGAGATGATGCTGGATGTGCTGATCAATCATCCGAGCACGGCACGGTACCTGGCGACCAAGTTGCTCAAGTGGTTCATCACGCCCGAACCGACCGAAGTGCAAATCAGCGCCATCGCCGGGGCGTTCAAGGCAACCGGTGGTGATATCAAACGTGTTGTGCGCGCCGTGCTGAATGAAGGGTTCGTCACCAACGCGCCGGCCAAACTCAAACGACCGTTTCACTTGGTGGCGTCGGGACTTCGTGCAACCAACGCGGCGATGACCACCGCCACGTCCATGACGGGGCAGGTGCGTGTGATCGGTCAGCCTTTGTTTCAGTACGAGACGCCAGACGGCTATCCGGACCTTATGGAGTACTGGGTGGGCAACGTGGCGCCACGCTGGGCGTTCGGCACCACACTCGCCAACTCGGCGTCTGCCACGTCCCTGAACGTGGACGTTGCACCGTACCTCGCGGGTACACCAGACGCCGCGATCGATCGCATTCAAACAGAGTGCTTTGGTGGCGAGGTTGCAACGCATACGCGCGATGCGCTGCTGACGTATTTGCGCGGGGGCACGTTTAACGCCACGCGCGTGCGGGAAACGATTGCGCTTGCGTTGTGCAGTTACGAATTCCAATGGTACTGATCCTGGAGCCACAATCATGAGTCACGACGAACACGCCGAAGACACTGGCTGCTCCGAGTATCAGAACCTGTCGCGGCGGCGGTTCATGGCCACCTCGGCGCAGCTGTCTGCAGCCGCCGCTATTTTCCCGGCCTGGCTGCCACGCATCACGCTGGCCGATCACTACTCCGCCACGCGCGACGTGATGGTGTCGGTGTTCATGCGCGGAGGTACCGACGGTCTCGCCATGGTAATTCCGCATACTGATCCGCGGTACTATGCCATCCGACCAACGATTGCCACGCCAGCGCCAGATTCGTTGTCGCAGAACAAGGCGATTGCGCTCGACAATTTCTTTGCGTTCCCGCCGGCCATGCAGGGGTTGCTGCCGGCGTATCTCAACAACGACCTGCTGGTGCTCCATGCGGTCGGGCAACTCACCAACAACTCACGCTCGCACTTTGACGCGCAGCGTTACATGGAAGTGGGCAAGCCGGTGGATCCGGATCTCACGAGTGGCTGGCTCGGCCGTCATCTCGCGAGTGTGCCGCCGATCAAGAGCGACAGCAAGTTGCGTGGCATTGGCATTGGTTCTGGTTTAGCGAAGACGCTCGTTGGCGGACCCAAAACGTTGCCGATCGCGGATCCCGCGAACTACACCATTGGCGGATCTTCGACGACGAGCGCCGCGCGCACCGCCATGTTGCAGAGCAACTTCGGAAACACGGTCGATCCGCTCAAGTCGGCGGCCCTCGACGCGATCGGTACCATGGAGCTGTTGTCAACGCTCAACGTGAACGGATACAGGCCGGCCAACGGTGTCACCTATCCCAACACATCATTTGGTCGGGCGTTGCGGGCAGTCGCGGTGTTGATCAAATCAGATATCGGATTGGAGGCCGCGTCGGTTGATATTGGCGGCTGGGACACACACGCGACGCAAGATCCAAACGCCGGTCAGATGTTTAACCTGATGCTGCAATTTTCCACCGCACTCGGCGCGTTCTGGGCAGACGTGATCTCCACGAGCTTCCCCGTCACGGCGGTCGCGGTGTCAGAGTTCGGTCGCAAT
>JALHNZ010000150.1 GCA_022843265.1 Gemmatimonadaceae bacterium
CGCGCCGGTACGTCGTCACCGGCCCGCAGTGCCAATCCTGGCACAAGCTCCACCTGCTCGTTGTGTCCAACGCGCGGACCATCAATCACATGCATGGGGGTGTGCGAAAGATTCACCAGCCACCACTTGCCACCGTGCTGCGCAATGTACGCCTGCGGCGCCCGATCCGCGTGCTCATTGGGCGACACACTGCTGCGCAGATGCCACTGATGCAGAATGAGATGATGAAACAACGTGAACGTGAGCTTTTCGTCAACAAGCCCGTTGCCAGTGTCCCGCCACACGCGTGCGTACGGCAGCGGTCCGGCAATGTGTTCGCCAGACCACGCGCACTTGTTATGTAACCCGGGCCCCGCCACCACCCACTTCCGCCCCGATACAGTGGGCGCGAGCATGTTCATGGTGTGATACAACGCACCCTCCCACTCGGCGGCATCGGCCCGCTTGTTCGGGTGGTGTAACCCGTGCACAAAACTCTTTTCAAAGAGCGGCGCCAGAAACGGACCGAGTCGCGTGTACGGCACGGTAATCGGCTTGGATGGCGGATTGCTGCGATCCGTCGGATGCTCCACAAACAACGCCCGCGCACCCATGCTCAGCGTTTCATCTTCTTCGGCGGAACGCGAACTGTTCACACGCGTGCCCTGCAGCGGATGACGCTGCAGCAACAACTGATACAACAACACCGCCAGTGCGTGACGATCTGTGGCAATGCTCGGCACCGCACGACCGGCCAGCACTTCCGGCGCAATGTATCCGGGAGTACCGAGCACCGATGGCGGCGCAATGCCCGGCACCACGAGCGAGTCAATATCAATCACGCACGCGTCGCCGCCTTTCGGATCCACAAGCACGTTCTTGTTTGACAGGTCGCTATGTGCGAGGCCAGCAAAATGCATGCGACGGATTGCACGCGTAAGCCGCACCGCGACCTGCATGCGCGTGAGCAAGCTGCCTTGTTCTTCCTGCGGCACAAAATGCGAGGCTTTGCCGCCGGTAAACCACTTCACCTCTTTTTCCTGACGCGAGCCAAATCGGTCGCGAAAGTAGAACGTGTTGCGATACACCGGTGTGACAACACCAAGTGGTGGCCACACCAACTGCTGCCGGCGCGCAAACTCCTGCGGTACCGCATGCACCCCTTCTACCATGGCCACCGGCCAGCAGAAATACGGTGTCCAGTACTCACCTTTCGCGCCGAGTGTCGGGTTGTAGGTGGCAATGATGCGTGTGAGACGGTCCAGGCGCTCACGCCGATCCGCCAGATGTCCGAAGAAAAATCCTACGGCGTACTGACGATCGCGCGTGAGAAACACACGCTTCTCGGCGCCGCTGCCAACCGGTGTATCGTCGAGCTGCAGCGTGCGCCCGTCGGTCAGGCGGACGTTGACGGTGCCCATGGTGCGATTGTAGGTGAGGCAGAGTGGTGCAGGGCCACGGCGAGCGTGCGATCATCATTCTCGCCGCGTTTTTCAAAGCCGAGCCAGTCGAGCAGTGCAGATCCGGGATTCGCCGCGCTGAACACGGGCGGCATGAGTGCTTGCGCGGTGAGTCCGGTCAGCGGATGCTGCACACCGTGCACGAGTTGAGAGAGCAGTGACGGCGCGTGGCGCGGAAACGGATAGAGCGCGTCTTCTACGCCGTCCGTTACGAGCAATACCGCCGCGAGATCCGACACCGTGTAGGATCGTGTAGACGCACGCGCGCGTGACATGGTCTCGTCATCCGGCAGAAAGCAGTGCACTTCACCCGACCATTCGCCGGCGTCACCAATCGAAGGCTGCGTGATACGTCCGTCGGCATGCGCGAGCACGAGCATGCCATCTCCAACTTGCGACGTAACCACGCGAACAGCGCCGTCTGCAGTGCGTTCCCACGCCACGGCCAGCAGCGTGGTGCGCAACAATCTCGGCGCCACCTTCATAGAGTCAGCGCACGACCGCATCAACGTCACCGCGTGTTCAATGGCGCTTAACACCGCCTCTTCCGTGAGCGCGGCCGCATCACGCAGCGCGAGCCCCACCGCGTCCACCGCGATTGCACTGCCAAGCCGGCTCCACGCCGCCGAGCCCGCACCATCAGCGACCACCAGCACACCACGCTGCTCGGTGAGCGCGCAAAAACTCGCGTCTTCACACCACGCACCCACGTGCGCGTGCCGACGGCCGCGACGTGCTGCCGCCACCGCCTGCCACTCGGCCGTGCGCACATGCTCCGAATACGAATGACTACGCTCATCGACGGCCGCGGTCGGATGCGCGGCCACGGCATCGCGTCGCGCAAAGAGGCGCGCGCGCTGTTCGGCTGTGAGCACTGCGCCCAGCGCCTGTTCAACTTCTGTGGGACACCACGCATCGATCGGTGCACGCACCGTCCACGTGGCGGGTTTGGGCAACGGAGGCTCAGCGGCGACCACCGCGGCCGTGTTTGTTGCAACGACTGCGGCCGCATCTGCCACGCTAGTGTCCGCCGAAACTACACCATCAGCCTCACCCGCTTTCGCCAACGCATCCGCATCACTCACGGAACGATCGTGATGCCAGGCGGTGGCGGGGGCAGGGTAATCGCGCTGCCGTCGGCAACCGCGCCTACCTTTTGCGACGTCTGCTTCACCGACGCTGACACAAAGCTGAAGAATGCGCGGAATGCATCCGGCGACATTTCCTGCATCAGAATCACGTTCTCCGTGACCTGCTTGAGCACATTCACATCGGCCTGATCACCACACGCGACGGCAATAATGTTGGCCGGTCGGCGCTCGCGCAGCTGCTGCGCGTACATGGGCCAGTCCACGTCTGTTGGTGCACCATCGGAAAGAATAAACACCAGCGGACGCCAGTCGCCCTTCACATCCGCCGTCGTGCGCACCAGCTCACGATCAAAACTGTCGATGAGCATGCGCAGGCCATCACCAAAGTTGGTGGTGCCATTGGCGGTGAGATCGGGCGGATTGAACATCGCCACTTCGGTGAGCGGCACGGCCTGCTGCGCGTTGTTGCCAAACGTGATGATTGAGAGATAGGCACTCTCGATGGCCTGTGGATCACCGAGCAAATCGCGATGCAGCTGACGAATGCCGGACTTTACGGATTCAATAGGCGTTCCCTGCATGGAGCCGGAAACGTCAGCAAGGATATAGACAGGCAGGCGACGGGTCGTCACAGGACGGCTCCGGGGAAGGGCGGACAAAGTAGAATCGCGTCAGCGATGCGACGCACGAATAGCGCACGGCTAGTGAACGCCTGAAGCGCGTACGACAGTTTCGGGTTTTCCGGATTTACCACACCAACGACAGCGAAGGTCCGCCCAGCGCACGCACACACGGCAAATAAAACCGCCCCGTGATGCCGAAGCACCACGGGGCGTTCTCACCTCGACCACGGTGCCTTAGCGCTGCGGTCCACCTGATTTTGCAGGTGGCGCGGCGCCTGCCGCACCAGCCGGCGGAACAACGGCCGGGGGAGTGACGACTCCCGCGGTTGAATCGGTGCCAGCCGCAGCGGCCGCACTATCGGTGGCCACTGGGGCGGCGTAGATCCCCGGGAAGGGCACGCCGTTCCAGTCAGCGCGGCCCCACATGGCCGGGTAGTCCTTGGCCATCTGCGCACCATACAGCGGCTTGTAGGCGCCGTTGTGGCACGTGATGCACTGCGCCTTGGGTGCGTCACCCATCGGACCGAGACGCGCCGCC
Organism: Gemmatimonadaceae bacterium; assembly: GCA_022843265.1. Lineage (GTDB taxonomy): Bacteria > Gemmatimonadota > Gemmatimonadetes > Gemmatimonadales > Gemmatimonadaceae > JAABRT01. The sequence goes on from JALHNZ010000150.1 coordinate 3,692, forward strand.
GGATACACGGGCTCGAGCGACGCCAGGAAGTTCGTGTTCACGTCACGCATCATCTGAATGCCGTGGAACGCCGTGACACGCGCCGGTGGCGCTTCCGTCCAGCTGGAGAACGCACGTGAGTTGTGGCAGTACGTGCAGTTCACACCGAGCGACTTGGACTGCGAGATCATCAGGGCGTACGTCCACTCCGTCTGCTTGACCGACGAACGATTCACGTTGCTCGGTTCAATGGCTTTGGAGATGACGCGCGCGCCGTCACGATCGAGATAGTGACGCAGGTAGTCGTTCTGGCTGGCGTAGAACCACAAGCCATTCGGCAGTGGCTTGCCCATGTGACACGTGTAGCAGGTGACGCCGGTGTTAGCCACATGCTCCGGATACTGCGCGTTGATGTGACGCGTCATCTGCAACATGCGGCGGGCGACGATCTTGGTGTAGATCGGCTCACCAGTGTTCGCGGTATCCGAGGCGAAGTTCGCCAGATTGTGGCAATACGCGCAGTTACCCGTGCCGGCCACCCAGGTGCTCATCGCGATCATCGTGCGATTGAACTCGGCCACTGAGATGTCGTTGAGCACCTGCACATTCTGCCACGGCAACGGTCCTGGTGGAGACGAACCAGCTGGCGGCAACACTTCAGGAATCGCAACGCTCGCAAACTTTGCGTCAACCTGATTCATGTCGTACGGCTGTTCCATGGCCGTACCGCGGTAACCAACTTGCACCGCTTCTTTCGGCCCCAGATCGCAGCCACCGAGGCTCACTGCAGCCAACATGGCGGCTGCAGTGAGGACGCGCGCATTCACGGCACTCATCAGTTCTTCCTCGATGTCGAGGTCGGGGCATCGCTTTCGAACAGTTCCGGCGGTGTCACGGGCGGTGTCACCGGCGGTGTGGTTGCCGGTACCGCTGTGGTATCCGCTCGCATGCTGTCCATCGCGGTGCTGTCCATCATGGTGCTGTCCATCATCAGGCTGTCCATCAGCGGTGCCATGCCCGCGGCCGGCGCGAGGTAACTCGGGAAGCTGTCAGGCGATGTGCCCTGATAGCGTCCGCGCAGGAACTCGGCCTGATCCGGAGTGATGACATTCTGTGCTGGATACGATGCCACAAGACCGTGCTTCTGTCCCCAGAGATACCAGTTGTCAACGACCGTGCCAGTGAGCAGGATGCCAATGCCACCGGTAAACGTGGTGAGCACGGCGAACCACCAGGCCCAGCGATGGATCGACTCCATCGTGGCGTTGAAACCCATTGTCCATCTCCAGAACAACATCGAGCGTTCGGCGGCAGTTCCGCGATCGGTGATCTGTTCGATTTCGCGTTCACCACCCATGCGGGCGACCGCCAGGATTGTGGCACCGTGCATGGCGAAGAGCACCGCACTGCCATACAGGAACACAATCGACAGCGCGTGGAACGGATTGTAGTAGAGATTGCCGTAGCGAATCGAGAACGCGGCCGTCCAATCCAGGTGCGGGAAGATGCCGAAGGGCACCATCTCGCTCCAGCTACCAACAAGCAGCGGCTGGAAGAAGAACGTGAGATACAGGAAGATCGCCGATGCAAAGGCCCACGGCAGATGCGTTCCCATGCCGAGTGCGCGTGCGCGCTGATACGTGCGCACCCACCAGAGCAGAATGCTGATGGTCAGGAAGAAACCGGCCATCAGATACCAGCCACCCTGGGCGAGCGGCGGAATGCGCAGCCCGTAGACGGGTGAGGGTGGTTCAAGCGAGAGCCACGGCAGTTGGCGAATGAACTCGATGGGACTCCAGCCCACCGATGCCATCATGTTCAGACCAATGATCTCGAACGCAAGGAATCCAAAGACCAGTGACGCAATCCCTGCCCACCCGAAGTAAATCGGACCGATCTGCGCGTCACCGATGCGTCCTGCGAGCGAGAGCATAAAGCCCTTGCCGTATCGCGCGCCGGTGATTCCCGTCTCGACCGGCAAGCCGGGATCGGGAGCGTGTCGCACCTGAACGCGTGTAAAGAGATTCTGATACTCAAGCATTATTCAGAGCCTCAGGCGCCAGGCCAAATGGGAAGGTTGAGCCACCAGCTCCACCACTCCGGCCAGCCCTTCGTCCAGAAGGGACCAGAGATGATGATGCAGATCGCGCTCCAGATCGCTGCACTCACGGCGAGGAACAGTCCGAGCCGGTGAATGCCGACCGCGCCGATCGAATAGCCGACCAGATCGCGGAAAAAGACGTTCTCATGTTCGCTGGTTTTTACCGGCTCACCTTTCTTCGGATTCGTCACCGACAGGATCAGGGATCCGTGCATCGCAAGCGCGAGGCAGTTGGTGAAGAAGAAGGTGATGGCGATCATGTGCGCCGGATTGTAGTGGAAGTGGAGGTACTGATACCCCACGTTCGACACCCAAT
>JALHNZ010000151.1 GCA_022843265.1 Gemmatimonadaceae bacterium
GTGCCCGAGAGTGCGCGCGTGGTGCTGGGTGATCTCGATCGCGTCTTCACGCTCGCCTGGTACACGTTGCTGCCACCGCTGGTGGTGGTGGTGTGTCTGGTGCGTGGCGTCCCATCGGCCATCGCGATTGTTGCGTCGTCACTTGTGGCCGCGGTGATCGCGGTGAGCGTGCAGCACTTCTCGCTAAATGATGCGTTGCAGGCGGTGGTCGGTGGATTCCGAATCGACATGGTGTTTGCAACCGGCGTTGATCCATCAAGCGTGAGCGAGCCATTTTCGCGACTGGTGCAGCGCGGAGGGCTCTACTCCATGTCCAACACGCTCGTGGTGATTCTCGCGGCGTTTCTGCTCGCCGCCGCGATGGATGTCTCCGGAGCACTCGCCGTCCTGATTGAGCGTTTGTTGGGTGCGGTGCGATCGACCTTTGCCTTGATCGCGGCGACCATGACGGCGGGCCTCACCATGATTGCGCTCACCAGCCACGGCGGCGTCACGATGCTGGTGATTGGAGGCGTCTTCCAGCAGCCATTTCGTGAACGCCATCTCGCACCGCAGAACCTGTCGCGCTCGCTTGAAGATTCCGTGACGATCACGGAAGTCCTCATGCCGTGGACGGTATCCGCGGTATTCATGGCCACGACGCTCGGTGTGCCCACGCTTTCATACGCGCCGTGGGCCGTGTTCTGCTACCTCGGGCCGCTTTTCTCGCTGACCATCGCGGCGTTGTACGCAAAAACGGGCGTTGGGCTGGCGCGCGCTACTGGCGTGCCGAGCGTGTCGGCGCCAACGTGAAGGTGTCCATTCACAGAGGTTCCGATGGCCACGCTCGTTACGCCCGATCAACACTCGTCCTCCCGGCCACGACCTTTTCCCGCGCCTGTGGCATCGGCGTGGGGGCGACCGCGCACCCGTCGCCACAACATTGGTGAGTTTGCGCGCGGGGCGCAGTTTGTGGTCGACACCAGAGATCAGGCACCCGATCTGTTCGTTGACGCGAGCACCACGAACTGGCGTGCGTTAACCGAGCGTGATGTGGGTACGCCGTACCGCGTGGAAAAATGGGCGCGATCGCGACTGGAGTTCGAGGCGCGTGAAGGACACCCGTTGCCCGTGCTTGAAGGCTGGCGGCGTTTTAATCAGGCCTTCCATCAGTTTTTTCTGCTTGATGTTCCGGAAGCGCAGGCGGCCGCACGCAAGGAACTCGGAGACGCGATCGCGAAGTTCGATGTATTCGGCGCGGAAGAAGCGCTTGAGGATATCGTGCGGCTCACCGTGTGGAACAGGATTCAGCGCGTTGAAGACGCGGTGTGGGATCCACGCGGCAAGCGTGCGCTATTCGCCGGACTCGATGTCAAAAAGCCGCGCATTCTGTTTCTTGGTGCAGCCGACGGATACGAAGCAATGCAACTCGCGGCCATGTATCCCGGCGGCGAAATCGTGCTGGTGGACTACGATGCGTTCTGCGCCACGGATCGATTCGGCAAGTTTCCACTCGACTATCCGTTTCTGGGGCTCGATCCGTCAACGGGCCATGCACGCGTGTGGTATCGCGACGAAATGCCGATTCACTTCGAGGTGTCAGACATTCGCGATCTTACGTACGGTCGCGAATTCGACGTGGTCGTCTCGATCGGTTTGCTCGAACATTTTCCCGACGCGCACAAAGCCGAGTGCATTGAGATGCACCGTCGATTTCTCAAGCCCGGTGGTTACGTGGTAATGACTACGCCGCGCAACCAGTTCAAGACGCGCGCGTTCTACAATCTCATGGCAGACTGGATGAACCACGGCTATCGCGAGCTTATGGACGTGCGGCAGATGGGGCGCTACTGCTACGCGAACGGTCTCGAGATTATGCGCGCGGGGGTGATCAAGGCGCACAACGGCTTGGTCATGCAGTTGCGCTGACGGCGCGTTGGGTCAGTCGAGACGAGCGCGTCGGTCGAGCGCCTGGTCGCGCACGGTTGTCATGATGCGGGCCATGTCCGCTTCGTAGCGTTCGCGCTCGTCCGGAGTCCAGAGGTCGATATTGGCAGCGGCGCGAATCGTCGCCATCATTTCATCGACCAGTTCGCGCAGTCTCGCATTCGACCGGCGTTCAGCGCTTTTGGGCGTTTCAGGTTGCAGGTTCATGCAGCCAATGTGATGGGTATCACGCGCGGACCACAAGATGTCACAGATCGGGCACATCCGGGGTACAGCCGGGACGGCCATAGTCACCGCCTCTGGATCACGTGTAAAGGACTGAGAATGTCGGATCAGACAGCGGACGCGGAGCAATACGCGGAGTGGGCGCGCCGACTGGCGGCCGACGACGCCACAGCGCTCCGGGCTCTCTTCGACGCCACGTACGAGCCGCTCTGGCGGTCCGTGATGCGGCTCGTGGGTGACGATGCAGCGGCGCGAGACCTCGCGCAGGATGCGTTCGTCCGTATCTGGGACCGACGCGCGTCATTGGATCCTTCACTGTCCTTACGGGCACTGCTCTATCGCACCGTGCGCAACCTGGCTCTGAACCAACTTCGCGACGAGCAGACCCGTCGCCATCTGCTTGCCGATCCGGAGGCCGCCGCGGTCTCGGCTCGGCCGCGTGATGCGGCGTCAGCCGACAAGGAGATGGAAGCGTCGGAGCTGGCGGTTCGTTTGAATCAGTTCATTGCCGAACTGCCGCCGCGCCAGCAGGAGGCGCTGCGCCTGAGCCGTTTCGACGGCTTGTCGCATCAGGAAATCGCCGCAGTCATGGGGTGCGCGCCGCGCACGGTCAACAATCATCTGGTACGCGCGCTCGAACAGCTGCGCGCACGGCTTTCAACGATCGGGACAGTGGTCTCCTCGCTGTTGGCGATTCTGGGGACATCACTATGAACGGACCGCCAGCGGGTCGCCCGCTGCCTCCCGAGTTGGTTGCCGAGTTGTCCACGCACGCCGAAGGGCAGGAGCTCACGCAGGTATGGGAGCTGCTGGCCATCGCCGACCCCGTTCCGGGCTCACCTGAATCGTCGCAGGTGTGGGATCGAATCAACGCGGAGATTGCGCAGGGACGCCCGCTTCTGACCCCCGCGGTGGCGTTGGCGCCGATTGGTGCGACTCCGCGCTCGCGAGCCGCCGTGGCTGCTGCCACGCGTCGCTGGCATCCGGCGGCGCCGTGGGCGATTGCCGCGACGCTGGCGCTGGTGGTGGGATATGGTGCCTGGCAGGCCGTCCCTGTGAACATCACCGCGCCACTTGGCGAACAGCTTGCCGTCACTTTGCCGGATGGCTCAGAAGTGGAGCTCAATGCGGGTAGTTCGATCGAATACGCCCGAGGCTTTCGACGGTTGGGTGGACTGGTCGCGGGTGCGCGCTCGATTGCACTGGATGGCGAGGCGTTCTTTTCCGTTGTCCCGAGTGTGCACGCATTCTCGGTGAACACGGCCGAAGCGCAGGTTACGGTGCTCGGCACGCGGTTTTTGGTGCGTTCGCACCAAGGGGAAGAGGAAGGCACGCGTGTGGGGGTGGAATCAGGCCGGGTGCGCGTTGCGCCAGCGGGAGCCGAGGATTCAGCGGTTGAGCTTGGCGCGGGTGAGGGTACCTTCGTGGCTCGGGGCGCGCGGATTCCGGACGCCGTGTCGTTGGTGAAAGTGGATCGACTGTCGGCGTGGCGTCGGGGCGGATTCTGGCTGGTCGACCAGCCGCTCACCGCGATCTTCCGGGAACTGGAGCGTCGTTACGCGGTAGACATCCGCCTGCGTGATGTCACGGTAGGCGACGCGCGTCTCAACGTGTACTATCCGGATCGTCCGTCCATCGAAACCATTCTGAGCGACCTGTGCACGAGGGGAGGGCTTCGCTATAGCCGCACAAGTCGCGGGTTCGAAATCACGGCGCAATCGGAGCCGTCGGCGAAGCCGTAGCGGACGCTGTCCGTGAGCACTTGGCGCGCGATGCCTGCGCCGTCGGCGCGCATTCGCACGGGCTTAGGCGTCATGTGCGCCATAGTTGGCACGATGCTGACGTTGGCGTTGCGCGGCACCGTGAACGCGCAGCCGACGCGTGGATCGGCAGCGGCCGTGGATACTTCGCGCATCTCTCTGTCGCTGTCCAACGTACCGCTGCAAACGGCGCTGGAGCGACTGGTCGAGGTCAGCGGCATCAATCTGGTCTTTGATACGCGCGTGCTTCGCTCCGGCGACGATCCCTCGCCGCGCGTGTCGTGTCGCGTCAATCGGGCGCCGCCTGAGTCCCTCCTGTCGTGCATCGTGCAGGCGGCGGGGCTTGACTACTATCGCATGTCGTCCGGCACGTATGTGGTCATTGCGCGCGCTGAAGATGTCCCTGCGTACGCGACCCTCAGCGGAATTGTCGTAGACGCTGCCAGCGGGTCACCGCTGCCGCAGGCACGCATTGTCCTGGCAGAACGAACGGATGTGCGCGTTGCCAATGACGCCGGGTCATTTGCCTTCGGTCGTCTCGCGCCCGGCAACTATCGATTGTCCATTCAGGCAATTGGATACGCGCCATATCAGATCGAGCTCGCGATTCCGCCCGACGGGCGACTTCGCGAGCGGTTCACGCTGCAGCGCTACGCGGTGATGACCACACCGATTGTGGTGAATGGATTGCAACCGGGGACCGCATCAACGACGCTTGGCGGCACTGAGTTCGTGGGAAATATCGCCACGCCGCTGGTGCTGGGCCCCGGACTGTATATGCCGGGTGCGCCAAGTGCACTTGGCCTCACGCGTCGTGATGGGCTGGGCGACTTGCACATTCAGGGCGGCGAAGCGGGCGAGCATGTGTGGCGTCTCGACGGCGTTCCGATTTTTGACGCCGCGACCTTGGCGGGCGTGTTCGGTGCGTTTTCTCCGCTCGCCATTGAAGAGTTGCGTGTGCGCCGTGCAGGATATGAAACACGCGCCGGAAGTTTTACCGCCGGTGTGATTGATTTGTCGCACGGCTTTGGGGATGCGGGATCGAGTACGCCGGTGCAAACGGCTGCGCAGGCTGACCCGCTTTCCGCGTCAGCACGTGTTGTTGTACCGGTTTCTTTTCGTGGAACGCGACTCACCACAATGATCTCGGCGCGCACCGGACTGTGGGATCTGTATCAGCCGAGCCCGCTCGCGAATGCCATTCGCGCCTGGAATGTCCCGGATCCCATTCTGCTCGGACGTCTCACGGGAATTGGTCGTTCGCTGGCCAGTGATTTGCCGGTCATCTCACGCCCGTACACGATTGAAAGCGGCACCACTGATGTGACCCTGCGCGACTACCATGTCGCCACGCGTGCAGAAATCGGTGCGTTCCAGCGATTGACCGCATCGCTCTATGTTGGACAACACGGTGTGGCCACCGTGACCGAAGCGCGGCCGTCACTTACCGCGCTCGAAGAAAGCAACGTCGCGATCATTAATACGGTCACGCAACAGGAAACGCGCGCGACCGATGCATACGCGTGGCGGACGTTGGCGGCGCAAATCAAGCACGAGCAGCTGCATGGCGCTCGGGTTGCACACACGTTGCAACTGCGTGGCAGTGAGCACGCGCTTGATCATGATTTTTCCATGGTGATTGGTGCGTCTCCGCTGAATCAGGATCCGCCGCGCCGCGATGGAAACCGCGTGCGTGAGTTCGCGGCCGTGGGCGGCGTGCAGATCGCGGGCGGCGGCTCATGGGATCTCGATCTCGGCAGCGAAGTGGCGTACACCGAAGCGGTGCTTGATTTGCGGAACGGTGTCTTGCGCGCGCTTGGCAGTGACGAGCGCGCCTGGCGCGTTGGTGGACATGCCGAAGTCAAAAAGCGCATTGGCACCCGGCATTGGATTGACGCAGGACTTCGCATCACACAGCTCGTACAAACGGGTCGCGCATATCTTGAGCCGCGCATTGCGCTGCGCGCTGATGGTGAAAGCGACGAGTGGGGCCCGTGGGCATGGCGACTGGGCGGTGGTGTATACCGTCAGTTCGTCAATCAGTTTGACGTGGCCACCTCGAACCCAACGGCGCTCGTGCCCAGCGTGCGCTTCTGGTTGCCCACCGATGGACGTGACGGCGTTGCGACCGCGTATCACTTGTCCGGCGAAGGTGTGATCACGC
>JALHNZ010000152.1 GCA_022843265.1 Gemmatimonadaceae bacterium
GGGCGCTCTCCCCAGCGTCGGATCCACCCTCGCGCGGCTCGCCCTCACCCGGCGAGCCGTTCGTGCGTGTACGGCTACCCCCCCGACGCCCGCGACGGCTCCGTCGCCGCTTCCGCGCCGCATCGTCGCCATCGCGGCCAACACCGTTCTCTCCGTCGCCACTGTTTTCCGCGGCGCCGTCTTCGCTGTCCGTACGCGCGCGACGCGCCGGCTGCTCGCGCGGCTCAATCGCCGCATCCGATGCCGAATCGTTCTCCAAATCGCTCGAATCGTCCGTCCCGTCGTTCGATTCCGCACCATTCACCGAACGCCCCTCGCCACGTCGCCGCCGACCACGGCGTGAGCGCTTGCGGCGTGCCGGCGCCTCGCCCTCGACCGCGGGGCTGTCGACCTCGGCGCGGTCCGAAGTGGTGCTGTCCGACGTGGTGCTGTCGGGCGCGCTGCCGTTGCCCGAATCAGCACGATGGGCGCGAGGCGCGTCGCTGCGCTCCAGGTTTTCGCCGGACGCGATTTCGGTGTCGTCGCCCTCTCCAGACGCGTCACCGCCCGCTCGCTGAGCGGTGCGATCACGCCGCGCGCCCCGTTTCCGACGCTTGCGAGCCGGACGCGGCGCGATCTCTCCGTCGGTTGACACCACCTTCGGCTCCGATTCGGTCGTTGCCGCCAGCGAGGATTCCACGCGCGGCGCGCTGTCCTCACGCGCCACGCGCTCACGCGTTGGCCGCTCGCGAGGTGGCCGTTCGCGCGACGCGCGTTCCACAACCTCGGGCGCCGTGGGTTCGTCTGTTTCCACCACTTCTACCGCGCGCGCAATGACCTTGGCGGCAATACGCTGACCACGTCGACTCCAGCCCCACTTGGCCAACGCAATCGCGTCTGGCCACGCGGCTCGCCGCGATTCACGGGTGCGCACAGTGAACGTGGGCGTGACCGGAATGGTCTCTACGCGGCGTGCGTGCGGGGCCGTGCGCAGCAAAAAGTCGGCATTGGCCGACCAGGCATCGCCGGCCACAATCGGTGCATCACCAGAGGCTTTGATCAAGTCACGCAGCACCGCAATGCGTACCAGACGAAAGCTCGTGGTGAGATCACGCACATCGCTGATTCCGACAAACGGTCGCAGCACCCAGCGCGACGCTTGCCAGAGTCGACGCACTGATGTGGGCGCGTCGCCCGACGACACCCGTTCGCCAATCACCAGATCGGCGCCGCCTTCAAAACGGCGCAGGAACTCCGGCACCATCGCTGGCGGATCGGTAAAGTCACCCTGCAACAACAGCAGCGCGTCGCGACGCGGATAGCGCGTCGTGCGTGCCACATGACGAACCAGCGCATCGGTGGCGCCGGCGTATCCGAGTCGCTGTGTTCCGCGAATCACCGTGAGGGGTAATACGCGTGAGTACGGTGCGAGCGTCTCGGCAGTTTGATCGGTACTCGCGTCGTCGTAGACCACGACTTCATACTCCCGCGAGACTTCTGCGAGCACGCTGCGCAGACGCCAAAGCAGGACGCCGATCGTGGTGGCCTCGTTATACGCGGGAATGCCGATGTAGAGCACGCAGGACGGGTTGACGGGTCGGACGAAATGACGCGATTCGCGTACAAGCGTCCGATAATAACAGGTATAGTGGCGCCGCGGGGCATAACGCGCTGCGGCGTGACCGTTCAAGCTCTGGAGGAATGCCATGATGCTCGCGAACGTACGGTCCCAGCTGGGACGGGAGGATGCGCAGCTTGTGCTGCGCTTATTGTCACGCGGCGGGGCCGAGGCCTCGCGATCGGCCGAAGCCACGCTGGCCGACCAGGGACTCGACCCATTGCTGGACGACCCCGAGTTGCTGCGTGCCCTGATCGAGGCCCGGCAATCGGCCCACGCCTCGCTCCCGCTGTTCTGCTACGTGGTGGTCCGCCACGCGCTCCGACGCACGGGCTCGGAGAGCCGGAGTCTGGCCGACTATGTGGCCAGCGTGTTGCTGCATTTTGGGCTGCGCGAGCGCGCGCGGCGCATTGCCGAGAGCGATGACCAGACCTATGACACCGTGGCCCGGATCGCCGAGGACATGGAGAGCGCCGACGCGGAGCGGGCCTTCCTCGCCCGAGCGCACCTGGGCAACTACGCGCTCTGGCTGAGCGGCCTGTTCCCGGATCACATCGAACATCGGCGCTGGCGCCGCGGCGGCCCGAACCTCGAGTACTACGAGACGATGGGGCAACGCGGCTTTCGACTGGCGGCTGATCACCGACTGGCGGGACGCCACGGCCTGGCGCCGCTGTACGGCGCGGCCGCCGAGGCGTTCCCCAAAATGCGACGCGCGCTGAACGCCGTGAGCGATTCGCTGCTCTTCCGTGACGTGCATTCGCCGGAGCGCCTGATGCGACAGGTGCGCGACGCGTTCGAGCGAGACCAACTGAGCTGAGTCGGGGTACAAGAACGTGATGACCGTCTGTGGCGGCTGTGTTGCCAGAGACGGTTGACCCGCGCTAAGCTGCCGCGGGTACGCACAACGTGTGGCTCACCGTCGAGCCACGGCAAGAGCGCGCCTTCGCGCTCCGACCGCTCACTTTATCGCCCGATGTTCGAACAGTTTCGAGATGCACTGCGTGGCATGAGTCGCGAGAGCGGCGCCACGGACAAGCGAAGTGCGATGGCGAGCATGAAGGACGCGCTCGTGCACGCGAAACTCGCGCTGCAGGATTTGCGGGAAGGCGTGGCAATCACCGAAAAGCGGTTGAACGGTGAGCAGAAGGAACTTGATACCGCCACACGTCGCCGTGCCATGGCGGCGCAGATTGATGACGCCGAAACGGTCGCGATTGCCGACAAGTTTGTCTCGCAACACGCCGAAAAAGTGCGGGTGCTCGAGCAGAAGCGTGCGGCCCAACTTGACGAACTCTCCCTCGCCGAACGCGAGTACGATGAAATGTCGCGCGAGCTCAAGCGTGCGATGGCGGGTCTGCCGTTTGGTTCGGCCAGTCCCGAAAGCGTCGAGGCGTCGGCCATGCGCGAAGTGGAAGAGGCACTTGGCGAACGACAGGCCACTGCTGATGCCGCCGAACTCAATGCGATGGCTCGGGCCCGTGCGCGCGAAGCGCGTGAGGCCGATGCATCCGAACGATTGGCGGCGCTCAAGCGACAGCTCGGCAAGGAGCCGTGATCCGTTGCAGCTCCGTGCGAAAGCGCGTGATGGACGTGGTGCGATGTAGCAGCCTTGCGGCGCTGGCCGTGTGTGCGAGCGCCGCCGCTGCGCAAGCGCAGATCCCGGTGCTTGCGCCGCGCATTCCCGTGGTGTGCAATGGGCAGCGCATCAGCAACATTGTGGTGCTCACGCAGCCGCCGTACACCGACAAGCTGCCCAAGTCGCTCGACTTCGTGCGCCGTGGCATGGTCAAGTTTCACGCCAACACGAGTGACGATGTGGTGCGTCGATATCTGCTGTTCGGTGTGGGCGACGCGTGTACCGAGCTGCAGCGATCGGAGTCGGAGCGTATTCTGCGTGTGCAGCCCTTTTTGGTCGACGCGGACGTGCGTGCGTACTCGGACGGCGAAGGCGGCGTGGAACTGGAAGTCGAAACGCGCGATGAATTTTCGGTGGTGGCCGGACTGCTGGTGTCTGGGGTGAGTCCGGTGCTGCGTGGCGTCACAATGGGCGAGAGTAATCTTGCCGGGCAGGGCATTTATTCTGCCGTGCGTTGGCGTGATGGCGGTGCCTACGATGACCTGTATGGCGCGCGCGTGGTGGATCATCAGTTCATGGGCCAGCGCAATATTGGCCGTTTGTTCGGTGAGCGCTCCGTACGCGGCCACGAGTACGGAGCCGAAGTGCTGCGGCCCTACTACACCGACTTGCAGCGATTGGCGTGGCACGCGGCATACGGAAGTAAACGCGATTACATCCGCTTTGCGCGTGAGGACGAAGCGAATGTTGGGCTCGCACAACAACGGGACTTTGGCGACATCGGCGCCGTATTTCGGATCGGTGAGCCGGGTCGGCTGAAGCTGCTTGGCGCTTCGCTCTCGCACGAGCAAGACGACATTGCTGCGCAACCTGTGATCATGGACGTCACCGGATTTCGCGACGACACACTCGCCGCCGCGTTCCCGGACATCTATCGGTCAGCGCGCGTGACGCGCCTGAACGCGCTGGCCGGCATGCGTCGGTTGTCGTTCTTGCGCGTTGAAGGTTTTGACGCGCTCACCGGTGTGCAGGACATGCGCAAAGGTGTGCAGACCGCACTCACGCTTGGGCGCTCGATCGGCATTCTCAACGGTCGCGATCGGGATCTGTTTGTGCGTTACGATGTGTATGCAGGCGGCGGCTCTCCGAAGAATTTCGTGGGGTTCGAAACGCTCACGGAGGCCCGTCGTGATGCGAGCACGCGTGAGTGGGATGGTGTGATCACAAGCGGGCGCATGACGTGGTATCTCAAACCGTGGCGCAATCAACTCACGCGCACGTCGTTCGATTGGGGCGGTGGCTGGAATGTGCGCGTGCCCTATCAGCTCACCTTTGGTGATCGTGACGGTGGACTCATCGGCTACCGCAACTCGCGGATCGGCGGTGCACATCGCGCAGTATTGCGCGTAGAGCAGCGATGGCTGCCAACGCCACGCACTACCATCGGCGATCTTGGTGTTGCGTTTTTTGCCGACGTCGGAAAACTCTGGTCTGGCGATGTGCCGTACGCAACGCAGACCAGCGTTCGTGGTACGGTTGGCGTTGGTGTGCTGGCGGCGGTGCCGCGCCGTTCTCGGCGACTGTGGCGACTTGATTTCGGTTTGCCCGTGGGCGGCGACCCGAACGCAAAGTTCGAAGTGCGCATCAGCAGCGTGGATCGCACGCGTGTGTTCTGGCGCGAGCCGCTTGATCTCAACACGGCGCGTGAGCGGGCCGTGCCCTCGAGTCTCTTCAACTGGCCGTAACGAACACGTTGATGAGCGGCGCGAAGTGCACCGCTCATCCATTGCGCGCCCGCCTTACTTCACGCCGCTCATCATACGGCGTATCGGTACAATAAGTGCGCCGAGAATGGCTGTGGCGATGAACAGCGACATTGTGGTGACCGTGAAAAGTTTGGGCATCTGCTCAAGCTTTTCCGGATCCACGTTGCCACCGACAAGTCCGCCAATCAGGTTGCCCACCGCGGTCGCCAGGAACCAGATACCCATCATCTGACCTACGAACTTGCGCGGCGACAGCTTCGTCATGGACGAGAGGCCCACTGGGCTCAGACACAGCTCGCCGAGCGTCTGAAAGAAGTAGCTGGCCACCAGCCACCACGGCGAAACGAGCACGGTCCCGCCGCTCGCCACCACCGTGTTGGCGGCAAAGATCATGATGAAAAATCCAATGCCCGCCAGAAACAAGCCAAGGGCAAACTTGGTGGGACTCGACAAATCAATCCCGCGTTTTCCGAGTCCAGTCCACAGCACGGCAAAGAGCGGCGCACACAAAATGATGAAGCCGGAGTTGACGGACTGGAACCACGTTGCGGGAATGGTAAAGCCGCCCACCACTCGGTCGGTGAAGTCGCGGGCAAACAAGTTCAGCGACGTGGGGGCCTGTTCGAACGCTGACCAGAAAATCGCGGCGAAGATGAACAGCACCACAATCACCGCCACGCGCTTTTGCTCATCTCGGTTCAACCCACCGGCAGTAAACACGTAGCCGAAAAACGCGACCGCGAGACCAACCAGCACGAACGTCATGTAGCCGCCGAGCACCTGGGCATCAAGCGTGATCATTCCGCTGGCGGCCAGAATAAATACGAGCGCGACGAGGCCAAGCCCCGCACCCGTGGCGAGCTTCACCGTGGACTCCTGCCTGGCCTGCAATACCGGATCCGGATTGCGCGTCGGCAGCACGCCGATCGGACCGAGA
>JALHNZ010000153.1:0-3676 GCA_022843265.1 Gemmatimonadaceae bacterium
CGAGCCTGAGAACACGTACGAACGTGTGCAGGTCGTCATGATCCCGCAGCAAACCATGGCCGCACGCGCGGGCACATACAGCAGCGACGAGCTCGGCACCACGCTGACGATCACTCAGCGCGACAGCGTGCTGGAGCTGCGATTGCGTAACGAGCCGCCCGCGATGCTGCGCACCGTTGGCGCGAACGAAATGGTGGGCGCAGGCTTGAGCCTGGAGTTCACGCGCGACGCCAGCGGCGCGGTGACGGGATTGCTCATGAATCAGGGACGCGCGCGCGGGCTTCGGTTTGAGCGGGTGGGGAGGGCGCGGTGAACAACCGGTAATGACCTCCGAGCACTGACGTCTCGCCGCTCAATGTTGAATGCGCGCAGCACCCCTGTCGTGTATCTGCATCGCTTTGGAAACCTGGTATACCTTGCGCCTGAAGAAAAGAGGCATTGTGACCGATATCTTGCTATTTCTGTGTCGGTACGGAAATTGCTCGGCACGCGCGACCGCACATTGGGGGTTGGCGTAGAGCAACACACTTCTGCGCTCCAATCCCCCACCAGATTGAGGCAAGACGAATGCGCCCTCGCGTCATCGCTACAGCGTCTTTTGTTGCCACACCTCGCTCGTTGCGCAGCATCGCTGGAATCACTGTCACACTGGGTCTGATGTTGGGGGCGACGCCGCTTGTCGCGCAGTCGTTCGCTGGGGCGAGGGCTCGTGTGGACGCACAACCTGGGTTCTTCGGCGGGGCCCCCACCGAGTGCGGCGGGTTGCGAAACGGCCAACACGGGCGCGTCATCGGCCTCGGCGAGCACGGGGTGTTCACCGGTCGCCGGATACGCTGGCACGGCGGCCGCTAGCTTTACGAACGGCGTGCTGCGTTCCGACGCCAGAATGGTGCTGACAGGAGCCCAGATTTCCGGCACGGGTACGCCGGGGTCGGAACTGTGGGCGAACTCGATCAGCGAGTATGGCGACCGGGTGACCTTCACCGCGCCACTTGGCGTGACGCTGACCAGCTATCGCTTCTCGCTCGGCTGGGCCGGCACGCTCGTCGAGCCAATCGCAGCCGCCCTAGGCGTGGTGCCGTTCGTACAAGGCGCACTGCTGTTCCGCGGTAGCGGCGGACCTACCACGCCCATCTTTTGGACCGGCATCACCCGGTGGTTTTCGAATTTCCCCACGGTGGTTGAGGAACTCGGTGGTTCGTTCAATGGCGATTTCAATCAGCGCGTTGAAAACGGAAGCCTCATCACAAGCATTTCAGGAGTCTCGAGCTTTGATGGGTTGCTCACCTCGAACACCCTCGACTTTCTGTTCTGGCACTACAGCGACGCGGCGCTGACAAATAACTCTGGGCTCACCCAACTCGTAAGCGGCGAAGTGCGCTCGAACTTCTCGAACTCCGCGGCCATCACCGGGCTCAGGCTCTTCGCAGGCGACGAAGACGTGACGGATCGCGTTCAGTACTCGTTCGCCTCGGGTTTCGTGCTCCCAACAGAGGTACCAGAGCCGTCGTCGTCACTGCTGTTATTGGCTGCGGCTGGCGTCATGGCAATGTCACGGCGGACGCATCGCGTCATGATGCGAGAAAATATGACGCGATTCTTCAAACGGTCTTAGCAGGATTGAGTTTGCCGTAAGTTGGCGCGGCGTATCAACGCGGTGTGAAATCGGGGACCACATCATCAGATGTGATCCCCGATTTTCTCTGCACATTTCGCCTCTTGCGCACCTTCCCTCGCCGAGCCGATTTCAATCACCCTTCGGCAATAAGTCGCTTGAAGTACGCCGTCACGCCGCGCTTTACATCAGCCTCGGTACCCAAACTGCGTCCCGATAACAGCAGCTCGTCACATATGTTGCTCATTGTGGCTGGCGTGATGAGCGCCTCTTCCAGCACGATCTTCCATCGTTGGTGCTCCGCTGGATAGCGCGCTTGCAGTACCGGTGTCTCAGCGAACGCCACCGTGCCCAGATGCGGGTGCCGCACAATCTCGTAGAGATACACGAGATCCTTCGCGGCCTTGAGCGGATTGGTTCGGGTGCTTGAGGCGATGCCCTTCTGCACTACATACGCGCCGAGAGTTGGCACCCGAATGGTGCGCGGCGGGTCGAGCAGGGGGTGGATCTCGGTTCCCACCCGCATCTCGCGTGAGTTCTCCAACAACATCCGCTGGCCAGGATACCCCTGAGCAGTCAGCCCGGGCTGCCCCGTTATTCGAACAGACTCCCGTGGCTGCCCTTCCGTCAGGAAATCGATAGGTACCGTTTCTCCCGCAGCGTTGGTGTATGCCATCATCACCGTGGCGCCCTCGAGATCGGAGATCGGATCGCGTTCAAACCCTGCGCGTTCGGCTAGTTCCAGTAGCGTCGGGCGATCCGCCGTGAGCAAGACGTGCGGGATGGTGATGTCGACATCGTCTGTTCGAATCGCCCCCGTTTCATTCGCCTCCGCGAGGTACAGCGCGTGCACCCACCCGCCCACGAACACGATATCGTGTGCGTACGGTGCCATTTCCACCACCACCCGGGCGAACTGCTCCGCGGCGCGCGAGGTCATGCGACAGCTTCTACGAGGCGTAACACATCGGCCGCGGAAAGGTCGAATGCCGGCGCGATCCGACGGCGGATCAATGCTTCTGCTGCCTCGGGACCTCGCACCGGGAAATGCGCCAGATCCAGGAGCAGTTGCACATCAGATACGAGTGGCCCGCTCTCATCACGGCGCTTACCAACGAGCACCGAGTTGCCGTAGTACGGAGGTGACATCAGCACGAGATTGCCGCCCGCACTCACTGGCACCGCGTACAGCCTATCAAGTGCCTTCTGCAGAAGGTCTGAACTTGGCGCGATCGCGTACACGTGCATGGGGCCGTGAAACTCCACGTACCCGATACGTCGCGTTGCGGCGGACAGCAGCGTCAGCGCCCACTCGATTCCTTCGTTGTCGAAAGCGCCAGAGAGACGCTGCACAACTTGATCTTCCGAAAAGGGGATTTCGTACTCTCGTCTGGCGTTCCGCCGCCAGTTGTACGCGACCATCCAGTCACGCAACAGATCAACCGGCCGCGATAGTCGGCATCCCTGCTCATCGCTGGATGCATACCCCCGCTCTGTCAGCGTCTGCGTCACGGCAAACGTCCACGCACGAGAGAGCCCAGTACGCGCAACAAGATCAACCGTGCTAAGCGCTTGGCCGTAATGTTCACACAGCACGCGAGCAATCAACGAGGCCTTTTTCGAGAACGGGTTGATCAGCTGTTTGCTGTTGTTGACGAGGATAACGTCGCGCGGACCACGACCTTCGACGTCGATGTGTACTCCCGGCGCGCGAAGATAGAGCGATCCAGACAGGTCTGCGTAGTTACACTGGCGCGCGCGAAGTTTTTCTCGGGCACTACGGCTCAGGCGCGGCACCAGCAGCAGACGAGAACCCAGAGAAACGTTCGCATGCGGCTCCGGCACTCTGTCATCGAATCGCCTTCGTACATCGATTTCGAGCGCAACGTGAACGCCCTCACTCTCGAGGTCGACGAGCAAATCGCCTGCGTGCGGCAAACCGCCCGCACCGGGGAGCCGGACGCGGGCCTTTAGTCCATGAGCCGAGAAGAGCTCTGGAATCGCCCGGGCTACCTGGTTGACTAGTGCAGAGGCTGGCCGCTTGTCCATTTTTTAAGCATA
>JALHNZ010000153.1:3686-5769 GCA_022843265.1 Gemmatimonadaceae bacterium
CCATTTTTTTATGGACGCAACTGCTTTAATAGACATAACCGCGAGCGAACGTGTTGCGTCAGCCTCGGCTGCGCTCCCGCTTGAACGGCTTGAGCCGCAGCTTGGGCGTCCGTTGGCGCACCTGCGCCTCGTCATACGCCGATTGTATGGCCAACAGGGTCTTCATCCGGATCCCGAACACCTGCTCGATCCGCAGCGCCATCTCTGCCGACAGGTCGGCCTTGCCGTTCAGCAGATGAGAGAGCGTCGGGCGCGCTACTCCAAGGTGCTCGGCAGCGGTGCCCACGGTCAGGTCGTTGGCCTCGAGGATCTCATCACGGATGAACTGACCCGGGTGGGGAGGATTGCGCATTGCCATATGTACGTCTCCTTGCCGACCCGCGGGCCGGTCAGCCCGCGATGCTTGAACGACTTGATCTTCATGGAAGTGTGAGGTGTAACGTTACACGCGTCAACCTATCAGCCCGCAATTGATTGCAGTAGATGTGATCTCGCCCAGAGCAGTCCCCTTGCCTGTCCCGTCTCGCCGAGCGTACCGTATGGGCATGTCACTGCTGCACACTGACTGGACCGCCGCGCAGGCACTCGCGCTCCCGGATGACGACAACCGGTACGAGGTGCTCGACGGGGAGCTCGTTGTGATGGAACAGCCGAGCTGGGCGCATCAGGTGGCGGTGCAAGAGTTGCACTTGGTGCTGTATGCGTATGTACGAGAGCACGCGCATGGTTGGACGAAGCTCTCACCGTCGACAGTGGTACTGTCCGAGCGCCAACTGGTACAGCCCGATGTATTCGTGTTGCCGCGCGACGAAGGCGCTGCACCGCGCGACTGGTCGGACATCACGGCGCTGTTGCTTGCCGTCGAGGTGCTGTCAGCGTCAACCGCACGTCGCGACCGCTGGCAGAAGCGCCACATGTATCAGGCGTTCGGCGCAAGTGAGTATTGGATTGTGGATACCAACGCGCGGTTGGTAGAACGGTGGCGACCGGAAGATGAACGGCCAGAGGTGTGCAGCGACACGCTCACGTGGGCGCCGGCGGGATCTCGCGTGCCGCTGACCATCGATCTGGTCGAACTGTTCGCGGTGGTGGCTGGCGAGCGGGACTGAGGCCGAACGGCCTCGTATTCTTCAGACGGTATTTGAAGTTTTGTCACTCGTAGTAGTCTGGCTACTACAAAGCGAACATTTCCAAACATTGCCGAATTTGAATAAATGCGTATTATAGTAGTGTGGCTACTACAAATCCGAATAAACTAAACGACCTGTATTCTCAGCTCCGGCCGGGAAGGCCCGTCACCTCGGCGCAACTCGCTGAGATGGGCGTCTCTAACTACCTGGCCGTGCACTACGCCCGGTCGGGCTGGCTGCGTCGCTTGGCACGCGGTGTCTACAGTCGACCTCACGACGAGTTGGAGCTCTACCCAAGCCTCATAGCGCTCGAGTCCATGCATCCGGGGCTGCACGTGGGCGGGAAATCCGCGCTCGATTGGCAGGGCGTGCGGCAGTATGTCAACCAGGAACCACGGCTTCGTTTGTACGGACACCAGTCCGGAAAACTGCCGGTGTGGTTTAGGTCGCGCTTTCCAGCGACGTATCACAGGAAGCAGCTCTTTGACGAGCC
Organism: Gemmatimonadaceae bacterium; assembly: GCA_022843265.1. Lineage (GTDB taxonomy): Bacteria > Gemmatimonadota > Gemmatimonadetes > Gemmatimonadales > Gemmatimonadaceae > JAABRT01. The sequence continues at coordinate 5,310 of JALHNZ010000153.1, forward strand.
TGAAAATGAGCTGCTGCACGTGAAACGCTTAAACGGAGAGCACACGCCACTGGTATCGGCGCCCGAACGTGCGTGGCTTGAGCTGCTAAGCGAAGTGGGCGTGCGACAGCCTCTCAGTGAAGCGCGCGAGTTGGCCGAGTTTACACACACGATGCGCGCCCGAGTGCTGCGCGAACTGCTAGTGCGCTGTGTCAGCGTGAAGACCGTGCGGCTTTGCCTGCAGTTGGGCCGTGAAGCCCAAACGCCGTGGGCCGAGAAGCTCGACGCAAGCTCGCTCCCAACCGGCAGCGATACGCCGTGGGTCGCGCGCACACGCGATGGGCTGCTGGTATTGCCACGATCCGGCCGAGCGGCCGCGTGACTGGTGTGCGTGACCGGTGAGGTGAGCGCATCGTCTGCACACGCTCCGGTAAACGCAACGAGCACAAGCACGGCGGTGAACGACAACAAACGAGCTGAA
>JALHNZ010000154.1 GCA_022843265.1 Gemmatimonadaceae bacterium
AGAGCTCCGGGTCGCGGCTACCCTATCCCCATGCGGCCATTGTCAGATATCGAAATCCAGCGCGCGCTCGGCACGGTGTCGGGATGGTCGCGCAAAGGCGACACCCTTACGCGCACGTATCAGTTCGCGACCTTTCCCGACGGCATTGAGTTTCTGCGACGCGTGGCTGAAGAAGCCGAAGCGCAGGCGCATCATCCGGATGTCGATATCCGCTACACCAAAGTGCTCTTCAGCTTGAGCACGCACGACGCGGGTGGCATTACCGAAAAGGATTTCGCGCTGGCACGGTCGATCGATGCCCTCTACGACAACGGCGCGCCGATCGTAAGCTGATCGACGCGCCGTGTATGTGGAACGTGTACAGCTGACGTTTATCGCTCGCCGCCGCGCACCAGGTTCACACTGCCGTTGACGGTGCTCGCCTTGAGCGAGCGTCCGCCGGAACCAATCGATCCGCGCAACTTGCGACGGCTGATCGACCCTTGCACGGTGACCGGAAAATCGGTGTTCACCGATCCGTTCACGGTGGAGATGTCGAGATCGACATTGGAGTTGGACGGCAAGGTGAGCGTGATGGAACCGTTCACCGTTTCGTATTCAAGATCTTCACGGCCGAGTGATGCCATGGTGGCTTTGATACTGCCGTTCACCGTTTTGGCGTGCACCGGACCACCCGTGCTGCGCGCTTCCACGGAGCCGTTCACCGTGCTCGCGTCAATCATGCCGGAGATTGCATCCACGGTCACGGCGCCGTTTACAGTACTCATGTTGACATGTACGCCGTCTGGAACGCGCACGGTGAAGTGCACGGAGACGTCGTTGCGGTCGTTCCACGTTTGACGACGCTGGCTGCGAATGCCGGTCTCGGTGCACTCGGCGTCGTTCCACAGCGCGCACACCATGATGTCGCCGTTACGGCCCGGAACCTGCACAATGCGCACATCGTCCGGATCACCACGCCGCCAGCGCTTTTCGGCGGTGATCTCCACCTGATTGGAGCGCGAGCGTTCTACGCTGATGGCGCCGTTCACATTGCGCACGTTGACGGTGCGGCCGGCGGAAAGCGAGGCGTTGTAGTTGAACGCATTGCGCTCCACTTCCTGTGAGTGCGCGGTGCTGACGACGCCGAGCGGCGCGACCAGCGCCAGAACAACGAGTGCACGCCTGAAGAAACGAGTGGGTGACATGGGCTGAGGTGCAAAGGTGAATGCTGCAGTTGAATCAACGACGATCGTTTTGTTCGTTCGAGCGCAGGATGACGCTGCCGCTGAAGGTGGAGACAAACACGAGCGGTCCGCCGCTCTCGCCCAGCTGCATGCGCTGTGAGCGTCCACCACGTGGCAAGCCATCAAACTGGAGCGCCAGTGATTCCATGGTGCGACCAACGGAACTCAACACCGATTCCACCAGGCGTTCCACGGAGCGTTCAAAGTCGCGTTCAAAGGAACCGGTGTCACGATTGCGGCGCTGGGCCTCACGCCGAACAGAGTCCGCGATTGCCCGGCGGATGGAATCGCGTTCCCGGCTATTGCGATCAAGCGCATCGGTCTGCACCACCGCGCGAGAGGTCGCACCAGGTTCCGGCAGCAGCGTGAGCGGCAGGTTGCGCGACGTGACATCACCATTGAACGACTGCAGTTCGAGCGTGGCACGCGAGTCGCGAGGAAGCGACAGCTCAACGTCTCCGGAGTGTGTACTGAACTCGTAGCGTCCTGTTTCTGCCAGTGCGCCGCTGTAGGAAATATCGCCGCTGACAACCTTGACCTGAACACGACGCGATTTGACATCACGCAGAGTGACCTCCGTGGACGTACCGGAGATCTCAAGATTGCCTGTGATATTACGCGCCGAGATATCACCGGTGGTGGTATTGACTCGCGCACCATTCGTGATGTCGGTGAGGTTGATATCGCTGGTCACACTTTCAATGAACACCTGTTCCGCGTCGGTGATATCGATGTCGCCCGACGTGGTGCGCACTTCAACGTCACCACCGGTGCCACTGATGCTGATGTCACCGCCCTGTGTGCGCACGAGCAATGCGGTGCCACGTGGCACGTCGAGCACCAGATCCGAGCTGCCCGCGCCACGCAAATGCGAGCCGTTCAGTCGCAACGCACGGGAGTCGCCCGACACTTCGAAGCCGCGGTCACCCATGTACTGTGCGCGCAGTGTGCGACCGGACACGCCACGAATGGTGAAGTCGCCGGACCAGCCGACAACCTCTACGGTGGCTGACGCGTCCATGGTAATCGTGGTATCGCGTGATGCTTGCGCGTGCAACACGGACGTGGCCGCGAAGCCAGCCATCATCGCAACAACAGTCAGAGTCTGATAACGCATGACAGGACCTGAAGAAGGGTTACAACAGCGCCAGACGGCGCAGCAGATCAACTTTGCGTTCGTACGCGCGATCGAGTTGTTCGAGCAGGAATCCACTGTTTGGATCAGCGGCCAGCGCCGTACGGCTCTCACGAATCGCATTGTCGATGATGTCGAGATTCTTGCGTACTACAGATACGGTTGTTGAGTCGAGCAAACCCAGTTGTGTTTCAGCGACAGTACGCAGCATGGCGATCTCACGTCCGTACAGTGTGTCGAGCGCCACGGCTCGCGTGTTGCCGTTCGATGCCGCGACCACACGCGTTGGTGTGGCAATCGGCGCGCTCGGCGCACTCGCGACGTAACCCGATGTACGAGTGTCGCGAGCTACTGAGCCACCCAACGTGGATGGTGGCATGGCGCTGGCGTTGGCGGCGTCCACGTCGATCACGCGTGGCGCGCTCACCTTTGCATCCGGGGCCACGAATGGAACGGCCGGTACGGTATCCGTTGAAGCCAGTGTCGTGCTGCTCGCGGTTGGCGCGCGACGCGCCACGTTCCACGTGACACCCGCACTGACCGTGACGAGCACGGCGGCGGCTGCCGCGAGTTGACGCCACGGCAGCACGCTCCGGGCCATGGTGTGCGGAGCGGCAACCGGCAGCACACGCACGGGTGTTATGAGACGCGCTTCGATATCGGGCCACAAATCACGCGACGGTGTTGGCAACGGCAGTGACTGCGCCGAGCGTACCAGCCCCTCGAGATCCGCCACGATCGCCGCGCACGCCGCACACTCGGCGCGATGCTGGTCGGCGCGGAGTTGTGTGGTGTGATCGAGCTCACCTTCGAGGTAATCCTCGAGCAGTGCGTCGAACGCTTCACAGGTCATGGTGATGTCACTCATGTGGACAGGACCTCGCGCAGCAGCACGCGAGCGCGATGCAACTGCGCTTTGCTGCCGCCAGATGTGATGCCAAGCAGTTCACCGATTTCTTCATGGGTATAGCCCTCAACATCATGCAATACAAAAATTCGTCGTGCGCCCGTGGGCAGTGTGGCGATCGCCGCTTCAAGATCCAATCGGTCACCAACACTCACCACGCGTGCCGCTACGCCGTGCACGGCCTCGTCGTCGGCGACGGTTCGATCGCGCACGCGTCCATCCTGTTTGCGACGCGACAATACAATGTTGACCGCCACGCGATGCAGCCACGTACTGAAGGCGGCATCACCACGAAAGGACTCCAGTTTTTGCCAGGCGCGGACAAACACGTCCTGCACCAGTTCCTCCGCCAGCGCTCGTTCACCACACATGCGCAAACACAGCGCGAACACCCGCTGCCCATGCGTGCGGTACAACCGTTCAAACGCGCGTCGATCCCCGCTGGTCGCGGCCTCGATGTCTTCACGCTCTGCCCGCGCCGCCGCGAGCTGCGCGGCATGGCCGACTTCGGCACTGCCGATCGCGGCGCTGCGGATCGCAGCATCGCCGATCGCTGCATCGCCGATCGCGGCATCGCGGCTCGCGGCGTGGCTTGCCGATTCGTCCGTGACCGCTGTCGACCGCTCACGCCCGACGAGCGGACTCGTCGAACGAGAAGACGTCAGGTTGTCAGGGATGAATCCGGTCACAGTCAGTGCGTGCATGGCCCCCAAATGGTTACGCCGGGTTGGATAGCGTGGGGGCGCGGATGGTTTGAACCCGGTTTGAATCCGTTTCGAGTCCGTACGTGGCCAGGCGCCGAGGGATTCGGACGGAGCGTGCGCCGGACCTGGTGCATGGGGCCGGGACCCCCCCGCGCCCACGGGAACGTGACACAATTCAACGTCCGGTCAGGCGTGCAGCCGTTCAGATTGCGGCATGGACAACATGACCCACGCCCTCGCCGGCCTGCTGATGGCCGACGCGACCATTTCCAGCATTGAACGTCGAACCGGAGCGCCGATCACCCGCGGCGTTCGCGCGACGGCCGTCATCCTCGGTATTGCGGCCGCCGAGTTTCCCGACGCAGACCTGCTGTACTCCGGTGAGTTGCTTGGCATGGGCAAGCTCGGCTATCTGCTGCACCACCGCGGACACACGCACACAATTGTCTTTGCGCTGATTATTGCGTTCGCGTTGTGGGGACTGGTGCAGCTGGTGCGGCGCGACACGCGGGATCCTCTGATCCGCGCACCGATGTTGTGGCTGGCATTGGGCGGTACCCTCTCGCATTTGCTGCTCGACTTCACGAACAGTTACGGCGTGCATCCGTTCTGGCCATTCGAGAACAGCTGGTACTACGGCGACGCGATTTTTATTGTCGAGCCGTGGCTGTGGGTGGCCGCGATTCCCGCGCTCTTGTTTGGTCCGCGACGCGTGGTGGGACGGGTGCTGTTGTCCCTTGCACTAGTGGGCGTGCTGGCGCTCGCGTGGATGGTCGACATGGTGCCCTCCGATGTGGCGACAATCCTGACAATCGGCGCGGCATTGTCACTGATTGCCGCGCGCTACACGGCGCCGCGTCATCGTGTGGCGCTGGCCACAGGATTGTGGCTGTCGGTGGAAGTATTCGGCTTTGCAATGTCGCGCGCGGCCAGCCATGTGGTCGCTGAAGAAATGCGCCTGCGTGAGCCCAATGCAACGCTGGTCGATGTGGTGCTCACATCCGCGGCCGCGAATCCGTTGTGTCAGAACGCAATCGTGATTGATGTGCAGAACGATGCGTATCGCGTGCATACGGCAACGGTCGCGGCCGTACCGGAGCTTCGCAGCGCACTGCGCTGTGAAGGCAGTATTCGCGACGTGCTGGCCAATGGCTCCGACGGATTGGCCCGTTCATCACGCGCTGTTGGTGCAAGTGAATCGTCACTCGCCGGCGTGAGATGGCGCGACGAGTGGACCGGTTCGCGTTCAGAACTGCAGGCGCTGGCCGCAACACACTGCGAGTTCGCCGCGGCGCTGGAATTCATGCGGGTGCCGGTGTGGCGACGGGATGCGACCGGAGGGGTACAGCTGTCGGACCTGCGGTATGGGTTGTACGACAACGGGTTTGCGTCGGTGCGGTTTGCGGCGGTGCCGCGGGAGTGTCCGGGGTTTGTCCCGGGGTGGGAGCCGCCGCGGGGGGATGTGATTGGCGGGGGGTGAGGCCCGGTGAACAGCGCCAGCCAGCGTTGCTGCTCGGTGCCGCTGTACGAAAATGATTCGCCGAAAGGCCAAATGGCCCTGGGCTCCTGGGCCGAATAGACGAATCAGACAGCTCGCTGTACGGGCATTGTTAGTGTTTGCCGTGGCAGTTCAATGATTCGTCCATTCGGCCCAGGAGCCCAGGGCCATTTGGCCTTTCGGCAAATCATTTTCGAAAGGTCGCACCGAACACCTCACCCGCCCCGCAGACCCCAGCGCCGAGCCCCCACCCGCCCCGCAGACCCCAGCGCCGAGCCCCCAC
>JALHNZ010000155.1:0-2971 GCA_022843265.1 Gemmatimonadaceae bacterium
GCAATTGGGTACGCCGTAAACTTTGATGGCACCAATGATCCGCTGCGACCAACGAGCGGGTACACCGTGCGTTTCGACGCGCGGCATGCGAGCACGCTGGTTGGCTCGGACGCGTCGCAGCAGTTCAATCGGTTTGTGTCGGATGTCACGTGGTACACTGACATCGGCGGCGGCGCGGTGTTGCTGGCACACGTACGCGGTGGTGTAGTGTTTGGTGGCGGTACGAGTCCGTCAGTGGGCGGATTTATTCCACCGCAAGAACGATTGTATGCGGGTGGACCAACCACGGTGCGCGGATTCCGGCAGAATGAACTGGGTCCCGCGGTGTATATCGTGCCCGCGTATGAAACAGTGGTGGAGAATGGACTGACATTTTACCGTGCCGATACGGCGTCGTTCGAAGAACGCGTGGTGCCTGTGGGTGGCAACACTTTGGTAGTCGGCAATGTGGAAGTGCAGGTGCCCAGCCCGGTGTTGCGTGGATTGTTGTCGTGGGCGGCGTTTGCTGACGTTGGCCGTTTGTGGAATCGTGGTGACGTGCCCGGCGTGCAACAGCTTGGCGAAAACGCGCCCGGTACGAAGTGGACGCCGGGAGTGGGCGTACGCATTGTCTCTCCGTTTGGTTCGATTCGCGTTGATCTCGGATACAACCCGTATCGACTCCCCGCAGGCGCTGCGTATTTCAATGCGCCGTTGCAAGCGGGCATTGCGCCGCTCTACTGCGTAAGTCCGGGTAATACACTTCCTGTGTTGCCCGCCACGGCGCTGGCTGAACCCCCGCTGCAATCGAGCGGCGCCTGCCCAACGTCGTTTCAGCCAGCGCAACGTCCGGGCTTCTTGCGTCGACTGAATCCAAGTATCTGGATCGGGCAGGCGTTCTAGCGATGGCCAGACCGCGCACGATTGTATTCACCGCCGCCGGGCTTTTGCTCGGTGTGTTGTTGCTGGCGATCGGCGCGGTTGGTGTGCTCACACAGACCAATCGTGGTCGGGCCACGCTGTTGAGTGCCGTACTGCCCGTGGCGCGTACTGCAATACCGGGCTCGCTGTACGTGGGGCGCGTGGGCGGCTCGTTGTTCAACGACATGACTATCGACTCGCTCGAAATTCGCGCGCCGGATGGCACGGCGTTCTTGCGTACGGGTCCGGTACGATTGGAGTACGATCCGCGCGATTTGCTCGATCGACGCATTGTCTTGCGGCTGGCGCAGGTCACGCGACCGGTGGTGCATCTGGTTGACTATGGCAACAACGACTGGAACTGGAAGCGTGCGCTCCGCAAGGCGCCGACCGTACCGCGTCCGCCGTCGCTCACCCGCGGGTTGGGTGATTGGATCCGCGTGGACAGTCTGGAGGTTGTTGAAGGCACACTGACCGTGGTCGAGGCCTGGCGGCCGGCCGATTCGTTGCGCGGTGCACGACGTGACAGTGCGATTGCGTTCAATCTCGCGCGCCGCGATCTCGAAATTGATCGCGACGGTGATCGCCTTGTGAAAACGCGACGTTGGGAGCGCGGCTACATGGCGCTCGGTCCGTCGCGCATTGCGCATCCTGACACCGCTGGCATGCGGCTGGCTGTGCGTCGTCTTGACGCAATTGAAAACGATCCGCCGTTCTGGTTCCGCAACATGTCGGGTTCGGTGCGTTTGGTGAAAGACTCGTTGTGGGTGGACGATTTCAAGTTGCACTTGCCGCGCTCGGGTGGAACGGCGAGTGGCAAGGTGGTGTGGGGCGGCGGATTGCCCATGCGCTGGGATCTGCGCATTCGCGGCGACTCCGTGGCGTTCAGTGACATCGCGTGGATCAGCCCCGTGCTGCCGCACGTGGGTGGCGGCACGACAGAGCTGCACATTCGCAATAATCCGCGCAATGTGCGCGTGGTCGAGTATGTGATCACCAACATGGATGCGCGGGCGCTTTCGTCGCGACTGCGCGGTCGCATGACATTCGCCGTGGGCGACACGGTGCTGCGCATATCGGATATTGATCTGGATCTCGCGCCGATGCACACCGACATGCTGCGCTGGATGAACGCCGAACCGTTTCCATACGACTGGCGCGGCGCCATCACCGGGCGCGTGCAGGCGAAGGGTGGTCCCGTGACGCGATTCATGGTGGATGAAGCGCGCGTTGCGTATACCGATGAGCATGTGCCCGGAGCGGTGACCAGAGGCACGATCCGCGGTTTGATGAATGTGTACGAACCGGCGTTTGCGGTGTTTCTTGGGACCAGTCTTGCAATCGAACAGCTGGATTTGCGCACACCGCGTTTTGTGAATCCCATGTTTGTGGAGATGAACGGATTGGTGTCGGGCACCATGACGCTCGACTCGCTGTGGACTGATGTGCGCTTTTCCAATGCGCAACTGGCGCACACCGACGGGCCCGGCGATACCACGCGCGTGACGGGTGATGGCCGCATTACCCTGCTGGAAACAAGCACTGGCTTTGACGTGGCAATGACCGCGGCGCCGCTGTCGTACACCACGATGTCGCGCTCGTACCCAACGTTGCCGCTTCGTGGGCTCGCGGTCGGTCCGATTCGCGCCAAAGGAACCGTCGAAGACTTCTCGCTGATCACGGCCTTGGCCGGCGCGGGCGGTGAGATTGCGTTTAACGGGACGATGGATGCGTTCGATCCCGAGCTTCGCGTGACCGGTGCGTTGCGCGTTGCTGGTGCCGATCTGCGCACGCTGTTCAATGATTTTTCACTGCCGGAGACCAATCTTGGTTTTTCGGCGGATCTTGATGTACGCGGTGAGTCGCTTGCTACGCTCGCCGGAACGGCGCGTGCGGCGCTCTCCGAACGTTCGTCGCGTGTTGGCTCGGTGCCACTCTACCGAGGCGTGGCAGACCTGCGCTTCGCCGATGGTCGCATGTTCGTGGATTCACTGGTGGTAGAGAGCGCGGCCTTCCGCGGTGATGCACGCGGAGCACTTGGGCTCACAGCCTCGATCCGCGACACGCTGGT
>JALHNZ010000155.1:2981-5730 GCA_022843265.1 Gemmatimonadaceae bacterium
GCCAATGCGGATTCGCTTGGTGGATTGCGAGACCTCGCGCGGTGGGGCGGTTTCCTCGCCAACATTGACAGTATCGCGGCTGATTCCATCGCGGACATTCCCGTGCAGGGCACGCTTGAGTTGCGCGCGCGCGTGGTGGCGTCGCTCGATACGCTCGAGCCGCTTGGCGTCGGAGTCGATTTGCTGGCCGATGCCCGTGATGTGCTCGTTGGCACAACGAGTGCACGGCGCGCCGTCGTGAGCGCCACGGTTGACGACGTGCTTCGGAAAGCGCGTGGCACGACGCGGCTGACGCTTGATTCGTCGAGTATTGCGGGCGTCGCTGCCGATGCCGTGGTGGCGAACGTGCGACTTGATGACGGGTTGCCATCGCGCTTTGACGCATCGCTGCGCACATCATCTGAAGCCACGGTCACTGTTTCGGGCGGTACCCGTCGAGTCGCGGACTCCATCGCGGTGCGTGTGGATCAGCTCGATGTGCGGACACCATCAGCAGCGCGCGTCACTGCACTTCGCAACCAGTCGGCGCAGTCGCTGGTTGATGCGTCGCGCAACGGCTTTTCGCTCGCGTGGCCGGCGCACTTCATGATTGGCACGAGCGGTGCGGTGCGACTCGACTCGTTACTCTGGCAACATTCCTCGCGCGGAACGCTCGCGATGCGCGGGGCCATTGGCGCCGACAGCACGCTTGCGGGAACCGTTGACGCCGTGGACTTGCCGCTTTCAGATCTTGGTTCGCTCCTGCGTCCCTCAAGCAACTGGGGCGGATCGCTGAGCTCGGCCGTTCGTGTGGCAGGCTCGCGGCAAGCGCCCGACATGCGCGGCACGGTCGCGCTGCGCGATGCGTCGCTCGGTTCTGTCACACTCGGTCAGCTTGATGCGACTGCGCAGTACGCGGCCCAACGAGTCAACGCCGACGTTTCGCTGCAGGTCGATGGGCGTACGGCTTTCAGTGCGACCGCTTCACTACCGATAGATCTGGCGCTCGAGGCGCGCACACGCCGCTTGCTGGACGCGCCGCTCACGGCTCGCATTACGAGTAACGCCGTGGATTTGAGTGTGTTTGAGTCGATCGTGCCGTCGTTGCAGCGTGGCACGGGTCAACTCAATACGGATATCGCGCTCACCGGAACGTGGGAGCAGCCGCGACTGACCGGTCAGCTCACGGTTGATCGTGGTGCACTGACCGTGGAACCGCTCGGCATTCGATTGGAGTCACTCTCAACCGACGTCCGACTCGCCGGCGACACGATCTCGATTCGTCGACTGACTGCGAGAAGCGGGGAGTCACGACTGGATACGATGTCGCTGACGGGATCCATCACGATTGCCTCAGTGCGTGACCCGGTGTTCGATCTGCGATTGACGGCCAATTCGTTCACGGCGATTGATCGTGCGCGTGTGGCGACGCTGGCCATCAGCACCGTGCGCCCCATCACGCTGCGGGGACCGCGAAATAACGCGCTGCTGCAAGGCGCGGCGCGCGTGGATCGTGGTCGGCTCTTTCTCAACTCGTTGAGTCAGCGACGCGCGCTTGATGTGAGCGACAATCTCGATCTGATCGACACCACAGCTGTGCGGGTGGATGCGATGCTGGCGAACGCGCCCAACGCGTTGGTACAGGGCCTCTCGCTCAACGATGTGCGCCTCGATATTGGCGAAGATGTGTGGCTGCGATCACCGGAAGCCAACATCAAGCTCGGCGGCGGACTGCGCCTCACGCGCGCCGTCGATCCGCGCGACGGCCTGGCGCGCCTCGCGCTGGCCGATTCGCTCACGGTGCAGCGTGGTACCTACCAACTCAATCTCGGTCTCGCGCGCCCAACGTTCGATGTCGAACGCGGCACGATTCGTTTCTTCGGTGATCCGGATCTTGATCCAGCGCTCGACATCGCGGCACTGCACGTGATTCGTCAACAACGTCCCAACTCGAATCGACAGGATGTGCGCATTCGCGTGCGCATGGGCGGTACGCTCACGCAGCCCACGCTCACACTGAGCAGTGCGGACAATCCGCCGCTGCCCGAGAGCGACATGCTCAGTTATCTCGTGACCGGCGAACCGGCGTACGCGCTCTTTGGCACGCCGTACGCCGAGCAGGGTGCCACGCTCGCACTGCGTCTGGCGAGCAGTTATCTGTCGAGTCGCTTGGCGGGTGGTCGTTTTGATCTCGTGCAAGTTGAACCAACTGCACTGAATCCCGGCGAAGCCACAAATCTTCGTCAGAGTGGTCTCGGCATTCTCGCGGCCACACGCGTTGGTGTGGGAGGACAGGTTGGTCAGCGCACATTCCTCAGCGTAACCACCGGCCTGTGCGGACTCGCGCCACAAGGCGCCGGCAGCGCCGATCAGCTCTCGCTCTTTGCACAGGGACTCGGCGTAAAAATCGAACGCCAGTTCGACAGCCGCTTCTCCGCCGCCCTCGGCGTCGAGCCCGGAAGCTCAGCACAAACCTGCGGCCGCCCCGGCGCGTCACGAACCTTCCAGCAAACACCGCCGCAGATCGGTTTCGATCTCTTCCGCTCGTGGTCGTGGTAAGCACCGTCCGCTGACGCGGTCGTTCGTGCTGCGCCCCACCAAGCGCACAATGGCGGAAGGAAGCGCAGACCTGCTCGAAGGCCCCCATGAGAGCCGTCGTTGCACGACGCCCGATCCTGCCCCAGCTCCACCGCTCGGCCCGCGGGGGTCGGGGCCCCTCCGCCGCGCCTTCTGACCGCCAGCGCCGAGCGGGCCCCGCCCGCTCTCGGCG
>JALHNZ010000156.1 GCA_022843265.1 Gemmatimonadaceae bacterium
CATAAGATTTGGATTCCGATTTGTTGTGAAGAGTCGACTGACTGCGGGGCACCCCTGCCACACCTGGGAAGAACGGGTGGGAGTCCTGAATAGTTCCCACGGATGCCCACAAACTTTCGTGTGCCCCCGCGAGACGCGATATGTCGTGTCACCGGGCCCCAGTTTCCGTGCGCCACATCACGAAAGCGGGGCATTGGCCCGTGCCGGCGCTGCCCACAGCCTGTCCGCCATCAATTGACAGCCTGCGCGACGGTCGGCAGGTTCGCGTCAGACCTTGTCGATCCCCACCTCCATTCCACCCCATGCCAGCCGTGACTCCGAGTCTCGCTCTTTACTGCCGCACCCAATATGTGGCGTCGTTACTCATCGCCGCGCTGCTGGTGCCCGAGCGCATCACGGCCCAGGCGCCGACAACACGCGCAGCGGCGGATCAGCCGACTGCGGCGCCGCAGCACGGCGTTCGGCCAGCGCGCCTCGTCATTCGCAACGTGATGGTGATTGAGGGGAACGGCACACCGGCTGAAGGCCCCAAGGATGTGGTCATTGAAGGCAATCGCATTGTGCAGATTGCCAACCTTGATCCCGTGGCCGTGCGCGACGGAAGCGCACGACGCCCGCCGCGCGGTGATGCTGAAATTGATGGCACCGGTCACTACGTGATGCCGGGACTCATCAACCTGCACGGTCATGTGCAGGAAGAGCGCGGCGGGGTGCCGCAGCCGCTCGAATATCAGCTGAAGCTGTGGCTCGGCATGGGCATTACCACCGTGCGCGATGTCAGCAGCAGCACGGAGCGTACGCTCGCGTTGCGTGACCGCAGCGCGCGCGGCGAAGTCGCCGCTCCCCGACTCTTCGTGTACGCACGGTACAACTACATGCCGATTCCGCTCACAGAAGCGGCCACGCGTCAACGTGTGCGTGATCTCAAGGCGATGGGCGCGGACGGCACCAAGTTGTTCGGTATGGACCGGGAGTTTTACGGTCCGCTGCTTGATGAAGCCAAAAAGATCGGGTTGCGCACCGCGCATCACATGGCGGTTGACGAAACCAATGCCAATGACGCCGCGGCCGGTGGACTGACCAGTATTGAACATTGGTACGGTGTGCCTGACGCCGCGATTCCGGGCGGCGTGCAAAACTTTCCTCCGGAGTTCAACTACAGCGACGAAGGCATGCGCTTTCGTCTCGCCGGCCGACTGTGGCGTGAAGCCGATCCGGACAAACTCAAAGAAGTGTTGCAGTCACTCGCCCAAGCGGGCGTATCGTGGAATCCGACGCTCGACATTTACGAAGCCAGTCGTGATCTGCAGCGCGCCGAGTCGCAGCCGTGGTTCAAGGATTACTTGCATCCCACGCTGGAGAAGTTCTTTCGTCCAGATCCCGCGAGTCACGGTTCGTACTTTGCCAACTGGAGCTCCATCGACGAAACATTCTGGAAGGAGAACTATCAGATCTGGTTCAAGGCGTTGCGCGACTTTGAGAATTACGGCGGAGTGATTGGTGCGGGTGAAGATGCTGGTTTCATTTATCAGGTGTACGGGTTTGGTTTGATTCGCGAACTTGAGCTGCATCAGGAAGCGGGATTTCCGGCGCTCAAGGTGTTGCAGCACGCGACACAGAACAACGCGCGGATTCTGGGCGAAGAGACGCGACTCGGTCGCGTGCGTCAAGGGCATCTCGCCGATGTGATCGTGGTCAAGGGCAACCCGCTGGCCGATCTCAAGGTGTTCTATCCGCCGCTCGATGGTGCCGCCGCGGGCACAAACGCTGGTGTGGCCTGGACCATCAAAGACGGCATTCCGTACGACGCCCCACGCATGCTGCGTGAAGTGCGAGAGCTGGTGAGCGCGGCAAAGGCCAACACGACGTCTTCGCGATAACGCAGGAGGCACGCAGGCACTCGCGACGGTCGTACTCGCAAGGGTCGCCACCGCGAGTGCCGGTGTGCAACTAGGTTTCCGGATTCGGATTCCTTCCTGCTCACGATCGCATGCTCCGTCGACTGCACACTATTGGTCCCGACCTGCGCGAGATGGCCCGCATCGCGTGGCCCATCGTGCTGGTCAGTGTCGGCATCCAACTCATGGGTGTCGTCGACGCGCTCATGGTGGGCCGACTTGGCGGTTCGGCGATCGCATCGGTCGCGCTGGGCAACTTCTACTTTTTCAACATCTCGATCTTTGGGATCGGGTTGTTGTATGCGATTGATCCGGTGGTTGCGCAGTCGGTTGGCGCGGGAGACCGCGTTGGCGTGGCGCGCGGCGTGCAGCGCGGCATGGTGCTGGCCGTCGCGCTCTCCCTGCTCATTATGCTCGCGCTCGCACCTGGCGAATGGGTACTCAGCGCGCTCAAACAGCCGGAAGATGTGATTGCACCAACGGCCGAGTATTCACGACGCCGCTTGCTGGGTGTGGTGCCATTTCTGTTTTTCAATGTGTGGCGGCAGACGCTGCAAGCGATGGGGCCGGTACGTCCGATTGTGTTTGCCGTGATCGCGGCCAACGTAGTGAATGCGCTGGCCAACTACGCACTGATTTACGGCAACTTCGGATTTCCGGCGCTTGGTGTGGTGGGCGCGGGTTGGGCAACGGCACTGGCGCAGTGGTCCATGGCGCTGATGCTGCTCTGGTTTGCGTGGCCATTGCTGCGAGAAACCATGCGGCCGTGGCGGCCAGAGGCGCTTCATTGGCCGCCGCTGCGTCGCATGATCGGGATTGGCGCGCCGATCGGGACGCAGTGGTTTTTTGAGGCCTTTGCGTTCGGCATCACCACGATCTTCATGGGTTGGATGGGAACCGCGTCGCTCGCCGGACATGAAATTGCGCTCAACATGGCCGCCCTCACGTTCATGGTGCCGCTCGGTTTTTCGGGCGCGGCGGCGGCGGTTGTCGGACGCGCAATTGGACGCGGCGACGTAACAACAGCACGTCGTGATGCAGCCGCCGCCATCATCTGCGCCGTTGCCTTCATGTGTTGCAGTGCCGCCGTGTTCGTTGCGGTGCCAACCTGGTTAGCGACTCGCTACACAACGGATGCCGCGACGCTCGCGGTGGCGGTGTCGCTGATACCCATTGCCGGCGTATTTCAGGTGTTTGACGGCACGCAGGCTGTCACGAGCGGTGTGCTTCGCGGTACAGGCGACACGCGCATTCCTGCCATTCTGCACATGGTCGCGTTCTGGGGCATTGGAATTCCGCTTGGGGTCACGCTTGGGTTTTTTACGCCGCTGCGTGAGCGCGGATTGTGGTGGGGGCTTACTGCAGGGCTGGCTGCGGCGGCCATCCTGCAGACGTGGCGAGTTCGTGTGCGACTGCGCGGCGACATTTCGCGCGTACAGATTGACGCGGCGCATGTGGAGACTCGCGCGTAGTGCCGTGCGTTGTTCCTGATTTGGCGTGAAGGGCACGGGAAGGCGCGAAGAACGCAAAAGGCGCGAAAACTTCGTGAGTTTTCGCGCCCTTCGTGTGCAACTCCCGGAAAGTCGAGGTGCCGACGACTAGATCTTCTTTTCTTCCAACAACGCCATGAAATCGGCGGGCGTTGGCAACGTCATCAGACGGCCCGGAACATCGGGTTCCTTGCTGAACTGCGCGATCTTGCCAAGCACCGGCAAATACTGATTGGAGACCTCAAGTGGCGGCGCCACAATGAGGAACATGAAGTGCACCGGCTTGTCGTCGATGGCCTTGAAATCGAGACCAGTGGCCTTTCGACCAAATGCCACGCGCAAGCGGTTCACCACCAGCGAGCGGCAATGCGGAATCGCGATGCCGCGGCCGATGCCGGTGGAGCCGAGATTTTCGCGGCGCTTGAGCATTTTGAAGAGCATCCCCTCAGCCTTCTCATCGAGCTTGAGCAGGGAGATGAGTTCCTTCAATACTTCGTCCTTCGTCGTGCCTTCGAGCTCAAGCTTGACGGCATCTTCGGAAAAGAATTCACGGAGTTCCATAGCCTTCAATGCTAACCGGCAACGACCACATGTCAAACCGTCTCGTTGCCCGTCACGTCGAGCTCGGCTAACTTTGTAAAGTGAGCAACATCAAGACGTTCCCGTATCCGGTGCCGCACGCGGTGCCGATTTTCCTCGCCCCCATGGCGGGTGTCTCGGAATCGCCGTTCCGTCGGCTGTGCCGTGCGCATGGCGCGGACGTCGTCGTCACGGAGTTTCTGTCTGCTGAGGGGATCCGCCGCGAGAATGAGGCCACGCTGTCCAAGCTTCGCTTCTCGGCCGACGAGCGCACCATCGGCGTGCAAATCTTTGGCGCAGATCCAGCGGCCATGGCCGACGCCGCGGCGCTGGTGACCGACGTATTCCAGCCTGAGTTCGTCGATATCAACTTTGGCTGCCCGGTGAAGAAGGTGGTCAAGCGCAACGGCGGCTCAGGATGCCTGCGCGACCTCTCGCTCGTACGCGACGTGATCAAGGCGGTCTCCGCCGCCACACACCTGCCGGTGACCGTGAAGGTGCGAAGCGGCTGGAACGAAGAGATGCGCGATCCCGTGAAAATCGGCCTCGTGTGTCAAGACGCGGGCGCTCGTGTGCTCACGCTGCACGCGCGCACTCGCACCCAGATGTACACGGGCAAGGCCAACTGGGATGAGATTGCCGCCGTTGCCGAAGCGCTCGACATTCCGGTGGTCGGCAACGGTGATATCAAGTCGCCGGAAGACGTGGTGCGCATGTATGAGCACACGCGTGCCAGCGGCATCATGGTGGGCCGCGGATCGTTCGGACAGCCGTGGATCTTCAACCAGGCACGCGCACTGCTGGACGGCCTGCCAGTGCCCGAGACGCCCGGTGTGGAAGGCCGATTTGCAGTCGCGCTGGATCACATGCGCATGGTGCAGGAATACGAGGTTGATCCGGACGGTGCCGCATACGAGTTCCGGAAGCATCTCGGATGGTACGTGAAGGGGCTCTTCAACTCAGCCGACCTGCGCAAGAAGCTTCATCAGGTCACGTCGTTCAGTCAGGTGGAAGGCATCTTCGCCGACTACCTGGCGGATCACAGTGAGCGAGCGCGGGTATTGACTGGAGATGGGGAGCGCGATGAAGTTGCAGTGGACGAAGCGGCGTAGCCTTTGGGCGAACCGGTTCGTTGATGTCAGGAAGGATGCTTGTTGGCACAGGCGAAGGACCGTTCGACAACCGGGGGTGCACTGGTTTCGACGGGTTTGGTGAAGCTGTGGCTGCGTGTCCAGGTCCTCGGGCTCCTGGTAAAACACCTGGGAAACCATTAAACGCCAACAACAACCTGGCGCTCGCCGCGTAACTTTCGAGTTACCGCTGGCAGTGCTACTCGAGGAGCCCGCCCGGGGCGCTTCGTGTAGTATCGCAAATCTGGGCTAGCATTGCGGCGTGTTGCCCGTCGTAGCGCGAAACAATAGGTGACTTGTCTGCGAGTGGGCTTCCCATTGGCCAGCGCGCGGAGACCTCAATCAATGGGATACACACGTAGACGCTGTGGTAGATCCAAGCTCGGACAGGGGTTCGATTCCCCTCACCTCCACTTGGTAAACACAAACGCCCCGACAGAGCAATCT
>JALHNZ010000157.1:0-3714 GCA_022843265.1 Gemmatimonadaceae bacterium
CCTACAGAGTAGGAACACGAACCGCCTGCCCGAGTCGCGCGCCCAGCGTAACTGTCTGCAACGCCCGCTCTCCCGTGAGGGAAAACGATGGCAGCACGCCGCTCTCGCTGACGACATCAGCGCGCACCCCTCCGGAAAACAGCACACCTCGCGCCGCTCGCGCCGTCTGCACCGCCACGAAGGCGCGACCGCGCGTCTGCCGCACGTCTCCGGTGGCGCGTAGTGCGTCACCGCCGATGCCGCCATGAAGCGCCACACCGGCCACGCGCGCGCGCGCATCAACATCAGTCGCGATTGCCTCAGCGAGCGAATTGAACGCCGGGCGCGCCGGGTCTCGGTACGCGAGCGAAAACGCCCGTGACGACATCGACCACAGCGCCCGACCGGTTTGCAATGTGCCTCGTGCAAAGATCCGCGTGGTCTGCGATCGATCGTCGTCGTAGTCACGAACGTTGACGGGCCCGACCAAGCCGAGCGACGCGCGGGACGCGGTGACGAACCATTGCGTGCGCGCCGTTTCAAGTTGCAGCATCGCGTTCGTCCGCGACACATCGTTGTTGACTCGACGCTCGCGCTCGGCACTCCCCGTTGTGGTGGCGTTGTTCACAAACGTGAAGTCGTTCTGCGCCGATCGGTGCGCCCCGCCAACGCGAAGTCGTACGCCGCCAACAGTGGTCCCCCACACGGCTTCGGTGAGCGCATCACCAAACGCTCCAATCCGGACAGACGCCACGGGCGCACTGGAAGTTCTCAGCGCCAGCACACCACCCGCTGCCCCGGGACCGGTATTTAACGCGTCACTGCCCGGCGACACGGTGGCCGAGGCCAGCATCGCCAGCGGAACATCCGCAAGATCGGCGAGCCCCGTGGCCGGATCAGACAACGACACGCCGTCGAGCGTGACGGCAACCTGCTCACGCCGCGCACCGCGCAGCGACAACGTGACTTCGCCCCGCGCGCTTCTCGGAAACGTGTACGGGAGCAGCGCCACCAATGCGCCGGTTGTGGCCACGCCAAGGGCGCGCGCCGAGTCGGCGTTGACCGTGACCGCGTTACGTTCACCGGTCGATGCCCATAATGGCGCGGCTCCGACAACGGAACTCGTCGCCAGTACGGCCGCGAGCGGCTCCAGACGCACGAACGTCGTGTCCGCGAAACGCGGTGCATTGGTCGCGCGGATAACGGTCTGCTGATTGGTGTAACCAATGCGCGAGATAACCAACCACGCGCTATCAGGCCACTGCGTTGTGGTACCCAGCACCGCGCATCCGTTCGCGGCGGTCAATCGCACCACGCTCGCGCCACTCGATGCGCGAACGCGCGCGTACGATACACCGGTGCCTGATGCGGCATCGTGTACACACACAACGCGCACAGCCATTTCCGGCGACCGGGGGGCAGTCTGCGCTGGTAACACATGTGCTGGCAGCAGCGGCGCGAGACACCGTAACAGCGCGCAAATCGTTGGCACAGGTGCGACACGCACACGACCGCTCACCCAATTGATCCCGGCGGGAGTGATGCTCATCCGCCATTCCCCCCGCGACGCACACCGCGGCGCAATGGCACGAGCGCCGGCGCACCTACGGCCGGATCTCGCGTGACAACCAACGGCCAGTCGTACACCCGTTCGAGCACATCACCGCGCATGACGTCGGCAGCACTGCCGGCAGCCGCCACTTCACCCGCCGAGAGCAACACAATGTGCGACGCGAATCTTGCGACCAGATTCAGTTGATGACTGATCACGAGCACCGCACGTCCTTCGTTGGCGAGCGCATCGATCAGCTCAAACACCGCCATCTCATGCGCAATGTCGAGGAACGTGGTGGGCTCATCGAGCACAATGATTGGCGCCTGTTGGGCGAGTGCACGCGCAATGCGCACGCGCTGCCACTCACCTCCAGAAAGCGTGTCTGTGGTGCGATCCGCCAGATGCGACATACCAGCGCGCTCAAGTGCGTCGCCCACCGCCGCACGATCGCTCGCGCCGAGCGGCGTGAACGCCCCCAGATGTACATGACGTCCGAGCGCGACAAACTCATGCACCGGCAACGCCATCTGTACTTCCTCGCGTTGCGGCACCACGGACACGCGGCGCGCAATCGCTCGTGCATCGAGCGACGTGATCACGTCGTCACCCAACGTGATTCGTCCGTGCGTGAGCGCAACACGTCGCAACAAGGCGCGCACGATCGTGCTCTTGCCACTGCCATTCGGACCAACAACGGCGGTGACCTTGCCCGCGTCAACGGCGAGCGATACGCGCTGGAGCGCAGGTGTGACCGCGCGTGGATACGTCACGCTCAGTTCATGAAACGCAAGCGGCGCTGATGCGACGTGCACGCGATCACCAGTCATGAACTCAGCTTCCTGAGTCGCGCGAGGAAAAATGGCACACCCACCAGCGCGGTGACTGCACCGAGTGGAAGTTCAATGGGCGCGCGCACGGATCGCGCGAGAATATCTGCAGACACCAGCAGCGCCGCGCCGTACACCGCCGACAATACGAGCATGGCGCGATGGCGGTGCGCACCGAGTGCGCGCGCGAGATTCGGCACCACGAGCCCAACAAATCCAATCAGCCCGATCGTGGCCACGGTGGCCGCGGCGAGCCACGACGCCACCAGAAACGTTCGACGCGCCGCACGATCAACATCGGCACCAAGCGCGACCGCGGGTTCTTCGCCAAGGGCGAGCACATCGAGCTCGCGTGCGCGCACGAGCAAAAGTCCCCCGAACAACACGAGCGCCATCGTGGTCCGCACGACTGCGCCATACGTGGCGTCTGCCGTGGATCCCATCATCCACCATAAGGCGCCGCGAATGCGATCAGGTGGTGCGTCAGCGAGCGCCACGAGGATTACGGCGTTGGCAAACGCACCCACCACCACGCCGGCCATCAGCAGCAGGCGTGGCTCGGCGCGTCCGCCTGCATACCGTGCGAGCAAACCAACCAGTAGCGTGGATACGGCGGCACCACCAAATGCGGCGAGTGTCACGACGGTGGGCGTTCCCCAACCCATGGTCAGTGCAACGACTGCGCCGACTGCGGCGCCGCCCGACACACCCAACAGGTACGGCTCCGCGAGCGGATTTCGCAACGTGCCTTGCAGCGCCGCGCCACTCATGGCGAGTGCTGCACCGGCAACCGCGGCCAGCAACACACGCGGCGCGCGCAGGTCGCGTACAATTGCCACAATGTGCGATTCACCCCGACCGAGCAGCGCATCAATCACGTCGCCCACCGGAATCGAAACCGATCCGATGCCAACGGCCAGCAGCATGGCCACACACATCAGCACAAGGCCGAGCGGGAGCGCGAGTCTGGTCACGGCAGTCTGTTTGCGCGATCAGGGTGCAACGCACGCGCAATCGAAACGGCGGCCATGCCAATCGTAACGCCCGGTCGGCCAACCACCATGGAGTCAAGCGTGATGAAACGACCTTCCCGAACGGCCCGAATGGCTTGCCACGGTTCACGTTGTCGCAACTGCGACACACGCTGCGGACCAGCCAACACCAGTTCAGGATCACGACGCGCGATTTCTTCGATCGTGACACCGGCCACGGATTCGTTCCGATCAGCGAAGACGTTTTGCGCACCCGCGATCTCCAGCAACTCGGCTTCGTACGAGGCGTTCGCGACGACGAGCACGGGCGCCTCCCACGACGGCCAGACCACGCGCGGTCTTGGTGCACCCGCTACAGCTG
>JALHNZ010000157.1:3724-5473 GCA_022843265.1 Gemmatimonadaceae bacterium
ACGCACCGCCGCAAGCGTGGTGTTGATCGAATCCACGAGCTGCGTGGCCGCCGTCTCTTTTCCAAGTGCCACGCCAAGCACGCGAGCCGCACGTTGAAAGTCACTGATGGTGATCGTGCGCAGCGCCAGCGTATGCACGCCTGCGCGTTTGAACGCATCAGCCGCCGCACGATTTTCAGCGGTCGCATACAACAGCACCAGCGTTGGCCGGGTTGCGAGCACGGCTTCGACATTGGGTCGAATACCAGCGCCCACATCGGTGACGGCGCGCGCTTCCGGGGGGCGATCATCCCACGAGGTGCGCCCTACAAACAGCCCGCCGGCACCAATCGCAAAACTGATTTCTGTAAACGCGGGATTGAGCGAGACAACGCGCTCCGCGTATCGTGCGTCCGCGGGCAGCGGTTCACCGAAGTCATCGCGTGTGCTCGTGTCGACGGCGGCTACTTCAATGCCCGGCGAGCTCGACGCACTTGGCCCCGCTTCGGCTGCTTCAGACGAAGACGCTGGCCTGGAATCGGTGTCGCGCGCGCACCCCACGACCGCCGCGAGAGCGATGACGAGTACGGCGGAATAACAACGCGCACGACGTGCAGAAAACAAAACGAGCGTCCTCTCGGAAAACGAAGAGAACGCCCGGGCACGAAGCGCAACGCTGCGACACCGGACTCGGCGCCAACAGACGATGCCCTGCGGCACGAGCCCCCCCCTCGAGGGTGTTCGTACAAATCGCGCGCGGGTCGTCTCCTGGCTCCGGGCCGTGCTGCTCGTGTCTTCCCATTCGGTGTCGTGCACCGAACAGTGACAGGGTGAGCAGACGTGTCAGCGATTGCGAAAGCAATCACCGCATGCCCGATACAGTGGCGGGGCCGCGCCGGCATTAAACCGGCTTCCGTGTCCCGCACGCACGATCAGTTGTCAGACGGTTCGGACCACGAGTCCGAACCGCCATTCCGAAACATTACACGCGAGTACCGCTGCCAGCAAGCTCATCACGTAGGGCGGCCGCAAGTTCAGCGCGTCGTCGCTCGTATGCTCGCCGCACAGTGTCGCTCGGCTCCGACTGCGCTGCGAATGCCGCATCAAGATCGGCGATTTCACGGGCCAATCGCTCTGGCGTAGGAACCTCGGGCACAAGCGACGGTCGCGGTGGTGTGTACTCGAGCGGTCGTTGTTTGCGAATGCCGGCGCGCAATAGCGCCAACAGCATCAGAAAACCAATCGCACCGAGCAGCACCGTGATGTACAGGCCGCGCCCGCCAAGCCCGCTGCCGGGTGCGGTCACCACAATCGTTTCGCCGGCGCGCACATCTTGCACGAGGTAGCGCTGGAACTGACGCCCTTCGAGCGCGACGGGATCGGTGGCAATGATGTTCGCGCCCGTGACACGCGCTTCGGCTTCTTCAAGCAACACCTCGAGCACTACCGCGCCTCCTTCGATGGCGAACTCCAGGGGAAAGTCCTTTTCGTTGACCGCATACGAAATGGACAGTTGCTTGAGGCCTGGAGCGAGTGCGGCAAACAGCGAGACCTTGCCCGGCGCCTGCACAAACGCATCGGCTGGCAGATCACCCTGCCCCGCCTTCACATCGCGGGCAACGAGTGGCACGCTAATGCTCCACGTGGGCGACGCATCATCACTCTCATCGGCAATGAGCGTGCGCGTGCTGTCGTTCGACAGTTCAAACACTTCGACGATCGTTCGCGCGCCCGTGCTATCGAGCGAGCCAACAATGAGATGCCGACCTC
>JALHNZ010000158.1 GCA_022843265.1 Gemmatimonadaceae bacterium
TGGAGGATCTGTACACGATCGAGGTGCCAGAGGCAGTGTCGGCCGGCGACACTCTGTACGAGCTGCTGCGCGTCCTGTACGGTCACTACCGTGGCACAACAGACGGCCAGGCTGATTTTGACGACATCATCGACGTGTTTGATTCGGTCGTGGCTAGCGAGCTCGAGCGCGAAGGTGCGCGCGGCGCCTGGTTCTGCACCACGCTCGAGTGGTTCGCAATGCCGCGCATGGCCGAGCTGCTCGAGGCCGAGTCGCTGTTTGGCACGGTGGTGCGCTTGGCGCGCGTTGCGTTTACGAGCACCGTGCCGAGGCGTGAAAAACGTCTGCCTCAGGCCAAGCGGCCCCAGCGCGCTGCGCCGACTCAGTCGCAACAGCTCGTGCAGCTCAGACGGCGCCTGTGCGGCGCGGTCCAGTTGGCGCTGGGCGGGCAGTACGTGAGCTCGGCGGCCGTGTACCAGTGGGTTGCGGCGCTGTTTGATGTCTTTTGGGTCGCCGCCGCCACTCACTGGTGGGACGAGCGTCCCGACTTGGCAAGCATTCAGCCGCACGATCCGCTTACGATGTACTTTGACACGCCGTACGGCGCCACGCGCCAGCGCAAGAAGGTGCCAGCCGCAATGGATCCCGCGCGGCTCGAAGCAGCCATTCTAGACGCCGCTCTGGGCGACAACGACCCGCCGATGCCAGCGCTGAGGCTCATTACGTCGCCAAAGAGCATCGTTCCGCGCGGAAACACCGTTTCGTCGGTGCAACCCGGCGATCTTGTGGCCAGCCCGCAAAGTGAGATGGCGCCTACGCAGGTGGTGCCGCCGGCGACTGAGCAGGCCGGCACTGACAGCGCGGTAGTACCGCTCACTGATGACACGCCGCGCGGTAGCCCCGAGGTGCCGCGCGATGACGACAATACGGCGGTGCACCGTGGCAAGAGGCTTCGCGCCAAGGCTCTGCTTCGCCAATAAATCGGCGGAGTTTTACGGTCGGTGTGCGTGAGTCAGAGTGAGCGCGCACTGCAATTTTCTTGATGGCGGCTGTTGCGGTGGGTGCCGTGATTCGAGTCGACCAGCCGGCGGCGCGGTGCGACATATGTCGGCGCGGTGCGTTCCACGCGTGCGCAGGCTGCGAGCTTGATCTGTGTTCGCAGCACAGCTATGCGGTTGGCTACAAGATCTACTGCGGCATGTGCACGCGTCGTCTGGTGCCGCGCTGCGCCGACTGCAACGCCGACTCGGAGCACAAGTGCAGCCTGTGCCCGCAGCGTCTCTGCAGACGCTGCATGATTGTGTGCGAAGAGGTGCACGGCCGCTGCAAGCAGCGCACCTATTGCCGCGATTGCGCCAAGCCGGCGTTTGAGCGCTGCGGCGTGTGCTCACGTCGCGCGTGCCGCACGGCGCGCCTGCAGTGCCACGCTTGCCGCACCGTGTTCAACACGTGCGGCAGCTGCGTGCGCCGCAACGCCTGCCAGTGCGCCATGTGCACCAAGTTTTTCTGCGCGCGCTGCATCGGACCGCGTTGCAACGTGTGCGGCGGCCAGCACTGCACCGGCTGCGTGCCAGGCGCAATTTTGCCGCGCTGTATGGCGCCTGCCTGCCTGCAGCCAGTCTGTTTTGTCTGCTCGCTCGACTGCTCGCGCTGCAACGCCACGACGTGCAGCTCGCATACACCGGCACCCTCTGACACTGGCGCGTGCCCGGCCTGTCAGTTTGGTACCGACTAACCTATTGAAGCTCGTGCACTCACACGCACATCACCGGAAAGAATGACCGACACTCAGGCCGAGACCCACTCGACGACAACGCTCGTCTCGCGTGTAATCGCACCGACTCTAAACCGCGCGCCAATCAAGCGCCTGGCGCCCAGCCAGCCT
This sequence comes from Gemmatimonadaceae bacterium, assembly GCA_022843265.1. Classification (GTDB taxonomy): domain Bacteria; phylum Gemmatimonadota; class Gemmatimonadetes; order Gemmatimonadales; family Gemmatimonadaceae; genus JAABRT01. The sequence continues at coordinate 1,865 of JALHNZ010000158.1, forward strand.
CATCCGTCCAACCCGCTCGCCAAGCGCGCCGTGCAGGCGACCACCAACCTTGCCAGCACCACCAGCGGCAGCCTGCCCAAATCCGCTGCGCAGGGTACGCACCCCATCTCTCTGTCAAACGGAGCGTCAAGTACGCCGGCAGCTGGTCTGGCGAACCCACAGGCAGGCGCACCGATCGGCGGTCTGGTGGACCTGCCGTTCGCCAGTCCGGTGAGCCGGCCGGTCGGCAGTCTGCCGAGCAACGGCACGGCAAGCCACGGTGCAGCGCCCAGCAAAGTGTTTGCGCCCGAAGACTATAGCAAGCCGCAAAAGTATATGATCGACGCGGCGATGCGCAGCGCTGGGTTTGACGGCAACCAGCGCGACGCGGTGAATTTGCGCGTAGCGTTTTCGCGCGCGCAGGCGCGTAACCTTGGCATGAGCCCGGCGGCCTACGCCAACAACATCATTCGACAGGTCGAGTCGTTGCGTGCGCATGCGGTCGAAGGCGTGACGTTACTGGACACGACGCCCTATGTTGAGCCGAAAGGTGCGTTTGCGGCGTCGTTTCTGAGCAGCATGATCGAGTGTGCGCCCGAGACGCTGGCGGTCGACGCGCCGCCGAGCGACGAGCTGCGTGCGGCGTCAGAGGCGGTTGACTACGAGTACCTGTGCTCGTTCATGACCTCGGCGCGACCCAACGACTTTGCGTGCGCGAGCGGCCGCAAGTGCTTTGGCATGCGCCTGTTTGATGACCACAACCACGCGCTGCCGCCGACGGTGTGGAAGGTGTTTTTCAAGCCGAGCGAGATGCCCGACGTGCTCAGCCACCCCGAGCGCTTCGAAAGCGATGCCAAGACGCGCTTCTGCATCGGCTGCAAGCTCGAGCTGGCCGTCAATCGTGTCTACACGATCCGCGCGCACAATGCGTGCATGCGACCCAACGTGCTGGCGTGCGACATCCACGTGCTCGTCGACCTGCAGGGCGAGTTTCCGATTGCGGCGACGATTGGCTTTGGCAGCAATGGCTACCACGGCCTGGTGCAGAACATTCCGCGCATCTCGCGCGTCGGCTGGCGCGTCGAGCCAGACAGCCAGTGCCTCGGCTGCTACGTGTACCACTGGTCGGTACCACGCTTCCCGGTGCCGGCGGCCTACTACACGCGCGATGCCGCCGACGGCATCGGCGGGCCGTCTTTCTAGGCGGTGTTGTGCCCTGGCACCCGATTGGACGCGCGCGACGCGCCGCCAGCGCACTGCCGCTGGCGCCCGCCGCCGCCTTTTGGCGCACTGCGCTCCTCCAACCGGCACAACACCAAACGCCCGAGACGGTGCCGAGCTCGCTGCTCGCCTACCCCAACTGCGCCCTTTACGCACAGCTGGCGCCAATCGACACGGCGCTGGCAGTGTTCCTCTTTGCCACACCACTCGTCGACGTGGCGGCGCGCCCCGATCTGCTGGCACACGCACACGCGTGCTGGCGCGCACTCGGTGCGCAGCCGGTCTGGATGCCGCAGGACGTGGAGCTCGAGCGCGCGGCGCTGAGCGTGTATCATACGCTGGCGTTGCGCATTGAGCTGTTGGCGGCACGGTGCGCGGGCGCCGATGCGCTGGTGTGGTGCGCGTGGCTCGATGCGCATCTGCTGATGGCGCTGGCGATCGAGGCTCTCGGTCACGTGCCAGAGGACGACAGCGAGGCGATGATGGTGGTGCTGGGGCGCTATGCGCCTTTCCACTACACGGCGCTGCGCGAGGGCGATTTGCCCGATCTGGCCGCCGAGCTCGAGCAGTGCAACCTGTTTGTTGGTGGCGTCGACGCGCACAAGGAGGACGTGTTTGTTGACCTGTTCTCCAAGGCACTGCCGCGCCAGTACGACAGCAAAGACCTGGTCACCAAGATTGCCGACTCGGCAGCACGCAACGCCGGCTTTGCCGCGTTCTTGCGCCTCACGCTAGCTGCCACACAGCTCGGCCTGTACGAGCATTCGTCGGTGCGTGCGCCATTCTGCGTGCGCCGCGCCGTGTACCGCCTCTTCTTCTTTGAGCTCGACCCGCGCCTGCGCCGTCACAGTGTCGCTGTGCCGCTGGGTGGCACAGCAGCCGCGGTGCGCTGTGAGCTCGACGGTGCTGCCCTGGTGCCGCGCCTGCGCGCGCACTTTGCCCGCGAGGCGGGCCACGTCGAGGTGCAGTGCCTGTCGTTTGTCAAGAGCGTGGCGCACACCTACAGCGCCGCCACGGCACCGCGCCGGCCCAAGAAGCTCGAGGCGTCGGCCGGCGTGGTGCGCCGCTCGCGCAAAAAGACGCTGGCCGACGCCGTTGTGAGCCGCAGCGCTGTGCCCGCGTTGGCAGCGACGACGTGGAACGACGCGACCGAGCGCAGTCGCCTGCTCGACGGCGCGCCCGTGAGCGATGGCGCTGCGCTGCACACGCGCACCACACTGCACTTTGACGACGCCGCGCAGGCGAGCGAGTTTGCAAGCGGCCTCTTTGCTGCTAATACGATGGCGCGGCTCGTCTACGAGCGCAACTGCGGACCCGATGTCTTTGAGCAGCGACGTGCCGCCGGCCACGTACCGGCCGACGCGCCGGCACCGCCCGCGTCTGTGTGGACGCCGATCGATTACGTGGCGGCAGCCAACGGCTCGCTGGCACAGCCGCGCGATCACGTGCTGGCGAGCGAGGAGCGCCTGCAGTGCGACGCACTCTTTTTCGAGTGGCTCACGACCAGCGTGGCGCTGTCGAGCTGGTCGTCGAGCAAACAGGCGGCCGGCACGCGCTTGCGGCGCAAGAAGAGCGAGTTTATCTTTCAACCGGCCGTGCTGCTGGCGGTGCGCGAGTACATTGTCTTTGCGCTGCGGCGCTGGTGCGAGCCGCTCCGCTACGCGCTCGAGCGACTCGTTGCCTGGCAGGCGTGGGAAACCGCTGTGCTCGGCTCGGCCGCACAACTATGTGCCGACCTGGGCGCCGCCAGCAGTGCGCCTGACTGGCGCACGGCCGACGTGCTCGCTGACCCGCTGCCCTACATGGCAGTCGCCACGCACACACCCAGCACCCAGTTTCGTCCGCATGGCGAGCCGTTCATCGATGCGCTGCTGCGCCAGTTTGCCGTGTCGTCGCGCGGTCAGCAGGGCAAGACGACGGCCGACACGCGCGAGCCATACGATCTCGACTTTGTCGACTATGTGCTGCCGCGCGAGACCGAGGTGCTGCTCCGACACGCACTCGCCTACTGGCGCTATCCGCGCGCACCGCCCGCTGCACCCGAACTGCCGCTCGAAGCCTGGTTAGAGCCGGACACGGCACGCCCGCTCGACTTTCTCATCG
>JALHNZ010000159.1 GCA_022843265.1 Gemmatimonadaceae bacterium
CTGCTCACGGGCCGCCCCTGCTCACGGGCCGCGAGTCGCACACGAGAGGACCGTGGCGACACCGCGTCCCCGTCGCCACATTTGGGTATGCCAAAACCTGAACTGCTCGAGAACTTCCCCAATCCGTACGCCGATCGCGATTACGAAATCGCCATCGAAACCACTGAATTCACCTCGCTCTGCCCGCTTGGCGGCATTGAGAGCGATGCCACCGAGCTCGACCTGCTCAAGGGCGGCGCGCCGGATTTTGCGACGATTCGCCTGAGCTACGTGCCCGATGTGAACTGCATCGAGCTCAAAAGCCTGAAGATGTATTTCTGGAGCTTCCGCAACGACGGCATTTTTTACGAGCGCGCCGTCAACCGCATTCTTGACGATCTGGTGGCCAAGTGCTCGCCGCGTCGCATGACGGTGGTCGGCGACTTTAACGTGCGCGGCGGACTCAAAAGCGTGATCACCGCGACCTGGCCCCCCACGCCGGCGCGCGGCTAAACGCCGCCCTCGTCCACCGCTTATGACCGCGCCGCCGCCGCTCACCTACGTTGAGTTTGCGCCAGGCAGCGCGGTGCAGGATCTGGCCCTCACGTACTGGGGATTTACCGTCCGCGCACTGCCGTGGACCGGATTTCAGCATGTGGTCTGGCCAGACGGCTGTCTGGTCATTGCGCTCGCGCTGATGAACGGCGAGCCGATCGCGACCCCGCTGGTTGGTCCCCGGCGCACCCCGCTCACCGTGCCGGTGCAGCCGGGCATGCAGTATTGGGGCGTGCGATTCCGCCCGGAAATGGGCGGCGCGTTCCTTGGCCGGTCGGCGCCCATGCTGCGCGACCAGTCCGGGCCGGCACATCACTGGATGGGCGCCGAGCCGCTGCGCATGCTCACGCAACGTGTGATGGGTGCGCTGGAGCCGTTTGCGCCCTTAAGCACCGGCCCGGAAGTGGAGGCGGCGGTTGGGTTGGCGCTGGACCGCTGGCTGTACGACTCGGCCGATTCAACGGTTCCGCCGGAACAGTGCGTTCGTGACGCAGTGAAGGCGATTGTGGCGACAGAAGGCGATCAGCAAATGGCCACAATCGCATCACTTGTGGGTGTCAGTCCTCGGCACCTCCAGCGATGCTTCAAGGAGGCGGTGGGGCTGAGTCCCAAGGAGTACGCGCTGATTCGTCGGGCTCGTCACGCGCTCAAACGCATTGCGTTGGAAGATGAAACGGACGGCGCACTGGCTCGCGTCGCGGTGGAGACGGGGTTCGCGGACCAGTCGCACCTCACCCGCGACTTTCAGCGCCTCATGAGCGGCGCCCCGGATCAGCTGCGCATGCGCCTCGCGACCATTGAGCACAGCGCGTTGCTGGATTAGCGCACTGCGGCGTGGCGCAATTCTTCAAGACGGGCCGGTTTCCGGCAGGTATGGTGCGCCGTGATCAGAGGTTCACCCATTACATGAGGCCGGCGTAATGACGAGTGGCGCAACACGCTGTTTGACGATGATCGTACTGGCAAGTTCTTTTGTCGCATCATCAATAGGACATGCACAAAGCAGTAATGCGGCAGAAGCGGGTGAAGTCGCGCAAGCGCAAAAGGCGATGGAGCGCGTCGCGTACCTCGTCGGCGAATGGGAGGGCGAAGGCTGGATCATTCGCGGACCCGGGCCGCGCACCACCTTTCGACAGAAGGAATTCATCGCCCCGGCCGCCAACCGCACCGCGGTCACACTCCGGGGCGAAGGGTCGGTGTTCGACTCGGCCTCAGGTCGCTGGCGGGTGGTATTCGAAGCCGGTGGTTTGCTCACCTACGACGCGGCAGAGAAGCGCTACAAGATGCTCAACGTCGGCGGCAACGGACGCGCCCTCGCGCTGGAACCGGAAATCCGGGAGAACGGCATGACCTGGGGATTCGACATGCCGGGTAGTCGGATCCGGTACGTGATTTCCCACCCGCCCGATGGCACGTTCACGGAGATCGGTGAAATGTCGGCCGACAATGGGGCCACCTAGCGACAGTTTTTCTACATGAAGCTTCGTCGTCGATAGGGCGCGCGTAACCGACTGGCTCGATCGGTCGGCTATCTTGCAGGGGTGACTGATCCCTTTGCTCCCGAATCCGACGCGGCGCAGCCGGCGTGGCGTCGCTGGATTGAAAATCCCAAGTACATGCTGGTGCTCGCGGTGGTGGCCCTCGCCGCGGGCATCTGGATGAGCCGCAACACGTCGCGCAACGCGGCGGCTCGCGCTGAACTGCCGCCGCCCGCTGATTGCCGGCGTTTTCCCGGCGCGTGCGCGAAGGACTTGCCGAGTGCACCGCCAGCCGAAGTGGTCGCGCTGCACGCGGAAGTCGCCGCCGCAGACTCGGCGTGGCGCGCAACGCTCGAGCGCGAACGCCGCTCCGGCGTGTTTCCGGACAAGGGACTCACCGCCATGCGCGACGCGCTGGTGGCCACGGAATCGTCGATTCTTGATGCGCGCTCGCTTGTGAATGACGCCGAGCAACTGGGCGATGCAGACGCACGCACGCGGGCGCTTGAATCGCTCACGGTCGCGTACGAGAACAAACGTGAGCTGTTGTTGCGCGCGCGACGTTTGCTGGAGGAGGCGATCTGATGCACATACTCGCAAACCATCAAGCCAGTGTACGCGCCATTATGAGTACCAGCGCGCTTCATTGTTCACACATCGTGATTGCCGCGTGTGCATCGCTATTTGCGCTGACGGTCGCGATCGGTTTCGCACCACAAGTTGCCGCCGCACAAACGCCCGTCAACGCCAGCGCGCGTGTTACGCCGGGTGCGGTGATTCATCTGCGATTGCAGAGTGGATCGGTTCAACTCTCGGGGTGGGAGCACGACTCGGTGCACGTGAGTGGTATGCTCGCGCCCGGAGAATCATGGGCCCTGCGCGCCGATGGCGACACGATGCGTCTGCGCGCCGAGGGAATTCCGCGCGGACTGGCCGCTCCGAGTGAACTGGTAATTTTTGTGCCGCGACGTTCCGTGCTGATCGTGCGTGCCGCCGCCGCATCACTGGTCGTGCGCGACTTCGATCAAACCGTGGATGTCGCGACCGCGGCTGGCAACTTGCTTGTAGAAGCGGTGCGCGGGACAGTGCGCGCTGAGACCATGCAAGGAACGCTCACGGTACTCGGCCCGATTCCGCGCGTTGAAGCGAGTACCGCATCAGGCACGCTGCTGGTGAGTGTGCCCTACGATACGATTAACGATACGGTCTACGCTCGGCGGCGTGAAAGTGCAGCGGCGCCGAAAGAAAAACCGTTTGGTGTGGTGGTGCTGCGCAGTGTGAGTGGTCGCATCACATTCGATGCACCACACGTGGACAGCGCCACCATTCACAACGTGCGCGGTGATGTGCGTGTGGTGACATCACCGAGTGATAGTGGGAGGGTGTATGTCACATCGCACACGGGTCGTGTGACGGTGGGGTGGACACTCGATACGCACGCACTGATCGATGCGATTACACAACGTGGTGGTATGCGCGGACGGTTGGTGGCGTACGCGATGCCCGCGATGTCCGGGCAACCAACGCCCATGTCGGGTGCAGAAGTATCGATGGAAGTGGATGTGGAAACGCTGCTAGTCAAAACACCGTCTGGTGTGCGTGTAACGCATGCGCTGCGGCGATTGCCTGATGCCTCGCTCTTTCCGATCCTGATTCGCGCAGTGCGCGGCGACATTGTATTTGAGCGCGTGGAGATTCGACCGGCGCCGTAGCGGAACGCGTACGTCTGCGGTTGTCGCGCGCTCGTGAGCTCGAGCCAACGCGCGTCTGGCAATGCCCCCGTTTCTGCTTGGGACGGTACGCACCCGGGCTCTGGCGCAAGCGAACCGGATGGCACAGAATTTCCATTCCTTCCTTTCCGAGGATATGCGATGCGTGTGTTTCGCGTGCTGCCGTATGTGATGGCGGCGGTGCTATGTGCGCCGGCCGTGTTGAGCGCTCAGGGCCGACCGGCCGGTTGGTTAACACGACTCGACAAGGGTGAGCACGCCGGTCACGGCGCCGACTCGCTCGCGTTTCAGGATATGAAGCCCGGTTTCCACGTGACCACGGGCCCCGCGGCAATTCTCTGGCATCCGGATAGTTCGGCTCGTGGCAATTTTACGATTGAATCCACGCTGCACTTGTTCGACACCAAGGGACGCGACCGCGAAGGGTACGGCGTATTCATTGGTGGACGCGACCTGAACGCTGATGCGCAGAGGTACACGTACTTTCTGCTGCGCAACGACGGCAAGTTCATCGTGAAGCAGCGCAAGGGTGCGGAGACGCCCACGGTAGTGGCGTGGACCGATCACGCGTCGATCAACAAGTGGTCGACCGCGGCGGGGTCGAGTGTGAAGAACGTGTTGGCGGTGAAGGCGGCGGGCCCGACGGTGCAGTTTCTGGTGAACGGCCAGGTGGTGCACAGTGCGCCGCGCGCGTCGGCTATTCCAGACGGGCTCTTTGGTATCCGCGCGAATCACAGCGTAAACCTGCACGTGCAGACGATCGGTCGTGCCCCATAGGGCACTGGCAGGTGAAGGCCGAGGCGATTAAGTATGGTGGACGGGCCGGTCGGCACAACCGACTGGCCCGTTGCTGGCTAGGTAGCTCAGTTGGTAGAGCAGCGGACTGAAAATCCGCGTGTCGGGGGTTCGATTCCCTCCCTAGCCACTGAGTAAACTCTTGAAGCGCCTTGGTTTAGCGAAATGCTAACCAAGGCGCTTCTTGCGTTCTGTACGAACTGTGCCGTTAGTTGTGTCGATTAGCCGTCAAAACAATGGTCTGCGAAGCTCTGTAGTTTGCCGTGCCGGGCTTTTGGGGAATGCTCTCGGGGCGCGCAATCGGTAACGCTCTATCACCTACATATGGTCAGGCTTAAATGCCGGAGTTCATCAACAATCCGCAGGGCAGCGTCAGAATAGGCGAACTCATCAAAGATGCCTACGGAAGTAAGCGTTGGACTCACTCGTTCGCTGCCGTCGCTTTCGTTCGCGCGTCAGGCGTCCAACACATCGCCATGGAGCTTCAGCGATTCCACGAGCGCGGTGGCATCTCACAAATTGCCGTAGGAGTTGACCTACAGGGTAGTTCGGCAGAAGGACTCCGGATGCTGATCGACAGCGTGCCATCACCTTCGGGTG
>JALHNZ010000160.1 GCA_022843265.1 Gemmatimonadaceae bacterium
AGTGTTGACGGTGCGTGACGCGCAATCAACTCCGATACACCTTCATGTATGTCGCGCAATCGCGCCGCCAGCGGCTGTTCAGCTCGCGTGCGAATCACACCACACTCAATGAGCTCTGGTGCGCCGCGAGCTCCTCGGCGCACCACACCGTAGCCGGTGACCGCCGTGCCCGGATCAATGCCGAGAACGACGCCACCGGGCAGCGTCACGCGTCGTCGTCCATTTCGAAGTTCGCGTCAATGTTCTGCACGTCGTCGAGATCATCGAGCGCATCGAGCAGCTTGAGCAGCGCGGCCGCGTTTTCGCCTTCGACTCTCACTGTGGACTTCGGCACCCACGCCAGAGCCGCCTCGCGAACCGGAAAGCCCGCCTTCTCAAGTGCTTCGCGCACCGCGTGCAAATCGGCCGGGGCCGTGCTGATGCTGAAATCTTCACCGTCAAGCGCCACATCTTCGGCGCCTGCTTCGAGCGCGGCCATCATCACGGTGTCTTCGTCGCGACCTTCGGCGGCGAGCGCCATGCGTCCCTTCCGATCAAACAGGTACGACACCGAGTTCGACGCGCCGAGATTGCCGCCGTTGCGCGAGAGCTTGTGCCGCACGTCGGCCACGGTGCGCGTGGGGTTATCGGTGAGTGCCTGTATCATGAGCGCCACACCGCCAGGCGCGTACGCTTCGTACGTCACTTCGATGTAGTCCACACCTTCCAGTTCGCCGGTACCCTTCTTGATGCCGCGCTCAATGTTTTCCTTGGGGCACGACACTTTGCGCGCGTTGTCAATCGCGGTGCGCAAACGCGGATTGCCTTCGGGGTCACCTCCGCCGGCTTTCGCAGCCACGGTGATTTCACGAATGAGCTTCGTGAACAAGGCGCCGCGCTTGGCGTCAACCGCCGCCTTGTAGTGCTTGGTGGTTTTCCATTTACTGTGACCAGCCATGTTCACTCCGGGAGCGTCTCAAAGGCGAAGGCGCCGCAGCGGCGGGGCCAACCTGATTCAACCGCAAAATATAATCAGCGCTAAGGGCTGGCCCTACGCCTCAATCACGTCTTCGAACCGCAGGCACGGGGCGTCGAAATAGAGGTCCACATAAGCCCGGTCCCCCGTGCGGTGTTTGAGGAGGTGCAATTCGGCCGCGCCGACCAGTGCCGAATCAGACTGATAGAGCTCCTCGCGAAACAGGCCGAGCACGAGGTCGGCGTGCGCACTCACGGCGCCGCGCACACCAAAGTCGGTTAGCACCGGGCGCAGGTCTCGGCGCGCTCGATCAATGTTGGGCAGGTGCGCGGTAAGCAGCACCACCATGTCACGTGTAACCGCGAGGCGCTTGCACGCGAGCACCGCGTACGCCAGCGCGTCGTCACGCGACGATGGATCAGTGAGCAACGCTTCGAGGCCGTCAATCACGAGCAATCGTGTTCCGCGCGCCGCATCAACGGCTCGCGTCACACCCGCCACGCCATCAAGCTCCATTGAGAGGATGACGGGCGCTCGTTCTCGCAGATGAGACGCGGCAGCAGAGAGTGCCGTGCGCGCAGCGTCATCAAGTGAACCGCGTCGCAGCGTCTCGAGCGGCACTCGCGATACGGATGTCAGTGCGCGCTCAAATGTGCGTGCCGCCGAATACTCCGAAGACAGCACCAGTGACGGCGATCCCATGGCACTGGCGCGCAGCGCAAACGCGAGCGCGAGCGACGATGTGCCGCTGCCCGCGTCGCCGCCGAGCACGATCAGGTCGCCCGCACGAAATCCGCCGTGCACTAGTGGTGCAAGACTTGGAAATCCGCATGGCACAAGCCACGGGTCTGGCGATGCGGTTCGCGCTGGCGGACTCGCCGTCACTCGTCGCACCCGTTTTGCACAGCAACTCCCGGTGCAACGTTCATGACGCCGTCGCCAACCGACGGACCAACCGCTCGATTTCGAGTGATGCCGCGCCGTCGAGATATCCACCAGCCGCGGCACCAACTGCACGCAGCGCGCCTGCGGTTGGCATGGCCCCCGCCGTTGTTGCATCGATCACGCGTGCGAGCGGCACACGCAGCGCGGCCGGTAGCGCCAGTGACGCCAGCCAGATGCGGGCCGCTGCCGAACGAGCCTGTCGATCTTCAAGTGGCAAACGGTCCGGCGGCAGCAGGCCACTTGCGAGTCGCGCGACGGCAAGAAGGGCGAGCACCACTTCGCGACCGCCGCCAAGTGGGAGGCGACCGGCCAGTCCGGCCATTGCGGGAAACGGGAACCCGATGGGAGCGAGCGAGTAGGGAGGCTGAAGCATAGACACGAGCGAATCTACATCGCCTCTCATCCGTCCGCGAAACCGGATAGCTTTCACACCTATGGCACTACCGGTCAAACAGATTCTCTGGGTCGACGACGAAGCCGAGCTTCTGGAACCCCACAAGCTCTTCCTCGGCGACAAAGGCTACGCCGTGGAAATGGCCACGAACGCGGATGACGCGCTCGAGCTGTTGCGGCGTCGCCCGTTTGATCTGCTGCTGCTCGACGAGCAGATGCCGGGGACGCGCGGCCTCGCCGCGTATCGTGAGCTGCGCGAGTTTGCGCCGTCGCTGCCGGTGGTGATGATCACCAAGAGCGAAGAAGACGCCACGATGAAGGAAGCGATCGGGGCCAATGTTCGCGACTATCTGGTGAAGCCGGTCACGCCGCGTCAGGTGCTCGCGGTGGTGACACGCATTCTCGAAGGCCCGCTCATTCGCTCGCAGGCGCTGGCGCGTGGATTTGTGGAACGCTTTCGCGCAATTGAAGCCGAACGGCATGCGGGCCTTGACTGGCGCGGCTGGATTGATCGCTGGGTGGAGCTGGCGCAGTGGGATGTGGATCTGGCCGACGCGGGCGAAATGGGGTTGCACGAATCGCTGCGCGGATTGTATCCGGATATGCACCGCGCCTTTGCTCTGTTTATGAAAACAGAGTACCCGCGCTGGCTGCGGGATCTCGAAGGTGAACGACCGCCGCTGTCGGTAGACGTGGTGCCAGAGTTCGTAGCGCCCGTGCTGCGCAACGATCGCAAAGTGGTGTTCATTGTGATCGACTGTTTGCGCCAGGATCAGTGGAAAGCGATTGAGCCGCTCTTTGCGCCGCTCTTTGAAATTGAGACCACGCACTACTACGGCATTCTGCCCACCGCCACGCCGTACGCACGCAACTCGCTCTTCAGTGGACTGTTCCCGGGCGAAATCGCGGCGCGGTACCCGGATTGGTGGGGCGATCGCGACGACGAAACGCTGAACGCGCACGAAAAGGATCTGCTGCAGGCGCAACTGCGGGACCTCGGCTTTGACCTGCCGGTTCGCTACAGCAAGATCACGTCGCCTGCGGATGCAGACGACTTGCTGCGGCATTTGTCGAGCGCCATTGCAGGCGACGGCATCTCGGCGTTTGTGTTCAACTTCGTGGACTTGCTCACCCACGGGCGCAGTGAGTCCATGATTCTGTACGAAGTGGCACGCGACGAAATGGCCCTGCGTGCGCTTACATATCAGTGGGTGCAGCGCTCGGCGCTGTTTGCATTGCTGCAAGATGCCGCGCGTCGTGGCATCAAAGTGGTCATCACCACCGATCACGGTGCGCTGCACTGCAACACGCCGGCCACAGTGTTCGCCAAGCGAGACGCCACGTCGAACCTGCGCTACAAGTTTGGTGAAGACCTGCGTGCCGAACGTGAAGATCAGGCGCTGCTCTTTACCAATCCCGACGATTTGCGCCTGCCGCACCGGGGGCAGTCCATGAACACGCTGCTCTCCACGGGCGACACGTTTTTTGTGTATCCCACCAAGTTGCGTGAGTATCAGCAGCGCTACAAAGGATCGTTTCTGCACGGCGGTGTGACGCCGGAAGAGTGCATTCTTCCGGTGTCGCTGCTGACGCCCAAACGGTAGCCATGGCCGCGCATACGTCTGAGATGCGGGCGGTAGCGCCGCGCAAAGTGTATCCGAGACTGTTTGCGTTCCTGCGACCGCATCGCTGGCGCATGGTGCTCGCGGTGGTCACGAACGTGGGCGCGGCGATTCTCGACGTGTTCTCGTTCACGCTGCTCATTCCGTTTTTGAACGCGCTGTTCAACCTGCCGCCGCTTACCAACTCTCCGGGCTTGGTAAACGACCTGTTGAAGGTCACGGTTGGCTGGTTCCTTGATCCGACCGATCCGCGCGGCTCACTGCTCAGCGTTATTCTCTTCATTCTGGCCGTTGTCACCGCCAAGAATGTACTGGTGTGGTTCAGCGGACAACTTGGCGCGCAGTTGCAGGAATACGTGTTGCGCGATTTACGGAGCGCGCTGTACAGCCACCTGCAGCGATTGCCGTTGCCCTGGTTTACGAGCACGAAAGTGGGTCAGGTGATCGCCCGCGTACTCACCGACACGCAAAACACGAAGGCTGTAATCACCGAGTTGATTACGCGGTCCATCATGAGCGGCGCGCAGGTGATCGTCACGATCATCGCGCTGGTGTCCATGTCGTGGCAGCTCACGCTGGTCTCACTGGTTGGCGCGCCGCTCATCACGGCGTCGCTGTTGCCGGTGCTGCGCAAGTTGAGAAAGGGCCACCGTCGATTAGGCAATCAGCATGGTGAGCTGACCAGCATTGTGCAGGAGTCGGTCACGGGGATGCGGTTGGTCAAAGCGTTCCGTGCCGAGCCGTATGAGACGGGGCGTTTTCAGCAGGCCAACGAAATTTTTGCGCGCGGCAATGTGAAAGTAGGTCGCCTTGCCATGCTAAGCGCACCTATCACGGAGACGCTCGGCACGGTCGTTGCTGTCGCTGTGCTCTGGACCGGCGCGCAGCTGGTGATGGTTGAAGGGACTATGGTGGGATCGGAGCTGGTGGCGTTCCTGATCATGGTCATGCGCATGTTGCAACCGCTCAAGCAGCTCGCGCAGGTGCCCACCGTGGCGCAGCAGTCGCTGGCCAGCGCCGAACGCGTGTTTGAAGTGTTCGACGCACCGTCGGAGACCATGAATGATCGCGGCACGCGAACGACTGCGGAGTTCACGCAGGAGCTCGCGTTTGAGAACGTGCATTTTGCGTACGAGGGCGGCGCGGAGGCGTTGCGCGGTGTGTCCTTCAACGCGCGCAAGGGTGAAGTGGTGGCGCTGGTGGGGCCGAGCGGCGCCGGCA
>JALHNZ010000161.1 GCA_022843265.1 Gemmatimonadaceae bacterium
GCTCTTCCGATCTAACCGAACGGAGGCTGCACACACCAACTCTTAAGAGTGATAACCTGCCCGCACGTTGCGCGTTCCGTCAATACAGCATCAGGAATGGATTCTCAAGCAGGTGGCGCACCGTCTGGAGGAACCGCGCACCCACCGCGCCATCGATCACGCGATGATCGCAACTCATGGTGACGCGCATGCGCTGACGCGGCACAAACGCGCCATCGATCCACACTGGCTTCGTCTCGGTTGCTCCCACCGCCAGAATGCCCGCCTCAGGCGGATTGATGATGGCCGTGAACTGGTCAATGCCAAACATGCCAAGGTTGCTCACCGAGAATGTTGATCCCGTGTATTCCTCAGGCTTGAGTTTTCGTTCACGGGCACGACCCGCGAGTTCTCGCGCTTCACGTCCGATTTCGCCGAGTCCTTTGCGATCGGCATCACGAATCACCGGCACGATCAAACCGTCATCCGTTGCAACGGCCATGCCGATGTGCGCGTGGGCGAAGTAGCGAATTGTGTCGCCGAGCCAGTGCGCGTTGCATTCGGGATGTTTCGACAGCGCCACGGCCACCGCCTTCATCACGATGTCATTCACACTCACCTTGAATGCATCGCCGGCCGCGGCCATTTGCGTGCGCATGTCGCCAACCGTGGTCATATCGATTTCTGACGTCAGATAGAACGTCGGAATCGGACCAATCGACTCACCCAGACGACGCGCAATCGTCTTGCGCATCTGCGTGAGGGTGACGTCGCGGACGTCGCCGTCGATCTGCATGGCTGGCGCAATCGGAATCGCAGGCGGCTTGCCAGCGGCTTTGGTTGGCGCCGCTGCGACGGTCGACTTGCTTGAGGCGGCGGGCGACGCGGACGCCGCGACGGCAGATGCCGCAACAGCCGCGCGCGGAGCCGACGCTGCGGCTTCCACATCGCGGCGAATCACGCGTCCACTCGGACCGGTACCCACCACGTTCGCGAGCGAAACACCCTGTTCACTCGCCATGCGGCGCGCGAGTGGAGACGCTTTCACGCGACCGTCGTCGCTGGTTGATTCGGTGACGGGTGCCGCGGCCTCTGGGGCCGCCGGTGGTGTTGGTGCCGCTGGCGCTGAAGCTGCGGGCGCGGCCGTTGTAACGGGCGCCTCGGGTGCCGCGGGGGCCGCCGCAACGGGCGCAGCCGCCGCCGGAGCGGGTTCAGCGGCCGCTGGCGCACCGCTCAACATCGCCGAAATATCTTCGTCGGCACCGGCGATGATGCCAATCAGCTGACCAACAGGCGCCGTGCTATCGTCGCCGATCAACCGCTTGCGCAGCACGCCATCACCGCGCGCCACCAGCTCCATGATCGCCTTATCGGTTTCTACTTCGGCCAGCACATCACCGTTCGCCACGGTGTCGCCTTCAGCCTTGAGCCACTTCGAAAGGCGTCCCTCTTCCATCGTTGGAGAGAGCGCCTCCATCATCACTTTGGTTGCCATGATCGGGGTCGGGTCAGGCGTCGATGTAGAGGACCTGCTTTACCGCCGCGATCGTTTTCGGAACGTCGGGCTTCGCGGCCTTCTCAAGATTCTTGGCGTACGGCATCGGTGCGTCTGCCTGATGCACACGTAACACCGGTGCATCGAGGTGATCAAAACAATGGCGCTGCACAAAGTCCACGACCTGCGCGCCAACACCGCACATTTCCCACCCTTCTTCCACCACCACGCAGCGATTCGTTTTGCGCACCGACGCGGTGATTGCGTCCACGTCCATTGGACGAATGGTGCGCAGATCCACGACTTCGGCACGGATGCCTTCTTTCGCCAGCAGTTCGGCGGCCTGCAGCGCGACCAGCACCATCTTGCCATGGGTGATCAGTGAAACGTGATCACCTTCGCGCTTCACTTCGGCCTTGCCAAGCGGAATCACGTACTCTTCGTCGGGCACTTCGCCCTTGGTGTTGTACAGCATTTCGCCTTCGAGAAAACACACCGGATTGTCGTCGCGAATGGCGGCCTTGAGCAGCCCCTTGGCGTCGTACGGCGTGCCGGGCGTGACCACCTTGAGTCCGGGAATGTGTGCCAGCCACGATTCCCACGCCTGCGAGTGCTGCGCCGAAAGCTGAAGCGCGGCGCCGTTGGGCCCGCGAAACACCATCGGCATCGGGAACTGACCGCCGGTCATGTACAACATCTTCGCGGCCGCGTTCACCACCTGATCAAGCGCGAGCAACGCAAAATTCCACGTCATGAACTCAATGATCGGACGCAATCCCACCATGGCCGCGCCCACGCCAACTCCGGCAAAGCCGAGCTCCGTGATCGGCGTGTCAACCACACGCATTTCACCGAACTCCTGCAACAAACCCTTGGACACTTTGTACGCGCCCTGGTACACCGCAACTTCTTCGCCCATGAGGAAGACGCGATCGTCGCGCAGCATCTCTTCCCGCAGCGCCTGATTCAGCGCTTCGCGATACGTAATGACGGCCATGTGATATCAGTCCGAAGTAGTGTCAACGAGCACGTCTTCAAGCAGCGCTTCAAGCGGCGGCTCCGGACTGTTCTCGGCGAAGTCAATAGAGTCCTGCACGATTGCCTTGATCTCTTCGTCCATCGCGTTCCACTCATCGGCGGAGAGATCGCCTGCCTCCTCCATCGTCGAGCGCAGCAACACCACCGGATCGCGCTTGAGATATTTCTCAAGTTCTTCCTTGGTGCGATACGTGCCGCTCACCGCGTCCGACATGGAGTGACCCATGAACCGGTACGTGCGGATTTCAAGCAGCGTCGGCATGGACTCGGTGCGTGCGCGTGCAATCGCGGTTTCCGCGGCCGCGCGCACGGCGAATACATCCTGACCATCAACGACATCACGTGGCATGTCGTACGACGCGCCGCGCTTGTAGATGTCGTTGATTGCCGACGCACGTTCAACCGCTGTGCCCATGCCGTAGCGATTGTTTTCAATCACAAACAAACATGGCAGCTTCCAGAGTGCGGCCATGTTGAGTGCTTCGTGGAACGCGCCGTTGTTGACGGCCGCCTCGCCCATGAAACACACAATGACCTGATCGCCGCCGCGGTATTTGATCGCGAAGCCCACGCCTGCGGCAATGGGAATGTGTCCACCCACAATGCCATGTCCACCAAGGAAGCCGAGCGACTTGTCGAACAAATGCATCGAGCCGCCCTTGCCGCGCACGCATCCGTCAATGCGACCAAACAGTTCGGCCATGATGGCCCGCGGTGTCATGCCGCGCGCCAATGCCTGACCATGGTCGCGGTAGGTGGTGATGACGTAGTCGTCTTCGCGCAGCAATGAGATGAAGCCCGTGCTCACGGCTTCCTGTCCGATGTACAAATGACAGAATCCGCCGATGCGGCCGATGGCGTACATCTCGGCCGTGCGCTCTTCGAATCGACGCTGCATGAGCATCGAGTACAGCAGCTCGGTGTGCAGCTTCTTGCGCTCAGCTGGCGACTGCTCCGCCGACGTGCTCGACTGAGTGGTCTCAGTCGACGCGGTGTCGGAGGACGCCGCGCCCCGGCGTCGGGATGGCTTGGTGGTGCTCATGGTCGAATAAGGGAGTGGTCAGACGCGCCGCACCCGACAGCTCGGTGTGCGGCGCGTGGAGAATCAGACGCCGGCGGCCTGCACTTGCTCCCACGCGTGATAACTGGAGCGCACAAGCGGTCCACTTTCCACGTGCTTGAAGCCCATGCCCATGCCGACTTCGCGGAACATGCGAAACTCGTCGGGCGTGACAAAACGATCGAGGGCGATGTGTCCGTCGGACGGACGGAGATACTGACCCAGCGTGAGAATGTCGACGTCGACAGCACGCAGGTCCTTCATCACTTCAATCACTTCTTCGTTCGTTTCGCCCATGCCCAGAATGATTCCCGTTTTTGTCGGAATGGTGGGCGCGATGCGCTTGGCCGTGCGGAAAATGTTCATCACGCGCTCGTACCGTCCGCCAGGACGCGCCTTCTTGTACAAACGCGGGACGGTCTCGGTGTTGTGATTGTAGATCTCGGGGCGCGCTTCGAGCACTGCACGAATAGAATCTTCGTTGCCCTGAAAATCGGGCACGAGCACTTCAACGGAACAGCCCGGCAAGCGCTGATGAATCTGCCGAATGGTTTCGGCAAAGATGTACGCGCCAAAGTCGGGCAGGTCGTCGCGGTCGACCGAGGTGATGACGGCGTGCCGCAGTCCGAGCTGCGCAACCGCTTCGCCAACGCGCTCCGGCTCGGCAATGTCATACGCAGGCGGACGTCCGTGCGACACCGCGCAATAGGCGCAGTTACGCGTGCAGACATCGCCAAGAATCATGAACGTGGCGGTGCCATGCTCCCAGCATTCGCCAATGTTCGGGCAATGCGCTTCCTGGCACACGGTGTGAAGGTTGAGTTCCTTCATCATCTGCGTGAGTCGCAGATACGTGGGACCACCGGGCGCCTTGACCTTCAGCCATGACGGCTTGCGTTCCGGGAGCGGGTCGCGGCGATGCCGCCCCATGATCTGATACAGCTGTTCGGCCATGCGATGTGCAGCGAATAGGGGACCACCGCCAAAGGCAATCTTCCAGAGGCGATCGGCAAGCTACAGCGGGGGACAGAAGGCAACCAGACGGCGTAACCGTTAATACGTAGAATGAAGGTTAACGTAGTGCTCGGTTCGCTGGAGAAGTGCGGGCGACTGTCGCGAAACTCGCGCCGTGCCGGTCGCGTAGGGATCACAGGCCCGCGAAATGGCGCGAGCCACTGGCAGAACTTCAGAGGGATCGGAACATGTTGCGCACCATCTTCGTGGTCGGCGCTATGGCGCTTCTCGGACTTGTGGCCTTGAAGCTGGTCTTCGGCCTCATGGGCCCGCTCGTGGCGCTGCTCTTCTGGATTGCCGGCCTGGCGCTCAAAGTGGCCGTGCTTGGTTTCGTGGGCTACGTGGTTATCCGCCTGGTCAGCCCGAACACCGCGCAGCGCCTGAAAGACCGCTGGAGCGGCTCCTCAAGCTCCTTCTAAGGGGCCGCTGGCGCTCTCGCCAGCATCTGATCCACCCTCGCGCGGCTCGCCCTCACCCGGCGAGCCGTTCGTGCGTGTACGGCTACCCCCCCGACGCCCG
>JALHNZ010000162.1:0-3542 GCA_022843265.1 Gemmatimonadaceae bacterium
GCAAAAAGAGTTGTTTTCATACCAAAGGCACTTGGAAGCGATGAGTGTTGGCAAAATTGGAACTATCTGCGTGACACCTGATGGGCAGGTGGGCGCCCTCGATGTGATTGATGGCATGGTCGTGCTCAGCCAGCCGTTTAGCCGTGACGTTCCTTTCTTCGGGCAGCCGACTCCCGAAGAGATTCAGGAGTTTGCCAAAGAGATTGACAAGAAACTTGTTCAGAAGAGTGACTGCATCATCGGGGTCACCAACAGGATTGCCATGTTCGATACGTTTCAGAAACAATGCGCCAGCCGTGTGGTTGCTCAGGGAGAAATTCGTGTCAACGACGTCATCTGGAGCAACAACATAGTTCGTCTTGTTCTCGCACTTGACGTCGACTACGACCCATTCATTTGCGCGAAAACGCTCGCACCGAATGGGTTTCACGGGCCGACAGAGCTCGACAAGAGCCGACGCGCAACGCTCGAAGAGCGAGACAGTGTCAAGGCAAAGATCGATGACGAGCTGTCGCATCTTCACAAATCCCTGGCCAAGCACGTCGCCGAGCGCGAGTTCTGGGAGCGCGTCAAGCGCGACAACTATTCCATCAGCCAGTGAATTGAGCGAAAGCAGCTATTTTCATCCCGCAAACGCCTAAAGTGATGAGTGTTGACAAAATTGGGACTATCGGTGCCAGTGCCGATGGTGTGCTTGGTGCTCTTGACATGGTCGGCGGCATGCTTGTGCTTCGTCATCCGTTTAACGAAGATAGGTCGTTTTTTCGCCCGGCGACACCGGAGGAGATTCTGTCCTTTTGCGACGAAATCAATCAAGGAATCCGAGAGGCGCGCGACAGAATCGACTGCTTGGCAAACAAAATTTAGCGCTTCGTTCTCTTTTCGCAACGATGCGAAAGCCGTCTGCTCACAGACGGCAAGATTAGCGTGCACGACGTAATCTTTGGCGACCAAATCGGCCTCGTTCTTGATATGGACGAACTGGACGGGGTGTTGTGCAACGTCGTGTTTACTGTTCACGGGTATGAGCGCATGACCCCAGCTCACATCTGCCGACATGCAACGCGCAGCGAACGCGAAACAACAAAGGCGCGCCTGGAGGTCGCTCTTGTTGACGCGCAGAACTCGCTGGCGATGCACTACAGCAGACTTGGGTTCTGGCAATTTGTCAAGGACGCAAACAATCTGAAAGACCAGTGAATTCAGCCTGCCATATTTACTCTTTGCCTAGCTTGCACTTTTTTGCAACGATGATTGTTTCGCTCGCTCTCACTGGTATCGCCTGGGCGTCAGAGCTGATGTTTGTGATTGGTCTGCTTATCCAAGGGTGCTTTGAGATCGCCTGGCAGCGTGCCTTTGATATCGTGACCACGATTGGCGTTGCACTGATGTTTTTCTTTGCGACCGACCTTGTGATTGTCTTGTACGTCATCTTCTTGCAGCCGGCAGATACCGACGAGCAGTCAGTTGCACGAGTGAACGATGAGTGCTGTGGTGGCGGGTGAGCTGTATGTGACTGAGCAAGGCGGCTTTGGCGTGCTGTACGAGGGCAGCGGCAAGTACTATCTGCGGCCCGTGAATGGCGCGACGATCCCGGTTATGCGCTTGGACGACGGTACCTTAACGCCCAAGCTGCATGAGCCGACGGCCAAGGAAAAGGTTGCGATCGCGACTGAGATTGACGAGCAGATTGCATTCAATGAGCAGGTTTGTTCAAGCGCGGCAACCAAGATCAAGGTGTTTCCCGAGCTGCAGCGTGCGTGCAAGATTGTGTCGATGACTGAGCGCAACGTGCGCGTGGGCGACATTGTGTGCAGCAGTACGATGGGCGGTCTGTTGCGCAGCATAGAGATTGTGGGCGGTGTGATACGCGCCACCGTGTTTGATGCGCGCGGCTTCACATTACAGGGACCACTGAGCACGCTGCGACATGCGACCGTGGCCGAGAAGCGCGAGATGTTTTGCGTGGCAGAGCGTGCGGTGTGTCTGGCCAGCACGATTGGTGAAACGCAGCGACTCGACACTGAGTTTTGGCAGAGTGTAAAGCGAAAGTTCTAGGCCTTTACTTGGCAGCGGCTGTGCGTTTGAAGATGCCGCGCATGCGTTGGCAGGAGAAACAGGGTGCGTGCAGGTGGCTCGCCAACTGCGAGCCTTGGAAGTTGTGCACAAAGAGGCAGTTGGTGCACACGAGCGCACCGCAGCACTTTTGGCGCACCACGACGCCGCCCGCGCCGCTCTGGCCCACCAGACAGCGCTCATCGCAGCGCTGCGACGACTGCGTGTTGCTTGGCTGCACTTTCGCCAGCGTACCATAGATGGCCAGTCGCTCGCGCTGCACACGACTCGCCACCATGTTGGCAAACGCACCGAGCGCGCCCGCAATCTGCTTCTGCGCCGCCAAGCCGGCGCGCACGGCCTCGTGCGCCGCCGCGCACACCGATGCGTCAATGTACGGGTCGCCCGCCCACGCGCTCGACGCACTGTCGAGCTCGGCCAACACTCTGAGACTCACCTGCGCGCCGCCGGCCAACCAGCGGGCCGCAGTAATCTGCTGCGTGAATGCAGCGTGCGGAGTCGACAGCACACTAAACGCCGACGAGATTGTGGCAATCTCGTCGTCGGTGTACACGTCGTCGGCCAGCATCGGTGGCGGTGAGCTACTCATCTGTGTGTCCATCTCGCTTGCACACAGTCTTTACTAGTACACCTTGACGACCTTCTCGACGCGCTCGCGGCACATCGGGCATGCACCGTTGCTCGACATGATCTTGTTGGCGCACTCGAAACACACGCCCATGTGCATCGCATCTCCGTGTACCAGACCAGCGTTGCGCACGTTGGTGAAGCAGACCAGACACGAGTTGTCGCTGGCCGCGTCGGCGCTCTCAACCGCCGGCTTTGACGCGTTGCACTTGCGGCACGCGGTGCGAGAGGCAAACTGAACGTCGCCGCACGCCTTGCACTGCCAATCGCCCGGTCGCGCCTGCTGCGGCGCCGGCGCACTCGCCGCCTGCTGTCGGGCCGGATTCGCAGTACCGCACTTTTTGCACGTCGGCTTGCTACCAAAGCAGTTGTTCCAGCACTTGGGGCACGTCCAGTCGCGCGAATTCATCTGTTCTGCGACTCGAATGAAAATCCCATCTTGCCCAGCACCCGACTCGGTGCGTTTTTCATTTCACCTCGGCTTGCCTGCGTCGGCACCAAAGAGCGCGCGTGCAATATCGCGCACCATGGCGACCAGCTGCGGCACGTTGAGCGAGCAGCCGCGCAGCTTTGGCGTGTACTTGCAAAGTTCGCTAGTCAGACGCGCGAGCTCCTCGCTGCTGTTGTTATCGTCGAGGCGCTCGGCGAATGTGGCCGCCTCCTCGAGCAGATCATTGCACGTGCTGATGTTGGCTGTGTCGCACAGGTACAGCTGCAGCAGGCCCGTCAGGGCTGTGCCGCTCTGCTGCGCTAGCAGCGCCTGGCTGCCCAGTCTCACACGCTCAACAAGAGTCGCCACGGGTGTGTCGGGCGCCGGTATCTGGTCTGCCAGTGGCACG
>JALHNZ010000162.1:3552-5096 GCA_022843265.1 Gemmatimonadaceae bacterium
CAGCGCGAGTGCGCAGAAGGCAGCAGACGGCACATTGGTGCGACTGCTGCTAATCTGCTCAGTGACACATACGCCACGCCGTCGCGCAATGGCACGCAGTTGCGTGGCGCGCAGGTAGCCGGTGCCGTCGAACCGATGGAGGGCGAGCATGCAGACATGCAGGCAGCCCGCTGCGCGTTTGACCAGCACGGGCCGTGCCAGTGTACCAGCCACAACAAAGAGGAAGCGGTCGGCGGCCCGAGGTAAGCGCAGTGCGTCGACAAAGGCGTAGATGGCCTCAAGCAGTGTCTGTGCATACGACTCGCAATTACCTCCGTAGCGCGCCTCAAACTCGCTTGGCACCACAGCACTGGGCAGGTGCAAAAACTCAAAGCCAAGCGATTCGTCGGCCGCCAGATGAAGTTCGGCGCGCAGCTCAAGCTGCAGCACCACACTCCACTGACTCAGCGGCACGTCGGTCGTCTGCTGAACCGCACCGGTGAGCCAACCAATCATCTGTGCCCCTTTACTCGGGCTTCGCACGCTCGCCACCCAGGCGCGGCGTCTTGGCAAACAGACGCTTTGTCTCGGCATCAATGTCAACGGCAGGCGGCAGTACGCCTGCCAGCCGCGGCATGTCATTGGCCAACGTCGACTGCTCGACTGGCCGATCGATGATGTAAAATGCAAGGATGCTGATCGGCTCTTTGGGTGCGAACCGTGTGCACACAAAGCGCCAGTGCCAGCTGCGCTCCGTGTCGAGCTCAACTGCCATCACCACAGTGGGCGACGTGTCGGGGTCGTGCGGATTCAGCTTGCTTTCGCGGTAAAATTTTTCATAAGCCGCCTCCAGGTCGCCGCGCAGCATCGGCAGAAAGTCAGGGCCTGTCAACGCCTCGTTCAGCGCAAACATGCGCATGCCTGTGCACGTATCAGGCTGAAAGGCGACGTGAATCATCGTTTTCAGAAAATGCGGCGCTTGAAATGAAACTTTCCACATGGGTTTGTGCAAGCAAAAGGGAGTTGGTTGGGCAACGATGTGTAATTTCCTGCGCTTCACGCTCAAGGCGACGCTGGGCGTGCTGGCAGCCTTTACGATGATTGCGACGGCCAACTCGGTGCACGAGCGCATGCGCAATCGGATCACGTTTGCGGGCGTGAGCTGCCTGTTCGCGTTTCTCTTTGCCTGGGTGCGCGTCGGTGCGGCCAAGGCCTTTCTGGTGCGCGCGCGCAGCGGCAAGGGGGTCTCGGTGTGGCTCGGGCTGGACCTCATCATCATCATGGCGTCGCTGCTGGGCCAGATGGTGGCGATGTGGCAGACGTCGACCAAGACAGAGCCCGGTGGCGCCACGGAGGAGGCGTTTACGATCTTTTGGCTCTGGGTGCTCTTCCTGCTGTGCGCGCTCGTCCTGACACCGACTGGCGGCGCTGAGGCTAGCGCAACCAACGACGAGCGGCGTGTGCGATTCTTTGCCTTGGAGCAAATGGGCGGGTTGTCGCACAAGTGGGTCAACTTGGCCAAACTCATTGACGCGCACGAGCTGCGCCTCAAAAGTGCGGCGCCA
>JALHNZ010000163.1 GCA_022843265.1 Gemmatimonadaceae bacterium
AGTGCGTACGACAGCGCACCAACCACTTCGGCCAACCGAACGGTCGAGGCAGATTCGCGGGCGTCGGCTGGCGCGGGCGCGGAAATCGCACTGGGCGAAACGCGATGAATGGGAATTGAGACAGGCTTCACAGGAGCTACACGACGTGCGACGCCGCGTGGTCACGCCACGTGTCACCGGTGCGGCCTACAGCATCACGTGCAGCGCCCGCTTGTCTGGTTCGTTCGCCACATGCGACAGCACCAGGTGCCACGCACCCGATGGCAACATGTCACCGGCACGGTCTGGCCACTCCACAAAAACGCACGCGGCGCGCATCAGTAGCTCGTCCCAGCCCAACTGTTCAAGCTCGGCTTCACGCCGCACGCGGTACAGATCGGCGTGCACAATCAGCCCGGTCGCGCTGTCGTATTCGTGCACGATGGCAAAGGTAGGACTCGTGACCGCCGACAGATCGCCCACACCAAGCGCTTCGCACATGGAGCGCACGAGTGTGGTTTTCCCCGCCCCCAGTTCACCATGGAGTGCGACGATGGCCCCCGCTGGCAACGCAAGCGCGAAAGCGCGCCCCCACGCCGCCGTGTCCGTAAGTGACATGGGGCCCAGCTTGGCCTGCTCAAGCAGCAGCTGCAGTCCTGCGCCAAGCGCGGTGAAGTCGCGAGGTGCGTGCACTAGCGCCGACGACCTCGTCCACCACGCGCGCCGCCAGCGCGGCCACCACCTCCACGCGCTCCGCCGCGTGCGGCACTCTTGCTCTCGCCAGTGGCACTGCCAAGCATGGTGCGTACATCAAAGAGCTCATCGCGCAGCCGAGCGGCCGTTTCAAAGTCGAGCGCGGTGGCCGCTTCGCGCATCGCAGCTTCAAGCTCGACAACCCAACCCTCAAGCTCTTCGCGCGTGCGCTTGCCCGCCGGTGTTGACACCACGGCATTCTTCGCCGCCTTGCCTTCCTTCACCTCGCGCGCATCGGCGACGCGGGTGATCAGGCGCACATCGCTCACGCTCTTTGTCACGCCGCGCGGCGTGATGCCGTGCTTCGTGTTGTGCTCCGCCTGAATGGTCCGACGGCGATCCGTTTCGCTCATCGCGCGTTCCATCGAACCCGTGATGCGATCGGCATACAGGATCGCACGCCCCGACACATTGCGAGCGGCGCGGCCGATTGTTTGCACGAGTGATCGATCGCTGCGCAAGAATCCTTCCTGATCGGCATCAAGCACCGCAACCAGCGACACCTCCGGCATGTCCAGACCTTCGCGCAACAGATTGATCCCGACCAGCACATCGAAGTCACCCAGTCGCAAGCCGCGCACAATTTCCATGCGTTCAATCGTATCGATGTCGGAGTGCATATAGCGTACGCGCACACCCATCTGTTGCAGGTAGTCCGTGAGATCTTCGGCCATGCGCTTGGTCAGCACCGTCACGAGCACCCGCTCGCCCTTACGCTCGCGCACGTGAATCTCATGCAACAGATCATCCACCTGCCCCTTCACCGGTCGAACTTCAATGATGGGATCGATCAAACCGGTGGGGCGAATGACCTGCTCCACCACCACGCCTTCAGAGAGCCCAAGCTCCACTTCACCCGGCGTGGCGGACACACTGATCAAACGTGGCACGAGTTGCAGGAACTCGTCGAACACCAGCGGGCGATTGTCCAGCGCACTCGGCAGGCGAAACCCGTATTCAACCAGCGTGAGCTTGCGCGCGCGGTCGCCGTTGTACATGGCGCGCACCTGCGGCAGCGTGACGTGCGACTCGTCGGCCACCACCAGAAAATCGTCAGGGAAATAGTCGAACAAACACGCCGGCCGTTCCCCCGCAATGCGCCCACTCAAGTGGCGCGAATAATTCTCAATACCGGCG
This sequence comes from Gemmatimonadaceae bacterium, assembly GCA_022843265.1. Classification (GTDB taxonomy): domain Bacteria; phylum Gemmatimonadota; class Gemmatimonadetes; order Gemmatimonadales; family Gemmatimonadaceae; genus JAABRT01. The sequence continues at coordinate 1,870 of JALHNZ010000163.1, forward strand.
CACGTTCCCACTTCGAGCATCATCTCGATATCGAACATGGTGCGCTGCTCCAGCCGCTGGGCCTCGAGCAGCTTGCCTGCCATCCGCAACTCCGCTAACCGCGAGGAAAGTTCATCACGGATTGCGCCCACCGCACGCTCAAGGGTGGGCCGCGTCGTGATGAAGTGCTTGGCCGGATAAATCGCGGCGCGTTCGAGCACCGCAATTGTATCGCCGGTGACGGGATCAATCTTGCTGATGCGCTCGATCTCGTCTCCCCACAGCTCAATGCGCAGCCCCTGCTCCTCATACGCCGGCAGTATCTCCACCGTATCGCCGCGCACACGAAACGTGCCGCGTTCGAACGCAACATCGTTGCGCAAATACTGAATACCCACGAGTGCGCGCAGAATATCATCTCGGCTGCGTTTCTCACCGCGCGCCAACGCCAGCATACGCTCGCGATACGACACCGGATCGCCAAGACCGTAGATCGCGCTCACGGTCGACACGATGACGACGTCATCACGTTCCATCAAACTCGACGTCGCACGCAATCGCAGGCGATCAATGTCTTCGTTGATCGACGCGTCCTTTTCAATGTACGTGTCGCTCGTGGGGACGTACGCTTCCGGCTGGTAGTAGTCGTAGTACGAGACGAAATACTCCACCGCGTTGTTCGGAAAAAAGCTCTTGAGCTCTCCGTACAGCTGCGCCGCCAATGTTTTGTTGTGCGAGAGCACGAGCACCGGTCGCTTCCACGCGGCGATCACGTTGGCGATCGTCATCGTTTTGCCCGAGCCGGTAACACCAAGAAGCGTTTGGTATCGATCGCCGCGCTGCAAGCCGGCCGTGAGCTCGGCAATGGCCTGCGGCTGATCGCCCGCAGGCTCAAACGGCGACTGCAAAGCGAACGGTGTGGGTGCCGCTCCCGCCCCCGGCATATGCGCGCCGCCCCGAATGAGATCAGACATACCGAAAGATAATCTTCGGGATGCCTTCGGGGCAATAAAGCGAACTAGTCCTCTTCGGTGGTCAGGCGTTCACGCCGCGACACGGCGCCAACTCCCTTCACTCGTCGCATGGCTTTCATGATTTTCTCGAGATGCGCGAGGTTTTCCACCTCAACCAGCGCGGCACCCGTGACCTTGCCATCGGTGGTGCGAAGCTCGAGCGAGCGGATGTCCGTACCAGTCGCACTCACGGCAGCTGCGACATCCGCGTAGAGGCCCCGTCGATCAGTGCCTTCGAGCGCCAACCGTACCGTGAAGCGCTCGCCAGCCACTTCTTGCCAATCAATCTCCAGCCGGCGCTCCGGCTCATTGACGAGTGTTAGCAAATTGGGACAATCACCACGATGAATACTGACGCCGCGCCCGCGCGTAACGTACCCCACAACCTTGTCACCAGGGACCGGCTGACAACACTGCGCATACCGCACCAGCAAACCATCGGCGCCTTGAATGCGCACACCGCGCGAGGTGCCACGAACGCGATCAACGAGCCGCTCGATCGTACCGGTCTTTTCGATCGGCTCCGGCGTTGATTCGAGCGCGGGATGCAGCACTTTCAGCACTTGCATCACATGCACATCGCCCTGACCAATGGACGCGATCACATGCGACGGATCCTTCAGCTTGAGCGCCCGCGCCACCGGCGTCAGCGCAATGTCGTCAACCTTTGGCAGCTTCCGACGCTTGAGCTCACGATCCAGAATGTCGCGGCCGAGCCGGACCGCCGAGGTCTGCTCCTCATGTCGCAGCCATTGCCGGATCTTGTGACGCGCGCGGCCCGTACGCACGTGCGACAACCAGTCGCGACTCGGGCGTGCATTCGGATTGGTGAGGATTTCCACCGTTTCCGAATTCTTCAGTTCGCGTGAGAGCGGCGCAATGCGTCCATTGACCTTGGCGCCAGCGCAATGCGAGCCAACCTGCGTGTGCACCGCGTAGGCGAAGTCGAGCGGTGTTGCGCCCTTGGGCAACTGAATCACGTCGCCGGTTGGCGTAAAAACGAAGATTTCGTCCTGATACAAGTCGAGCTTGAGAAACTCCAGAAACTCGCCTGGCGTTTCGGCGTCCATCTGCAGCTCGAGCACCTGGCGAAACCACGCCAGATGACGATCAAGCTCGTCGGTGCCTGCCACATCCTCCTTGTACAACCAGTGCGCCGCGATGCCGTACTCCGCCGTGCGATGCATGTCACGCGTGCGAATCTGAATCTCGAAAAGTTGACGCCCCGGACCAAACACCGTGGTGTGCAACGACTGGTACCCGTTCGACTTGGGCTGCGCGATGTAATCCTTGATGCGCTCCTGTACCGGCGTCCAACCGTCGTGAATCACGCCGAGCGCGTGATAACATTCGATCACGTTGGGCACGATCACACGAATCGCCAGCAAATCGTAGATGTCCTCATACGGACGCTCACGCTGCTGCATCTTCTTGTAGATCGACCACAGATGCTTGGGACGCCCGCCAACATCTACATCGCTGATGCCCGCCTCCGTCAGCCGACGAAGCAACGGTTCGCTCATTTGCGCAATCAGCGACTCCCGTTCGCCGCGCTTGGCGGCCACCAGCTTGGCCAGCGAGCGATACGCCTCGGGCTCCACGTGCTTGAACGCCAGATCCTCCAGCTCCCACCGCACCTTGGCCATTCCAAACCGGTGCGCGAGCGGCGCGTACAGATCGCGTGTTTCCTGCGCAATGCGACGACGCTTTTCCGGCGCGAGCCAGTCGAGCGTTCGCATGTTGTGCAGTCGATCAGCCAACTTGATCAGAATCACGCGCGCGTCTTTGGCGATCGACAACAGCAGCTTGCGATAATTCTCAACCTGGCGGTCCTCACGGGACGTGAGCGGCAGATTCGCAATCTTGGTCAGCCCATCCACAATGCGCGACACTTCCGGCCCGAACTCACGCTCGATGTCGGCAATCGTGATGTCGGTGTCTTCGACCACGTCATGCAGCAGACCACATGCCACCGTGGCCGAGTCGAGCTGCAGGTCGGCCAGAATGCGCGCGACCTCTACGCAATGCGTCACGTACGGTTCACCCG
>JALHNZ010000164.1 GCA_022843265.1 Gemmatimonadaceae bacterium
GCACGCCGCCGTCGACTTTATCGAAGAGCATCTGCTCGGCATCCACCCACGCATCTACCCGGACCAGCTCACCGTCTCGGTCGAACCGTTTGGCGCCGACGGCTGGGACACGATTATCGAGGAGCGGCGCGCAACACGCAACTCGCTCACATCCCTCGCGGCTGCGACGGCGCCTGCGGCGCTCGACTATGACCTGCGGCTGGCTTGCCAGGTGCAGTTTGTCATCTACTACGCATTCATCAACGACGCTCAGGAGCAGCCGCCCGCGTTTGACACCACGCTGCACTCGAACAACTCGAGCTACGACGAGGACGAGCAGTCGATCGAGTTTACCACGCCACGCACTGCACCGGCCACGAACACGCCGCGCCTGCCCACGGTCAGCGCCTTTGCTGTGTACGATGACTCGGCAACACTGACTGATGACGACCTGGTCAAGAGTCCGTTGCGCATTGTTTCGCCAGCCGTCGCGCCCGTGCACTTGGTTTTTCCACGCTTGGTGTCGCCGCGCCAGGTTGTCTCGGTGCCACTCGCCGGCCCGACAGTGCGTTCAGAGCATCTCGAGGCGAGCAGCGACGAGCCGAGTCCCGACCCCGATGCGCTTGGTGCTGCCGGAGTGCGCCTGCGCGCGCCTCACGGACCGAGCCACTCGGCCGACGAGGAGTTTGTTGCACTGTAGATTAAACGTGGGACCGTTTTACAGTTAGTCGACGAGACCCCAGGCCGAGGTGCTGTTGCGCGGATCGTCGTAGTCGTTGGCGCACGGGTGCGCGCTCAAGCTCGGTGAGCGCCGGCCAAAGCAGCAGAAGCCAAACGTGCAGCCGACGAGTGCGATGAGCGCAAAGAAGACGTAGAACGGGATGAACACGACGTTCCAGTCGATCGGATCCGAGTCATCGACGCGCACTGCAATCAGGATCTGCTGCACAACGAGCAGGATGGTGCCCAGGATCACCGCAAACAGCTCGGCCAGCTTGGGCATGTAGCCGATGCGACCAGCAGGCGCGCTGTGTGGCATCCAGGCGCAGCAGAACATCCAGACTGCCGTTAGCACGGCAAAGACCAGGATGAGGCCTTCGAAGATCCACAGGATGATAAAGGTCGACGTCATCGACGGCGCGCCCGTGTCGAGAAAGTTTGCATACATCACCGTCACCACGATCATCGCCGGCAGCAGCGTAAAAAGCAGCAGCGCCAGCACCGAGTCGGGCCAGCCGTAGCTGAGCGACCAGGTGAACATGAACGCGCACGGCCACTGCTCGTGGTTGGCGTTGGCGATAAAGACTCTCTTCTCCTGTACCGCGCCCGCCCGGTAGCCGCCGTCGCTCTCGTCCACGCCAGTGCAGCAGCAGCCGCACAGGCTGCCGCTAGCGCCGCTGCCCGTGTGGCGCGAATGCGCGGCATTGGTGCGCCAGGCAGCGACAAAGGCGACGAGCGTCAGCAGCGCCCAGATGATGACGAGCGGTATGCTGGCGTTGACAAACGAGAACGGCTCGAGCCCCTCTTGGGCCACATCGAGCTCGTGAATCACCATGGCCGTACAGGTAATCGCCAGACCGAGCAGCACCGCATCAAACGAGGCGTCGACAAACGCAATCCACGCTGTGCGTCGGTGCTGAAGGGCGTCGCGAGCACGCCCGACCGGGTCAAGCACGAGTTCGTTTGGTATGACGGCGCTGCTGGCACGCGCCTTGCTCGTGTAGAGCGCAGCGCGGTAGAAGCGCGACAAGACGACGCAGACGGCGACAAAGAGGTAGAAGATGGTTGGCAGGAAGTAGGTCCAGTCAGACACGAATGCAGGGTCCTCGTCAAAGCTGTCGAGCATGGCGCCAAGCAGCAGCGTCTGCCCGAGCGCCGCGAGACCAAACACCGCGAGGCAGTTGAACCACATAGTTGATCTGTGTTTGTGGTGTGCGCGTTGTGCGCTGGCCGCTCCTGTGCGCTTTAACTGCTCTGCGCGGTAAAGCCGTCATTTTAAGTTGGCGTATAAGGAACGCCGTTTTTCGCGCTGCACTGATAAGAGCAGACTGCGGATTCGAAACGCAACCAATGTTGACGACTCTGGTGCTTGTGCTCGCGGCGGCGCTGCTCGGTGTGAGCAGTGCGCAGCCGTGCGCCGAGTGCACTGGCGACGACTGCAAAGTGCTCGAGACGGTCAAAGTGACGAAATTGTGCGCCAACGAGCTGTGCGTCAACGGCTCCAGTGTCGTGGTGAGCGACGGCAACCCGTGCACAAGCGACGACGTGATCAACGGTGTGGCGGTGCACCTGCCGATCAAGAACTGCTGCAGCAGCGTGCTCGACTGTGCGCAGTGGGCGCCGGCGCCCAACTGCCTCATCTCGAGCTGCGTGCTGAGCGAAGCGGTGCCGACGCACGGCTTCTGCGAGTTTGAGAAGGCGCCCAACTGCTGCGCTGAGGACAAGGACTGCCCCGAGCTGCCGTGCAAGACGGCGCAGTGCTTGCCGACTGAGGAGGGCTCGCTGCATTTCAGCGAGCAGCACAAGCGCTTTGTCGAGCTCTGCCCCGAGCAGCTCGACAACATTCCGGGTCAGTGCGCGTACTTTGAGGTTGACGAGTGCTGCCTGACGACGCGCGACTGCATCGACAGCGGCGCGTGCCCGCCCGGCACCTTTGGCATCTGCGACAAGGGCATGGAGTGCCAGTGCGTGCCGTCCAACGACAACGAGTGCACCAACGACGAGGACTGTGCCGCCGACGAGGCCGCCAAGCGTGTGTGCGAAGAGGGCTGCGAGGACGAGGACAAGCCGCCGTGCTATTACTACGAGTGCGACCGCGGCTGGTGCACGTGCGTCTTTGACCCTGACCGCGACTTTGATGGTGACGGCGTCTGCTGCAAGAACGACTGCGACGACCGCGACCCCGACGTGCAGGAGCAGATCCTGTGCGTTGTGGCCAACGAGACGATTGCCGACGCCGATGGCGACGGCTTTCACCTGTGCGGCCTGGTCGTGGAGCCGACGTGCAACGCCACGTGCCCGGGCGGCCTGTCGCCCGTGTCGCCCGACGACGTGGTTGAGATCAACGGCGAGCTGGTGATCCGCTTCAACTGCGACTGCTGCGACGACAACCCCGATGGTCTCGACCAGCCGCTGACGTGCGCCAAGGACGAGAACGACAATGGCATCAACGCGCCGCCGACCGACTGCGTGCCGACCGCAGAGGATCCGTTCAAGTGCGACGTGTGCTACGAGAGCCTGTGCGTGCTGCAGCCCAACGGCACCAAGGTGTCGGCCAACGACACGGCGACGCTCGACGATCTGTGCGAGGAGGCGCTGGGCGAGGGCTACGTCTACTTCCCGGTGCCGCAGGTGCCCGGCAACGGCTCGTGCGACTTTTGCGACGCGGTCGAGGAGCCGAGCCTCACCACGCCCACGGCGCTGTGCCCGCTCGCGTACAACAACACCAACAACGAGACGTTCATTCTGTGCCCACAGTCCAACGGCGTGCCGTTTGGCACCACGATTGAGGCGTGCTGCGCCTTTATCGGCGGGTTGTCGCCCGGGGATCCCAACGCGCACCCGAACCTGGCCAGCTTCCAGTTCTGCTGCCAGAGCCTGGAAGATGCAGACTTTGACGCGCCGTGCGGCTCGTGCGCGACTCCCGGTGACGTGCTGTTCCCGGGCGTGTGCAACCAGTGCAACTGCGTTGACGAGTGGCCGACGCCGTGCAACCCCAGTGCCAACGTTGAGGACACGATCATTCAGTGCGTCAACGACACGGATGGCGATGAGTTTTTCAACTGCACCGACATCCACACGACGTGCTACTCGGAGCGCCTGCAGCCGCCGCAGCTGACGCGCGACGAGCGCTGCAAGCTGGTGTTTGGCGACACGTTTGTCACGCTCGAGACTGCCCTCCAGGGTCAGGACGTGAGCGGCGGCAACTTTGACAACACGTTCTGCGACTGCAACGACACGCTGCCCAACGCACACCAGCTGATCGTGTGCGGCATCGACAATGACGACGACGGCTTCCTGCAGTGCACCGGCTCGCTGTGTGACAATGGCGTCTACGTGCCGCGCCCGCCCGTGTGCACGCGCGTGTGCGCGGCCGAGTGTGTCGAAGACAACGTGCCGATTACGCCCAACAACTGCGGTCCCGTGGTGCGACCCGAGCGCCGCCGCAGCGCCACGGCCCTCGAGACGATCAAGGCCGTTGCGGCGCGCCACGGCTGGTTCGACGACGCGGGCGAGTCGGCTGCGCGCAAGCGTCAGGTGGAGACACCGCCGCGCGACGACGCCGAGTGTGAGGAGCTGCTCTGCAACAACTGCGACTGCTGCGACGACGACCCGTACGCCCATCCCGGCTCGCAGTTTGGCACGGCTGCGCCCAACGCGTGCGGCGACCACGACATGAACTGCGACTGCATGCACCACTCGACCGTCGCATGCCCCAACGCAGTCAGCGAGCTCAGCCCCGACTACTACTACCTGCTCTCGGCCACGCTCGGCGCGGCGCCCGACGACAGTGACGATTTCAGCGTGGGCATTCGCAATCTGGGCAGCGCCGTGTCACCCAAGTACACGTCCACGCCGACCGGCATCACCGCGACGCCCGATCGCCTCGGCTATTGCGGCGACGACTGCGACACTGGCTGCTCCAACTACACCACAGGCATCTCGCTCGAGTCAGACTTTGGCGGACCGGCCAATCGCAAGAAGCGCGCCATCTCGATCGAGCTTCAGAAGAGCTGCAACGAGCTGCTCCAGTTTACCGATGACGACCTCGATGCCAACGACGACATCATCAGCACGCCACCGGGCAAGTGCTTTGAGTTCATCGAGGCCTGCAGCACGCCCTGCAACAGCGACGGCGAGTGCAACCCCGACTGCGAGATCTGCACCAAGCTCTGGAGCTAAACGCTCGCACCTCTG
>JALHNZ010000165.1 GCA_022843265.1 Gemmatimonadaceae bacterium
CGCAATCGTGATGATGTCAAGGAAGTCACTCGGCTGCTGAATGACGTTGGCGTGGACGTGCACGTGGTGGCGCCGCTCACGGCCACACCGGAATCGCTCATGCGTATTCCGGAAGCCGACTTCAATGTGTGTTTGTATCCGGAAATTGCGGACACCACGTGCAGCTGGCTGAAGCGCAGCTTTGGCATGCCGCTGGTGAAGACTGTGCCGATCGGTATTGGTGCAACGCGCGATTTCATTCTGGAAGTGGGGCAGGTGGCCGGCATTGATGTGCAGCCCATGCTCGATCGCGAACGGCTGGGCGCCAGCACGATGGACTCTTCGCAGTCGCTGCTGCCGTGGTATTCGCGTTCCGTAGACTCCACGTATCTCACCGGCAAGCGCGTGTTTGTGTTCGGCGACGCCACGCACGTGAAAGCGGCGGCGCGTATCGCGGCCGAAGAGCTTGGATTCACGATTGTTGGCGTGGGCACGTACAGCCGCGAATACGCGCGCGATGTGCGCGAGGTGGCGGCCAAGTACGGTGTGGAAGCCGTGATCAGTGATGACTATCTGGACGTGGAAAAAGCGGTTGGTGAAGCGGCGCCGGAGCTGGTGCTCGGCACGCAAATGGAGCGGCATATCGCCAAGCGGTTGGGTGTGCCGTGTGCGGTGATTTCGTCGCCGATTCACGTGCAGGATGTACCGGCGCGCTATTCGCCGCAGATGGGGTTCGAAGGCGCCAACGTAATTTTCGATACGTGGGTGCACCCGCTCATGATGGGTCTCGAAGAACACCTGCTGCAGATGTTCCGCGAAGATTTTGAGTTTGCCGATGGCGCGGTGCCGAGCCATTTGCACAGTGTGCAAGCGGCGGAGGTGGCCGAACCTGTGGCGGCGGACGTCGCCGAACCTGTGGCGGCGGACGTCGCGGTGATGGTGGAAGCACAGTGGCTGCCCGACGCGGAAAAGGAGCTCAAGAAGATTCCGTTTTTTGTGCGCGGCAAAGCCAAGCGCAACACGGAGCGGTACGCGCTGGAGCACGGCATCGTGGACATCACGGTTGACACGCTGTACGAGGCCAAAGCGCACTATGGCCGCTAAGAAGACAACCCCAACGGTGCACAACACACCGCTCAAGTTCGTGATCGTCACGCTCGACGCGCATCTCGCCGATGCGTTCGAACGTGCGCGCACGTCATTGCTGCGGGATATGCCGGGGCTGTCGTTGTCCATGCACGTAGCCGCCGACTGGGGTACTGATCCGAAGTCGGCTGAGCGCGCTCGTACCGACATCGCGAGCGCGAACTTTATTGCCTGCACGCAGCTGTTTCAGGAAGAGTACGCCAAAGAAGTGCTGGCGGCGGTGCAGGCTCGGCGCGACGCGGCGGATGCGGTGTTGTGTGCGTTGTGCACGCCGGAGTTGGTGAAGTGCACGCGTTTGGGCCGCTTTGATATGAGTGGCGACGCGCCGCAGTCCAAGTTCTCGCCGCTGTCGTTGCTCAAGAAGCTCCGTGGCTCGCGCGACGATGGAAAGTCGAGCGGCGAGCGGCAAATGAAGGCGCTGCGTACGCTGCCCGCGATCCTCAAGTTTGTGCCGGGCAAAGCGCAGGATGTGCGCGCGTACTTGTTGCTGCTGCAGTACTGGCTGGCGGGCTCGGATAACAATATCGAACAGATGATTCGCTATCTGATCGATCGGTTTGCCGCTGGCCCGCGTGAAGCGTTGCGCGGTGCGCTCGCACCCAAGGATCCAGAGCAGTATCCGGAGACGGGTGTGTGGCATCCGTCGCTCGCTGGTCGTGGGCTCACGGAAGACATCAAGGCGCTGCCAGCAAGTGCCCGCAACGGAACTGTTGGTGTGCTGGTTGGTCGTTCGTATTTGCTGGCGGACAACACGGCCCACTACGCGGCCGTGCTCGCGGCGCTCGAAGCGCGTGGGCTGCGTGTGATTCCGGCGTTCTCCAGTGCACTCGACGCGCGACCCGCTATCGAACGTTATTTCCGCGACCGCAGCGGAAAAACCACGATTGATGCGATGATCAATCTCACGGGCTTTTCGCTTGTGGGTGGACCGGCGTACAACGACTCGGCGGCCGCACAAGTCGTGCTCTCCGGTCTCGATGTGCCGTACCTCTCGCTGCAAACGCTTGAGTTCCAGACGATTGAAGAATGGCGTGCCGACGCACGCGGACTGAATCCGCTGCAGGCCACGTTGCAGGTAGCGATTCCTGAGTTGGATGGCGCGATTATTCCGACGGTGTTTGGTGGTAAGGGTAGTGCGGCCGCCGGTTCTGCCGCGGCGGCATCGGAGCCAATCGCCGAGCGCGTGGAGCGTGTGGCTGAACGTGTCGCGCGACTGATTGCGCTGCGCCGGAAAGCACGCGCGGAGCGTAAGGTTGCGATCATTCTGTTCAACTTTCCGCCGAATGCTGGCAACACGGGCAGCGCGGCGTATCTGGCGGTTTTCCCATCGTTGCAGCGCACCCTCGCCGCGCTCAAGGAGCAGGGCTACACGGTGGAGTTGCCGTCGAGCCCGGATGATCTGCGCGAGCGCATTACGCAAGGCAACCGCGAGCAGTTTGGCGCACCGGCGAATGTACATACGCGCATTCCCACCGACGATCACGTGCGCCGTGAACGTTGGCTGCCGGAGATTGAAAAAACGTGGGGCCCGGCACCTGGCAAGCAGCTCACCGACGGACAGTCGCTGTTCGTCATGGGACTGCAGCTCGGCAATGTGTTCATCGGCGTGCAGCCGTCATTCGGATGGGAAGGCGATCCCATGCGTCTGCTGTTCGAAGGTGGTTTTTCGCCCACTCATGCGTTCAGCGCGTTCTATCGCTGGTTGGCCGAAGATTTCCGTGCGGATTCCGTATTGCACTTTGGCACGCACGGTGCGCTTGAGTTCATGCCTGGCAAGCAGGCCGGTCTCGACAGCACGTGCTGGCCGGAGCGGTTGATTGGTGATTTGCCGAACGTGTACTTGTACGCGTCGAACAACTCGTCTGAAGGCACGCTGGCCAAACGCCGTGGCAATGCGACGCTGGTGTCGTACCTCACGCCGCCCATCACGAACGCGGGTCTCTACAAGGGACTGCTCGAACTCAAGGCCACGCTTGATCGCTGGCGTCAGCTTGATCGTGCGCAGGCCGAAGAAGCGGCCACGCTGCGGGCGCTGGTGCAGCAACAGGCGGCCAGCGTGGAGCTTGGGGCTGCCGAGCCCGCGTGGAGCATGGACGAAATGGATACGCGCGTGGCCGAACTGCGTGAGCGTTTGCTCGAGCTTGAATACACGCTCATTCCGCTTGGTTTGCATGTGGTTGGTGAGGGCATGCCGCCCGAAGCGCGCGTTGACGTGCAGTTGGAGATTGCGCGTGGCGGGCGACCGGAGCGCGAACTTGCGTCGCTTGAAGAGTCGATTGCCGGGAGTGATGCCACGCCTGAGCAACGCCGCACGGCGATGACGATTGCGCGCGCCGGTGTGGAGGTGCTGGTGCAAGGTGCCAGTGCTGGAGACACCATGCGTGCCACGCGTGAGGCCGCCAAACAGGCCGGCGTGCGCGTGAACGATGAACGCGCCGTGGAACAGCACTTTGAACTCATGCGCGAGCTTGAGCCCAAGCTGCGCGAGGATCATGAAGTGCCCGGTGTGTTGCGGGCGCTTGATGCGCGCTATGTGGCGCCGGCTCCGGGCGGTGATCTGCTGCGCATGCCGGCCGTGTTGCCAACCGGTCGTAACCTGTACGGCTTTGATCCGTATCGTGTACCGAGTGCGATGGCCATGCTGGAAGGGCGTGTGCGCGCCGATTCACTGCTCAAGCGGCATGTGGATGATACGGGCGCACTCCCGGAGACAGTGGCCGTGGTGTTGTGGGGCACCGACAATCTCAAGAGTGAAGGCACACCGCTCGCGCAGGTCATGGCGCTCATGGGTGTGGCGCCGCGCTTTGATTCCGTGGGTCGCCTCTGCGGTGCGCGACTGATTCCGCTTGAACAGCTCGGCCGTCCGCGCATTGATGTGGTGATTACGCTGTCCGGCATTTTCCGCGATCTGTTGCCGCTGCAAGTTCGCTTGCTCGCCGAAGCATCACAGCTGTGTGCGGAAGCCAACGAAGATCCGTCGCGCAACTTCATTCGCAAGCACACGCTGGCCACGATGGAAGCCACCGGTGCCACGCTGGAAGAAGCGGCGCTGCGTGTGTTCTCCAATGCCGATGGGGCCTACGGTTCGAACGTCAACCTGCTCATTGAAACAGGGCGCTGGGAGAACGAAGACGAGCTGGCCGATCAGTTTGTGCAGCGCAAATCGTTTGCGTACGGCGTGAACGGCCGGCCGGTGGCGCAGCCGGCGCTCATGAAGCGCATTCTGGCCACGGCGGAAGTGTCGTTCCAGGGTCTCGACTCGGTAGACCTTGGCGCCACCGACATTGACCAGTACGTCGAGTCACTCGGCGGTGTCACGCGCGTGATTGCACAGCAGCGCGGTGGTGATACGCCGGCCGTGTACCTCGGTGACTATTCGGGCGCGCAGGGTAAAGTGCGCACGCTCAGTGAACAGGTTGAGCTCGAAAGCCGCACGAAGTTGCTCAATCCCAAGTGGTACGAAGGACAGTTGGCGTACGGATACGAAGGTGCGCGTAACCTCACCGGCCACGTGTGTACCACGCTCGGCTGGTCGGCTACCGGTGGTGCGAAGGCGGTGCCACAGTGGGTGTATAACGAAGTGTCCAACACGTTCATGTTGGACAAGGCAATGCGCGATCGCATTGCCGCAATGAATCCTGATGCCGCGCTGGGCATGGCCCAGCGACTGCTCGAAGCGAACGACCGAGGTTATTGGTCACCCGA
>JALHNZ010000166.1 GCA_022843265.1 Gemmatimonadaceae bacterium
TGCGACTGCGCCGAGGTTGCCACGCACGCTGTGGCGAACGCCGTGAACAGTGCGACGCGGGAAAACAGAGGAACGAATCTGCGGTTGCAATTGCTCATCGTGAGATCTCGAAGAAGGCGCCACTTGCCGCAATTGGGATATCGCCACCGAAGAACATCCCGCCACCACCCCCACCAACGGCCGGCACATACAACCCGCTTCCATTCTTGATCAGATTCAAAAAACGCGGATCAAGAAAGTTGGCAATCTGACTCGGTAGCTTGCGCTTCTGTGCAGGCGTCAGCAGTTCGGACACCGCTTCGACCGTTTGCGTCAGCAAATCAAACTGTGTGCGACGTGCACGCAGGTACCGTTCGTAGGCTTCTTCCATTTGATACTTCTCCGGCAAGCCCGCGAGATAACGTGCGGCAGGCGTCCACAACGAATCCGTTCGGTAGGCGTACCGGCGATTCATGGAGGCAATGCTATCGGCTTGCAGCGCTGTGAGCTTGAGCGAATCCTGTTGCCGAATGATCTGCGTCATCGGGTTCTGTACGCTGCTGGCGCCGATCTGCCGGAAGAGCTGTTCGTTGAAGCGCGTGCCAGGTGTCGCACGCCCTGTGCGCAACTGCTGGCCAAGCATCTGCCGCTCCATGGTGGGCCCAAGATCAATCCTGAGCGACACCGTCATGGTCACTGGTGAACGCAGCGTGAGAAACTGCGGGCGCGTTTGCCCGAAGCGCTGGTTGACTTCGTACGAATACTCGCGGGTTGCCGCGTTGAAGCCGCGCACATAAAACAGCGCCTGATCAGGGAACGGGTTTTGTCCCCACCCTTTGAGATTGCCTGAGCCATTCAACGCGAGATCCGCAGCGCCCAGTGGATTGGACAGCGCAAAGTTCAGTGCGGCACGCTGAGGCATGCGAAAGCGCGCCCGGTCGAGCGTGATATTCAGTGACGCAGTTGAACTCCACGGCGCTCGGCAACTATTAGGCCCTGCGACTTGCCCCACCTGGCGATCGAGGCAGCGGCGCGTGGCTGCCGGCAGCGTGCTGTACAACTCCTGGAGACCGGCGCGCAGCGTGGGATCGGCCACGGTGTTCGGATCGTAGATGAATGCGCGATCGTTGCTGTACCCGTCACCGTTGATGTCGCCCGCAACAGTCGGCGTAAACGCATTCCCCGAGCGGAACTGCCCGTTCCAGTTCACAATCAAATAATCAAAGAAGTTGTAACGCACGTTGTAGCTGATCTGATGCGGACCGATGGACGCAGCGGCCCATTCACGGGCGAACGGACTGCCCGCGGTGCTCTGAAAGCCAGGGACCTGTTCGCGAACGTACATGTACGTGTAGGCGGCGCTCCAGCCGAGGCGCGTGAACGAACGTTGAATGGGCGACAGCCGCAGGCTGAGTTGTGCGGTCTGTGATTGCAGGTCCGAACGCACTTCGCTCACGCGATTGAAGAGCTGCGACACGCGTGCATCGCGCGCGGCGATTGCTCCGGTGATCGGATCAATGCTCGTTGTCGCCACATACACCGGGCGAGCCGCTTCGCCATCCAGCACAAACTGCCGGTTCTCGCGAAAGTTGAGGTCCACCTGTTGCTGTTGATTCACATTCACGGCAAAGGTGCCTTCTGCATTCAACGAGTAGCGCGCGTCGAGAATCGGCCCCTGCCACGACAAGTTGGAGCGAATGGCGCTCTGCGGGCGGAAGCCATTGCTGAACAACACCACATTCGGTGACGAGTTGGCGAACACCGTTCCACCCGTTCCATCGGCGCAGCGATCAGGGACAAGATCCAGATTGCCCGTGTATGCGTTCCAGTCAGGGAAGGGCGCTGCCGCACCGTTGCACACGAGCTGCTGAATGCCTGTCGGCAGGCCCGTTTGATCCAGCGCACCACCAACCTGCCCGGCCTGCGCGCCATTGGTGAAGACGCCAATGCCACCGCGTACAATCGCGCGCGGAGGTACGAAGGCACCGGAGAAGGCGGCAATGTCCTGCGACTGACCAAGCGTCCACGAGAAGCCAATGCGCGGGCTGAAGGCAATCGGCGTGGGCAGCTTGTCGTTGCGTTGGCCAAACACCTCGTCCACACTGGCGTTGTAGTTCGGTGTGATAAGGTACCGAATGTTCTCCATGCGCAATCCGTATTGAATCTGCACATTGGGCGTGCGGCGCCACGAATCACCAATCGAGAGCGCGCCGGTGAGCTGTCCGCTGTTGCGTTGCTGCGCTGTGAGTTGCCGCGTGAACGAGGCCGGACGTCCCGCATCAAAATCTTCGAGTGAGTTGAACGCGAATGTGCCGAGCAGATTGTTCGCCAGATTCTGCTGCGCACCGCTGTAGCGCAGCTCGGTGGTGAACTTCACACGATGTTTGTTTGCATCGTCAAACCATGAGAGTGTGTTTTGCACGGTGGCGCCGACATTCCGCGAATCGTTGAACAGCGACTGGCTGCCACCAAACCCGAGATTCTGCACGCTGCTTGCCCCATTCTCCAGTACGGAGTTCACGCGCACGCGACCGAGCGGTAACTGCAGATACGGATCACCGTAGTTGCGCGAAATGTTAACGCCGGCGTTTGTCTCACTCAGAATGAGACCGAAGTACCGATTCGTGCGCAGCTGGATGCCACCGCCCCAGTTCACACGATCGCCGCTGCTTGCAGCCAACTGTGTGGCGCTGCCACCCACCGGACTCTGACGTCCGAAGTTGCCATTGAATGCAATGCTGTATGCATCGCCATTCACCGCATTCGGTGGCTGAATATCGATGCTGCCGAAAAAACTTCCGTTGTCGTTGAAGCGACTGCCGCGATCACCACCGCTCACTCGCGGAACTCCCCGCCGGTCGAGCAGGGACAGAAATCGATTCACAGAATCCGGCGCGACGCCGCTGGTTTGAAAACCGATCGGTGACGTGTTGAGCAGTGTTTGATTGGCGCGTGAGTTGCGGTCCAGCTGAAACGACATGCTGTAGAACACTTTGTTCTCTTTGATCGGCCCCGACATCAGTCCGCCGAGTGACACGTTAGTGAACTCTGTGCCAAGGGCCTGCGCCGCGCGATCCGTCCATTGCAACTGCGGCGCAGCGGTAACGAGACTGAATCCGCGACTGTTGAAGTTCGATCCACCGCGTGACTGCACGTTAAAGTTGCCACCACTGAATCCGCCGCGTGACGGATCGAACGGCGATGTGGTCAGCGACGACGAAATGTTTGCATCGCGCGGCAGGCCGCTGCCGCCAAAGTCCATGCCATTCAGCGTGGTGGAGTTCGCATCGGCGCCGAGTCCAAGCACCGAAAACCCATCGGGATTGCCGTCAGCACCGGGAATGAGCGCCACGCCTGGAAGCGATGCGGCCATCGCGGCGAGATTGCCCTGGATGTCGGGCGTAATCGTTCCCGCATCCAACCGTCGCTCGGTGCCGCTCACGTCTGGTGTTTGCGAGTTGAAGCGACTGACGCGCTGCTGAACCGGCGCCGTTGACACGACCGTATCAAGCTGCATGGGCTGCAGTCGCGTGTCGGCGACTAACACGTCTTGGTCAACGGTGCGTTTGATCTGAAACTGTCGCGACGAATAGCCCACCGCCGCGAAGCTCATGATATAATCGCCCTGACCACCGGGGAACGCGATCTGAAAGCTGCCGCGCGAGTCGGTGCGTGTGTTGCGCTGCACGTTACCAGGAATCGACGTGGCGGTGACGCGCACGTTATTGATGGGCTCGCCTTCAGTGCTGGTGACGCGACCGCGGATGACATCGACCTGCGCGGCGAGTTTCGCCGGTATCGCGCCAATGATGAGCGCGAGCGTGAGGAACACAACGGGCAGACGCATAGCGATGGTGACGCTCCCGGGAGGGTGAGGGACGCGGGACTAGCTGTCCGTAGACACCGCAGCCGGAGCGATCGTTGCCCGAACTCATGGCGCAACTACCTGTTCGACGCGGTTGAACTGAGAACCGCGATACGTACGCTATGTCACAAAGAAGGTTCCAGCGCGCGGAATTTCTGCGCGATGCCGCGGCGTTGAACTCAGCGGCGACGGCGACGTGACACGATGGCGAGTCCGCTCATGCCGAGAATGGCGAGCGCGACTGTAGATGGTTCGGGTACAATCACCGCAGGCTCGGGCACTGCGTCTTTGATCTGCAGATTGTTGAGCGCCATCGTGTACACAACCGGCGCGTCTGTCTGCGAGGCCACGGCGAATGGCGCCGTGATCACGATTTCGTCGAACACACTATCCTCGAAGCCCCACCAAGCGAGCGATTCCGACGGCGCAAGCATGAACTGCAGGCGATCGGCGCTCGTGAACGAACTCACGAGTTTTTTGTTGTTGAACACATCGAACGTGATGAACGAAGTGGGTGACGCGTTAAAGCCGAGAATGTTGAACGCCGCGCTTCGTACCTGTCGATCAAAGAGAATGCTGACCGAGAAATCGATGTTGGTATTCACGCCATTGGCCACGGATCCCTGGCCGACCTGGCTGAACGGATTGAAGAGATCGTCCGTGTTCGAGAGATACACGGCCGAGTTGAACGTGACGCCTTCTTGTGCGCAACTCAACGTTCTGATGAACGAGTTGCAGTTGGTCCCGTTTACGCTGAGCTCACGATAAGGCGGCGTTAGCCCATAAGTACGCCCCGTAATCGCCTGCTGCGACAACAGATCGGAGCTGAGCAGCGCACTGAGCGCAACAAGACCACAGAAACGAAGCACGACCATCTCTCCTCAAAGAAACCACACTCGGCGCCTGACGCCCCACCATTCAACCACTCCGTGCCAGCGCGCACAAGAGGTATCTCAAATGACACCCGTTCAG
>JALHNZ010000167.1 GCA_022843265.1 Gemmatimonadaceae bacterium
CTTGCAGCACCCAAACACTGTCGGTACCGTCGTCGGCATGGTTGTGCCGGCCGTCGTGGTCGTACCGACCGTCGTTGTGGTCGTACCGACCGTCGTTGTGGTCGTACCGACCGTCGTTGTGGTCGTGCCGGCCGTCGTTGTGGTCGTGCCGGCCGTGGTGGTCGTGCCGGCCGTCGTCGTGGTCGTGCCAGCCGTCGTGGTCGTGCCAGCCGTCGTGGTCGTGGTCGGCGTGTCGCACTCGGGCAGCGTCCGGCAGAGAGGATCGCTTGCAAAGCAGCAATCGCCCTCAAAGAACACGTCAGTAGGTCCTTGACACTCACCAATCGGTACATCCTGGAAGCACTCGTCGCCGATGCGGCAGCAGCCAGTAAACGGCGGCGTGGGCATCGGAGTTGTGGTGCCTGCGGTCGTGGTCGTGCCGGCGGTCGTCGTGGTGCCTGCGGTCGTGGTAGTCGTACCGGCCGTCGTCGTAGTGCCCGCGGTCGTGGTCGTACCAGCGGTCGTTGTGGTGCCCGCGGTCGTGGTAGTCGTACCAGCTGTCGTCGTGGTGCCTGTAATCGTGGTAGTCGTGCCCACAGTCGTGGTGGTCGGTGCCGTCGTGGTGGTGGTGGTCGGTGCCGTGGTGGTGGTGGTGGTCGGCGTGTCGCACTCGGGCAGAGAGCTACAGAGCGGGTCGTCTGAGAGGCAGCAGTCGGTCTCGTAAAAGATGGCGCCCGGATCCTCGCACTCGTAGATCGGCACATCCTGGAAGCACTGATCATCGACTCGGCAGCAACCAAACGGCACCGGCGTCGGCATCGGCGTCGTAGTCTGTGCCGAGGTGGTAGTCGGCGCCAAAGTACTCGTCGTCTGTGCCGTGGTCGTCGTGCCAACGGTGGTCGTGGTCGTCGGCGCGGCCGTCGTGCTCGTGGTCAGCACTGTAGTGGTTGTCGGTGCAGCGGTGCTAGTGGTCGGCACTGTGGTGGTTGTCGGCGCGACGGTGCTCGTGGTCGGTGCAGTCGTGCTGGTAGTCAGTACCGTGCTCGTAGTCTGCGTCGTACTGGTTGTCGGTGCAGTCGTTGTGGTAGTTGGTGCGGCGGTGCTGGTGGTCATTTCAGTTGTGGTTGTCGTGAGAGGCGTCGGTGCCGGCGTGTTGATTGTGGTCGTGGTGGGCGGCGCCGTGGTCGTGGTGGGCGGCGGCGTGGCACACGCAGGCGTGTTGGCGCACTGTGGCACGTCGCAGCAATCGACGCCCTGTGAGAACGTCGGCTCGGCGCCGCCTTGCAGAGCGCAGAAGGCGCGCGTCACGTCGGGAATGCACTGCGTCTCTGAGCTGCAGCAACCAATGCCGCAAAAGTCGCGCGCCGCCTCGTTGCACTCGGTGAGCCACGGGTAGTAGAGACCGTCGCGCCCGGCGCAGTCTTGCGGCGACGTGATTTGGCACACCTCGTCAAACTGATCCCACTCGGGCAGGCAGCAGACGGCCTCGTCGTCGGTGGGCGGCGCCGGTGTCGGCGGCTGTGTGATGCAGATGCAGACGCCGTGGCTGCAGAGGCCCTCCTCACAGCCGTCGCTGCAACAGGGCGCGTCGTTGGGCTTGGCCAGCTCGATGCAGAGGCCATCGATGCACTCGGTCTTGACGCAGTCCTTGGGGTCGCGATCGGGGCAGAGGTTGTGGTCGCACTCGCCCTTGATGCACTCGCCCTGATCGCACTCCCAGTCGCAGGCGTGCAGCGGATCGGCGGCCTGGCACTGCGCGGCCGTCATGCAGAGCTCAAACTCGCTGGTTGCGGTTGACGTCGACGTGCTCATGTCCTCCTCTTCGGTCGTTGTCGTCGGATCATCTTCGGTCGTTGTCGGGTCCTCGGCAAAGACCATCAAATCGTCTTGGGCTCGTGCGCGCTCAACCAGTACGGCGAGCGCGCACACGAGCAAGAGCAGACTCATCTGATGCCAGATCTTACCCTCCCCGCCCTCAAACCGCGCGCAATAGTGTTGCAATTTATTTCAACTTGCCGCTCACCTGGCTCGGCTCGCTTGCGCGTGCCGCAATGACGCGCTGATAGGCAGGATCCTTGCTGATGTACACGCTCTCAAAGAAGCCGCTCACGGCCGCGTCGCTCCAGTCGGGCTCGCGCACACCGGCCCTGTCGCTCACGCGCAGAACGCAGCCAATCACAGGCACGTCGGGCGGCAGCTCGGCGCGCAGCACAACGAGCATCCAGCACAGCTGCTGCTGATGTCGCGTGCGGTGCGAGTCAACAAACAGATCATCGTCGTCGGCCGGCGCACCGATCGGCGTCTCGTAGCCGTGGTCGTAGCCAGTCTTGATCTCGAGCAGCACAATGCACTTGTTCACCGTATCGTACGCCAGTACGTCGACAAACGTGTACGTCGTCTGGTTGCGGTGCCACAGCGGCACCTGCGACGACACGGGCAACCACTGCATCTTGGCCATAAACTCGAGCAGCTTCACCGTGAAGTGGTGCAACTCGGGCACAGGCGCGGCCAGAATCAGCGCCGTGAGCTGCGCGTCAATGAGCTGGCCCAGCTCGGTGCACGAGCCAGGCACGCCGAGCGAGGCGCGAAACTCGCGACTCACAACGCCCGTGTGCCAACTCCATGTCTCGCGCAGGTGCGCCAGCAGACCGGACGCCGTGGCGTTTTGTGCGTTCAATCGGTGCGTCTCCTCGCACTGATCCAACCACTCATTCAAACTCGTCAGCGCGGGATTCTCATCGAAAAACTTGGTTTCGTCGGTCTCGCGCAAAAGCGTGAGCCTCGACGCAAATTCCGCGGCCGCCGTCGCGTCAAAGGCACTCATTCGTCTGCAGCAAGCACGTTTCGCCACGCCTGGCTGCGCCGAGCACGCTGAGCAAAAAGGCGCACTTTTTCTGGCGCGCCTATAAGACGCGCGCTTTGCGTGGATGGCTGGCAAAAGCCAACGGCCAAATGATTCTGCTTCTAGCGGCGCTCATTGCGTGGGCCCGTGCCACGGTGCCCGAGCACGCCGTGCTGCTGTGTGGCGAAGGCGCCGACTGCGCGAGCTCGTTTGCCAACGAGTGGCTGGCCGCAGCGCAGGAGGAGGCCGTGCGCACCTACCACACACTCAACGGCGGCTGGCTCGAGGCGGCGTGCTGTGGACCGCACGAGCACGGCCCGCCGCGGCGCGTGCCGCCCTTTGAGGCCGACCTCCACGCCGTGCTCTGCATCGCGCACGACTCGTTTCCCGACGAGGAGTGCGCAAGCAAAAAGTGCAACTTTGCGTCGCACCCCGAACTCTTCGAAGACGACTGCGCCGAACAGACGCCCTCGTGCGCCTCGGCCTGCCCGCTCGCCAATAGCGTGGGATTTACCAACGCCACCGCTTGCGTCACCAGCACATCTCTGGGCGGTGCGTGTAACAACGGCTTCTGCGTGGCACTGGGTCGTCAATGCCCGTGCGTCGGTGAAACAAACAGCGCGTGCAGCTGTCCTCTGCCAGAGCCGAGCTGCGCTTGCAGTGCACTGCAGACTCTGTCCGGGCTGACGATTGGAACCGAGTGCGAGGCCGTGCCCGGCGAGTCGTGCCGCACCATCAAGTCGTGGCTCAGCATTGCCAAGTGGCTGCTCGCCGACGCGCTCGAGTACACCGAGCAGTGCGAGTGGGAGCTTGCCACCTCGGCGTCGTGCGCGGCCGAGTTCCTGCACCGCACGATCAACGAGTGGTTGCTGAGCACGTACAGTGCGCGCGCAGCCGAACTGCGCTTCATCAACGCCGGTGCGCGCGCGACGCAGCACTACACGCACATCAACAGCCCGCTGCGCAACGTGACGTTTGCCGACGTGGCCTTCCAGGCGCAGCTGCGCGTCGTGCAGTCGCAGCGCACCTGCGGCACGTGCGGTGCCAACGGTGCGCGTGTGAGCTCGCTGCTCGTGTACAGCAACGCGCAGGGTGACGCCGATCTGCTCGAGACGAGCCAGCTGGTGTGGGCGCTCTCGGGCGTGCTGGCCGACTTTGCCAGCGTGCTGCCCTTTGCGCCGCTCAATGAGTGCGGCCTGCAGCACATCGGCACCAACCTGCCGCTCTTTGTGCCGGCGCGCCGCGTGCCGGGCCTCGACGCACAGGACTGGGTCACGGTGCGCTGCGACGGCGAGCCGCGCACCACCACCGACCTGCGCATCACGGCTGTGTGTCCCGTCGCGCTGCTCTTTGCCGACCTGGGTCCCAGCACGCCCGACGACGAGTTTCACTCGCTGGCGCACGTGCAGCTGCGCATCGGCTTTGTGCCTCTCACGCCGCTCGCTGCCGCCACGCTCGTCGAGTCGGCTCTGGCCTACCGCGTCGCCACGGGCACTGGTGGCGAGTGCCACGACTACCCGCTGCTGCTGGCCGAGTCGGTGTACGCCGACTGCGTCGCCGTCGTCTCGCCGCTGGCCTCTGACTCGCGCATTCCGCTCACGCTGGCACCTGGCACCTCGCGCTGCGTTGGCGGCACGGCCGATGGTCGCGCCTGCAATGCGGCCAGTGAGTGCGGCGTCGGGCTTGCGTGCCGACGCAAGCCATTCGCCGACGGCGCCTTCTGCTACGACGGTCTCGCCTGGCACGCCGACAAGCCGTGCACGACGGCCGAGCGCGACGACACCTGCCCGTTTGGCGAGTGCGTCGGCGCCGTCAACGGCCTTGAGGGCGGCCGCTTCCCGCTGCTCCACTTTCACCAAGAGGCCGACTGCGCCGTTGACACCAACGCGCCGACCTGCCGCCACGAGGCAGTCGCCAATTGGCACCAGTACCCGAACCTGGCGCTGTTCAAACAGTA
>JALHNZ010000168.1 GCA_022843265.1 Gemmatimonadaceae bacterium
GGCGCCCGCCGCATCGCCCGTCGGCACGTTGGCGACGCTGCGCGCCGCGTCGGCAAACTGTCGCGCCAACTCCTCGGCCGCCGGCGCATTGTCGTCGCCCGTGCTGCGCGCCGCCACACTGGCCAGCGCCAGCCGATCGCGTTGCGAGCGCAACGCACCGCCAATCACTGATCCGCGACCACGGCCGCGCCGGCGTCCGACCAGCGCACCGCGCTCGCGCAGCACGTCCGACTCGCCGTACGTGGCACTGCGCCGCTGCGCGGCATCAATCGGCGCGCCGGCGCCAAACTGCCGCATCTCCTCCAGATCCTCGCGCGTCAGCGCGTTCATCCAGCCAAGCGGCGCCGCACTCGTGCCGGCCACATCAACGTCGCCCACACGCGCCGTGCCGTCGCCAAACGCAAACGCAGCCTCGGGCGCCGTCTTGACCGCCTGCGACAGAGCGCACACGCGCTCGCCGTTGCGACCCACATCGGTCTGATCGCAGTACTGGTCGCAGATGTGAAAGCGCTCGTGCTGCAGGCACAGGTACACAGTGGTTGGCACCAGCGTGCTCTGCACGCGCTCTGTGTGCAGCCGATTGTACGTCTTGACCGCGAGCGCCGGCGCGCCCGGGTGCAGCAGACACATCTCTTCCACACACGCATGCAGCGCGCACGGTGCCGCGCCGATGACACGCGCGCTGCGCGCCAGCTCAACGCCGTCGCTGGACAGGTACAGGTGCGGTTGCGTCTTTTGTCGGGCCAGCATGCGCTCGACTGCCACGCGCTCCTGGTCGCGCAGCACACGCACCTGATACAGGTGCAGCGTAAACGAGCGAGCCTGGCACCGCTGCGCATTGCAGCGAGCGCCGTGCTCGGCGCCACACACGCCGTCAATCGTCTGCAGCAGCTGCGCCTGCGCCGCATCGTTCTGGAGCCACAGGCGCGACAGCTGCGCACAAATCGCATCGTTCAGCCGCGCCACCTCGTTGTCGCTTGCCACACCGCCTCCACGCGCCGCCTGCATGTCGGCCCAAAGCTCATCTGTGGCCATACTGAATCTCTTTGCCTCTCCCAATCTCTCTTTACGCTCAATCACATGCGCAGCGCCACCGACAGCACAAAGGCGGCCAGCAGATGCCACACGGTGTGAAACAGCGCGTAGTTGTGCGTCTCGTGCCGATACACTGTCTCGGACACTGTCATCGCGCCCAGCGCAATCAGCACCGGCACGCACGTGCGTGCCGCAAACGCCACCAGTGTGCCGCTTGCAGCCAGCTCGCTCAGCGTGTACGCGCTCAGCGCCACCGCTGCCACCCGATCGATGTTGATCAGGACCGTGTTCCACCGCTCGCTCGTGAAGCGACACACCATGCCGCCCGGCAGGCCGTGCTTCTGACTCTCGTGCAGGTGGTAAAAGGCAGACGACGCACCAGCCAGCGCAGTCAGCACCAAAAACCCAGTCCGGCTGCTCGCGTAGGCAAGCCAGAGCGGGTAGAGAAACCCAGCATTCGATGCCGCCATCCACCAGTTGACGTATGGTGAGGCCTTGGTCTCAGGCACCCTCTTCATCTCACGCTCAAACGCGGCTTGCGCACTGTAGAGCGCTTGCACACGCTTGCGCATTTCGGGCGGTGCGACACGAGTCATGCTTTCGGGAAGTTTAGTCGTCTGATGGCGATGGCTGTGCCCCAAAGAGGCGCCGGCGCAAAGGCTTGCGCGGTGCGCCCGGTGCGGCTGCTTGCGGCGCGGGCGGTGGCGTTTGCGGCGTGAGCGGGTAGCCGCGCTGCTGCGGCGACGTGAATGGAGAACTCGTTGCACTACTGCTCGGCTCGGTCATTGTATGTAATTTGCAGTTTCTGTGCGAAAAACACAGAGTCAGTGCAGCGAATGGAAACGGTGGCGGCCGGATGGAAATTTCATGTGGTGTCTTGGCGAACACCCGTATGAAATTTTTTGCATGGGCGCGCGTGTGCGGTGTGGTGAGCCAGAGAAGCGTGAGTGTGCAAACTTTGAGTGCCACCCACGTCGTCTATCTTTATCTCGGACAAGACTTTGCGTCAGTGGTGGCCTGCGTTTGATAGCACAGCACACATGTCGCAGCAAAACGATGACGAGCTGATGTTTGAGGTCGACCCGGCCGACGATGCGGTCGATGAGGTGGCCGTCGATGAGGCGAGCGAAGTGAACAAGGAGCACCCGTCGACGCCGACCACAGTCGTCGGCACCATGTACGAGTACGTCAAGCAGTTTGTGCGTGGCGACGCGATGCTCAAGACCAACGATCGCGAGGCCGCCGCACTGACCAAACCCGATGAGCTGCCGGCTGATCTCGAGCTTTCGCCGCTCGCCGACCTCGAGTGTGCGTTCATGAAGGAGCGCTGCGGCCTGGTCTTTGAGAAGCGCGTGTTTGAGGGCGGTCGCGCGATCTTCACGGCGCGCCCGCGCTTCATGACGCTCGACCTGGGCGACTACCCGATCGAGCGCACGCACTTTCTGGTCCAGGGTCCGCCTCTGACGGGCACGCATGTGCCGGGCGAGGCGCAGGCCGCGGCCAAGGGCATGAGCAACTTCCCGCGCGCAGAGGTCGTGCTTGCGCACGTGTCGGCACTGACGGCAATTGGCGTCAAGCCGCGCTCGGGCGGCAAGTCGAAGCGCACCGATTCGCTCTCGGCCGAGGAGAACTGCACGGTGCAGGGTGCGCTGGCGCGCATCAACATGCCGATTGCGATTGGCAGCTACGAGCTGATGAGCGAGGAGACGTTTGTCGCCTATCCGGGCCTCTGCACGAGCGAGAACAAGCCAATTGCCGCCGAGGTCCTCGATCTCTCGCCGGCGCCGTTTGGCCAGCTCGGCGACATGGCCAACGCCGCCGTGCTGTACGTCAAGACGGCCGACCGCCACTTCACCGATCCGGCGGCGCAGCGCGGCAAGTGGAACCGCTACGGCAACCAGGGCGAGTACGTGCCGCGCTACGTGCTCGTGCACCGCGTGCGCGGCACGCCGCAGGACATCCTCGGCGCGCTCGCCGTGCAGCACGCGCTGTGCGAGGCGGCCGGCGAGGCGTTTGCCGACTGCCTCGCAGGCATCGACAAGCGCACGCGCGCACTGCTCGAGCTCGACGACTTGACGCAGCCGGTCAACTTCTACGCGTACCAGGCGCTCGACGAGACGCAGGCGGCGCAGTTTGAGATCGACGCCAACGGCGTCACGACCGGCACGTTTGCGGCGCTGCATAATGCGCAAAAGAAGCCGGGATCGGCGGCCGTGTTTACCGCCGAGGACCACGTCAAGTGGCGCGCCGGCTGCGTGACGCTGCTGGCACGCGCGTCCAACACGCGCGAGGTCACGATCGACTGGCGCACCACCGACGACGACGGCAACGTGCTGCAGTTTGTCGCGTACCTCTTGCTGCCGATCGTGCCGCACGAGGTCTACGCCGCGCTCTGCCACCAGTACGCGGACAAGGTCGAGGAGGTGTTCAAGACGCCCAAGAAGAACACGGCCAAGAAGCCGGCCGCCAAGAAACCGGCCGTGGCTGCCGACGACGAGCCCAACGGCGACGAGACCGATGCCGACGAGACCGATGCCTCGGCGCCGCCCAAGGAGCGTCCGCTCAAGGTCCTGCAGCAGACCATCGCGCCGACACGCACCGAGGCGCAGGTCCGCGCCGCTGCTGCCGCCGCTGCCACTGTGCGCTCGCTCGAAAAGGAGACCGCTTCGGCGAGCCAAGACAGTGCCACGCCAAACGCCAAGCGCCTCCGCTTTGCGCCGGGCACGCGCGGCAACGACGCCGAGCCGGTCCAGGAGGACGAGGTCAACGACGACGAGCGCATCATCGAGGTCAAGCCCAGCGCCGCCATGGCCATGTTCGCCAAGATGCAGACGGCAGCGCCGCCGGCGGCCAAACCGCCCGCCAAGGCCGCGCCCGCCAAGCCCACGCCCGCCAAACCGGCCGCCGCCAAGCCCGAGCCCAAGACGCCGGCCGCTGCCAAGCCCGAGCCCAAGTCTCCGGCTGAGCCCAAGTCTCCGGCTGAGCCCAAGTCGCCCGCTGAGCCCAAGGCCGCGGTCAAGCCCAAGCCGGCGATCAAGGCCAAGCCTGCAGCCGAGCCCAAGCCTGTGGCCGAGCCGGCGGCCAACGGTCACGTGGTGGCGCCGAGCAGCGCCGAGCTGAGCGAGCTGCTGAGCAAGCTGCCGCAACGCTCGGCGAGCCAGCAGCTGCTGTTTGCGCACCTGGCCAAGCTGTTTGCGGCCATGCAGAATGCGCCGCTCGAGGACCGTCTGCGCTACTGGCAGGGCGTCGACATTACCGGCATCGGCGAGCTCGAGGAAATGGCACTGCCCGAGCCAGTCACGACGTACGATGATTCGCTCTACAGCGCCGTCTACCTGCTCAACGAGATCGGCCTCGGCCACCTGATCCCGTGGCTGCACCAGCTCGAAGAGGCACGCCGCGCGCCGCCGCCCGTCAAGGTCGAGAAGAAGCCCAAGTTTCGCATCTGACCACACTGAACGCACCGATATTTACTCGCATCAACGATGGGTTCCAGCTTCTCAGCACCCGACGATGGCGTCGACAAATTGCTACCCAACGGCAAGCCAATGCCCAAGACTTGCAAAGTCTGCTATGCCGTACTGCCTTGCGAGCACCAGCCGGCGCCCGGAAGCGAGGCGGCCGCACTGGCGGCTGTGCCAGTCGTGGCTGCCGCGTCGCCGCGCACGGCGGCACCCGATCTGTCGGCGTCGGTCGCGCG
>JALHNZ010000169.1 GCA_022843265.1 Gemmatimonadaceae bacterium
CTGCAGTTGCTGCGACGTCGCCGTTCATGATGCCCGGAATGGTGTCGTGAAACGCGCGAGCAAGCGGTGCGATCGCCGAGTGCGCTGAAACAGCGCCGATAAGGAAGTCCACACCCTCGCTGGCCTCGGTCACACGACCGATCACCTGCGCGGGCACTCCATGCGTACGGGCCACAGCGAGCACCGCGTCAGGCGATGCCGTGCTGATCACCACACGCGCCTGCGCTTCGCCAAAGAGCAACGCGCGTAGCGGCAGATCGGACCACGGCGTGAGATCCACCGCAAAGCCGAGTGCCTGTTCCCGACGCATCATGGCACTTTCGGCCAGCGCCACCGCAAGTCCGCCGTCGCTACAGTCGTGTGCGCTCCGCACGTGTCCAGCGCGGATGGCGTCGAGCAGTGCGTCGATCAAGCGGCGTTCTTCGGCCGGATCACACGACGGTGGTGCGCCGATGGCAAGGCCATGCACACGCTGCAGATATTCACTCGCTCCAAGCTCGGCGGTGTTCTCGCCGAGCAATACAATGCTGTCACCGGCTTGCTGAAACGCCGACGGAGTGGCGTGATCCAGTGAGTCCAGCACGCCGACCATGCCGATCGTTGGTGTTGGGTAAATCGCGCCCTGCGGATTTTCATTGTACAGTGACACGTTGCCACCGGTTACCGGTGTCTCCAACGTGCGGCACGCGTCACCCATGCCAGCAACCGCCTCTTTCAACTGAAAGTAGACTTCCGGCCGCGTGGGATTGCCGAAGTTGAGATTGTTTGTGATGGCGCGCGGACGTGCACCACTGCACGCCACATTGCGTGCGGCTTCACACACCGCAATGCGACCGCCCACACGAGGATCAAGCGCCACGTAGCGACCGTTGCCGTCAATGCACAACGCAATCGCCGCGTCGGTGCCACGCAACCGCACCACGGCGGCGTCACTGCCCGGACCCGCGATGGTATTCGTTCGCACCATGGAATCGTACTGACGCCACACCCACGCCTTGCTGCTGATGGTGGGAGACGACAGCAGCTGCTCAAGCGTCCAGATCGGATCGGCTTCTTCCGGGAGCGCATCAACCTCGTGCGGATCGCGCGCACGCGCGGCGGCCAACACGGGCGACTCTTTCGCTTCGATCACGTACGTCGGGCAATCCGTGACCAGTTGAATGCCGGGAAACTCGGCGACAACCCGATCACCTTCCGTTACACGATACACCGGTTCCGCAATGACTTCGCCGATCACCGCCGCTTCAAGATCCCAGCGAGCGAGAATCTCTTCGACCTGTTTTTCACGACCCTTGTGCGCCACAACCAGCATGCGTTCCTGCGATTCGGACAGCAGGATCTCATACGGTGTCATGCCCTCTTCGCGCACTGGCACCTTGGTCATGTCGATGGTGACACCAACATCACCGCGGGCCGCCATTTCAGCGGAAGACGACGTCAGTCCAGCCGCACCCATGTCCTGAATCGCCACGATGTGTCCGCTCTTGATCAACTCCAGCGACGCTTCAAGCAGCAGCTTTTCTGTGAACGGATCGCCCACCTGAACGCGCGGACGCCTTGATTCGCTTTCCTCGCTCAGATCCTCGCTGGCGAATGACGCACCATGAATGCCGTCGCGACCTGTGCGCGCCCCCACGGCGATGATCGGATTGCCCACGCCCTCGGCAACGGCGCGAATGAGCTCTTCTTCGCGCAGCACGCCAACGCACATGGCGTTGACCAGCGGATTGCCTTCGTACGACGGATCAAACATGACCTCGCCGCCAACCGTGGGTACGCCGACGCAGTTGCCGTAGTCACCAATGCCTTTCACCACGCCGGCAAACAGATAGCGCACGCGTGATGAGGTGAGCGGACCAAAGCGCAACGAGTTCAGCAGCGCGATCGGACGTGCGCCCATCGTGAAGACATCGCGCAGGATTCCGCCAACGCCGGTTGCTGCCCCCTGATACGGCTCAACCGCGCTGGGATGATTGTGCGACTCAATCTTGAACGCGACCGCAATGCCATCCTTCACGGCAATCACGCCAGCATTTTCGCCAGGTCCCTGCAACACCCACGGCGCTTCAGTGGGCAGCGTACGCAACAATGGACGCGAATGTTTGTACGAACAATGCTCGCTCCACAACGCGCTCACAATTCCGAGCTCAGTGAACGTGGGCGTGCGCCCGAGCATCGCCAGCACCTTTTCGTATTCCGACGGCGTGATGCCGTGTTCCTTCACCAGTGCGGGCGTAATCTCCGGATCACCGGGACGCGGCTGCACATGCGATGCTGTTTTCGCGGTGCTCATGCGCGCACCTCCGCGAGCAGCGCATCGGCCAGTGAATGCAACAGCGGAAGTCCGTCGGCGGATCCAAGGCGGAGATCCACTGCGCGTTCAGGATGAGGCATCATGCCGAGCACATTGCCCGCGCCGTTACGGATGCCGGCAATGTTGCGCTGCGATTGATTCGGATTCGCCTCGACGGTCACGTGCCCTTGGGCATCCACGTAGCGGAATACTACGTGCCCCTCGCCTTCGAGTCGCTCGAGTGTATCCGCGTCGGCGGTGTAGCGACCATCGCCGTGCGCGACCGGAATACGAATGACCTGACCAATGTGATAGCGCGATGTGAACTGTGTGGCGATGCTCTCGACGCGCAGATGCACCTGATCACACACGAACTTGAGGCTCGCGTTGCGCAACAATGCCCCGGGCAACAGACCGGCTTCACACGCAATCTGGAATCCGTTGCAAATGGCCAGCACCGGACCGCCGCGGCCCGCGTGCGCGATCACTTCCTGCATGATCGGGCTGAACCGCGCGATGGCGCCGGGACGCAGATAGTCACCGTAGCTGAAGCCACCGGGCAACACCACCAGATCGGCGCCCTGCAGATCATGCTCCTTGTGCCAGCAGTAGACGGCCTCTGCCCCGAGATGATCGACGAACGCGTTGTACGCGTCCTCGTCGCAGTTGGAGCCAGGAAAGCGAACGATGCCGACCTTCACGCGTGCTCCACCGAATCAATGTGAAAATCTTCGGTGACCGGATTCGCCAGGAGCTGCTCGCACATGCGCTTCACGCTGTCACGCGCAGCCTGCTCGTGCTCAGCGTCGGTATCGAGCACAAGATGACGGCCAACGCGCACATCGCCCACGGTGGCGAAGCCAAGCGTGTGCAACGCATCCGAAACGGCCTTACCCTGCGGGTCAAGAAGGCCGCGACGCGGCACAATCTGGATGGCCACGCGGAATCGAGTCATGGTCAGGAATCCTTTCGGTCGCTGCGGCGACCGCTGTCAGAGCGGGAATCACGTCGTTGCGAATCGCGACGACGAAGTGGAGTTGGACTGGATACAGAAACGCCGTCAGCAACAAGCGCGACATCATCATCGTCGTCATCCGACTGCGCGGGCAGACGATCGAGCAAGCCAAGCAGTACGGTGCGGCCAATTCCGTACAACACATAGCACATCAAGGCCGGGAAGAAGAACTGTTTCGGAAGAAAGATCACGCCCACCAGCGTACCGATCACCAACAACAGGCCAAGCACGCCGCGCAACGACTTCAAACCAACCGTCGGCACCGCTGCATACTGCACATTGCTGATCATGAGCATGCCGAGTCCGAGCATCACCCATCGCAACATTTGATGCCAGGGCAGGCCACCGATCATGGTTTCAGTGTAGAGCGGTGTCTGACTGAACCAGTAGTACGTGGCCAGCGTCAGGCCGGCGGCCGGACTTGGCAAACCGGTAAAGTGCGTTTTGGCACGGCCCGCCTGCTCGACGTTGAACCGTGCCAGCCGCACGACTGCAGCGGCGGTGAACAGGAAACAGAAGATCCAGTCCCAGCCCGTGTTGTTGAGCACCGCGAAATACATGATGAGCGCGGGTGCCAAACCAAAGCTGATCGCGTCAACCAGGCTGTCCAACTCCGAACCGAACTTGCTGCCGGTCTTGGTAGCGCGCGCAATGCGACCATCAAGCGTATCAGCCACTGCACCGAACACGATGTAGCGCGCCGCGCCGTCGAAATCGCCACGTGACGCGGAAACGATCGCAAACACGCCAAAGAACAGATTGGCCAGTGTCAGCCCATTCGGCAGGACAACGACGGCGCGACGTCTCGGCCGCCCGGTGTTGCCTGCACTCGTGCCCTGTTCAGACATCAGGAGCGCTCCCGGGGGAAAAGGACGGCGAGATCAGCGTACACGGCGGCCGTGGTTCCGCGGAAATACCACGATGCGCACAGCGCGAGGATTAACAACGAGAACGCACCCAACCAGAGCGGCCACGACCGCAGACGCAGTGCCGCGAGAAATACCAGCGCCGCCAGCAGCGTAAGTCCGACAACATACGCATAGCCTTCCGGCGCGAGACCGTTCACGAGCGCGGCTCCTCGCTGGCGGTGTTCACGGCGGCATCAATCGCGTTGGTATCAAGCGGCGCACCCGACACACGCGCAAATGCATCGAGGTAGCGTGCGCTCGTGGCGGCAACAACCTCGCGCGGTAGTGCCGGTGCGGGCGCGTCACCATTCCAGCGACCGGCGCGACGTTCCGCATCCAGCCAGTCACGTAGTGGCTGCTTGTCAAAACTCGGCTGACTGCGCCCAGGCGCATACTGGTCTGCTGGCCAGAAGCGGG
>JALHNZ010000170.1 GCA_022843265.1 Gemmatimonadaceae bacterium
GTATCAACGCGATTGCCAATGGACATCTCACGGATCCCGTGCGCGTGCGCATTGATCGTGAGATTGTCGCTGATGGTGCCACGGCGCGTGTGCGTCAGGTTGCGTATGTGGTCACGCGTAATCACAAGATGGCTGCGCTTGGTCGTGTGCTCGACGTGGAAAGCCCCACGGCCGCGATCGTGTTTTGCCGCACGCGTACGGAAGTTGACGAACTCAACGAAACGCTCACCGCGCGTGGTCTGCGCGCTGAAGCGTTGCATGGCGGACTGTCGCAGGATCAGCGCGATCGTGTGATGAAGCGCTTCCGCGCCAAGAAGACTGATTTGTTGATTGCGACAGATGTGGCCGCGCGCGGCCTTGATGTTGATCACGTGTCGCACGTGGTGAACTTTGATGTGCCGTCAGACGCCGAAGCGTACGTGCACCGCATTGGTCGTACCGGCCGCGCTGGTCGCACCGGTATCGCGATAACGCTCGCCGAGCCGCGTGAACATCGACTGCTGCGCAACATTGAACGGCTCACGGGTCAGCCGATTTCGATTGAAGCGGTGCCGACGGTTTCTGATCTGCGTGCGCGCAGATTGGAGCTCACACGCTCCGCGTTGCGTGATGCAATTCTTGAGACGGCGAAAGCTGGTGGTGACGAAGCCGGTCACGAAGTGATCGCGTCGTTGGCCGAAGAGTTCGACATTTTTGACATTGCCGCGGCCGCGGTGCGTTTGCTTGACGCGGGCCGTCAGGGCACGGAAGAGCCGGAGATTCCGATCGCGAGTGTGCGTCCGGAGCGCACGTCGTCGTACAGCGGATCGGC
The DNA here is from genome assembly GCA_022843265.1 of Gemmatimonadaceae bacterium. Classification (GTDB taxonomy): domain Bacteria; phylum Gemmatimonadota; class Gemmatimonadetes; order Gemmatimonadales; family Gemmatimonadaceae; genus JAABRT01. Next base: position 812 of record JALHNZ010000170.1, read on the forward strand.
GCCGGGCGGTGCACGGTCGTTCCCGCAGCGCACGTCGCGCAGCGAACGTCCGGAGCGTTCGGAGTCGGGTGGTGGACGCAGCGATCGTCCGAGCAGCTCACGTGGTGAACGTCAGACCGGTGCAGCGGGACGCATTGCGGCGTCGGGTGAAGGTGCGGCGGCCAAGCGTGCGCCTGCCAAGCCGCGAGCGGCGAGCAGTGGTGGATCGCTCACCAAGTTGTTCATTGGCGGCGGTCGCAAGGCCAAGATTCGTCCGGGCGATCTCGTTGGTGCGATTGTGAATGAGACGGGTGTCGCGGCAGCGGACATTGGCGCGATCGTGATCAGTGATCGTCATTCCACGGTTGAAGTGCCGTCGGGAAAAGCGGATCAGATTGTGGAAGCGCTCGGCGCCGCGCACATCAAGGGTAAGAAGGTGCCGGTGCGTCGCGATCGCGTGGGGTGAACTTCGCTCATGGTTGACCGCTCTCACATGACCGCCAGGGTCGTGCCGCTTTCGAGTGACGAAGCGTCAGATCCACGCATGTTGGGCAGCGTTGAGGACCGCCTCCGAGCCGTCGCAGAGCTGACGGCGGAGGCGTGGCGTTTGTCGGGCCGCCCGTTGCCGAACTACACGCGTGCGACAATGCCGATCGTGTGTAGCACACTCGCTGATCATGCAGGTAGCGTGTGATTGCGGAATTCCGGGGCGCACCCTAGCGGCGTGTTGCAGTTTCTGGTGTCCTTAACATCCAGAAACCCCAAACTGCAGTTGCAATTCCGATAAGCTGCGCGATATGCGCGTAGCCTGCACGCGCGGCGGAGGGAACAGAGATCGTGGCGATAGAAAGGAAGAGCAATCCTCCCACGACCCGCAGTAGTGCCAGCTGACGCCTAGGAAGCCGACCTACAACGAAGGCTATCGGCGCAACCGCGAGGACGAGCAGCAACGGTAACAGGGCAGTCATAGCAAGTCTCTTGGTGAGTGTAGATGTGCCTGTGCCAACTCCAATCGCGTCGAGCAGCGGGATTCGCAACAGAGCGTCATCGTTGCCATGCGCCGCCCGAATCGCGGCGGTACGCTCTCCCTGTTCGACGAGTCCGCTCACGTCTGCCTGAAGCGAAGTGTCGGGAAGCATGTTGAGAGCTTCTGTAGATTCTTGCCCGACTCGGCGCCGAGAACGAAGGCGGTTCAGCATCAAATGACGAGCAACGGTGGCAAGCCACGCTGCGGGTCGATCCGGGACTCCTCTTTCTCGCCAGGTCCATACGGCCTGCAGCCAGGTGTCCTGAAGAATGTCGTCCACCAAATCACGATCCCCACCCGCAGTGCGTAAGAGCTGCGTCCGCAGCGGCTCGTGGCGCATGTAACCATAGTTGCATGTAATCATGGTTACAGGCACAGAGAAAGGTAGGCGTCGCGCCGCCTTGCGGTCCGCTCTACAATTGTCGAGTGCCTCCGTGCCCCGGATTCGCGAGGCGACCGAGAGCGTTCTCCCCGCCGTACCCGCAGTCCGAACACACCCATTTCAAAGACCATTCAATGACACCGCTTTCCTCGCCGCCCCCAGCGGTCACGCCCCGTTTGCTCCTTGCCGCCGCTGCTCTACTGCTCGCTGCTTGCGGCGGTGGCGCGGGAGACACCCCGTCTGCCGATTCGGCCAGTGTTGTCCTCACGCCCACCGCGCCGAGCAAGATTGGAGAGGTGACCGGTCTCGCCACGCCTGAAGGCGCGCTGTACGATGTGGCGCGCGATGTGTGGTACATCTCGAACATCAACGGAAACCCCAACGAACTCGACAACAATGGCTACATCACCAAGGTGAGCGGTGACTTTGCCATGGTTGATACAATGTTCATTGCGGGCGGCTCGGCGGGCACCACGCTCAACGCACCCAAGGGCATGGCGCTCGTTGGTGACACACTCTGGGTGGCTGACATCAACGCCGTGCGCGGGTTCGATGTGGTGAGTGGATTTGAAGTCGCGTCGATCAATGTCGATGGCGCGGTATTCTTGAATGACATTGCCGCGAGCCTTGATGGCACGCTGTACATCAGCGACACGGGTATCGCCTTTGGCGCAGGTGGCATGACGCACCCAGGCCCGGATCGCATCTTCAAGCTGAGCGGCCGCACGGTGACGGAAGCGCTGCGTTTTGAAGGACAGCCCGGCCCCAACGGCCTGCTCTTCGGCGCCGATGGCAAGCTCATCATTCTGCCGTTCGCGGCGAGCACAATTTCCGCGTGGACCGCGGGAGCAGCGTCGGCAGACTCGCTGGCGTCGGGCCCTGGTGGCTTTGATGGCGCGGTGCTGCTCGCCGATGGGCGCGTGCTCGTGAGCAGCTGGACGGATTCCACCGTGCATGCGCTGCAAAACGGCACCCTGACCCCATTCATTCGGGGCGTGCCGGCGCCGGCCGACATGGGCGTCAATCAGGGGCGCAACCAGATCGCGATTCCGCTCTTCGAATCGGGACGCGTGGAGTTCTGGAGCACCGGCACCAACTGATTCCATCGATTGCAGAAGGCGCCGGGTGTGACAGTCGAGCCGCACCCGGCGTATTCCTTTTGGGCTATATTTCACTGATGATGTCCGACGCCGACCACACGCCGTTCTACTCACGCGAAGAAGAAATCGCGAACGCGCTCACTCATGGCGCTGGCCTGCTGGCGAGCCTCATTGGTGTGCCGCTGCTCATCGCCACATACCTCGCACGCGGCGACGCACTGATGGTGCTCGGTGTGAGTGTATTCGCGGCATCGCTTGTGGCGGTGTACACCACATCAACACTCTACCACGCGGTACCGCACCCGCGCGCTAAGCGCGTGCTGCGTCTCGCCGATCACGTGGCCATCTACCTGCTCATCGCCGGCACGTACACACCGTTCACCCTCGGTGTGCTGCGCGGCGCGTGGGGATGGAGCTTGCTCGCGGCGGTGTGGACGCTCGCGGCACTCGGCATCTTTTTTAAAGTGGTGTTTCACTCGCGCTTTAAACGACTCAGCACGGCGTTCTACGTGATGATGGGGTGGGTGGTCGTGATTGCGCTGCGTCCCATGATGCTGGCGTTGCCGAGTACCGGCTTGATTCTGCTTGCGGCCGGCGGCTTGCTGTACACCGGCGGCGTGTATTTCTACACGCGCAAGGCGCGCTACACGCATGCGATCTGGCACTGCTTTGTGCTCGGCGGCAGTGCCTGCCATTTTTTTGCGGTACTCGGCTACGCCGGTTAACAGAGCGCTTCACTTCGGCACTTTGACCACACGATAGCGCGCCCGGGCCTCGCTCGGGTCCAGCGTTCCGTCAGCCAGAATGCCTTTGCGCATGGGTGCTGGCGCCGTCCACGCGGTATCGTCTGCCGTTGGCTGCGCACGGAGTGGCATGTCGAGCGTAACCGTCACGTGGTCGTACGGCGTGAAGCTCAACATGCGACGCGCCGCCTTTGTGTTGAGACGACCGCGCAACGG
>JALHNZ010000171.1 GCA_022843265.1 Gemmatimonadaceae bacterium
CCCTCGCACCCCGCGCTGACTTCCCGCTGCTCGCGGCGCAGCCCGGTTTGCACTATCTGGATTCCGCCGCCACCTCGCAAAAACCGCAGGTCGTGCTCGACGCCATCACGGGCTTCTACAGCACGGCCAACGCGAATCCGCATCGGGGTGCCTACGCCCTCTCGGCGGCCGCCACGGACGCCTATCACGACGCACGTCATACCATCGCCCGGTTTCTTGGCGCGGCTGACACCGACACACTGGTGTTTACGCGCGGTACTACGGAATCCATGAACCTGGTGGCCAATGCATGGGGACGCGCGCATGTGCAGGCCGGCGACGAGATCGTGGTCACCGCACTCGAGCATCACGCGAACTTTGTGCCGTGGCAGCAGTTGGCGTTGGCCACCGGCGCGCATTTCCGCATTTGCGAACTCACGGGTGATCAGCGCATCGATCTCGATCATCTGGCATCGCTGCTTACGCCGCGTACGCGCGTTGTGGCACTGACGCATGTGTCAAACGCTGTCGGTTCAATCACACCGGTGGCTGAAGTGGTGCGCATGGTGCGCGAAAAGTCGCCGGCGATCATCGTGCTCGACGGCGCGCAGGGTGCACCGCACTTGCCGGTGGAGTTCGACGCGCTCGGCGTGGACTTCTACGCTTTCAGCGGCCACAAAATGCTCGGCCCGATGGGTATTGGCGGTGTCATCGGCACACGTGCGCGCTGGCTCGAGTGTCAGCCGTGGCAGTTTGGCGGCGACATGATTGAATGGGTGAATGATCAGGACAGTACGTGGAATGTGTTGCCGCATCGGTTTGAGGCCGGCACACCAAACGCGGCCGACGCGGTTGGTCTGGCGGCGGCGGTGCGTTATCTCGAATCACTCGACATGGCGCAGGTGCGCGCCCACGAACTCGCGCTGCTGGAAGCCGCGCACGCGCGACTCGCAACGATCGAAGGACTGCACATTTACGGTCCACCGGCCGCGCAGCGAAGTGGCGTGCTGAGTTTCTCGCTGCCGGATGTGCATCCGCACGATCTGGCCACGATCCTCGACCAGCACGCCGTCTGCATTCGTGCGGGACATCATTGCACGCAGCCACTCATGCGCCGACTCGGTACCAGCGCCACCGCGCGCGCGAGTTTTTATGTGTATAGCGACGCGAGTGATGTAGAAGCACTGGCCGTCGCGCTCGAGGCGGCGCAACAACTGTTTGCTGTAGACGGCGAATAACGTGTCACGCGTACCACTGGCCAGACCGCTCGAGCGAACGCTGGCCAGGATGTATCAGGACCGGTTGCTGCAGCACTACCGTGCGCCGTTCGGCCGTGGTGCGGTAACCGGCGAAACATCATTCGGCGCGCGCAAGAATCCGCTCTGCGGCGATGAGTTTCGTGTGTCCATCGTCGTTGAGCACGACACGATCACGCAGGTCGGGTTTGAGGGGCGCGGCTGTTCCATTGCCACGGCGTCCGCATCGATGCTCACACAGACAGTTCAAGGTTTGTCGCTGCACGATGCGCTCGCACTCATTGATCGCGTGGAGCGCCTGCTGCAAGGCGACGCAGTGGCCGAGGCCGCGCCGCCCGGCGACCTCATCGCCCTCGCCGGCGTAGCCGCGTATCCCCAGCGAGTTGGGTGCGCGCGCATGCCGTGGCAAGCGCTGCGGGATGCGCTCGATAGCGAGGGTGAGGCCGGGTTGGTCGCACGGCCGTAGCTGGGTGGGGCGTATCGCGCAGGCGCGCGCGAGCAATACGCTCCCCCCAGCCCCCAATTACCTTTCGCGGATGTACGCACTCGCCATTCTCCGCTATCGCTTTCCGCTTGACGTGATCACACCGCACGTGGAAGCACACCGCGCCTATCTGCGCGAACTCCACGCGGCCGGGGAGCTGCTCGCGTCCGGGCCCTTTGATCCACGCTCGGGCGGCGCGCTGTTGCTCCGAATCCCCGACGACGGGGTACAAGCGACGCTGGATCGTATTCGTGATGGGGATCCGTTTAATAAGCTCGGCTTCGTGAACTACGAGATGTTGCCCTGGATTCCCGTGATCGGCAACGAAGCCCTCGACCGTCTCTGACCCTGAACCTGCATATGCGTCTTCTGCCTGCTTCGAACATTGTTTCGCGTCGCCTGACGTCCGTGCCGCGCGCACTGATGGTGCTCGGCTTTGCCGCGGCCTGCGCACCAGGCGCGGCGCCCGTCACGGCCCCGGCCCCGGTTGCTGCCGCGTCTGCGCCCGTCGCGCCGCCCCCGTCCGTGCGGCTCGATGAGTCGCCGGTGAACTGGCAGCTGCGCGATCTCGCGACAGATGGCATTGCCGGCACCGGCTCCGATCGCGCACTCAAGGAACTGCTCGCGGGGCGTACACCAGGTCGCACCGTGATTGTTGCCGTGATCGACGGTGGCGTTGATACCGCGCACGCCGATCTCAAGCCCGTGCTCTGGCGCAACGAAAAAGAGCAGCCGGGCGCGCGCGATGTGGACGGCAACGGTTACGCCGGCGATGTGTACGGCTGGAACTTCATTGGCGGCGCCGACGGCCGGAACGTTCATCATGATACGTTCGAACTCACGCGTGAGTACGCGCGCTGCGGCAGTGAGCGCGCCAACGGTGGGACACAAACCGCACCACGTGTTGAGGCGTGCAGCAAGATCGCCGAGAAGTATTCGGAAAAGCGCACCGAGATTGTGCAGACGCTTGGGCAGATTGAAAACATCGGTCGTGCGCTCGATGGAGCGGTCACGCTGCTGCGCGGACAGATCTCCGGCGACATTACCAAAGCCAAGGTCGAGGCGCTGCAGCCCACCACGCCGCAGGTGACGCAGGCAAAGCAGATGTATCTGCAGTTGGCAGCCAACGACATCACACCGGAGGTTATCGCGGAAGCGCGCGAGGCCTACGGTTCACAGGCCAAGTACGCACTCGATACGTTGTTCGATCCGCGCAACATTGTCGGCGACAATTACGCCAACGGTTCGGAGCGCATCTACGGCAACGCCGACATCACGGGTCCCGACGCAAAACACGGCTCGCACGTTGGTGGCATTATTGCGGCCGTTCGTGGCAACAACCTCGGTCTCGACGGTGTGACCGACGGTGTGCGCATCATGGGTGTACGTGCAGTGCCAGATGGTGACGAGCGCGACAAGGACGTCGCCAACGCCATTCGGTACGCGGTCGATAACGGCGCGCATATCATCAACATGAGTTTTGGCAAAGCGTACTCACCGCAGAAGGCGCTGGTAGATGAGGCTGTGCGATACGCCGAGTCAAAGGGTGTGCTGTTGGTGCACGCGGCCGGCAATGATGGGGAAGACATTGATGTCACGCCCAACTTCCCGAACGCGGATCTTGGCGGCGCGAAGGCCAAGTTGTGGCTTACCGTTGGTGCGAGTTCGTGGAAGGGTGGCAATGAACTGGCCGCGCCGTTCTCGAACTTCGGCAAACAGAGTGTCGATCTGTTCGCACCGGGCGTCGACATTTTCTCCGCCGTTCCGGGCAACAAGTACGAGCGACAGAGCGGCACGAGCATGGCAGCGCCGGTGGTGTCTGGCGTGGCGGCGCTGTTGATGGCCTACTATCCAGAGCTCACCGCGTCTGATGTGCGTGACATTCTCATCGCCACGGTGACCAAGTTGCCGAATGTGCAGGTCGTACCGCCGGGTGGTACGCCGAACGCGCGCGTCACGTTTGGTTCGCTGTCCGCATCGGGCGGCATTGTGAACGCGTACGAGGCGGTGAAGATGGCGGAAGCCCGCCGGGCTGCGCGTCGTCAGTGAGTGAAGTGTCGAATCGCGGCACAGACATACACGAGAGTACGCGTGATGTAGGGCCCTCGCAGCCATCCCCTCGTGGATGGCTGCAGCGTTTGTACGATCGTCTTCACGACTTTGCGGATCGCGGATGGAGTGGTGTGGCCGTCTTTGGCTACGGTGTGCTGCAGAGTCTGATCGTGCCCGGGTTGTCAGACGCGCTGTTTCTACCGCTCGCACTCGCGCAGCCCAAACGGGCGTATCGTCTCGCGTTTGCGGCGTTCTGCGGCACCATTGTTGGTGCCACGGTGCTGTTCTTCATTGGCGTGAACGCGCTCAATCAGCTGCTCGCGTCGTACGGTTCGTGGATTGGAGTCAGTGCCGACGGGCTCGCGCAAGCGGAGTCATTGCTCACGCGCTGGGGCTGGTTGTTGATTGCCGGCAGTACGTTCTCGCCCATCAGCACCAAGTTGCTCGCGGTCTCTGCCGGCGCGTTTGGTATGCCGTATGTGGT
>JALHNZ010000172.1:0-3921 GCA_022843265.1 Gemmatimonadaceae bacterium
ACGGATTTGGCGCGCGTCTGCTGGCGTTGGTGACGCTCAACGTGATTGACGAGAAGTGGAAGGATCACCTCTACGATCTCGACCAGTTGCGCGCGAGCATTCACTATCGCTCGTGGGGCCAGAAGGATCCGTTGATTGAGTACAAGCATGAGGCCTTCACAATGTTTGAAGATCTCATGCACGATCTGTCGCACACGTTTACCGAGCGGTTCCTCAAGGCGCAGTTGGTGTTTGAGCAGCCGGCACCGGCACCGTTGCCACCGATCGTGACGCGCGCGCCAGAGGGCAAACCCACGAAGCGTTTTAACGCGATGGGTATGCTGGAAGATGTGCCGGCTGAAGAACCGCCGAACGTTGAACCGGTGCAGGCCGAGGTGAACGACGCACCGGCGGCAGCGCTGCCGGCGGCATCGGCCACGCCGCGAGTGGTCGGCGCGGGCGCGATTCGGTCACTCGATGCGCAGTCGTCTGGTCCAGTGGATTTCAGTGCTGCGGGACGCAACGATCCGTGTCCGTGTGGAAGCGGGAAGAAGTTCAAGAAGTGTCACGGGGCGACGGTCTAGTGTTGTCTGGCGGCGGCGTCTACGGGCGTCGCCGCGAGTAGTTCATTACAGACGTCGGCGAGGTCAGCGTTGCTCACGGGCTTTTGCAGCACACGCTGTATCCCGGCGTCGGACAACACATGATCCGGTAGCTCTTCGACGTAGCCGGTGAGCAGCAGGATCGGCATGGTTGGGTGAACCGTGCGGATGTGTTTGGCGAGTGCGAGACCGTTCATGTCGGGCATGGAATAGTCCGTGATCACCAACGAGAACTGACCAGGTTTCGCCGTCAAAAGTTCGAGCGCACTCGCCGGTGAGGTGACGCCGGTGACAACGTAGCCCTGGCGTCGCAATCGACGTTCGCCGAGGGTCACAAGCGCCTGTTCGTCATCCACGAAGAGAATGTGCTGGCCGCGACCTTTCGGCGCGGTTGGAGCGACCGCCGTGTGAAATCCGCTGCCTTCGTCCGCGCGTGCAGGGAACAGGCAGCGCACCGTGGTGCCCGACTGCGTGTCGCTATCGAGCGTGATCGCGCCGCCATGGTCTTGCATGATTCCGTGCACCATGGACAGTCCGAGGCCCGTGCCTTCCCCAGCGGGTTTTGTGGTGAAGAACGGTTCCATGGCGCGGGCTTGTGTCGCCTCGTCCATGCCCTCTCCGTTGTCGCGCACTTCAATCACGATGTAGTCGCCTTCGCGAAGTCCCGCGTGCATTCGGGCGAGTTCGGCATCCACTGACTGGCGCAACAGTGAAATCTGTAGCTGCCCGCCGTTCGGCATGGCCTGCGCCGCATTCGTCGCAAGATTCATGATCACCTGATGCACAGAGGTCGAGTCTGCGAGTACGCGTGATGATTCCTCGTGAATGTGGATCTCCATGTTGACGCCCACCGGCAGTGACGCGCGCAGCAGCTGCTGTACCTCGCGCACCACGCCGGCGAGCGATACGGGAACTCGTTGTGCTTGCTGCCGTCGACTGAATACCAGAATCTGCTGCACGAGCTTGCGACCGCGTTGAGCGGCCACAATAATCTCGTGCACATCAGCAGAGATCTCCTCGTTATCCTGCGCCGACTGTTGCACAAGTTCGGCGTAACCCATGATCGCGCCAAGCAAGTTGTTGAAGTCGTGCGCGATGCCACCGGCGAGTGTGCCAACCGCTTCCATCTTCTGCGCTTGTCGGAGCTGTTCGGCAACAAGCCGCTGGGCTTCTTCCGCGGCGAGGCGCGCCGAGATGTCGACCACGGAGCCAATCACGTACAAGCCGTCTTCAGTTGCGACCGGCGTCAGTCCAACTTCAACGGGGAGCTCCGAGCCGTCTTTCCGTCGTCCCCGCAGATCACGCCCGGCGCCCATGGCTCGCGCGCGCGGATGTGCGGTGAAGCGCTCTCGTGATGCGGGATGATGATCGCGAAATCGATGCGGAATCAGCAACTCAATCGCCTGGCCGTGCAATTCTTCTCGGGAGTACCCGAACAGGCGTCCAATCTCTCGATTGACCAACACGATGCGACCTTCCGCATCGGTCATGATCAAACCCGTTGGGGCGGATTCAACCGCAGCTCGCAGCCTTGCTTCCATGATTAGGAGGAGTGTCGGACGCGCACAACCCCGCCATCGGGATCGATCAGGTCCGGTGTAGAAAATCTGCAGAGCTCGGCAGTATGGCGCCAGCAGCGCAAAGTCAGAACCCCTTGCGATGCACACGCAATCGGTATCAGTTCAACATGCGTGCACGCACGCGACGCCGCGATATGGTGCGCTCTGTCACTTCCGTCCCCGAAAAATGGTCTACCCTGTATTGGCCGCCGCGCTCGTATTTGGCGCAACTGTCCTTCTGCCCAGTGCGTCACGTCTCGCGCCGGATTGTGGTGATGCGGCGTTCCCGTCTGCCGTGCCATTCTCGCGTGCGGCGGTGGATTCCACGAACAATGGCCTCTACGCGGTAGGACAGGCTTTTCCGGAATTTCTCGAAGCCACGGAGCGTCGTCGCGAGGGCTGGCATCGCATCAACGATGCGGTCATGCTCGAGGATAGCGTCGTGGCACGCGCTCGCGCGGTGGGCGGCAACTGGCGGATTCTTGTGGTGGCTGTGGACGCCTGCGGCGATTCCATGCAGCAGGTGCCGTACGTGGCCCGTCTGGCCGAGCGAGTGGAAGGGCTCTCGATGCGCATTGTCACACCAACGGTTGGATCCGCCGTGCAGCGCGCGCATCGTTCACTGGATGGTCGGACCGCGACACCAACGTACGTGTTGCTTGACGAAGCCGGCGCCGATCGCGGATGCGTGGTGGAACTGCCGCGCGACGTGCGCGAGTGGACGCACGCTCGACGTGACACGATGAAAAGTGATGCGCTCTATGCGTACCGCAACGAGTGGTACACGCGCGATAAAGGCGCGTCGATTGTGCGGGAGATGGTAGAGCTGATGGAGGCCGCAAAGGGCGGCTCTAGAATCTGTGCGCACGGCAGTGGCCCGGCCGGCGGAGACAATTCGACAGACGCCGCGCTGAATTGATGCCGCGTGAGGGCGGCTTGCGGGCGAGAGTTGATCGGTCACGCCGAACGCGACGCGCGTTCAGGCTTCAACGGCTCTCTCATTCCTCCCTCATGGCCACCCCGACTCTCAGCCGGACTGTGATTGCGTCCGCCGCTGGCCCCGCGCGCCTCCGTCCGCTAACTATTCGAGAGCTTCCGGTGACCGAGCGGCCTCGCGAACGTTTGTTGGCACTGGGCGCGCGTTCGTTGAGTACCACGGAGTTATTGGCGCTGTTGCTGGGCACCGGAGGTTCCGCGGGGTCGGCGCTCGACTGCGCACGGCGGGTGCTCGACAGCGCTGATGGCTCTCTTGGACGGCTGGCGTCGGGCTCAGTGGGATCTCTCACGCGGTTGCCGGGTGTTGGTCTGGCACGCTCCGTGGCGCTGCATGCGGCGCTGGAACTCGGCCGTCGGCTGGCGCTCGAGGCTCGCGAGGTGGGCGCCCCGGTTCGGTCGCCGAGTGATGTGGCAGCGCTCTACGCACCACAGTTACAGGATCTACCGGTTGAGGAATTCCACGTGGCCGTATTGGACGCACAGCACCGACTGGAGCGCGATATCCTGATCACCCGCGGGCTGCTGGACTCGTCGCTGGTGCATCCTCGCGAAGTGTTTCGCGAAGCGATTGCCGAGCGCGCGGCGGCGGTGATTCTCGTGCACAATCATCCGAGTGGTGATCCATCTCCGTCCACGCAGGACAAGTTGGTCACGGAGCAACTCGTCGCGGCTGGACGTCTGCTCGACATTCCGGTGCACGATCACATCATCATTGGACGCGGGCGATACGTGAGCTTTGCTGAAGCAGGGATGCTGTGACCCCGACAACCACACCCGCCGCATCG
>JALHNZ010000172.1:3931-4211 GCA_022843265.1 Gemmatimonadaceae bacterium
CCGGGCTTTGTGCCGCGCGTGGAAGGCGACTACGATCGGCTCGACACCGACCTCCTGATTCGCGCCTACAAGTTTACGGAACGTGCGCACGCGGGGCAGGTGCGGCACTCGGGTGAACCGTACGTGACGCATTGCGTAGAGGTCGCGCGCATTCTGGCCGACCTGCAGCTCGACTCGGCCACGGTGGCATGTGGTCTGCTGCATGACGTGGTCGAAGACACCGACATTACGATTGCCGACATCGAGCGTGAGTTCGGGCCGGAAGTGTCGCGCATTGTGG
>JALHNZ010000173.1 GCA_022843265.1 Gemmatimonadaceae bacterium
TGTACGCGTTAGTTTGCGACACAAACATCCAGTTATCGGAGCAGTTTTGCATTGGACTGGCCAACCTGATGTCAAACCGCGCACTCGATGACCCCAAATACCTCAGACTGGTCGCCCACTGCTACAACCGCGTACCGGATGGCGACTGTGTGCTGTACACGACCGTTTTTCAGATCAAGGCACACGCGGCCAAGTTGTGTGACAAGCACTACGTGACGTTTCGGAATCGGTCACTGCCGTACACGTTCAACTGGCTGTCGCGGTACACGCCTGAGCTTTACAGCGAGTTCTACGTCGTGCTCTCGCGCGCCACCGAGCTCGCCATTGGGCTCCAGAGCCTGGAGCTGCCGACGCTTGTGCTGCTCGAGATTCTGGACGAACTGATGCCGTCTGTTGTGCCCAACATGCACATCAAATGGCGCTACGTGAGCTTTGTGCGCCACTGGCACCAACGGCGCACCGAATGAAATTTGCAGTGGGGTCCGCCGAGCGGGCGATAATGAGATTGGCATCAGAGCAGATGGCGCTCAAGTATGTTTTGGATCGGCAGCACTACCTGCTGTACGATGTGCCGAATAGCACGTGGGGCGAGCGATTTCTGGGCGCCGACGAGGTGCCAGCCGGCACAGCGTTTGGTGTCGTGGCCGACGGCTTTGCGACGCAGAGCGTGCTGATGCGTGTGTGCGCAGCGCTGCGCGGTGCGGCTGGCTGCTCGGTGCGCCTGGTGCAGTTGGCGGCGGTGGTGCGGCGCGCACCCGAGCTGCCGTCGGCGGCGGCCGGCACGCTGGTGCCTGATGCGGGAGCTGAGCTGCTCAAGGCGAGCGACCTGTCGCCATGGGTGACGCAGCTGATGGGTCACCTGTTCCTGCCGACGCCGCCCAAGCGCCGCATGGTGTTGAGCGGACCGTGCGGGTGCGGCAAGACGCTGGCGCTTGAGCGCGCTCGCGTGCTGGCGGTCAAGCGCCAGGTACCACACCTGTGGCTCTCGGCGGCCGAGGACGGCGACGACAAGACCGATCTGCTTGCCGAAGTGCACCACTTTCTCGTGAGCCGCGGCGCGCACGCCGACGCGCTGCTGGTGGTCGACGACGTGGATGCGTTTGCCAGCATGCGCCGCTCGCAGAAGCTCATGGCGCTTGTGTTGGCGGCGCGCTGCCGGTGCGTGCTGGTGTGCAACAATGCGTACGGTCCGCACGTGCGCGCGCTGCAGCGCGACAAGGCGCACTATGTGACTGTGCGCGCCACGGCCGTCACCGACGCTGCGCTTGAGGCGCACATCCAAGCGCACTTTCCGCAGCTGAGTGCCGAGCAGCGCGCCGGGCTGGTGGCCGAGTCGCGCGGCGACGTGCGCGTGGCGCAGCTGCGGGCCGAGCTCGAGGTGCGCGGCGGCACAAAGGTGCGTGGTGCGAGCGCCGTCGACGATCAGCGCCAGGGCGCACTGCACTACGACCTGCTGCGCGCTGTGCAGGCCGGCGAAAAAGAGGCGGCGGAGCGCGAACGCAGATATCCTGGCGAGCGAGATGCGATTCGACGAGAGCAGTCGCGCGCGGTCGTGGCGCAGTGTGCGCAGCTGCTGCGCGCACGAGCGGTCGACGCGGGCACTGTGATGCAGCACAACTATGCGCGTCTGTGCGGCAAAGAGGATCTCGACGCGCTGGCCGACATGGCCGACGACGTGTCGGGCGCAGTGCACTATCGCCAGAGCGTGACCGACCACGAGATGGCCGACAAGTTTGCGCGTCAGACGCCCGACGACACGACGCACGACAGCTTCAAGGATCAGCTGCTCTTTGACACGTCGGTCGTGCTGCCTTGCGTTCGACTTGCGCGCGCCGCGGCCCGCCACAGCACCGCGCTGCCCGAGCTCAAGTTTCCGAGTGCCGCGCTCTGGAACACGGTGCACGGCACCGCGGCGCTGTGTCGTGCGATCGATCGGCGCCACGAGGTGCTCGTGCGCACGACGCTGGCGCTGGGCGCCGAGTGCTCCGAGGAGCACGCTCGGGCTCTGGCCAGCACACGTCTCTCGATCAGCGCCGCGCACGATGACTTTCTCAGTCACTTCACTGCGGCCGGCGCCAAGTCGACTGGCGACGACGCCGACGAGGATGCTGATGAGGAGGGTGGAGGCGGTGTGACGGTGGCCGCGGGTGGCGTGGCGACGATTGGCGAGCTGGAACGCACGCTGTTTGTGTTCCCGCTGCTATGCACCGGCCTCGATTTGCGTACGCCGGCAGGCCGGCGGTCGGCGATTGTTGCGTGTGCGCAGTATGGGTTCGATGCCGAGTCGTATGCGCGCGCGCTCGAGATCTTTGCGCCGCAGTTGGCCAACGGTGCGAGCGCCGACTTTCAGAGCTCCAGGGTGCTGGTGCTCGATCGCGATGTGGAGGCGACGCGCGCCGAGGTTGTCGGTGCTCCAGGTGCGCCGGTGCGGCGCAGCGTGGCGGTGAGCGCGGCAAAGAGGAAGAGGCCGGTCAAAGCGGCGCCGCCGTCGGCGCCGACGATGATGGACGGGTGGGTGGCGAGCATCAAACGCCCGCAGGGTGGCACTGTATAAGCGCGCGCGATTTCCGAGACGATCGTTAGAATTACAGCCGGCGCGCATCGCACCGTATCCTCTGTTCACCGAGCACCAGACTGCCAGTGAACTGTGCAACGAGCGCCATTGATCTGATGGGCCAGACTGTAATGATTGCGCTGCTGGTGGCCGCCCTGGTGGGCGCCGCGAGCGGCGAGTGTCGCGGCGCGCCAGTCGACACGACGTGCGCGTTTGGACCGCCCAACTGCACCGAGCTATGCGGTGCGGTGGACGACGTGGAGCCGTGCCGCAACCGCGCATTCTTTCACCACCTGCTGACGCTGAGTGATGTGCCTGTGGGCACGAGCGGCGTCGAGCTGAACGAGTACCTGCTGGAGCACGGTGTTGCTGTGGGCGGCGCACCGGATCTGGCGGCGGCCGTGTTCGACTCGCAGCGCCCGTCGTGCGGCGCGTTTGAGCTCGGCACGCCCAACGAAGGCTGCTTCAACAACGATACGGCCGAAGGCTGCGGCCACGGCGGTCGACCGGGTCGCGCCGGCGAGAACTGCAAGGCGCAGACGCAGTGCCTGATCCTGACGCACGACTGCGGCAAGGCGCAGCCGTGCCCGGCCAAGCACGGCGGCGAGCTGGTGTTTGAGTTTTGCTCGCCCGTCTACGTGCACTCGGTGACGCTGATCAACCTGCACCACGGCACCAAGGTGCAGTTTTACGATCAGTACGGCGTCGCGTGCCCGCAGCCGTACCACGTGCCGATGCTCGACGTCAACGGCAAGCTCGTCATCAACGACCGCAACAATAACCACATGGCCGACGCCGCCGACACGCTCGTGCCGGCCGGCGGAACGCTGTTTGCCCACACGCTCGACTCGCCCTTTACGTTGGTGCCGCACCAGTATCCACCGGCCAACGAGACGTGGGGTCTGGCCCACTGCCACGGCGAACCGATCATTCGCATGACAGTGCGCCTGACGGGTCCGACCTGCGTCGACGATATCCAGTACTCGGTGCCGTCGCTCGGTCGCAACGAGTGCGTCGACGACTGCCCTGGCTTTTGCTGCCCCGAGGGCGGTGGTCCGAAGCAGGCGGTCGAGGGCGCGATCGAGTGCGACGGCCTGTTCCTCGCAGAGCAGATCAACGACGTGGACCCTGAGCTGCTGTGCCAGGATCTGCTCTATGATGTCTGCGTGGCCGAGAACAACCGCACATCGCACCAGTTGGCCGAGGCGCCGCTCGGCACGTTCCTGTCATCGGGCGCGCTGTACGCCTTCACGCTGGTGCCGCCCACATGCAACATCACGCTCGGCGCGTGCTGCATCGGAAACGGCATCTGCATCGACGCCACCACCGAGATGGCCTGCTCCATCGAAGAGTTTGCCTGGTTCCCGCGTCGCTACTGCCGTGACGCTGCCGTCGATCGCTGTCGCCTGGGCCAATGCTGCGACATTGAGTTTGAGCCGCCAGTGACCACCACCACAACGACTCTGCTCACCACGACGATTACGGTGGCGCCCACGACCACTACGGTGGCACCCACGACCACCACGGTGGCGCCCACGACCACCACGGTGGCGCCCACGACCACCACGGTGGCGCCCACGACCACCAC
>JALHNZ010000174.1 GCA_022843265.1 Gemmatimonadaceae bacterium
ACGTTTTGCGGTGCGTGCGCCAGTCGGCGTGCTGGCACTCGATGCTGCAGTAGAACGCCTCGTAGCACTCTGAGCAGCGATCGACGGCCGGTGCTCTACAGCGCCAGCACGCGGGAGGCTTGCTCGAGAAGCGGTTTGCACGAAAATCGTATTTTTCGGTCCGACAGCAGCTGCGGTGCGCCGGCCACGCGGTGCGCTGACACTCGACGCTGCAAAAGAGGGTGTGGCAGCCAGAGCAGCTGTTGCTGGTCGGCGCGGAGCACATGAGGCAGCTCATCAGTTGGGTTTGTTGTAAAATGTAAAAATCGGAGCGTTCATTCGGTCAGCGCGAATCACTCCTCGTCGGCCTCGTCGTCGACGGTGGCGGCGGCGAGCTCCTCATCGTCGGCCTCGGGGAACTCCTCGGGCGCGTCCTCGGGCTCGTCGGCCGCCTCGTCGGCAGCGGGCTCGTCGGCGACGACCGCCTTCTTGACGCGCGGCTTGCGGCTGGCCTTCTTGACGGCGTTGAGCATCTTGCGCTGCGCCTCGTACTCTTTCTGCTGCTCGATGCCGACGCACTGCTTGAGAAAGACGCCGCGGCCCTGGTAGAACTGCTCCGACTGGCGCGGGCCGTCGTGCATGACCGAGACGTTGTGGTCCTTGAAGGACTGGCGCGTAAAGTGGATGTCGCGCGCCATCAGCACGCGGCGGCGGCCAAACATCGAGGCGCGGTTCGCCTGCGTCAGGAAGAAGCACAGGAACGCCTCGGCCGACTCGCGCAGCGCATCGATCGCCTCGGCCGAGACGCGGTACGCCTCGGGACTGTGCTCGTTGACGATCTCCTTGCTCAAACGCGCAAACGGCGTGCGCTTGATGGCCGGCGCCGACGACAGCTGCAGCTTCTTGATCTCCTTCACGGCACGCGCGCCCGGCTTGGCGCGGCGCTTGGTGCGCTCCGAACCGCCGGCCGGCTTGGCGTTGAGTCGGTCAATCTTCTTGCCGCGCGCCTTGAGCAACTTCTGCGCCTGCTCCTTGATCAACGCCGGCGCCTTCCCGCCCTGCGAACTGCGCGGCATCTTGCCGGCCATCGGCTTCTTCGTGGTCGCGTCGGCGCGCGCCTTGCCATCCTGCTGCTTCGACTGAACGGTACGAGCCATCCTGCTTACGTGTGCTACTCAAAGTTGTCTGTTGCACGCTGCGTGTCAGACCACCGCACCACACCGCCACACTCAACTGCGCGTCGGCTCGATCAACAATTACTCACTTTTGGTTCGAGCTGAAAAACTGCGTCATGCCATTCTACAGTGCACGTGCTGCTTTTTTCATCGGCAGAGCGAGCTGCCAGCGTGCGCCATGAAATTTACATCGAGCGTGTGTGATGAGTGCTCATGAGAATCTCGACACGCTGCGCAAGCGACATCCGATCGACGTGTTTGATCGGCGTGTCGTGTTTCGCGAGAATGCCGCCGTGCGCGCCGGTCGCCTGGCCGACGACGTCGTGGTCGACGAGGAGACTGGCGCGGTCGCCGGCGTGCTGCCGCCCGACGTCGAGGTGCGCGGTCACGTCTACTTTCTCGACGGCGTGCTGGTCACGAGCCCGTCGATGACGGGCTTCCTCAAGAACTACTTCCCGGGCGAGTTTGATCCCGACGAGCACTCGCTCCGCATCGCGACGGGCGCCGACATCATGCGCAAGCCGACCTACAAGTACTACCAGTACGCACGCGAGCACGTCGAGACGACATGGCTGGCACTCGGCCTCGACATGGCCGAGCTCGAGGCACACTATGCGACGCCGCCCACCTGCAAAACCAGCGAGTACCTGGCATTTCGTGCCGTGCATGATCCGGTGGTGCGTGCGGCTCTGGTGCACGACTGGGCCGCCAACGGGCAGCTACAGTCGGGCCTTGGCAAGACGATGCACCGATCCATCGAACTGTTCTACAACGAGAACCCGACTGTGGGCGAGCGCTTTGAGACAGTTGAGTTTGGCTACTTTCGTGCATTTCACCGCGATTGGGTCGAGGCACACGGTCTGGTCATGTACCGCACCGAGCTCTCGCTCTGCTACTTTGACATCAAGCTGTGCGGCATGATCGACGCCATGTTTGTGTTTCGCAGCGACCTCGAGTCGGGCAAACCGTTGCGGCGGTGCGTGCTGGTCGACTGGAAGCGCGCCAACGACCTGCAGTTCATCTCGTATCCGGGCCGACCGCCCGTGTTTGCCAAGCCACCGTTTGCGCACTTGCCGCTCTGCGATGGCAGCAAGTACTACGCGCAGCTCAACGGCTACAAGTGCATCCTGGAGCAGCACACCGAGTTTCGCGTTGCCTCGATGCACATCGCAGTCTTTCATCCCAACGAGAAGGAGTTTCGCCTCCACACCGTACCAGACCTGCAGCCTCAGTTTCGCCAGTGCGTCGCCAACGCCGCTCAACAACTTGCCCTCGCCAAGCCTGTGGCTGAGCCTGCCAAGCAGTCCGTGCCCACCAAACAGGTGGCGACAAAGCCTGCATCCGCCAAGCAGGTGAAGGCCAAGCCTGCTGCGCCCGGGTTGGTGCGCAAGAACGCAGCGCCGGGGCTTGTTGTGCGCAAGAAAGCCATGCCGGTGAGCGAGAGACGCAAGTGAAGAATGATTGGCCTGGTTTGCTTTCTTGGCATGACGCTGGCGTTTGATGTGCCGATTGTGATCAACCGGCGCTTTCTGCAGACGACGGCTCTGGTACCGAGTAACGCGTCGGCGCTAGCGGCATTCGAGTCGGCGGCATGCCGCAGGTTTTACGTCGATGCTGGCGAGCCCTTTCGGGTTGGGTGGCGGCCACTGGCGCTCGAAGATCTGCACAAGGGCGGGCGGCATGCAGCGTTTGAGCAGGGCGCGCTGTATCAAGAGGTGGTGGCCAGCCTTGAGTGGAAGTTTGCCTATATCGTTGTGCGCAAGAGCGTCAGCCAGGCGCTGCAGATTGGCCTGAAACGAGTGTTTGGTGCCGACTGGTTCTGGTGCCGTGAGCGGTGTGCGCACGTGGGCGCATGCTTCACGGCCAACGTGGGTCGCGGTCGGTGTACGACAATGGCTCTCAACGGCACCGATCTGCGCGAGTTTTTCTTCTTCTCGTTTGTGCGCGAGCCCACGGACCGCTGGTTCTCGCAGTACGCGCAGGCGCATGTCATGTGGCGCCTGACGCACACCAGGCCGACGATCGAGGCTGCGCGTGCCACTCTGCTTGACATGGGCGAGCGCGCGTTTGTCACAGAGCACCACCTGCAAACGCAGACCTTTTCGCTCACCTCGGCCACGGCCGATGGCACTGCCGTACCGCTTCACTTTATCGGCCGCGCCGAGACGTCGGCACGTGACTGGGAGTACGTGGTGCGGCAAATCTGGCGGCGCCGCAGCATTGCAGACTACGCCACGCGCGCAGTCGAGTCACTGAGCTACTACAGCCATCACCAAGCCGAGCGCGATCAGTTTGTCGCCGCTCTGCGACCACTCAGAGCGAATCAGAGCCTAATCCAGTTGATTCGCGAGGTATACACTCAGGACTATGTGTGTTTTGGCTACTGAAAAAATTTCCGCGGAAAACAATGAGTTGCCGTTACTGCCACCAGCCAGCCACTGGCACTGATGTCATCAGACCGTGTCGGTGTGCCGGTAGCATGGCGCTAGTGCACCGCGAGTGTCTGCTGGCGTGGATCGACGTGAAAGAGGACGCGTTGGTGTGCGAGCTGTGCGCTACGCCGTACGTGTCAGAGTTTCACTGGCACAGCGTGCCGGCGTGGTTGCACGAATTTGTGCGGCCGTTTACAGCGACGTTCCTGTACCACACGATCTGGTCGTCGTGCCAGTGCAAGGTGCGCCTCTGCCAGTGCCCGACGCTGCTGGGCTGGATGCGGAACGCGCTCGTCATTGCCTCGATCGTGCCGTGGTTTGTTCTGGTACTGTGGGGCACAACGACGCTGCTCTCGTCAAACGCACCGCCGCTGAACCTGGGCGCTGCGGCACAGCTCGGCGCCGTGCTCTTTGACCTGTACGCCTCGGCTCGCTTCGGCCACTTTGTGCTGGCGCCGCGCATCGCTGTCGTGCTACCCTCGGTCAAAGAGGCCGACGTGCTGTTTGCCACGCAGACGCTCACAGCACTCGTGTAGATCGGAAGAGCACACG
>JALHNZ010000175.1:0-3268 GCA_022843265.1 Gemmatimonadaceae bacterium
TCCGATCTCACCGCCTGCCGCTGCGCGCGCTCGGCCGCAACCTGGTGCACGCGCGGCCAGTGCAACCGCTCGGCCTGCTCAAGCGAGCCGAGCAGACACTGAATCATCGAGCCAAGCTGAGCCATAATCGCATCCACACGCTCGCCCGTGTTCTGGTCGCTGGTCAGCGCCAGAGCGCGCGTCGACTCGAGCTCAATCTCTAGCTCGTAGCCTTCCTTCTCGTTCACGCGCGTAAAGTCAAACCGCCAGCACGAACGCTCGCCATTGCCAACCAAGTACACACTGCGGCGCTCGCGATCACGCATCATATAGCACGGTGTCTCGAGCATGCCGCTGTCGCACGCGTTCTCCTTCAACACAATCTCGCGCGACGCCGCCACGCGCACTGCACACAGGCCGCCATTGGACACCAACATGTCGCTGGCCGCCATCACAGGCTGCTTCAGCTCGCGTCGGCACGTGCAGTGGTTGTCGCTGTGCACAATGCGTGCGCCGTCGAGATCCGGATCCTTCTCGACGCGCGAGTAGCTCGCCACAATACGCACGTTGGTCGCGCGGCTCATGTGCTCAAACGCCGCATACCACAGGCCGGGATGCACGCCAAGCGTCATGCGGCCGGTGCTATCAAACGCACCCACGCGCAGCTCAAGCTCGAGGCTGCCTGGCTTGCAATCGCCAATCTCACACAGCGCCACGAGCGCCGCCACGCGCTGGCGCACCGCTTTGTACAAAACCTCATTCATGAACGACCGGTTGATGAAAAAGCAGATTTTTGCGTTCAATCCCAGCAGAGGTTGTAACCAAAGTGCTTCTTGCCGCCGCCGGTGCATGTACAAGCCAGGGCGCCGCACATCTCGCTCTGGACAAAGCCGATTCGGATGCCCTGGGCCTGAAAGTGTGCTGTGATCGCAGCAATCGGACGGCATGGCAGAGGAGCGTTCGTATCAGTACGGAATGCACCCAGCCAACACTTGACCGTTTTAAAGCCGCCTTTGGCCGCTTTGCGAGCCATGTTCTCCATTTCAGAGATAATCTGCGCCACCTCATCCTCGGTGACCTCGGTGACCTCGGGTCCAGCCCGCTCCAGTTCGCGAAGTTCATCAACCAATCGACTCATTCGTCCTCAATTCAAGTGCGTGGTTCAGTTTGAACGAACACAGCAAGTTCTGTGCAAATTTCATAAATAACAAGCCGACCAACGCTGTGCAAATTCCATGTGCAGTAGCCATGTCACGCACCAACAATGTCCTGCCGCAGGTGCCGCGCATGCGCATCGTCATCAAGCAGTGGCGCACGGCAGTCGAGGCGGGCGACGACACGCTGATTGATCGCGCACTCGAGCAGATCTTCGAGTACCACGCTGCCTTTTCGGTTCGCGAACGCGGTGGTTACCTGTCTGGTCTGCTGCGAACGATGCTGATCCGTACACCGCTGCTCGAGTTTCTCGTGACGCAGATTGAGCGCACCTCTGTGCACTTTGAGCACGCGTTTGACCTGATAAGCGCCGCATCCGCTGAAACAGTGCCCACATTCACACGCATCCCGAATTTTGGGCAGCTCGCCGCGCGACTGCTCAATGCGTGTCTCGACCTGGCAGATCATGTGACGCATGGACTGAGCGCGCGCATTCTGTTCATCGATTGGTGGAAAGATGTGGTGCATCTCACGATACAGATGCCACTGGTACCGCGCCTGGTGCGATTGCCGGCAACGCACGAGATTGATCGAATGGTCTACACGTGTCTCTTCAACCTGCTGCGCACGTTTAGCGGGCGATATTGCGGTCTGCAAGACTTTGTGTTTGCCGGCGGGCTGGATTGGATCTTTCGGTACGTATCCAACATTGCAGGCAACGAAGGCGAGCGCCTTTTGACGGCGCTTGAAGAGCACGATGTGTGGTGCACCGACATGCGCACCAAGAACTGCGTCGCAGAGCCGTGCCGCCACGAACTCTCGATCTACATCTCTGTGGTCAAATCCGACCTTATTGACGCGTTTGTGCGTCACTACCCGACGTCTGGCCGCCAGCTGCGCCAGATGCAGAGCGTGGGACGCGCCAAGTTTCGCGAGGCCGCACTCAGAATCAGCGTGGCGCTCCGCTCGCTCAACCTGCCCGCGCTGCAGCTACTGAGCATCATCGATGCTGCGTATCCCAACGGCTACAAGATGCACACCAAGTGGAACCTGCTCGTGCGCGTCAAACACTTTGTGCTCGCCAGCAAAGTTTAGACGTTTTTCATTTTGTTGTGCTGTTTCCAAGGCGTGTACTTTGGCCCCTCTGGCCACGGCGCACCAAATTCACGGCTTGGCAGCGAACAACGGTATACCACTCGCACAGCAAGCGAGGGTCCCCATGGCTGACCGAGCGCCCGACAGACACTCTGATAGCTTGCCAACCCAATGATGTCTGCGTTGATTAGCGCTCGCTTTGCCTTCAGCTCTGGCGTCGTCATTGTTGTTGAGGTAAATCACGAGATGGCGCCGAGTTTGGCGCTCGCCGAGCGAAAGATGGCATTTTCCATGCACAGAAATTACGCCAGCTATGAGCGCGCCGTCACGAAAAAGGCCGGCCGAACCGACGAGTGCGAAGAAGGTCAAGCCGCGCAGTGAGGCGTCGCAGCACATTCGCAACAGGATTGTGCGCGGCTCGGGTCTGCGCAACCTCCGCACTGACAACTGCTCGATCTATGGCGACAATAACCACACGGTGGGCAATTTCAATCTGCTTGTCGGCCGCAACAACACGGCCGAGGGCACCGGCAACACCTTTAGCGTGCCAGCCGACCCGCCCGTGCCACCGCCGCCACAACCGGCGCCGCCGCAGCCAGTGTCTGCGTCGCAAGCGACCGTGGTGCGCATCAGCCTCAACGATCTGCTGTGTCGATTTGCCGACACGCTCTGGAATCAGCCAGGACCCGATATGTCGGCGGCGCAACCGGCGCGGCCAGTCGACATGGCAGCCGACGCCGCCGACGCGGTGCACTGGTTGCCGTCGGCACTGGACCTACCGGGCGAAAGCACGCTGACCGATAACGAGGCACTACAGTGCATTGTGTGCCTCGAGCACCAGAAAGACGTGCTGTTTCGGCCGTGCCGACACGCGGTCTGTTGCCGCGACTGCACGCGCATCCTGGCGCAGCAGAACATACAGGCCATGAGTGTCTTCAAGTGTCCCAAGTGTCGCGCGCCGATCGAGTCAATGGCCATTTTTTACATTTGAACTAGCGCCTCATCGCCTCCACCACTTCTTGCGTCTCTGCTCGCGCCG
>JALHNZ010000175.1:3278-4078 GCA_022843265.1 Gemmatimonadaceae bacterium
CCATGGCCATGTGCAGCTGCACTTGGCGATGCGTGACGAGTCGCACGCGACCGAGCCGACACGCCTCTGGCACATTCTCGATCATTGCCGCCTGTCTCGGCGACCACGAGATGTCGTAATAGTGCCAGAGCTCCTGCGCACAATGCGCGCACTGAAATACACGATATCTGTCCTCGATGCGCCGGCACGCGTCGGTGCCCAGGCCCGTGTCAACCCACACGTGCGCACTCATTGCTGTACTGCCAACTCTGCCTCTTCAGCTTCACTTGGTCGTCAGGTATGCCACGATGGCCTGCTCGTCCAGCTGATCGGCGGCCGCAGCGTGCACGTTCTCGTACGTTTGCACCGAGTTGGGCGCCTGCTTCTCGTGTCGCACGTGCGTCGGGCGCCACGCAACACCACCAGCATTCACCTCGGCCCAACCGGCCGAGACGTACACGCCCACGCACTCGAGCACTGTGGCGCCCGCCAGCGACTTGTTTTCGATAGAGTGCTGCTCGACCAGGCGTCGCGCCTCGGGCGTGTCGAGGAGCAGGCGATCGCTGACCGGTATCAGCACACCCTGGTTCTGTGCACACAGCACAAACTTGCACGGCAGCAAGTCGCTGGTGGCCGGCACGCGCAGAACGACAAGATCGGCTGTGTGCTCGGGCTTCCACTTGAGCAGTCGCTCGTTGGTGCCGACTAAATAGGTGTCGGTCGCATTGTTGAACACGACGCCGTCGGTGCCGATGCCGTGCATGCAGGCCGGCACGGCGTGCATCGCGGCGCGCGTGCTCGATCGGGAACGTCGGCTTCAT
>JALHNZ010000176.1 GCA_022843265.1 Gemmatimonadaceae bacterium
GCGCCCCGCCCGGGGCACCCCCGGCTGGCCGTTGGGCACGGAGGGGGACAGGCCACGGGCCCCACACCGTACAAGCCCTTGCCGAACACGAAGCGAGAGTGCTGCGTAGTGGAGGTTAAGAAGTCCATCCCCCACCGAAGACGCAGGAAGTCGCTCAGTGATCCGTCCTACCGTCGCGCGTAACGTCAGGCGCGCTCTGCTCACCCTCGCGTTCGTGCCGTGCTCAACGGCCGCCGCGCAGATGATGTCCCTCGATACCCGCGACCCGTCGCAGAAGCAGGACGAAAGCTTCGAGAAGGCGTATCGCGAGTGGATCATGAGCCCCAAGCACGGCAGCCCGTTGGTGGACCACCTGCCCGTGGTGCCCGGCATTCCGATGCCCAAAGACATTCTCGGCTACCACATTGGCGCGCCGAAGAAGCTCACGTACTACGCCGACCAGCTTAAGTATTATCGGGCGCTTGATGCCGCATCACCGCGCGTGATGATCGAGTCGATTGGTCGGTCTGATGAAGGTCGCGAACTTGTCGTCATCTGGATTTCGTCTGACGAAAACATGGCCAAGCTCGCGGCGAATCGCGCAAATCTGGCCAAGATCGCCGACCCGCGCGGCATGACGGAAGCGCAAGTGAAGACGCTGATTGGTCAGACCAAACCGCACTACCATTTCATGGGCGGTTTGCACAGCGGTGAAACCGGTCCGTCAGAAATGTTGATGGAGCTCGCGTATCGACTCGCGACGGAAACGTCCCCGATTATTTCCAAGATTCGCGAGAACTTGTACGTGTCAATTACGCCGGTGGCTGACGCCGACGGTCGCGATCGCAACGTCGACTGGTTCTACCGCGGACTTGAAATCGCTGATGCGGCGCGCACGCCCGCCGCTGGCGCGTCGACTGACAGCGCTGCACCTGCTGTGGGCGGACGTGGCATTGGCGCCGTTCCGTACTGGGGCAAGTACGCGTACCACGACAACAATCGCGACATCAACCTTGTGCTTGATCAGATGCGCGCGATTGCCGATTGGTATTTCACCGCGCATCCGCCGATCATGCACGACCTGCATGAGTCGCTCGCGTTGCTGTACACGTATAGCGGTGGTGCGCCGCAGAATCCGAATCTTGATCCGTTGCTTTTTGCCGAACTCCCATGGTTTGCCAACTGGGAAATGGCGCAAATGACCAAGTGGGGCATGCCGGGTGTGTACACGCACGCCTTCATGGACGGCTGGTCGCCTGGTTACCTCGGCTCCATTGCCTACAATCACAACGGTCTCATGAAGATGTACGAGACGCAGTCGGGACGTGATCTCGACAGCGCGGCCGTTGCACGTGTGCGCAATCCCACGGCTCCGGGTCCGACTCGTGGCGCGGCAGCTGCAGGTGGCGGCGGTGGTGGCATTGGTGGCGCCGCCGGAGGCGTACCGACGGGTCGCGGTGGTGGGCAGGATCGCGAATGGTACCGCGGTATTCCAGTGGGCTTTAACGACGTGGCGACGTTCACACGTCGCGCCAATGCCAACTACATGCAGACGGGCGTGCTCAGTGCGCTGCAACTGGCGTCGATGTTCCCGGAAACGATTCTCGAGAACTTCTACATCAAGACGCGCAACTCGATGGAGCATGGTCGCACGAAAGCGCCGTACGCGTTTGTGATTCCGGTGCAGCGCGACATGACCAAGCCTGCGGAGATGGTCAAGATCCTGCGCTTCCAGCGCGTGGAAGTTGGCGTGGCGCGTGATGCGGTGAAGGTCGGTGACAAGACGTATGCCGCGGGCTCGTACATCATCAAGCTCGATCAGCCGTACGGTCGTCTCGCCAAGAATCTGCTCGAAAAGCAGAACTATCCCGACCCGCGTCTGCGCACGTACGACGATAGCGGCTGGTCGATGGGCTTCGCCATGGGCGTCGAGGTTGTTGAAGTCGCGGATTCCACGATTCTTAAAGCCAACGTCACGCCTGTGACCGAGGTGAAGCTGGCCGGGACCACCAAGGGCAGCGGCACGGCGGCCATGGCGATTGCGCACTTTGGATCGAACAACATGATCTCGCTGCGCTACAAGCTGAAAGACGTCGCGATGCGCGTGGCCGAGAAGAGCTTTACCGCGGAAGGCATTGAGTTCCCCGCCGGTTCATTCATTGTGACCGACATGGCCGCGGCCGAGCGTGTAAAGGCGGCGGTTGCAGAACTTGGTCTGACCGCGGCAGCACTTGGCACCGCACCAACGGTGGCCACGCATGATGCGGTAGTTCCGCGCGTAGCGATTTACACACAGTGGAGCGGCACGCAGAGTCTTGGCTGGTATCGCCTGACGTTCGACAAGTTCGGTGTGCCGTTTGATCTCATCTACAAGGAGCGCGTGGTCAAAGGCAACCTGCGCAACGATTACGATGTGATTCTGATGGCCGAACAGAACTTGAGCCGTCAGACCGTTATGGCACCCAAGTCTGCGAACGCCACACCGTACAAGAAGAGCGACAAGTATCAGTTCCTCGGCATGTACGGCGAAACCGATGACATGTCAGGTGGATTCGGTCAGCCGGGCGTGGACGCGTTCGCGGCGTTCCTTGAAGGCGGCGGTACGCTCATCGCCGTTGGTGATGCGGCGCGCTTGCCCATCGAGTTTGGGTGGGCGGGAAGCGTCGACAAAACGAACGTGCCGGGTCTGAACGCGCAGCGTCCGCTGATTGAAGCGGAAATTGTGAAGACGGAGCATCCGGTGTTCTACGGGTTTGGCTCCAAGACCATTCCGATCAAGTACGTGGGTGGTACGCCGTTCAAAGTTGGCATTGCCAATGAAGCAAACGTGATTGGTCGCTACGTCGGTGGTGACAAGTCGGTGTTGTCGGGACTGATGGTGGGTGCTGATTCACTGCGCGCGCGTCCGTTTGCTGTTGACATTCCGGGCGCGTACAAAGGCAAAGGACGCGTGATCATGTTCTCCAACAATCCGATTTATCGTTGGCAGAACCACGGTGAGTTCAACATGATTTTTAACGCCGTGATCAACTGGAACGCGCAGCCTGCTGTGGTGCAGTAACCTTTGCGTTGGTGCGAGGGGCCGAGAGGCCTCCCCCTCCCGGGGCTTGCCACTGCCGCTTCGCGGCAGAAGCCGCCCGAGAGGGGGAGGCCTCTCGGCCTTTCGAGCATCGGGGGGACTGAACGGCGGTGTGGTGCGCGTTCGCAGGATCGGGCTGTGCGGCGCGGGGGGCTTGGGGCGCACGTGTTCCGCGTGACGCCGACAGCGCCGTGAGTGCGTACTCGAAATTCGTTACGGCGGATCTGTGAGGTATGTCGCGCTTCGGAGCGCAGCCGGTTCGTGATTGTGCGACACTGCAATGACTCATCTCAACGGAGCATTGTATATGGCAGAACAATCGGAACAGACGGCGCAGCATGACCTGACGGGGCGGACGGTCGCTGTCCTGGCGACGGACGGGTTTGAAGAGTCGGAGCTGCGGTCGCCGGTGGCGGCGCTCAAGGCGGCGGGGGCGACGGTGCGCATTGTGTCGATCGGAGATACGGCACTGACTATTCGTGGCTGGGCCGAACATGATTGGGCTGAGGACAGCATCAACGTGGATGGCACAGTGCCGGAAATGAAAGCAGCCGATTTTGATGCGCTCATGATTCCGGGCGGCGTCATGAATCCGGACAGGCTGCGCGCGAATGCAGACGCGGTGTCGTTTGTGCGCGATTTCTTTTCAGCAGGTAAGCCGGTAGCAGCGATTTGTCATGCGCCGTGGTTGCTCGTTGAAGCGGGCGTTGCAAAGGGTCGCAAGCTCACGTCGTACCCGTCGATTCGCACGGATCTCGTGAACGCGGGTGCGAATTGGGTCGACGAAGAAGTAGTCGTTGATCAGGGACTCGTGACGAGTCGCAGCCCTGAAGATCTCGACGCGTTTAATGCGAAGATGGTCGAAGAGATTTTTGAAGGCGTGCACGACGGTCAGCACGCCTGAGCACTGGTGTTTTCGCCGAGGGGCCGTTCCCACGGGGGGCTTGCCACTGCCGCTTCGCGGCAGAAGCCG
>JALHNZ010000177.1:0-2785 GCA_022843265.1 Gemmatimonadaceae bacterium
GTGGATGGCTGCAGCGACCGCGTGCACACTGTTCCGACTGTGCGCACCAACGCATCGCTCGCTCGACGTCACGATCAAAGACCTCGATGCCAGCGGCAGTCTGATCAGAGCACTCGGTGTGCTTGAGAATAAAGTGCAGCAGGTCAATGAGCTGCACCGGCTGCAGATCGGGCGCGTTGCGCTCCTTGTGCCCATCAAAGCGGCCATCGGCAGCTTCGTCATTCAGCGCCAGATGGCCGGGCAGCACGCGGTTCTTGCTCACCACTGGCGTCTGGTCGTCGTTGATGCGCACAAAGTACACGCCCTCGAGCAGTGCACCGGCCAGCAGTGCAAAGTAGCTCGTGTACCCACGCTCTGGCACGTCTTTGCGGTCGTAGACGGGCACAAACGGCACCACGACGCTGCGCTCCACAAGCGCCCAGACCTGCTCGCGCGCACGGCAGTTCTCAATGCACTCGAACACGCTCAGGCCAACGATCGGTTTAAAGAGAGTGTACAAGCGCTCTTCGAGCTGGTCCAGAGCTCGCGCCTGCGCCTGCAGTCGAGCAGAGCTCTCTTTGAGCTGGCGCGCCAAACGATCACTCATGCTTGTGAGCGGGTTTGACCTGATGAAATCCATGTCGAGTAGCCGCCGGATGTAATATGCATAGCAACGATGAGTGGCGGCGGTGCAGACGAAGTGTTGGATGTGGATGTGAGTGCAGACCTCAAGGCGGTGCTGTACAGATTACATGCCCACCTGATGATGCGTGCCACAGCACACGATCTGAGCGACTCGACGACCGGTACCGCAGCGCACCTGGTCAAATTCTGCGGGCTGCTCGAGCAGATTGCGTCTCGCGTGCGCTTCCGTGCCGTCGGCCGGCTGATTCTGAAGCGGCAGGCGCAGTTTGACATCAACAAGCTGTATCGACCGACCAAATCGTGCCGCCAGAAGCAGTTTGAAAAAGAGCGCTCGCAGGCACAGCTGATGTGGCAAGAGATCGTGAATTTCGCATCACTGATCGCAACCAACGACGAGATTGAAGCCCAGCGGTGCACATAGGCGCCGCGGTTCAAATGCAGACTTGGTAGTTTACATAAAGACTTCGAATGGTTGGCGAGGCTCACCGTCGCAAAATTCTTTGCGCACACAGCACCAGTGGACGACATATTCACGGTGCTCAGTGCGTACCGACCAGTGTTGAAAGTCACGCCACAAATCGCTGGGTCGTGCTTTCTTGAGACGATTCAATTTTTCGGCCAAATTGTCCGGGTTGGCGATGAGAAATGTGCGCACCAACGCAAACGCCTCCCGCTCGTTAGGGCACGCTGACAAGGTGACCAGCAGATCGTCGACGCTCATCGCAGTCAATATTTGATGTAAATGGGTGTGTGGCGCTGTAAGGGCGATGTTTTCGAGCGAAAAAACGATGAGCATTTGCCATCGCTGGTCGTTTCCGAGCGAGATGCAGCGCGTCTACGCCTTCCTGTTCGACACGACCGACACGCTGCGCACGCAGATGGCCGAAGACGTGTGGCGGCTGGTCTACGACACGCCGGCGTGGCGTGATCGATCAGCGCGGTGGCTTGAGCGCGAGCTTGTCTACACGCGCCAGCGGCGTCTGCTGAGCGAGTCGAACGAACTGGCCGCCTACCACGAGCGGCTGGCCGCTCTGCACGAGAATGCCGTTGATCTTGATCGGCGCGTGCTCGACGAAGCCGTGCTGCGTCAGCAGCAGGCCATACGTGCACTCGAGCTCGCCATGGCCAATGAGCGGCTCATGTACTTCCCGCCACCGCAGATGACGACCGATTCGCGCACGGGCGCGTGGTTTGAGGTGCAGAGCGACAGCTTCTACTGCTCGGTGCACGCGCTGAACAACATTGCGCGCTGTGTGCTGTTCACGCCGCCCGACATGCTGGCGGCGATCGAGTGCACGCGCACGCTGGACGAGCGCTGTGCCGCGCCCGAGGACGTGCAGCTCACGGCACTGCGCGAGGGCATTTTTTTGCTGTTGGTCAAGCTCACCGACGTGGCCGATGCGTGTGCGCTGGCCGCCGGCTCGGCGTTTCATGCGCTGTTGGCCGAGGCGGGCGGCATGCTGATCTACCAGCCCAACGGCTACGGCACGGGCCACTATGTGCCGCTGGTGCGCGTGTGCCACGAGTGGCTCATTTTCAGCACGAGCAGCGTGGTGGTGCGCGCCGATTCGCCCGACGAGGCGCTGCACGCCTACATTGCGCTTAGCACGCAGCTCGACATCTCGCGCCACGAGTCGGCCAGCGCGGCGCGCCGGCGTGCGCACACGGCACAGCGGCAGCCATTCCTCGGCCTGCTGCCGATCGGGCTGCACGAGCTGTGGTCGGGTGCGCCCGCGACGCCCGACGTCGTGCTGCGACGCACGCTGCTGCGGCGCGCACTGAGCAGCTGGCGCCTGGTGCAGGCCAACGATGGTGTGGTGCAGTACGATCTGTGGTGCGCCGAGCCGATCTCGCCGTGCGCGATCACCGACACTGCGTGGCTGATTGGTGTCGATGAGGCGAGCGCACGCTGCACCGGCCTAGAGCCAGTCAACGCGGCGTCGTTTATGGCGACGCGACACGCGATGCTGCGCGAACTCCACGATTTTGCCGAGCAGCTCGAGAGCGCGATTTTGGGCCACGACATGCCGATTGTCATCCAGACGCTGCGCCAGACACGCTCCTGTCTACTCAGCACTCCGGCGATCGACTGCCTCTTCCGTGGCGACGACACTGCGCCGTCGGCTGCACCGAGGTGCGGCACCTACGGCTACTTGCTCAT
>JALHNZ010000177.1:2795-4010 GCA_022843265.1 Gemmatimonadaceae bacterium
GCTCTGCTGCTCACGAGCAGCGCGCTGTTGGCTGAGCTCGAGCGCGCCGCGCCGACCTGGGCGCTGGTGCGCACGCTGCACCTCTTTGTGGCGATGTGCAGTCCCAACCTGTACTCCACCGGCGTCACCACAACACCGTCGGTGCAAAAGCTCTTGCAGCACATCTCGACGCCCGAGGGCCGCGCGACCCACCTGCCGTGCGACTCGATGCCGCCGCAGATTGCCGAGCAGCTCGAGACCAAGGGCATGCGCTTTGTGACATCGTTTCCATCGTACCACGCCACGCTCTGGCTCCTCCGAGCCGCCTCGACGCTGCCCGGCTTTGCGCTGAGCGCGCGCGCGCTCAGCGCGCTGGACCTGACGCACGACGAGGCCGATCTTGGTACGCGCGTTTTTGATGTACGCGCCCAACTGGTCGCTGTGCTGCGTGACACGCTGTTTCGGCTGCCGCTCGCCACATCGCCGCCGGCGACCATCGGCGCCGCACTGTACGAGCAGTGGGCGTTTGAGACGCCGGTGCTGGCCAATTTCAATCAGGCGGCGGTGCGCGACTGCTTGGCGCAGTGTCGCGCGACTGGCATCGAGCTGGATCGCGAGGAGCTGCTCGACCTGATCGACGTACTGGCGTTTGACCGCGCCTACTTGGCGCAGCACGGCGCGTTTGCCGAGTGCGCGGTGGGCGACAACGATCACCGGCCAAGACTGATCGAGCGCGCGGCGCGCTCTGGCTTTGCGCACATGCACTGGCGCTCGTTTGGCCGGTTCGATCGCGAGCACGACGCGCGCACGCCAGCCAGTCGCAACCTGGCTCGTGTCTCGCTGCCACGCTCGCCCGACGCCTGGCACACGGCACAGGTGCATCTCGATCCGAGCCAACAGCTCGCCGTCGGCGCACTGCGCCACCTGCGGCCCTTTGTGCCCACATACAACGAGGTCGACGAGGATGACGGCATTGCGATTGGCACACATGCACTGACCGAACTGAACCCGTATGCAACACCGAGGTGGGCTGCATGAGATATGTAAAATGCATTGGATTCCAAAGACAGCAACCATGAGCGATGAGCTTGCTGGTCTGGTCTTTACCTACAACCCAGACGCTCACATCACCAACGACGAAGAGAAGCCGCCCGGCCACAAGCACCTGGTGATGCGGGGCGCGCGTTCGAAAGAGCCGCCGCACCCGCTCGTACTCAGCGCCATCGAGGCTGCGCT
>JALHNZ010000178.1:0-1206 GCA_022843265.1 Gemmatimonadaceae bacterium
TGATGGCATTTGCAGCGAGTCTGGCGGTCGGCGAGCCTGCGGCGTGGCGCGCTGAGCCGATTGATGTGTGCGAGAGGCCCGAGAATAGGACTGCGTTTGGCGTGGTCAAGTACTGCGGCTCGATCGAGCGTGCGATAGTGACGTGCTTTGCCGCGTCACGACCGACCTACTTTGGCTCGATAGCCTATGGGTTTATGCCCGAGCTGGTGCCTGGCACGGCCGTGATTAGCGTGAGCACAAATTCGTGCGTCGCTGCAGTGGCCGAGTTTACCAGTCGCGGCATCAGGCCGCTCGTTGTGTGCAACGAGCGGCCGCCAAATGTGACAGGCGATGTGTTTACGCTCAAGCGCAAGGGCGAGGTGTTTGAGTCGCACACGTGCCCGACCAAGAACCCGCGCCAGATTACAGCGTTTCGCGCGTGGTCAAGCGATCGCAACTGCAACTGGCTGCACTTTCTACAGTTTACAGACTTTCTCTATGACCTGTATCCGGTCGAGGCGCGCCAGCACCTGTTCACGGCAGTGCTGCGAGAGAAGACACGCGAGGAGGCGCTGGCGATTGTCGAGGCCAAGACACGCTTTGCAGCGTTTGGCTTTGGCAAGTTTCGCCTCGACGTCTACCACGGCGACTATGTGGTGCGGCACGCCTTTGTCGAGCTGTTGCGTCAGCGCGACATTGAGCCAATCTACTCTCTGGGCTTTTTCTCGGGCCGTGAGTTCAAGCGTCACAAGTGTCCCGGCAGCTTCCCCGAGATGCGCTCCTGTCTCGCGCCCTACCGCTTCTCGATTGTGATGGAGAACAGCAATTTTCCGGGCTACGTCTCTGAGAAACTCCTCAACGCCTTCCTTGCCCAAACGGTACCAATCTACTTTGGCGCCGAGGACATCACGACCTACTTTAACGAGCAGGCACTCATTGTCTGCCGCATCACCGTCGCCGAAACCGTCGCGCTCCGCACCGCACACCGCAACAACTACCCGATGCTGAACCAAAAGAACGACCAGTCAATCGTTCAGTGGGCCATCTCAATCATCGAGCCGTCGCTGCGCGCCTGCATCGATCAGACCGAGCGCATCGCGGCCGACCGCGAGGCCTACCTCGCCATGCTCATGGCACACCCGCTCGCGCAACTGCGCCGCGACAGGACATACCTCGACGGCTACGACGCATCCTGTCAGCTGGTGCGCATCATCGAGGCAACACAAC
>JALHNZ010000178.1:1216-3951 GCA_022843265.1 Gemmatimonadaceae bacterium
TCCCGCTCAACTACACGCGCACGACCTGCGAACAGACACTGGCACAGAGAGGTGTGTAAATTTCATTTTCGCCCAGTCTGATGAAATGCGCGCCGCGCACTGCGTTTGCGCCGGCTGATTGGCACCACACCCAGCGCCGTCATCAGCTCGGTGCGCTTGACGTCAGTCACATTCTTCTTGATCCGCGCGGCATTGGCATCCGCCCAGTCGTTGGCCTTCTGACGCGCGCGCTCCTGCGCCCGCAGACGGACCTGTGTGCACTCGGTGCGCGTACTGAGAATAAAGTCGATGGTCCTCGTGGCGCTACCAATCGGCACCTCTCTCTGCATCGGTGTGATCCACAACGAATCGCCGCGCCAAGACACGCGACCAAGCCAAAACGCGGCGGCCATACGGCCCACGAGCGAGTGCGTGTTTGGGGTAAACTCGCGCTCCTCGATCTGGTCGACCTGTGCTCCTGGTCCGCCAGGCATGCAATTACTCAAACTTTCGAATGGTCGTCTGAATGAAAAAGGCGATTTCCGTTTGTAAGAATGAGCAAGCTTGCCAAGGTTCATCTTGCCAACATTGTGCGGCCGCGAGTCTGGGGCCCGGCGGCATTGCGCGAGACGTATCAGGACGATGTGGCGACGTTTGAGACAGGCGACTTGATCTTTTTCCGCCCGAGCTACCAGATGCGCGTGTGGCCCCAGCCTGAGCGTCACGCGATCACCACGCCGATTCCGATCGACGCGACAAACATCACGTCGGTTGACGATTGGCTTGCCTCTGTTTGTGAGCAGCTGACCGAGAAATACGCTTCGCAGGCGTCGCGCCTCAAGTTTGATCTCGAGTTTCCGATCGATCATCCGGTTGTCGCGTCCACGTTTCGCTTCGAGGTGCCACGCCACTGGGTAGCCATCAAGCTGCGGTATATGGCAAAGCCTACGTTACTTCAGAGTGCGTTTGTCGTCTTTGCACGTCACGACGGCTTCACGCGACCGCTCTATGCACCACTTTTACGCGAACCTCGCGACCCGCAGAAGATTCTGCAATTTTTCCAGGAGACCGAGAAGCGCATAGCGGATGGCAGCGCAACGCTCAACCTGCGCATCAACACGACTCTTTTACTCTCTGTGCCCAGCATGAACTGTGCTCCTGGCTGGAGAACAACGCAACGTAGCATTGAGAGAGACGAGTTCCTCATTGTGATGCGGGGACCGCACACCAACGTCGACTACCAGGTGCTCAATATGGAGCGTCTCATGACGCAACAGTTTCGCATCCACATGTCGGTTGACTGGAAATCACCATCGCGCGTCTCTGCCCACAACAGCCTTGTCGACTTGCAGATGTCGTTGGGTATGCTCGAACTCCCGCTGCTCGTCATGCTGCGCATTACCGAGTTTCTGCCCGAGTTTGGACCGTGGAGCGATGCGTTCAAAACCAACATCCTCCTCGCCACCAAAGCCTCGATGGTTGGCGCCAAGCAGCGCCAGCGCAAGCCAACCTTTGAATCGGTGACTGGCCGGCGCCGTCTGACCGACATCCGGTGGTACGAGCATTCGTCTGCCACCGCAGTTTCGTACGGCCAGCTGATGACTACACCACCGTTTCGGGAGCCAACTGCTCGGAAGCGCGCCGCCGAGCGATCGGAGCCCATTTTCAAAAAGGCCAACACGGCTGACGCCTAGTTTACGCCAAAGCCAGAGCCTGGATCGAGGCCAACGTCAGCGCTGCACCGAGTAGTAAACGAGTCGGTGCGTTACTGGTCCAAGCCCCGAGTGCAATCGTGACGGCACGGCGCTCGTTGAGCGCCATGCTCAGCCAGAACGCGTTTTGGTTGATGCTCAGCGTGAACTGGCGCATGGCGCGCTGTACAAAAAACGACAGTGTGCCGTAGAGCGACAGCTCGGCGACCAGCCAGGGCGTTGGTTCATGTGCAGCGTAGAGTGCGGCGCCGGCGCAGATGACAGTCGAAACAATCGACATCTCGCGCCAGCACTGGCCATAGTGCTCTTGGACAAAGCCAAGCGCCACGCCTGCCAACGTGGCGGCAAAAAGTAGGCCGTAGGCACACAGCGCCTGTGACGTCAGTGCGAGTGGACTGTCAAGACTGCTGGCTATCGCAATGCCTGCAAACGAGCCGAGCGCGGCAAGCCAGTGGCGTGTGCGCGTCTCGCCCTTAAACACCACACACAGTAGGGGTGCAAGCGACTTGACCAATGCATTCATAGCCGCGCCACCGTGAAACGGATCGCGTCGATGCGCCGCTGCGCCCATGAGCAGCGAGGCGGCAAACAGACTGCCCTGCAGCGCAACGACCCACCAGCGCGTAGCGCTCGGCTTGATTTGCGTATCAAAGAGCGGCGCAGCCGCCTGCGCCGTAACCATCAGAGTCTTGTCGGGCAGCCGTTCGAGCAGCCACGCCTGCGCGCAGCACAGAATAGTTATTGTTAGTGGCATGCTGTGCCGTTTACTTGCGACTGCGCTTTGCCATGCCACCCGATGCCGGGTTGGAGCGCTCGGGTGTCTGTAGGCGCTCCATCTTGGCGCGGAGCTCCTCGGTGCGCAGCTCAATCTCCTCGTTGCTCGCCAACACAACCACCGCGCCATCAAAGTGCATCTCAATTTCGCGGTGAGCCACGTAGGCGACGCACAGTGCCTTGGCGCGCGCAAAGTACGCTTGCTCCATGACACAGCACAAGATATGCGCCATCGCGCGCACCAAGACCAGCTCCTCATGCACCACGTCA
>JALHNZ010000179.1 GCA_022843265.1 Gemmatimonadaceae bacterium
GTCGAGTGCCTGCTCGAGGGCGCGCTCCAGTGCTTTGTCGTTGACCTGCTCGAGCAGTGTGCGGCTGCGCCGAAGGGCAATCTTCTGTAGCACGTAGGTCTCGTACAGCGTGATCAGCGTCAGCGTCTCGGGCACCTGGTAGGGCAGCGGTGCGAGCGAGAGCGACGTCGCGCTCTCGCGCTGCTGGAGCTCGACGGCGCGTCGACTCTCAATCAGGTTCTCGACTACACGCTCGAGTGAGGCAAAGATCGCTTCGCTGCGCGCCGCCGGCACGCGCCCCGCCGCCAGCGCACGCCATCGCATAAACTCGTTGCGGAAGTACGTGTCGGCGTACACGTGCGTCACCTGACGCAAAAAGTCGGCCTTCTCGTGGTCGACGCGCTGCTCGAGCGACGCCTCGTCGGTTTCGGGTAGCGGCACCATGCCAACCATCGAGTCACGCAGCAGCGCGTCGGCGCGAGCCGCGTAGCCGATGCCGAGCGGTGCGGGCAGCGCGGCTTCTTGCTCCTGCGCCTCGCGCAGCCGTGCGGCGTCGGGCGCCATGAGCTCGGCGTCGGCCTGCAGCAGCGAGTCGAGCAGACGATCGAGGAACTGGCGTAGAAACTCACCGACCAGCTCGCGCGTGAGCGGCAGATCCTCGTAGCTGCTGCTCTTCACCTCGGTCAGCAGTTGGTTGAGGACCGGATTGACGACGAGGCGCACGTAGGTCTGAGCGCGGCCCTCGATGTTCGCGGCCGCAGCGCCTGCTTTAGTCAGCATGGCCGTCGTAATGTCGAGGAAGCGCTTGTTCAGTGCAGCCAGCACACCGCCAAACTCTTTGCGCCACTTGATCGTGAGCAGTTGAGCGTAAAACGCCGGCTTGCGCAGCTTGACGGCATCGGGCGGCTCAAAGCGCGACGACTCGCGCTGCAACAGTGCGTCGCGCAGCGTCTCGTCGGGCTCGGCGCGGCGCCGCACCTCGTACAGCGTTTGACGCGCACGCACCAGCTCGGTCATGCGCGCCTCGAGCACCGCGTGCTCGTCGTGCAGGCGCGTCCACTCGGGATTCGGCACCTCTTGCGAAAGGCCAGTGAGCACAAAGGGCTCTTCCAGCAACTGGTCGGGCACACGCTCGACGCTGCTCAGCTGCAACGTGTTGGCAATGTACTCGTCAATTGTCTGCGCGCGCACCAGCTCACCGGGCGTTTGGCCTGGCCGCGCCAGCCCGGCGCCCTGCTCCAACGCACCTCGTGTCACGGCACGCTGGTTCACCAGCAGCTCATCGATCGACGGGCCGGCGTATGCCGCGCTCTTGGTCGTTGTCGCCGGCGGCGCCGCGGGCGCCTGCTCGGGCTCGTAGCGCATGTCGCCGTCGGGGTCATCGGACACGACCGCCTGCGGTGCTTGCGGTGCTCGCGGCGCACCGCTACTCAGTGCGTCGGCGGCTGGTTCGCCGTCAATGTCGAGCACGACGGGCGTTTCGAGGCGGCGGCGCGTGGCGCGACCGACTGACGCCGTGCGTTTCTTGGCTTTGCTACTCATCGGTGCCTCGTTTGTACTCGTCGTCTCAGTTAACAGCGTCTTTTATAGACTTGGCTCAGATGCCGCCGAGCATGCGCGCAAACAGCTCGTCATCGAGGCCTTCGCCCAGCAGATCGAGCGACGGCGGTTCGGTGAGCACGTCCTTCCACTCAAACGACACGACTGGCGTCGGTCGCGGCTCCACGACAGTCTGCAGCAGACTCTTGAAATCAAACGCCTT
Source organism: Gemmatimonadaceae bacterium (assembly GCA_022843265.1). GTDB lineage: Bacteria > Gemmatimonadota > Gemmatimonadetes > Gemmatimonadales > Gemmatimonadaceae > JAABRT01. Next base: position 1,742 of record JALHNZ010000179.1, read on the forward strand.
TGGCTGCTCGTGCAGCGAGCTGACGTGCGCAAGCGAGCCCATCACCGAGCTGCTCGCCAGCGGCGCACTGCGCGGAGCGTTGTCGACCGACGAGCTGCCCACCAACGGCACGCTGCGCGGCGCGTTGTCGACGAGCGTCGTCGTGCTCGGCGCGGCCAGGCGCTCATAGTCGAGCTCGGTGAACACGGGCGCGCTCACGACCTCGATCACACGGAACATGTCGTCGTCCTCGTCGGCGGGCGCGGCGTCGCGACCGCGCTTGCGCGTAGAGTTTGTCGCATCGATCTGCGACGGCGCACTCGAGCGCTTCTGGCGCGCCGGCGCGCTTGAGCCCTCGGGTTTGCGGCGCACCAGGCGCTCCTTGCTGGCGCCGACCGTGCGCACCCACTCGCCGAGACGCGTGTTGTTGTCGTAGCGGCCGTCGTCGTTGCTGCAGTTCTCAAAGACGGCAATGTCGCGCTCGATGTCGACGGTGCCGTCGGCGCCGCTGCCCGCGGCCACGACGTTGGCCGTCTGCTCGTTGGCCGAGCGGCTGACGACGACAAAGCCGGGCGGCATGTCCTTGGCGAGGCGCGGCTGGCGGCCGACGCGACGCGAGCCGGGCGGAGCGCGCAGGCCGTCAACCTTTTCGGCGAGCGAGCGGTCGGCGCTCGTGCGCCACACGGCATAGTGGGTCTCGGTCCAAGTGCCGCGCGACAGGTAGATGAAGCGGTGGTCAGTCTCGCCGTACAGCGCGATGGCGGCGCGCGCGTTGTTGGCGAGCTGCACGTAGGCGAGCGACTTGTCGTAGAACATGCGCTCGACCGCCGCCGCCGACGAGGTGGCGATCACGTGGCCGCACATCGTCAGCCAGCCGAGCCACACCTTGTCGGCCTTGATCATCTCGAGCAGCGTCGGGTGCGCGCCGCGGCGCGCGTCGATGGCCGCCTGCATCACGGCATCGGTCTTGGGCCCGGGCACGCCGAGCGTGCTGGCCAGCGCCGCCGCCAAGTAGTGGCGCATCGGCAGCCGCAGCTCCTCGAGCTCGTTGCGCACCGTCTTGTTGGCAAAGCTGATCACCAGCTTGCTGTTCAAAAGCCAACCGCGCGCCGTCAAGTAGTTCCACCACGTGCACGCGTCGACGTCACTCTGCGCCTCCACCAACGCCATACAAGTCTGATCCGTAACCTCCACAATCTCGCTCATGGAAAACCGTCGATACTCAAAGTTTTTCTCACGAAAAAATCCGTTTTCGTCCAAAATTTTTTCATACGCAAACTTCTGATGAAATTTTCCATCACAACAAAACACAACAGGGTGCTCACGCACCACATTTCATTTTTCTCTAACACTGCATGTCGACCGTCATGGTTTCACCCGTCGGTATGATTCCAAGCTTTTTGACGCCATACACGGTGGCTTTGTCGCCCTTGCGGGGAGGCGGAGAAGTGACGCGCTGTCGCTTGGACTGTGCCTTTTGGCGTCCGTGCGCACGCACAGGCACCAACTGGTCTTGGTGATCGACAGGCGCCTCGGCGGCGCGCGGATCCTCGGCGGGCGGGCTGTCGGCAAGCGCAACCGGGCGCTCTTTGGGTGGCACGAAGATCGTGCCATCCTTGTTGAGCTTGACGAAAGTCGGTGCGACGAGGTTGTTGATGGATGGCGGCGAGCCAGGTGCGATGTTGGCGGTGAACTGCGCGTATCGCAGGTACCGACCGAGGAGCTTTGGTTTGGCAGGAATCGGTCCGAGGAGCGGCTTGATGCCGTCGATGTACGCTTTGCGCGACGCGGACTTGAGGCTGCCGCTGATCGCCATCGGGCGCTTTGCGAGCTCGGCGCGCGAGACCTCGACAATCTTTTGAAGTGCTGCGTCGGTGGCAGTTTTGATGTTGCAGAACGAGCAGTCGGCCCAGTTTTGGCGCGTCGTGAATAGGTCGCACAGCGACTCGAAGCCGCAGAGGGCGCCAAAGGCAAACTCTGGCTCGTCGACCTGGTGCTCGAATGCGTCGCGGCGCGCTTCAAAGACAGAGCGCTCGATCAGGCGCAGCCGAGTCATGGGGTAGATGACGCCGTCTGGCAGCTCCCAGGCAACCGTGATGGCGCCAGTCTTGAGCGCCTCGCGCAGGTCGGCCGGGATGGTCTCGTCGACATCGCGCGCAGCAATCAGCATCTCGATCGCCTCGCGGCTCAGCGCGCCCTTGAACAGG
>JALHNZ010000180.1 GCA_022843265.1 Gemmatimonadaceae bacterium
AACGCCGCGCGAGCTCTGAGCTTGCGCGGCGTTTTGTTGAATACCCGAGGCGAGAATCGAACTCGCATATCCGTGAAGATGGGGGATTTTGAGTCCCCTGCGTCTACCAGTTCCGCCACCCGGGTGTACTGATCACAACCTAGTCAGATGTTGCGGTTGCACCAGTCCCGCATGTGTGTGCACAGGTTAGCCAACGCGTTTGAGCGAGGAGCCAGCGCGGGTTGCCGGCTTGGTGGCACCGTACACCTCGCCGCCGGGGCCCTCCAACACTTCTTCTTCGAGATGCTCGTTGGTGTCTTCCTGCGGAGCTTCCGCAGGCGCCGATTCGAGTGCGCCTTCAATCACCGCGTCAACTGATGGAGGCAGCACGCCGACATGCTTCCAGACCAGCTTCCCGTCGCGACCGATCAAGTAACTGGCCGGAACACCCATCGCCGGAAAACGACGTTCAATCGTACCCTCGGGATCGTGCGCGACCTCGAACGTCACGTTGTACTGCGACGCGACCTGTTGCACGGGTTCACTGCTTCCCACGTCAACGCTCACCGCCACCACACGCAAGCCCCTGCTGCGATGTTTGGCCAGCAACGAGTCCATGAACGCGAACTCTTCTTTGCACGACGCGCACCACGTGGCCCACACATTAAGCAACACCAGATGGTCACTTGGGCCAACATTGAGTGAGTCGCCCGAAAGCGTTTGGATCGCGTACGTGGGCGCACTGGCGCCAACAGTAACGGGTCCGCTCCGCGGTGACGAAGTACCGCCGTCGCTGGCGCGGGATCGATCGCACGCGCCAAGCGAGGCAATGGCCAGGCTGGCCATGACCACGGCACTCATTCGGTGCAATCGAGGTGCCATTTACTCTCCCTGGACGTCAGGAGTGACCGTGGGGCGCTGGCCGAGGAAACTGCTTCGAAAGGAATGTGGGGGCCAACGCTCCGGGGCTCAAGGGCCCCGTGAGCACCAGCTCTTCTACGGACGGCCGCTGGTGGGCGGCGTACCGTGCGGCGGCGTTCCGTGCGGCGAACGGTCGCCGGGACGGGAAGGCGTACCCGGCGACCGCTTGTCCCGAATCTCATCCATGTTGCGACGAATTTCTTCCTGCAGCGCCATGAACCGCGCACGCTGAATCGGCGAAAGGAACTGCGCGAGTTCACGCTGCTCCAATTCCATCAGGTCGATCTTGCGACGCTCGAGTGCGGGCAACCGATCGAGCAATGGCGCGACGGAGTCATTGCTCGCGGCGTCACCGGCAAGCAAATGGCGACGCATCGCGCTCCGCAAGCGGAACTCTTCACCACGGACGGCACGACGGTCGCGATCAAGCTTCATGGTGACCCCTTCAAGCTTGACCAACTGATCATCCGTGAGCGACAACCGTTCCTTGAGCATGGCGCCAATACGACGTTGCACCTGCTGTTCCATTTCACGGTCGCCTCGCGGCTGGCCGCTGCGCTGCTGGCGTACCTGAGGCGGTCCCGACTGGGCGCTCGCCTCGACGACCGGCACCGCAACGACGAATGTGGCGGCTACCAGTGCGGCGCCAACGTGCCGGCGAAATCCTGCGAAAGTCGATGCGATCATGATGCCCCCTGAATCGCGGAATCACTCTGTATTGTGGCCGGCGGCACGTTGTCGGGCTCTACCGGTGGTGCGCCGTCCCACGCATCGAGACGTTCGAGCAAGAGCGCGAGCTCATCATCGGAATAGTCTGACAACTCCTGAATCGGCAGCACGGATGGTGCGACCGATACCACCGCCTTGACGGGTACGCGATCAGGTGCGTAGGGCTCCGGGAGCGTTGCCACGATCATGGAGTCACCGCTGAACATCGGCGTCGACGCGACGTCTGAACTCGTGGCGGACGTTGGGCCACGCCCCGACATCACCACCGACAGACCGCCAACGGCGACCAGCGTGAGCGTGGCGGCAAACTTCAGCATGGAAGAACCAAACACCGAACGTGTGGCGCGCGCTCGCTGCATGGTTGGTGCGCGACCCGTCTGCCCACCGGTGACAACGCGCAGTACCGGTGCCGTCGTATCGTCCCGCGTCGCGGTACTCAGCACTGGTGGCTTTGGCAACGCGGCGACAATTGCCGTCACATCAACGAGGGGCGGCAGCGGACGTGCATTACGAACCGCGACAATCACATCGACTTCTTCGCGGCAGGCAGCGCACGACACCAGATGCACGTCGACCAGCTCGCGTTCGCGCGCCGGCAACTCGCCAGCCGCAAACTCGGGCAACAGATCCTGCAGGTCGTTGTTGGTGCAATCAGTCATGAATCCACTCCTTCACCGCGCGAAGCGCGTTGTGATAATGCACTCGGGCTGCGCCTTCGGTAGTCCCGAGAATATCTGCGATGTCCTTGTACGCTCTGCCTTCCTGCACACGCAACGTGAACACATCCCGCTGCATTGGTGATAATCGTGTGAGTGCCGCTCGCACCCGGTCTTCTGTTTCGCTCGCCACCATGCTGTCCAACGCGTGGAACTCTGTGGCGGCGTCCTCCGGCATCACTTCAACCGAATCGGGACGTCGCCTCGCGGCTCGTCGTCGATCCAGCACCAATCGTCGTTCAATCGTGAACAACCACGTACGCAGCGAACTGTCGGCGCGAAACGAGTCGAGGGCCGAAAACGCCCGCACGAATGTGTCTTGCACCAACTCGTTGAGATCATCACGAACACCCAGACTGAGAGCGAAGCGGGCCAGCGCGGTTGAGTGTCGCTCAACAATCGCTGTCGCCGCCCGCTCATCGCCGGCGCGCCAGCGCTCAATGAGCTCCTGGTCCACCGCCGCGTCCTTCGTTCGGTCCGCCTCGGTCATCTGCACGTAGTGGTAGACGTGGCGCCGATTCGTGTGTTAAGGCAAGCCGGCACGTTAGAACGCCGACGGATTGCCCGGGCCCGAAGCCGGTCCCTGGCCTGACGCTGCCGGAGGCGTTTCTGGAGCCGATGGTCCCGGTTCTGACGGCGCCGCGCCCACAGAGTCCGCGGCGGCAGCGCCTGACGATGGGTCGGCGGCGCCTGTACGCCGGCGCCATTCAGCGGCCTCGGTGGTGGCCGCTTCAAGGCGCACCGCCTCCTGCTCATGGTCGCGCAGGGCCCGCGCGAGCCGCTCCAGGCTCTGCTCATCGAGCGACCGAGCGTTTTGCCACGCCCGATACACGGCGTACCCGAGTGATTCGGCCGCCTGATCCGCCGCCTGCCGCGCTTTGCGCGCGTCAAGGCGCGTCTTGCCTTCGTCGACGGCGTCCTGCGCGACTTTACTGGCCTTGTCGATGCCGTCTTTGAGCTTGTCCCAGATTGCCATACGATGGATGCTCCATGTGAAAGGGGTACCGATCCGTACGGCCGCGTCATCGCGATGTTACGCACGTCGCAGGCGCCACGCTGACGCCGTGTTTGCGGCGGCGTGCAACGCTCAGGCTGAAAGGTAGGCCGTCTCTGGGCAAAATACGAACGGCCCCCGATCGCGGAGATCGGGGGCCGTTCGGCACGCACAGTGTGTTGCGAGCTTACGCGTTCGCGGGCTCGGCCGGCACTTCGTCCACTTCGATCTCGATGTACTCGACCGGAATGACCGACACCTTCTGACGCTTCTTGTTCTTGTGTTCGAACTGCACGACGCCATCGACGAGCGAGTAGATCGTGTAGTCGGTGCCGAGGCCAACGTTGCGGCCCGGGTGCCACTTCGTGCCGCACTGGCGCACGATGATGTTGCCGGCGGTCACGAACTCACCACCATACTTCTTGATGCCACGGTACTGCGGATTTGAATCGCGACCGTTGCGTGACGAGCCTACGCCTTTCTTATGAGCCATGACTATCTCCAGAGCATTCGCGCCAAGCGCGAACGCTGCAACGGTTATCCGAGAACGATGTCCG
>JALHNZ010000181.1:0-1641 GCA_022843265.1 Gemmatimonadaceae bacterium
CACCAGGTTGCGGCCGAGCGCGCGCAGCGGCAGGCGGTGCTGACGGGTCGTCGATAAATGCGCTGGCTAATGGCCTGCTATTGTGTGCTGGTTTGGTACAAAGAGGAGCGACAGGACGTTGTTGTTTCTTTTGATGACTGTGGCGCTCGCGGCCGCGGCGCGTGTTTGGCCTGTGCAGAGTGCGGCGGCGCTCGGCGATGCCGTGCAGCGTGCCGAGGCGGGCGACAGCATTGAGCTGGATGCGGGCGACTATGTGCTGGGTGCACCGCTGCTGATTGAGCGACCGCTGAGCGTGCGCTCGCGCAACCGCCTGGCGCGTGCCGTGGTGCGCAGCGCGTCGTCGGACGGTCTGCTGTTTGTCGTTACGGCGTCGCAGGTGACGCTGAGCGACCTGATTGTGGGCGTGCAGACGAGTGGCGTGTCGGACGAGCGCTCGCTCGACATCTACGTTGGCGCCGGCACGCAGCTCGAGCCGACTGGCACGGCCAACTACAACGCGGGCGGACGACGTCGCAGCGTGGCGGCGCTGGCGTCGCGCAGCGAGATTGCGGTGGCGCGCGCGTTTCAGATTCAGAATCTGGCGGCGCTGCGCAAGCGTGCGGCCGAGGTGGGCGAGCTGCGTGCGCTGCACGACGTGGTGATCAAGAACGTCGATTTCAGTGCGTCGCGCTCGGCCGCCAATGTGGCGTTTGCGCGCGGCGCCTACTCGGCCGTGCGCATTGAGCAGTGTGTGTTTGGCCGCGCCGGTGCGGCGCACATCAATGCGCTGGTGGGCGTGGCCGAGGCGCGCTTTGCCGGCCTGGTGGTGCAGCGCAACACGTTTGCCGGCTCGTCGCACATTGTGCTCGGCATGCCCGAGCTGGCGCTCGACGGTGCGATTGGACTCAACTACTGGCCCGAGGCGCTGGCGTCGCCCGAGGGCCACTCGCCGCCCGTGTACATTGGCGGCGCGCGCCACCTGCCGACAACGTACTGCCTCGAGGCAACGTGCACGCAGCTGGCGCCCATTGTGGACCACGCGACGCCGTCGCGCGTGTTTGCCACGCTGGCCGAGGCGCTCAGTGCTGGCGTGCGCCACGTGCTGCTGACCGACGACACTGCGATTGAGGTGCCTGTGATCATCAGCGCCGCCGACACGGTGATTGAGGGCGCGCGCAACGGCTCCAAGGCGCCGCTGATTGCAGTCAAGAGCGGCGGTGCGCTGGTGTCGCTCGGCGGCGCGCTGGCCGGCGTGCGCAACGTGCGCTTTGCGCTCTCGGGCTCGCAGACTGCCGCCGTGGTCTTTACCGACGGCTCGGCGCAGTCGCTGCCTGCGGCCGCGTTTGCCGAGGCGCTGCTGCGCGCGCCGGCGTCGACCGTGGCGGGCGCCTCAGGTGCCGTGGTGCTCTTTGACGGCGTCAGCGTGATTGGCGACGACTCGGCGGCGCAGGTGGCGATTGTGCTGAGCGTGAGCGGTCTGCGCGTGGAGCTCGAAGACAGCGTCATTGTGCAGGTTGAGCTCGGCGTGCTGGTGCACCGCGGCTCGCTCGCGATGCTCGACACGACGGTGTTTGGCGCGCGCCGCAGCGCCGTGCTGGTGGAGACGTCGACTCGCCAGGCTGGCCTGCGCGCGTCGAGCTCGAGCTTCATCGGCTGCCAGGT
>JALHNZ010000181.1:1651-3873 GCA_022843265.1 Gemmatimonadaceae bacterium
GAGTGGCTCGGGCGGCATTGCGGCGCTGAGCGAGCTGTATGTGTCGTGCTCGCAGTTCCTGTTCAACGTGCAGCGCGATCCGCTGGTGGCGCGCGAATGCGTGGCGCGACCGACGCTGTGCTCGGCGGCGCTGCGCTACAACACGATCATCAGCGACCAGGCCGACGACGCGCGTCTGCAGACGACGAGCGGCACCGCGCTGCGTCGCCTGCTGCGCCAAGGCAGCAACCATCTGGAGAATGGGCGCAAGCGCACCGACTATGTCTTTTACGGCTCGCCGAGCCACATGCGCTTTGAGGACGACCAGGGCCGCTTCAGCAGCGTGACTGCCGTGCTGGTCGGCGACGAGCCGGCCGCGTTTGTGCTGGCGGCGTACGTGCCCGTGGTCGACGCCTGCTTTGCGATCGACACGCTTGGCGTGAGCGCCACGGTCGTGTCTGACGTGCTCGAGGTGCGCTCGGACAAGCTATTGCACGCCGACGACGCACTCTCGGTGCGCTTCCGCACCAGCGACCGCTCGTTTGCCAAGACGCCCGTGGCCATCTACACCGTGGCGCACCTGGGTACCGACGACGTGGTGTGGACGCAGGCCGCCACGTCGACTCTCCGACCCGAGCACAGCAGTTGGGTGCTCGACGCGACGCTGGGTGCGCGCGAGGCGTCGGCCGACAAGCACGCCCACCGCGCTGTGGTGGTGGCACTCGGCACGCCGAGCGACACGCTGCAGAGCTCCATGGCGAGCGGTGCTGCGGCCAGCACCGTGCCGCCGCGTCCGATTGCCAAGCGCCTCTGCGTGGTGTGTGGCGGCGCCGAGCTGCCGCCGCGTCTGCTCGACCAGTTCTGCGACGGCACGACCGAGAACGTGCGCGCATCGTTTGATGTGGCGTACGACGAGCTCGCCTTTGGCCGCGGCACCGGCGCGCCGCGTGCGCAGGGCGCCTCGCTGTTCCTGTTTGGTCAGTGCAGCACCGAGCGCTGCACCGTGCTGCTCGACCACAACGAGCACCTCGAAGGCACCTCGTCGACCGAGCGCGCCACGCTGCGCACGACAGCGACCGAATGCTCCGAGCACTCGGCATTCATCGACTTTCTCGCGCGCGCCTCGCCGCAGTCGTCGGTGCGTAACCTTGTTGTGCGTCAGGCGCCCGGCATCGACTGCGCCGTTGGCGTCCAGCCGAGCACCGCCACACTGGGCCCGGTGGTGGCCTACAACACGATTGGCGGCGCGCTGTGCATCGACGGTCGCTCGGGCGGCCTGTACGTCAACAACGACATTGGTGTAGCGGGCGTCGCCATCTACGTCGGCGGCCAGTTTGCGGCGCGCACGCTGGCGCCCATCGTGCTCGAGGCCAACGTGGTGGCGGGTGGCGATGTGGTGCTCGACGGCGGCAACAGCGCCGAGCCGCAGCCGGTGCAGCTCGAGCGGCTTGTGTTTGCACGCACCGACCAGGGCGTGCGCGTGCACGGATCAGCGCTCGCACTTAATGTCGTCGGCTGCAAGAACGTCGGCCGGCTTGAGGCGAGCGACACTGATGGCAGTGTGCACGTCATTGCGAGCAACAACGAGTGGGCCAGTGCGCCATTCATCGCTCTGCACGGCCAGAGTCTGCTGAGCGGCGGCGTGTTCACGGGCGCTGCGATTCAGCTCGGCGGCCTCGCGCGCCTCAGCGCGGCAACGATCGATGCATCATCGACTGTCACCATCGCGGCGGCCGACGCTGGCGTCACGCTGCGCGACGTCGTGTTTGCCAGCATCGGTCGCTCGCTGTTCTGCGAGCAGCCGCACGACGCCTGTGTGGCCTTTGAGCTGTCGGTCGCTGGCCTCGACCTGTTGCAGTCGACCATCTACGACTCGAGCCACAAGCAGCTGCTCAAGACCACCAGTGCGCAGCAGCTCACCGACGCGACTGCCTACTGGACGCGCTCGGGCGACTCGGCGCGCTGCGCCGCCGGCGCCGTGGTGCGCACCGACGATCAGTGCGGTTGCCCTGGCGCCGCCCTTTCGGCTCCCGCTGTGCCCCACGTCGGCGAGCGCGTGGTTGGCGACCACGAGGCCGACCAAGACGATGAGCTGCCGGCCGGCGAGGAGGGCGAGGATGAGGAGAGCGAGAGCTCGTCGCGCACTGTGCTTTGGTGGGTGCTCGGCATCGCGGGTGCGGTCGTGCTCCTCTGTGCCATCGGCATCTGCTTCTTTGCGGCGCGCGGCACCTCGGGCGTGCCGA
>JALHNZ010000182.1 GCA_022843265.1 Gemmatimonadaceae bacterium
CAAGGTGCTTTTATAGCTTATGCAAAAAGTGCAATGTGGCCACCAGGTGTGCTGGTCATTGGAACGGGATGCGCGGGCCAAGGCGATAGTCAGAGTTCAAGTTGAGCGCCAGATCGGACTGCAATATGCGCGTCGCGCAGCGTGAGTGAGGCACTTTGCGTGCCACGCCGATGGCGTAGAGTGCATGCATCACAAAGTAGTTGCTGTTGGCTCGCAGCAACACCTTGCGGTCAGTCATGTTCATCTTTCGCGGCACCGGCTCCGCGGCAAATCGAGCGCTTGGATCAGTGTTGAGAAAATTGAACAGCTGCCACTCGCGACGCTGCGCGTCGCCGGCCAGTTTCAGCGAGTCGACCGAGTGTCTATGGGTCGCGCAAGCGGGTCAGTAATCTAGCGTGTTGAGGGTGGTGACGGTCTCATTGGCTTACGGAAGATGTTGATTCAGACGCTCGCTGAGCAACGTGCGCCGGGCACACTCAAAAGCACACTCTTTCTGCTCCTCGTTGACCAGCAGAAGGCGACGCAAGGCAAAGTGCGGCTCGCTGCCGCGCAGCTTCTCGACAAAGTCGCGTAGTGGTTCGATGACACGGTCGTTTGGTACAAACACGTAGGGTTGCACTTGCGTGGGATCGTGGTTTGGATTGGTGTGTGTGTCGTCAACCAGCAGCAGCACGAGCGCCGCCTGTCGCGTATCGTCAGTGTCAGACTCGAAATCCAGGCGACACGAGTCCTTCTCCTCTAGCTCCTCGTCGTCATCGATGCTACAGGCATCGACCCGCAGACTCTCGTACGTCACGCACGGCAGAAAACTGAGCACGCGCGCAAGTGCTCCGGCGCGGCGCTGCTGGCGCTGAGTGTGGCGCGTCGCAAAAACCGTCTCTGGGTCGTTGTAGAGCAGCACGTCGCCGGTGCGCAGCGTCGCCTCAAGCTGCGCATAGGTCGGTCGACCAAAGACAAGAGTCATCGCTTTGCGAAAATGGTGTAAGTGTGGTGATGCTGGTTTACTTTTGGCCAGCGAAGAGTGTGCAGGGTGGTGCGTGGTGCGCACGCGACATCACGGCAGCGTGACCGAGTCGGCAATGAACAGGGCAATCGTGAGCCACGTGGCGGCAATCGCAAAGACGCCGTTGAAGATGTAGTAGATCATCTCACGCATGTAGATCGTGCGGATCCAGCCAATCTTGTAGACGACAAAGATCAGCGGGTTGGCGAGGTACAGCGCCAAGTGCGGGATCAGCGTGCCGAGCCAGTAGCCCTGTGCGATCGCGGGACCGTCAAACGCGGCGGCATCAAACGTGTGGAAGATGTAGAAGCCGAGCACGACGTAGACGACGATGGCGATGAAGAACACAAAGCCGACCGGCAGCCAGCTCCAGGCACCAGTGCCCTTGGAGCCGTACGTCGAGAAGCTGTACGCGTACGAGTTGAGCAGATCGCAGAGCCAGAGCACAAAGAGCCACGAAAAGACGGCGAGCGCGGTCAGCACAAGCAGAAACACATTGTGCACGCCGGCCAACGCCGCAAACAGCACAAAGACGAGGAAGTGCCACGTGGCAAAGTTGACCCAGAGGTACGGGTTGGCACCGCGCTGCATCTGCTCGACCTCCAGCTCGTTCCACGCGTAGCCGATGCCGTACATAATCCCGGCGACAAGCGAAATCGTCGCCGCCACCACGCCGAGGTTGTGCAAGCCGACCAGCGTCTCGACCATCTCCGGGTAAAAGTCCGTGTCCAGCACGGCGCTCTCACGGTAGTCGGCCGTCGTCATCAGCTTGAGCGTCGACTCCTCGGGCCAGAAGCGAACGGCGACATAGCCGGCAATCGCACTGAGTACCAACAGCACAGCGAACACGATCTTGGTGATCCGCAAGCAGCGCTCCTGATCGTCGGTGATCATGACGCCATCCTCGGCCAGTCGCTGGCGCATAGCCTTCTCTGCGGCCTTTTCCGCGACCTTGTCCGACATGGTAGGTCTTGGGCTAGTACTGTTCCGAGTTCTGCAGACAACGTCGACAATGCGCGCGTTTAGATACGCCACACCCACACGTCAGTGCACTGCGTGCAGGCGCACAGCTGCCTTACCGTTGGCTTTCGTGTCTCTACGATGTTAATTGTGCATATTAGACGCGCAGTTTCCACTTTAGCCGTTCGAAGGAGCGCGGCCAGCTATGAGCGCGCTTTTTCTGCTGCTCGGTGCCCTCTGCGCCGCGCACGCCGAATACTTTGCCGTACGGTTCAAAACGCCAATCACCAACGCACTGCGCACGCAGCTCGAGCGCCTCCTCGAGTACGAGGTGCGCGACTACCTTGGCGGCCAGTCGCTCCTGCTCTGGATCAACAGCACCGAGCAGCGCGCACAGCTGCCTGCCGTGCACACCATCCAGGCCTGGTCACGCATCTTGGCACTCTCCAACGCCGCCGTGCTTGTGGCCGACTCGTTCTACAGCAACCAGACCACCGAGCAGTTTGAACCGGTTTATTTCAACGATCGTCACCAGCAGCATGCGCAGTCAACGACGCAACAACTGCTGAACAGCGACGCCGAGACGGGCATGCCCGTTGTTGAACTGCGCATCCGTGGCCGTGGCTTCACCGAGCACGAGTTGCGCGAGCGTCTCGGCCCCGAGACGCGCACTGACCTGCGCGTGCAGTTTACGCGACCCAACAATCGCATCATTGTGTCCAACGTGTACACGGGCGACATTGCGCGCGTGGCGCAGGCCGCGCTCGACATGGGCCGCGTCAAGGTTGCCGAGCTGTGCCTGCCGTTCACCACGCTCAACCGCTGGGCCGCGCCGCGCATCTGGTCGGCCGCAGGTGGCGACCAGCGCACCAGTGAGCCGCCGCTCGGCCTCACTGGCCTCGGCCAACTGCTCTCGGTCAGCGACACGGGCGTGGCGACCGACACCTGCTTTTTTGCCGACACGACCGCCGTGCCGCGCACACCCACACAGGTGGTGCCCCTCGACACTGGCCATCGCAAGGTGCGCGCCTACTGGAGCGCCTACGGCGACTTTGCCGACGCGCCGCCGCACGGCGGCCACGGAACGCACGTGGTTGGCAGTGCGATTGGCAGTGCCGCGGGCGACGCGCGCGAGTTCTCAGGCACCGCACCCGATGCGCGACTGGTGTTTGTCGACCTGCACCCGGCCAGCGCCGCCGGCGCCTACCTGTACGTGCCGGACCCGCTCGATGCCACCGTGCTGCAATGGTCGTACGACTGCGGTGCGCGCATCCACTCAGCCTCGTGGGGTGCCACGCTCGGCGGTCGCTACACGAGCGACGAGGCTGCAGTCGACCGCTTTGCCTACACCCACCGCGACTTTCTGCCGATCTTTGCCGCCGGCAACTCGGGTCCGCTGACTGGCACGATCGTGTCGCCTGCCATGGCAAAGAACGCGCTGACCATCGGCGCCACGATGAACGGCATCGAGGCAGTGCGCCTCGCGCAGACGCCCGCCCGCGCACCCGACGACTACTCGCCCGACTGGCTTGCCCAGTTTTCGTCGCGCGGCTCGGCGACGCTGTCGTTTCGCAAGCCAGACCTCGTGGCACCGGGCGGCGCCTACGTGTGGTCGGCGGCCAACACGGGAGCCAGCAACGGCGCCTGCGCGCCGCTCTCGCAAACACTGGTCGGTCTACAGGGCACCTCGATGGCGACACCGCACGCTGCAGCGGCAGCGCTGTTGGTGCGCCAGTACTTTAGCGACGGTCTCTATTCAGGGTCTGTCGATACGCGCACGCCGATGGCCTCTTTGCTGCGCGCCACGCTCGTGGCGTCGGCCGTGCCGCTGCGTGGCATT
>JALHNZ010000183.1 GCA_022843265.1 Gemmatimonadaceae bacterium
GCGCCGGGAGCGGGCGGGGCGCCCGCCCGGCGCTGGCCGACCGACAGCGCGTCGGTCCCCGGTGGGCGCCCGGCCCACACCGGACTCAGCGGTCGATTCGCGCCGGGACTGGGCTGAGGCCTGCGGCGAGCACTTGGACCTCGGCGCCGGGTTCTTGCTCGCGGCGGATCATGGCGATGGCGACCGGGCCGTACCGGGGCGAGATCACAGCGGAGCGCACGTCGCCCACGGGTTTGTCGTTGGCATCGCGGACTTCGGCGGGTGTTGCGAGCGGCGTGCTGCTCGTGAGCACACGCAGATGCCGATTCACGTGTCCGCGAAAGTGGATGCGCGCGACGGTTTCCTGACCGGTGTAGCAGCCCTTGTCGAACGAGAGCGCGTGGAGAGCGCCGAGGTTGGCTTCCTGCGGGATCGTGGTGTCGTCCATATCACGGCCCCACTCGGGGCAACCGGATTCGACGCGCAGCACGTTGAGTGCGGGTGCGGTGCCGGGGGTGTAATCAGCGACGGTGGCGCGAACAAACTCGGCCAGCGCATCGGGCACGAGCAGCTCGTAGCCGACAATGTCATCGAGCGACGGCAGGCGAATCGCGTGATATTCGAGATCATCCCGCACTCGGCTCACCGTGGCGAACGGCAGTGTCAAACTTGCCGCGGGCGCGCTGGGGTTGAGTGCGGAGAGCACACGCTCGAGCGCCTGCGCGGAGTGTGGACCGTAGAACAGCACACTGCGAAAGCTGCGCTCGGTGTACTTGGCTAACCGAGGATTTACAAACTTGCGCACCAGGTCGCGCCAGCCGGGCCATGCGGCGCTGCTTACGCTTGTTAGAAAACGCTCGTCGGCCAGGCGCACAATGCGCATGTCGGCCACGATGCGACCCTTGGCCGTGAGTGCTGCAGCGTACTGTCCGTCGCCAACATTGAGCGTGAGCACGTTGTTGGTCACAAGACCATTCAGCGCGGCTGCGGCCTGCGCCCCTGAAAACTCGAGGTGATGCGACGCGGTGGTTTCGAGCACGGCCACGCTTTCGCGCATGGCTGAGTACGCGCGCAGGTCCTCGCTCGGCAACGGCTCGGCGATGACTGGCACAATGGGTTCAACGGGACTGCTGGCCTCAGTGACTGACATTGCGGACACGGTTTGGTGAAATGATTTCGATTCTCAGTGATCAGCTGCGCGGTTCGATCGGCGGAGACACGACTCGCTCGGCTGCAAGCTGCGCAGCGAAGGATAGAGCCGCCGGTATCGCATCTGGACCGAGGCGAGGGTAGCTGAGGTGAATTGATTCCTTGCTGCTGCCGGCAGCCAGGTTGGCCAAAATCACCGACACCGGAACTCGAGTTCCTCGAAAACACGCCTGCCCATGGCAGACCATCGGATCAATACTGATGTGTTGTTGCCAGTTCACCTTGCTCTCCAGTCAGCTTACGCCCGAGAAATAAGAGTACTCGGTACCGGTGTATCCGAGAGCTGCCCGTCACCCTCTCTGCGGCCAGTCCGCCGAAAGGAAGCGACCCATGGTGGCCTCGATGTTGGAGCGGACTCCAGGCGGCTCCACAAAACGAACATTTGTATCAGACGCCGCAGAATACCTCTTTGATGCCGCAATGATGCCAGCATACTGGCTCATAAAAAGCGACTTATCAGCCAGCTCGTCCAGCACACCAGGATCATCACCACTGACCGTCCGAACAGCCTGCGTTTCATTTTCCAGATACGTGAATAGATCTCCCGCGGAGCGACGGCTGCTGTCGGCACGGAGCATCAACCGCCAGCCAGCCGAGACCGCGGCCTGACAGCGGCTTACCGCCTCGGAATCAACCGACGGCAAGCCGAGCGACAGCCGGCGGGTCCACTCACGCTCGGCGGCCATCGCACACAGGTCGATCGCGACCACGTCTGCCTCGAGCCCACGATCTGCGGCCAGGCGGCGTGCAGCGTTCGCCCAGCTCCGACCGGCGATCCAATCGGTGGGCATCGTTGCGGTCTCACTGCCCCTGGCCTGAACCAGCCCCGCCGCCTCGGCGCCTACCAGAAAACAGCCAAGACGCGCCGGCAGCGTGTCGGCAAGCACACCGTCTACCGCGACAACCAGCAACCCCGGTCGAGCGGACACTCTTTCACCGCGCGGATTAAACATGGCGCGTAATCACGAGAGGGTGGACAACCGTGAACAGCCCTTCAACGCCGCTCACCGCTCCGTCGCCGCGTCGAGCAGCTCAATCGGATGCACGGCCACCGTGCTGCTTCCGCTCCGCAACAGCCCGGCGCCGATCTGCATGAGGCAGCCTGGGTTGCCGGTCGCCAGATAGTCCGCGCGCGCATCGGCAATGTGCTGCAGCTTGGGCGCCAGCACGGCGTCGCTCGTGTCGGGCTCCACAAGATTATAAATGCCGGCGCTGCCGCAACATTGATCCGCATCGGCGAGCGGCACGAGTTCCACATTGGGTAGTGCCCGCAGCAACGCGATCGGCTCACGCGTGATGCGCTGCGCGTGCATCAGGTGACACGGCGGATCGTACGCCACGCGCACGGGGGCATGCGACGTTCCATGCGACGTTTGATGCGACGTTTGATGCGACGTTCCATGCGACGTTTGTTGCGACGTTCCATGCGACATTCCATGCGACGTGAGCTGCGGCAACGCCACCTGTTCACCCGTAGCCAGCAGCTCACTCACATCGCGCACCCGCCTGGCCACCGCCACCGCACGCGCGTGCCAGGCCGCATCGTCATGCAACAAATGCCCGTACTCCTTGAGCATGGCGCCGCAGCCCGCCGAGTTCACTCCGATCAGCGCGCCGGGTGTGCGTTCAAACGCGGCAATGTTCCGACGCGCCAGCTCACGTGCGCCCTCAAGATCACCGGCGTGTGCATGCAACGCGCCACAGCATGCCTGTTGTTCGGCGCTGCACACGTTGTATCCTGCCCGCGAGACCACGCGTGACGTTGCCTCGTTTGTATGCGCGAATAATCCGCGCATCACGCACCCCTCGAGCAGCACCACGTCGCCGCGGGGTGTGGCCGAACGCGCGTGCAGTTCAACTGAACGAGCGCCGCTACCGTGCGTATCAGCGGTGTTGAACTTTGCAGGCGCAGACGCAGACGCAGACGCAGACGCAGACGCAGACGCATCAGAACCACGCGCCACGCGCCGTAGCTTCGCACGCTCCACCGGCGCACTCGACGCCAGCATGGCCATCGGAAACGCCAGCCGTGCCGGCAACACGCGCGCGAATACACGCGGCAGCCCCGTTGCGCGAAACGCCCGCGCCCCCAACAACACCACTGACAACAACGCGGTACGACGAAACAATGACAACACGAATCGCGCCACAAACGGAATCGGCCGCACCGATTGCATCGTTGCACGCGTGGCTTCAAGCAACTGTCCGTACGGCACACCACTCGGGCACGCCGTTTCACACGCTCTGCATCCGAGACACCGATCGAAGTGCGTGCCAACATCCGGATCATCGAGCGCCAGTTCACCGTCGAGCAGTCGACGCATCAACAGCAGTCGACCACGCGGCGAATCATTCTCGTCGTGCAGATTCACGTACGTCGGGCAGGCGGGCAGACAGAAGCCGCAGTGCACACACGCATCGAGTCCGCCCGACGCCTGCGCGAGCGGAGTGCCCGCGAGACACGCGGGTTGCCCCGCAACATTCGAAACGCTCAAAGCCAACGGCTCGCCCGTACGCTCACTAACACTCATACGCGCACCGCATCCATGGACTCCCCAGCAACCCACGGTTCAATATCCACGCC
>JALHNZ010000184.1 GCA_022843265.1 Gemmatimonadaceae bacterium
TACGAAAGTCGGCGGTCGCACTCCGAGCACCGACGTCAAATACAAATCATTACAAGCCGAGCTGCTCAATCACATCAGGTGTTTCGCCTTCTCGAACCAGGGCCAGAATCGCGGCCTGCGGTACCACAAGGTACTGCTCATTGTCGAACGTTATTTCTACCGCCGCCTTCTTGAAAAAGATCGCGTAGTCACCAGTGCGCGCTTGCATGGGCACATAGCGCGCCTCACGCCCGGAGCCGCCAGCGGTGCGCCAAGGCTCATCGGAATGATCGCCAAGATCGGGCAGCGCCAATCCGGGGCCCGTGTTCACAATACGGCCGCCCTGCACCGCCTGGGCGTCAACGGCCGTGGCGGGCAAATACAAACCAACTTTGCTGCGCTGCTCACCCTCTTCGGGCTTGATCAGCACCCGATCTCCAACCACCAATAATCGCTTGCGTTTCATAACTCAGGTTTGGTGACAGGCTCGTCTGGCGGGCCACTCCCTGAATCTAGCACGTGCAAGGCCTATGCAGTTCCCATTGGACTCTTGGGTGGCCCACCGGCACTTCGCCACTCGGCCGTAGCACCTGAGATATCAATCGCCAGCCGATCCGATCGTCCAGTGCCGCGCAGTTGCTGCACGATTTCATCGGCACGGTCGTCGCCGTGGCCGAGCGACATCACGGCGTAGTGCGCCATGCCGAGCGCGAGCTCATGTTCGCCCATCACCACTCGGCCCACACCCAGCTGCTCGAAATAGGCCTGCTCAGACGTGCTATGCGTACGCACCACGATGTCAACAGTCGGCTTGGCCTCACGCGCGATTTCTACAACACGACGAGCCTGAAACGGATCTGGAGTTGCGACCACGATCAGCCTCGCGTGCGCAGGGTTGGCGAGCGCGAGCACACCGACACGCGCTGCGTCGCCATACACCGCGTTGATTCCGCCCAGCCGAAGCCGCTCCACGAGCTGCCTGTCCTGCTCAACAATCGCGAACGGCACACCGCACTGCGCGAGCGCACGACCAATCAGGCTTCCAACTCGCCCGTAGCCCACAATGATCGCGTGATCGCGCAACATGAGCCCCAGCTCGGCGACTGGCATTTCTGTGGTTTGTGCAACAGCGCCAATTTGCGGACTGGTTTTCTGCAACCATTTCTGCACTCGTGGTGCCACCGCAAATAGCAGCGGGTTCAACGAAATGGACAGCATGGCAGCGGCGAGAATCAGGCTGCGCGCGTCTTCGGTGAGCAGTCCGAGCGACACTGCCAAGCCAGCCAGAATAAAGCTGAACTCACCGATTTCGCCGAGACTTGCACCAACGTTCACGGCGTTATGAGCGGAGCGTTTGGCCAGGAGCAGCATCGCAGCAGACACAGCTGGCTTTACCAACATCACGATCGCTACAACTGCCAACACCTTAAACGGCGCGCGCACCAGAATTGCCGGATCGAACAGCATGCCAACAGATACAAAAAACAACACGGCGAATGCATCGCGTAGTGGAAGTGCGTCTGCCGCTGCCTGATGACTGAGTTCAGATTCGCTGATGATCACACCCGCAAAGAATGCGCCGAGTGCAAATGACACGCCAAAGAGCGCAGCGGCACCTACGGCAATGCCAAGTGCAACAGCCAGAACAGAGAGTGTGAACAGCTCACGTGATCCGGTGCGCGCGACTTGCCACAACAGCCACGGAATGGTGCGGCGACCAACGAAGTACATCAGCGCACTAAACGCGAGCACCTTGGCCAGCGTGATGCCGAGCGCCATCCAGAGGGGTTGTGCTGCGATAGCGGGATCACTTGCGGCGTTTCCGCCCATGATCGGCGCCAGTGCCGGCAGCATGACCAGTGCGACGACCATGACGAGATCTTCTACAATCATCCAGCCAACAGCGAGCTTACCGGCCCCGGTGTCGAGCGCGTTGCGTTGCTCAAAAGCACGGATCACCACCACGGTACTGGAAATGCAAATGCACAAACCAAACGTGATGGCAGAGCCAATTGGCCAGCCCCACACCGAGGCAACTGCGGTACCCGCGAGAGTGAGCACGATCATGCCCACGATCGCACCCGGCAGCGCGACTCGTCGCACGTTCATGAGATCGTTCAACGAGAAGTGCAATCCCACACCGAACATGAGCAGAATCACACCGATTTCTGCCAGCTGCCCGGCAAGTCCAACGTCTGCGGCGTAACCCGCTGTGTTTGGGCTGAGGACTACGCCCGCAAACAGATACCCAACAAGCGCGGGAATCTTGAGTCGAGTGGCGAGCCAACCAAATACAAAGGCGAGAGCCAGGCCTGCAGCAATGGTGACAATGAGTCCCGTATCATGCGGCATGCTTAGCGCACCAGGTGATACTCCGACTGTCGGCCATGCGCCCAGCGCACACGCCCGTCGCTCCCAATAATCACATCTTCTTCTTGCGCCGAACGCACCCGCTGGTTGTTCCATGATGCTACGGGTGTGGTAGCCTGCAGCTCAATGGAGTACCACATGCCTGCAATCACGGGAAAGTCGCCACGATCGGGCACACCTTCCTGATAGTCCCACAGCCCGATCATGGTGCCCGCACCGTGTCCATGGGCGCCGATCGGATGCGAATAGATCGTACCATCAATGTTTTCAGCGCGCATGCGAGCAAGCGATGCGGCGAGCACCTGATTTCCGGTGCGTCCGGGCTTGAGCTCTTCCACCACAATGTCTTGCAGGCGATTCGAATTGCGCAGGACAGTTTTCAGCTCTGCCGGAACGTCCGTTTCGCCTTCGCGAAGTACGTAGCCTACATGCTGCGTGTCGGTGTTCAGTCCGAACGCTTTGATACCAAAATCGCAGTGCAGCAAGTCGCCGCGCTGAATGATCGGATTCGCGAGCACCAATCCGTCGCCGAATGGGCGCTGCACGGACACGCTTGTTTGGAACCATGTTTCAAGGCCCAGGTCGTTCAGGCGCTGACGCATCCACCAGACAACATCTTCCACGCGTGTTTTGCCGGGCGTGATTACGCGCTCGCTAAAGGCTTCTTTGATAATGCTCCAGGCCACCTCATTCATGCGCTCGAAGACCGCTTCTTCTTCGGCAAGTCGCGAAGCAATGAAGTCCACGGCGAGGCCTTGGGCGGGCACGATGCGCGCGGCGAATGCCGGGCCGAGCGACTGTGTCATGCCAGTGTATTCACCTTGCGTGATGCCATCGGCAAAGTGCCACGTGCGCGAGGTGTTTACGGCAATACGTTTGGGCTGCCGTTCTTCGATGGCTGTCTTGAGCACCTGCCACTGATCGTCGCCCCAGAGTTCGGCGGTGCGATCGTTGGTTCGGCTTCCAGCGGCGGGTGCCTCGACGGGCTTGGTGCTGCGGATGGCCTTGTACACGCCGCCCTGATCCGTACCTCCGAACGCAAGCTTTTCGATACCCTCGGCGCCTCGGTCAAAAAACACGTAGATGGTGCGGCGGCGTGCGGCGAACGTGGTTGGTGAGACGAGCGAGTGGAAGATGGGGTCTTCGTTGTACTCGCGCATGGGCATCACCCACATGTCCACGTTGTACTTGCGCATGAGCGCCGGCAGAATGGTGTCCATGCGCTTTTCGAGCCACGCCTGGCGGATCACGGCCTGTTCGCGAAGGGTGCCGAAGGGGCGCAGGGAGTCGCGCGTGGCCATGATGCGCCAGGCGGGGGAGGTGGTGGCGTCGATTTCTGGGCGCGGAGTAAGCCGAGACTGTGCCGAGGCCAACGACGCAGCTGAAGACACGGCGACACACAGTAAGAGCGCGCCGTAAGCG
>JALHNZ010000185.1 GCA_022843265.1 Gemmatimonadaceae bacterium
GATCGATGCCCGTCATTCACATGCTGCACCAGTGTTCGGTCATTCAGCACAGCCAGCACAGCGTTGTCCGGAGCAACTTCAAACACAATCGAAGCAATTCGCGTCGCGCGCTCAGCACGCACATCACTCACCGAACCGTCAAGTACCTTTACACCGCCCGAGATAATGCACACCGCGTCGCACATGCGTTCAGCGTTGTCCATCACATGCGTGCTCAACACCACGGTGCGTCCCTGCTGACGGATATCGACTACGGTGTCCTTAAGCGCTTGCGCATTCACCGGATCAAGGCCGCTGAACGGTTCGTCGAGAATGACCAGATCCGGTTCATGCAGCAGTGCACCAATGAACTGCACCTTCTGCTGCATGCCGCGCGAGAGTTCGTCTACCCGCGCGAGCCCCCAGTCTTCACCACCGCGTCCGCGCAGCTGAAAACGCTCGAGCCATGCGTCAACTTTGCGCGGCAACTCGGCGCGAGGTACGCTCTTGAGACGGCCCAAAAAAATGAGCACATCGCGCACACGCATTTTGCGGTACAGTCCGCGCTCCTCCGGCAGATAGCCCACACGATCCGTGATCGTGGCATCACCACTCGGTA
The DNA here is from genome assembly GCA_022843265.1 of Gemmatimonadaceae bacterium. Classification (GTDB taxonomy): domain Bacteria; phylum Gemmatimonadota; class Gemmatimonadetes; order Gemmatimonadales; family Gemmatimonadaceae; genus JAABRT01. Next base: position 599 of record JALHNZ010000185.1, read on the forward strand.
CGCCGAGCACCTGAATGCTCCCCGCGTCCGGCGCGATGATGTTCATGATCATGCGGATGGTGGTCGTCTTGCCGGCGCCGTTGGGGCCGAGCAATCCGTACACCGAGCCGCGCGGTACGCGCAGTGACAGGTCGCGAACGGCCACGTGGCCTTCGTAGCGCTTTACCGCACCTTTGATTTCTATTGCCGCAGTAGAACCGGTAGTCAACAGAACACCAAAACGAAAAGGGAATCGAACGCCAGCGAGCGCGAGAGCGCCTGAACAACCACGGGCCACAAAGACTGCATTTGGACAGTAGCGAACGTGACTGCCGACGCACCAGCTTACCCGCGTGTCACAGACCGCAATACACACCCCACTTCGATTCGATCGACGCGAGCTCGCCGGCGCCTTTGGCGACCTCGGCACCGACCTTCCGCTCCTGGTGGGCGTGATCCTGGCCGCCGGCCTCGACGCGACGATGGTGTTCGTAGTGTTTGGGCTGCTGCAGGTCGCATCGGGGGTGACGTATCGCCTGCCCATGCCGGTGCAGCCACTCAAGGCCATGGCCGCAATCGTGATCGCGCAGCAAGTGGGGGGTCCGGTGCTGGCCGCGGGCGGGCTCGTGGTGGGACTCACGATGCTGGTATTGGCCCAGACCGGCGCGCTCGATTGGATCGCGCGAGTCGTGCCTCGCGTGATCGTACGCGGCATACAAGTCGGGCTCGGCCTGCAACTCGCGCGCATTGCGCTCACCCGATTCATCGCCGGAGACGGCTCTCGCGGATGGACGGTGGCCGCAGTCGCGCTCGGAATCGTGCTGTTGCTTCGCCGCAATCATCGTGTGCCGGCAGCGCTGGTGATGGTCGTGATCGGTTTGATCTACGCCGGCATGACGTGGCCTGAAAACATGCCCGCTCCCTGGGGCCTGGCCGCGCCCGTGTTGCCGTCGCGTTTCCCCACGGGTGATGAGTTCTTGCAAGGCGCGCTGCTGCTGGCGGTGCCGCAGTTGGCGCTCTCACTTGGCAACTCGGTGCTCGCCACACGTCAGGGTGTGATCGACTTTTTCCCGGAGCGCACCGCGCCAACCGTCAAACGCATTGGCCTCACGTACGCGGCCATGAACCTGATCGCCGCGCCGCTGGGTGGCACGCCCGTGTGTCACGGCTCCGGCGGCATGGCCGGGCACTATGCATTTGGTGGACGCACCGGGGGATCGGTGATCTACTACGGCGTGTTGTACATCATCGCGGGACTTTTTTTCTCCGCAGATCCACGCGGGTTTCAGCAACTGTTTCCGGCGCCAATGCTTGGTGTGTTGTTGCTCGTTGAGGCATTTACACTCGTTGCGCTTGTGCGCGATCAAGCAGAAGACGTGCGCGCTTTGATCATGGCGCTCGTATCGGGCGTTGCGGCGATCACGCTGCCGTATGGGTATGCGGTGGTGCTCGTGCTTGGTACGCTGGTCTGGATGGGCGTAGAACGGGTGTTGCCGCGGCGTGTTGGTACGGTGTGACGACCGGCCCGAACACACCCCCGGAATCCGCTCGCGGCTCAACGGCTTCGCCGACAGCCGCGAACGGACCGGGGGTGGGTTCGGGCCTTATCTGCGAATGAGAAGCGCTGGCCGTGGAAAGACGTAGCGCGGCAAAAAGAGAACGATCGCGTGAATCGGCTACGCAACAACTGCGTCGCGGTGACGCAGCCGCCGCAGATTGGTAGAACGCTCGTTCAAGTCCTTGGCAGTGCGCTCTGCACACCCCACGAGAACATCTATCTCTATGCGGATCGGCGTTCGCGCAAAACAGGTGTAGGTACGACCACGTCGGGGGGCTTGACTACTACTATGTAGTATACTACGCTGTAGTATTCACGGCTTGAAAAAGCCAGAACCGTCCCCCTAACATGATTCTGATATTTGTCGAAACGACGATTTTTACTAGACGGGTCCAGCATTTAGGTCTCGAATCGGGATTGCAGGAGCTTCAGGTCCAGCTCTGTGCCAACCCTTTACGGGGAGACCTCGATCCGGGAACCGGCGGACTCCGGAAGTTGCGCGTGGCCGATGCATCTCGAGGGAAAGGAAAGCGAGGTGGCGCTCGGGTTCACTACCTGTACCTGCCTGACAACTCAGTTGTCTACTTGCTGTTCGTCTATGGCAAAGACGACGTAGCAAAGTTGAGTGCTTCACAGAAGCAGCAGCTCAAGCGTCTCGCAAATGCGATCCGCGCGGAATGGCAGGCTCGAAGCTCGATTCCAAAGGAGTAACCATGAAGTCAGAACTTTTTGCCGAGTTGATCGAATCGGCTCACGAGGCGCTCGCTCATTCGAAAGGCAAACAGGAGCTGCGGACCACCGTTCTCCCGGGAGCGCCCAAGGTCATGGGAGCGGATGATGTGCGTGCACTTCGCGAGCGGGTAAACGCCTCCCAATCGGTGTTCGCGCACTTCCTGAACGTGAGCACGAAGCTGGTGCAAGCTTGGGAAGCCAATCGCCGCCGTCCGGAGGGTGCCGCGCTACGATTGCTGGAAATCGCCTCCGAAAACCCGGGCGTTGTGTTTCGCGGTACTTCCGCTCAAGGGAAACGGAGAAGCGGTGACTCGGTTACGCCCAGTCGCAAACGTGAGATTCGTCCCGTATCCGCAGCCAGGAAGGCGGCGGTCAAGCGCGTCAGTGTATCCGAGCGGGTCTCAGTCTCATCGTGACACCTGGTTGCTCGGTGGCCAGTTAAAGCGGATAATCATGGTGCGTCCACCACACACCGCCATGCACCGCAGTATCCCGCCAGCCCACACGATGCCAAGCAAAGCCACTACGGTCGCGCAGTATCTCGACGAGTTACCGCCCGATCGTCGCGCCGCAGTTGAGGCGGTTCGCAACACAGTCCTCGCAAGCGTGGATGACAAAATCGAGGAGGGCATGCAGTACGGCATGATCGGCTTCTACGTGCCGCATCGCGTGTTTCCGGCGGGCTATCATGTGGATCCGAAGCAGCCGCTGCCGTACATCGCGCTGGCGTCGCAGAAGAACCACATGTCGCTGTACATGATGACGGCCTACATGGATCAGGGCGACGAGGATTGGCTGCGCAAGCGCTGGGAGGCCACGGGTCGCAAGCTCGATATGGGGAAGAGCTGCATTCGCTTCAAACGCCTTGAGGACGTGC
>JALHNZ010000186.1:0-1039 GCA_022843265.1 Gemmatimonadaceae bacterium
CGCCATCGTGCCAGCGGCCAGCGTCGGATCGTGCATCACGGCCTGCTCGGCCGCGCCGCCAAAGTTGCCCATTCGCTGCATCGCGCTCACGAGCGCAAAGATCGCGTTCGACACGCTCTCCTCACCACTCGTCTGCATCTTGGCGATCTGCATCGTCAGCTTGGTGTTCTGCGCCACCAGGTTGCCGAGCGCCGTCACGGCCGACCTGCTCACCATCATGTCGCCCAGATTGTTCGGATCGGGCTCAAGCACATGCGGCTGCACATCAAAGAGCGCATTGCGTACAAGCGCCTGATTCATGCGCAGCTCGCGCATCGGGTCAAAAATATGCGGCTTGCGCGCATCAAAGTGCTGCTGCAGCGCATCGAGCGTCCACGCCTGATACTTGATCTGGTGCTCGCGCGCTGGCACCTCAATCATCCTCTGATGCACCTTAAGCAGCAGCGGTAACAGTTGCTCGTCACACAAAAAGCCGCGCAACGTCGTCTCGAGCTTGAAAATCTGCGCATAGCGATCGACAATCACCTGCTGCACGGCCGAGTGCGACTTGTTGCCGCGCGACTGGCTCTCATTGTACAGCGACTCGAGTCGCTCATAGCACACCGGACAGTCGGCCACAACTCCGCCGCCCACTGGCGCCACAGCCATCGGCGCGCTGCCACCGCGCGCAGCAGCAGTCGCGACCAGGTGCGCCTGGTCCATTTCCGACTGCGTCATGTTGGTGTAGCGCTGCGCGCCGTTTGCTGTCATCCGGCGCCGCCTGGCGCGCGGTTGCGGCACGTTGGCAGCCGAATCATCGTCAAAGTTGTCGCGCATGGCGCCAAACCCACTCTCATCAGACCCGCTTCCGTCTGAACCCGACACGGCTTCCGCGGCGCCGGGTGCACTGCGTTTGCTGTTGTGGCCACCGCGCGCGACGGCCGCAGGTGCTGGTGGCCCAGAGTCGGCCGACGTAAAGCCGTGCGACGACTCGACCGCATCGGCATAGGCGCGCCGGCCGGCCACCATGCGCGCGGCCATCTCGCTCGGCAAGCCACTC
>JALHNZ010000186.1:1049-3714 GCA_022843265.1 Gemmatimonadaceae bacterium
CACTCATCCTTTTGCAGCCAATTCGGAATTTACACGCATTTCGTCCTAGTAGACAAGCCGACCGACCTGCTCACACTCGACCGGACTCGACTCGGTGCTGGCCGACGAGCACGCCGTGCCGTGCTGCGCCGCAGCGCCAATCTTGTACTCGCGACACAGCTCCAGGTTCCTTGCCGCATCCAGATCACCGGCCATGCACGCCATCTCATACAGCATCAGTGCCGCCTCATACGACTGCGCCACGCCAATCCCATCAAAGTAGCAGTTGGCCAACTGGCACAGTGCTGCACCGTCGCCCGCCAGTGCCGCGTCGTGCAGCAGACGAATCTCTGCGCTCATCACGTCCCGCTCGTTGCCGCTCATGAAACTCAACCTTGGAATCGCCAAATCGTTGTCTAAATCACCCGCAGAAATTCACTTTTCGCTCAGCACGCACTTTTTCGCACAGATCACAGGCCCTTTTTCTGACGAACGATGAACCGGCGCCTGTATACACAGGCTGATAACAAGGCATCGCGCCGCGACTATCGAATCGTGCAGGCGCGCAAGCAGCTAGCGCTGCGCGGCACCAAGCTCTTTGAGCATGAGCAAACGCACGTGCCGTGGGAGCGCACGCCGCGCAATCGACTGGAGCAGATACTGCGTCACCTCAAGATCGACATGCAACACGGCGGCGGCACTGTCCAGCTTCGCATCACGTCGATTCGCCATGCACACCACGCCGTGTTTTGGCGACAGCAGTCGGCTTGGCGCAGTGGCTCGCGTGGCCGTCGCAACCTACGTCGCCTGAAGCGCCTGGCTCACAAACGCGCGCGGCGCGCACTGTACCCACTCGAGTAAAGTGTGTGCATCACGTATGTCTACGGGCAGCCTCAAGCGGCAGCAGAAGCGTGTGCTGCGCCAGCAGCGCTACCAGCAGACCGCGGCCCGCGCAGCGGCCGAGCCCGGCACTGCCAAGAACACGTCGTTTGGCACGCAGGCTGTGCACACGCATGCGCGCCAGCCCAAGCTCGAGCACGAGAGCTTCCGTGCCTTTCTCGAGCGCCGGCCGCCGCTGTGTACGAGCAGCGATGCGGCCGATGCGTACAAGCTGGCCGACTACTGCACACAGAGCATTGCGATCATGCTGCGCGCGATTCGCGCCCTGAATGTGACGGAGACGCCGGCGGTACTGTCAAACGAAGAGCGCAGTCTGCTGCGCTCGCTGCGCGACACCTGGCGCACGCATCTGTTTGCCAATGCGCATGCGCTCTGGATGCCGCCACCGGCGTCGGGCGGCATCGTCATGAGCTACTCGCTGGCGCTGCAGTTGTGGATGCTCATCGCGCACGCCAACGTCATACTGCAGCTGTGCGGCGCCGTCGGCGACCTGTTCCAGTTTCGACCGCTCGACCACGCGTACCTGACACGCAACATGCTGGTCGTCGACGTGGCGTGCGTCATGCAGTATCCGATGCGCACGCTGATGCTGGCGCTCGAGTGCTTTGTGGCGCGCCTCGATCTGCTCGATCGACTCGAGCCGGCCTATGCACTCTACGCCGTTGCGCTTGAGCACCGGCTCGCCGAGCTGATCTGCATGCTCGGCACGGCCGACGAGTTCAACGCGCACGAGTGGTGTGTGCCCGCCAGAGATCTGCAGCGGCCGCCACAAAACTCCCGTCCAGGCGAGCCGCCCGCCAAAGCACCCGCACCGCTTCTGAGCGTGTCGGTCGCCTTTATGCAGTACACCCTGGTGTACATACTGACGATCGGCTGGTACTCTGAGCGCTACACCGCGGTGCACACGCTGCGCGTGCTGCGCACCGACATTGCCACCGAGCCGTACCAGAGCATCGCGAGCCGCGTGCCGCACCACGTCGTGCTCGAGTCTGACTGGGTGCCTAGCCGCCGCTCTGTGAACCAGGCGCTCGACTTTTTCTGCCGCTACGCGCACGGCCTGGTCGACGACAGCTACGGCAAAGCGCTGCGCCTGTTCCTACTCGAATTCGAGTTGCGCCCGTGTGATCTCGACCTGTATCGCCTGCTGCAGCACAACAACACGGCCTTTGCGCAGTCGGCGATCGAGTACGACTTTGTCAATGCCAACGGCCTGGCGCGCACCTACATCCGCCGCGTCTACTACGACCGCTCGCCGCACACCTACGTGCACGACTACATGCAGTGGACTGCCGGCGCGCCCCAGACAACGCGCTCGGCGCCGCTCGATCGACAAGGCTTTGTGCGCCAGCTCGTCTTCCTCTACCTGATTGACCAGATGATCACGAGCAAGTACCAGATCCGGTGGCGCGAGCGCTACCTGCTCTTTCACCGCGACACGAGCTTCCATACCGCGCTGGAGCGCTCGCGCACCTTTGCCTATCCGATCATCGTGCAGCAGTTTGCGCGCTTCACGGTTGTCGTGCCGCACCGGCGTGCACCCGAGCACGACGTGCGCCGCGCGCTCTATTGGCGCGCCGAGGTGCGTGCGCGACAGGCCGGCACGCGGCTCACCACACCGCCGCCCGACGTACCGCCGCCCGACCTGCCGTACAGGCAGCACGCGCGCGCCTACGACACGCTGACTGCGATGGACGCGTTTGCGTGCTGGGCGCTCTGGTTCATCGTGCTCAACGACGCCGTGCTCGACTCGAACAACAGCATGAAGGAGTTCCTGGTCGAGCTCTTT
>JALHNZ010000187.1 GCA_022843265.1 Gemmatimonadaceae bacterium
GATCATGGGCTGCCTCGGCCGCCAGCAGGTCGAAGGTCGGCGCGCCGTCGACATGTACGTGACGGCGCCCGCGGCGAGCACCAAGCAGACCTATGGTCGGCGCGCCATGTCGAGCAACATGGGCACCGGCAAAGAGACGACGTCGGGCGGCTTGGCCAAGTCAGAGCTGCAGCGCGTCGACTACTCGATTCTGCTGCCCAACGGCACGACGCGCGCTCTCGACCACCTCGGCTGCATCCGACTCGACCCGCACACGTGGCGCAGTATCTATCCGGACGCGACCGGCGGCGGATTTGTGAGCCACTCGTTCTACGACGGTCTGCGACCCGACGAGTTTTACAAGCACGCGCAGGGCGGTCGCGAAGGTCTGATCGACACGGCGGTCAAGACGGCCGAGACTGGCTACAACATGCGGCTCGGCATGAAGTCGCTCGAGTCGCTCTACGTCGCACACGACCGCACGGTGCGCGATGCGGCCAATCGCGTCGTCGCGTACCGCTTTGGCGGTAGCGCCGGCTACGATCCGCGCCACCTGCAGGGCAAGCCGCTCGAGTACATTGGCTGCAACGACGCCACGCTGGCGCGCGCCACCGAGTGGTACGACGCGCGCGACGCTGTTGTGGCCGAGGCCGACGTCGACACGTGGCGCATCCTCGTCGCGGAGCGCGACACCCTGCGCGCTGCCGTCGCGCGCCTCCGCACTGCCGTCTCGATGCGCCCCGACGGCAGCACAACGGTGATGACGCCCAACAACCTCAACGCACTGCTGCTCGACGTCATGCACGATCACAACCTCGACACATACGGTGCACGCTGGTGCTCGTTTGCCGACGCGCGCATCGCCTGGACCTGCAACGAGGCGCCCGAGGACTCGCTCGATGACGGGGCGCCGATCAGTGCCGCAGCGTGTGCCGTGCTGGTCGACGAGACGGTGCGTCGGTGGCGCGCGCCGCAGCCGCGCACCGTGTGCGACTTTGTGACCGAGTGCGAGGTGCGCTTGCGCCTGTGCTCAAAGCAGGTGGTGCGACGTCTGCGGCTGACGCGCGGCGCGCTGCGCCACGTGCTGGCGCTGTACGAGGAGCAGCTGTACCGCGCGCACGTCTCGCCCGGCGAGGCCGTCGGCGCCGTGAGCGTACAGGCGATTGGCGAGCCGGCAACGCAGATGACGCTCAACTCGTTCCACTCGGCGGGCAAAAAGGGCGAGATGAACATGATGGGCGGCGTGGAGCAGATGAAGGTGCTCGGCAACGCGACGGCGAGCGAGAAGCTCAAGTCGATCGCGGTCAGCCTGCCGCTGCGCGCCGGCGGCGTGCTGATGGCGCTCGGGCAGCGCGAGCAGACGCCCAAGACCATTGCGCAGCTCGTGCCGCGCAAAAACTTTGGCGCGCACACTGACGTGCAGCACCGCAACGCCGTGCGCGCCGCCTTTATTGGTGCGGCACCCGACGGCGCCGGCTCCAACAACGACATGTTTGCGCGCTCCAACGCCCTGGCACGCATCGTGTGCCAGCAGTCGTTCGGGCAACGCGAGTGCGACAAGCGCACCCAGGAGCGCCAGCAGGCCGTCGCGGCGCTACACGCCGACATTGATCGCCTGTTTGACGTCGAGGCGCAGAGCAGCGCGCCGCGCACACTCGACGCACTAAGCGAGGACTGGCGCGTCGAGCCGGCATCGCAGCTGCGCGAGCAGTACGCGCACCGCGTATGCACCGTGCTCTCGTTTGGCGTGCGTGCCGCGCACCGCGCGCGCTGCGCCAATGCCGTGCTGTTGCGCGAGAGCCTGTGGCGCGCACTGGTCCCGTACTTTGGCGCCGACGTGCCGTTTGCCGTCGTGGTGCGCCAGGCGCCGCTGCGCGTGCTAGTCGCGCCGCTCGACTGCGCCGACGAGGGCTACGCGCGCAAGCTGTGCGACTTTGTGCGCCTGCAGCGCGCCAACGTGTTTATCGAGCTGTTGACCAGCAACACGTCGCCGCCGCCGCGCCTGCTTGGCGACGAGGCCGACCGCGCTGCGCAGCACAGCACGCCGCCCGACCTCGTGCTACCCGACGGCGTCGAGGTCGATCCGGACGCGCGCGCCGACCGCCTGCTCGAGCTCAAGATCAACGACGTGGTGCGTGCGCGCACGCGCAAGATGTTCAAGAACTTTGTATGCACGCGATTGGTCGACGTCACCGAGCGCGTCTCGCTGCTCTACGAGCCAATGTACATCGACGCGGCCGGCGAACTCTGCGTGCGCCACACCACCGAGCCCAACGATGCGCCGGGCGAACTCGAGCGCCTCGTGTGCCAGTCGACCTATGGCTACAACGCGCTGGCGGCCGGCGAGGTCGGTTGCCAGCGCGCCGAGTGCCGCCTGAATGGCACGCTGCGCTCCGACGTCGGCTGCCTCAACTCGTTTGTTCTCGTGTTGCGTCTGACCAGCGCGTGGTTCGAGCGCAACGGCGTGGCGATGGACACACTCCGCACTTCGATCGAGCGCTGCCTCGGACCCTGCTTTGAGGTAATCGTGGGCGACGAGAACTCGATCACCGACGAGGGCCAGGCGTACCTGCCGGTGCGCGTGCGCGTCTACGAGTGCCGCCTGCACGAGGCCTACGCGTCGCTCAACACTGCGCAGCTGGCCACACTCGATCACCAGCCAATGCACAGGCCCACTCACGCCGCCGAACCGACCAGCAACGAGACGCTGCGCGAGATGGCACGCGAGTGCGGCACCGACGCGGCGATCCTGGTGCTCGACCGCGCGCACTGGCTGCTGCTGGCCCACTCGTTTAGCGGACCGCGCTTTGGCTCGGCAGTGGCCATTGACACGCCGTTCCAGACCATCTTCACGCCCGAGCGCGGCCTCGAAAAGGTCGCGACTGCCGAGATTGTGTGCGACAGCACCGACTTTCACTACGTGCTCGGCCTGCGCGGCATCGACGTCGAGCGCGCCACAACCAACTCGGTTCACGACGTCGCCGCCGTGCTCGGCATCGAGGCGGCACGCACCACGCTCCTCAACGAGTATCAGCGCGTGCTGGCCGACAGCGGCACATACGTCTACCGCGCACACGCGGCGCTCCGCGCCGACCTGCAGACGATGAACGGCGTCTACGAGCCAATGTCGCACAAGGGCATCGCCAACACGGCCCACGATCCGTGCCAGCTCGCCTCGCACCGCGAACCGGCCACCATGTTTGCCAAGGCCGCACTCAACAACCGCTCCACTGCACCGATTGTCGCCGCCAGCGCCTGCGTCATGCTCGGCCGTCCGCTCCACCGCCAGGGCACCGGCATTGTGCACACCATGCTCGACACCAAAGCACTCACCGACCCCGACGCCTATGTCTTTGTGCCGCCCGAACCGGCCGACATCCTCGACGCGCGCGCACCTCGCTCGATCGCGATCGACCGACCCGACTCGCCCTCAATCTCATTCGCACTCCACACATTGGCCCAGCCCGACCACTCGCCCTCATGGGCCTCATTCTCGCCCCTTGGCGCCGGCGATGCACAACCGCTCGACTCTCCACCGCACTCGCCGACCTACTTGCCCACATTACCCTCATACCAAACCTCGCCGGCCTACTCGCCTACCTCACCGGCCTACTCTCCGACCTCACCGGCCTACTCGCCTACCTCACCGGCCTACTCGCCTACCTCACCGGCCTACTCGCCTACCTCACCGGCCTACTC
>JALHNZ010000188.1 GCA_022843265.1 Gemmatimonadaceae bacterium
TCCAGATTGGCGCACGCGACGTCGCGTTTCCGCGACTCAATGCGTTCAGTTACTGGGTGTATTTGCTGGGCGGTATTTTCATCACGGTGCCGATTTTCTTCTCGGTCGCACCCGATGGTGGTTGGTTCGGCTACGCGCCGCTGAGCACCAAGCAGTTCTCGCCCCAGATCAACATGGATTTCTGGGTGCTTGGTCTGCAGATCCTCGGTATCTCGTCACTCGCGGCCGCCTTCAACTTCATTACCACGATCATCAACATGCGTGCGCCAGGAATGCACCTGATGCGCATGCCGATTTTCACGTGGATGTCGTTTGTGGTGCAGTTCCTGGTGGCACTGGCGTTCCCGGTCATTACCGTGGCGCTCGTGTTCCTGCAGTTTGACCGATTCTTCGGCACAAACTTCTACGCGATCGGCGCTGGCGCTGACCCACTGTTGTGGCAGCATCTGTTCTGGGTGTTCGGACACCCCGAGGTCTACATCCTCATCCTGCCAGCGTTCGGCCTGGTGTCCGAAGTGTTGCCCACGTTTTCCAAGAAGCCGCTGTTCGGTTATCCGGTCATGGTGTATTCGGGTATCCTGATCGGCTTCCTCGGATTCGGCGTATGGGCCCACCATATGTTCTCGGTGGGCATGGGTCCGATTGCCGACGCGGTGTTCTCACTCACCACGATGCTGATCGCGATTCCGACCGGTGTGAAGATTTTCAACTGGATGGCCACGATGTGGGACGGCCAGTTGCGCTTCACCGTGGCCATGAAGTTTGGCGTCGCACTCGTGGGCATGTTCACGATCGGTGGTATCTCCGGCGTGATGCACTCGTCGCCGCCGGCTGACTTGCAGCAGACGGATACGTATTTCATCGTGGCGCACTTTCACTATGTGCTCTTCGGTGGCTCAATGTTCGGCCTCTTTGCCGGGTTGTACTACTACTTCCCGAAAATGAGCGGCCGTTTCATGAGCGAGAAGTTGGGTGAATGGCACTTCTGGCTGTCGTTGATCGGCATGAACCTCACGTTCTTCCCGATGCACTTCAGCGGACTGCTCGGCATGCCGCGCCGCACATATCAGTACGACGCCGGCCAGGGACTCGACATGTTCAACATGCTCTCGACCATTGGCACGCTGGTGCTCATGCTCGGCACGTTGTTCGGCTTGATCAACCTGTGGAAGTCGTGGAAGTCCGGTGAACGCGCCTCGAGCAATCCGTGGGGAGCGCCAACGATTGAGTGGGCGATGCCTTCACCGCCGCCCGAGCACAACTTCGACGAGCTGCCCAAGATCACGTCGCGGTATCCGCTGTGGGATCTCAAGGGCACGGTGATCTCCAAGCCGACGACGGTCGAAGAAGAAGCAGGACACGTACAAAAGACCGCGAAGCAGCTCGGCATTGTCATGCCGAATCCGTCGATCATGCCGCTGGTCTGCGCGGCTGGTGTGATTTTCATGTTCAGCGGCATGCTCTTCACCGATTCCAACCTCATGCTCGCGATCGGCATCATGATCACCGGCGCGCTGTGGTGGATCGCTGCACTGTACAACTGGCTGATGACTCCGCTTGAGGATGCACACTAGATGACCGCGACCACTGCTCCCCATGTCGAACATGGTGAACCTGGCCACGGTGGCCACTACACCACGCTCGGTCTCGACAACCGCAAGGTGGCGATCTGGACCTTCATCGGGTCCGAATGCATGCTCTTTGCGTCGCTCATTTCCACGTACCTGATTTACAAGGGACGTTCGATCAAGGGCCCGTTCCCGCATGAGCCGTGGACGGAGCCCGCGACGGGCAAGGTGTTTCCGGCGATTCTCGATATTCCGGTGACGTCAGCCTCTACGTTCGTGCTACTGATGTCATCGTTCGCGATGGTGCTGGCGCTGGCCGCCGTGCAGAACAAGAACCTGCCAAAGAACACCCTGGGCGAAAAGATTCTTGGTTCGAGCAAGCTGTGGCTGTGGACGACGTGCCTCATGGGCGTGGCGTTCCTTGGGTTTCAGGCGTTTGAGTTCACGGCGTTCATTCGCGAAGGCCTGACGATTCGCACAAACCTGTTCGGTTCCAGCTTCTTTACACTCACCGGTTTCCACGGTGCGCACGTGGCTGTTGGTGTGTGCTGGTTGTTCTCGTTGCTCGCGATTGATTACAAGCGTGGCCTGCAGCCGAGCGATGCCACAAATGTGGACATTGCGGCGTTGTACTGGCACTTCGTTGACGTGATCTGGATCGTGATCTTCACGCTCGTGTACCTCATCAAGTAAGAGACGCAAATGGCCAACGAACACGCGCCCGTTGCGGGGGCGCACGGCGATGGACACGAGCACCCGGGTTGGAGCACGTACTGGAAGATCGCGGTGATTCTGTTTGTCATCACCGCGGTCGAAGTCTCAGCGTTCTACATTCCGGCGTGGGAAACGTCGTGGGTGTACGTGCCGAGCATGCTCACGCTGTCCACGATCAAGTTCGTGCTCGTGGTGATGTACTACATGCACCTCAAGTACGATCACAAACTGTTCCGTTCATTGTTTACCGGTCCGCTGATTATTGCGGCGCTCACTTTGATCGGCCTGATGTTCCTGTTCAGCAAGTTGTCGATTCGACTCGGCCTGCTGAGCTGAGGCCGTTTCCGGCACCATCATGTTGCTGTTGCACCCTGCAGTAGATCTCGGCGCGAGCTTCACGGTTCACACGAGTACAGTGATCGGATTGTCGGCCCTTGGTGCGCTCTATCTCTGGAGAGCGCGTCAGGGGCCGTCTGCACTCGATCTGCAACCGGCGCTGCCACTCGCGCCCACCGCACACGGTGATTCGCTCACCGGAACGCCGGCCGCCAATGCAGAAGCTGACGGTCCGAACATCGCACAGCGAGCATCGTTTTTTCAGGCGTTGTTCCTGTTGTTCTTTACGCTGAACGGGCCGCTGCACGACCTGAGCGACTACTACCTGTTCAGTGCGCACATGGTGCAGCATCTGATTCTCACGCTGGTGGTGCCGCCGCTGTTGTTGTTCGGCACGCCAGGGTGGATGCTGCGTCCGTTGTTGCGCGTACCGGTTGTTGGACGTGTGTTCCGGATGCTCACATCCACGGCGAGCAGTTTCCTGTGGTTCAATGTGGTGTTGGCTGTGTGGCACTTGCCGCCGATGTACAACGCGGCCCTCGAGTTTCACGCCGTGCATATCCTGCAGCACCTGATGTTCATCAGCACAGCCGTATTGATGTGGTGGCCGCTCACGAGTCGCATGGCAGAGTTGCCGCGACTCGCGTTTCCGGGGCAGATGCTGTTCTGTTTTCTGATGGTAATTCCGATGTCGGTCGTATCGATCTATATCGTGATGGCGGACTCACTGCTGTATCCCGCGTACGCCACGGCGCCGCGCATTTTCGGGATCACACCACTTGATGATCAGCAGTACGGTGGGCTGATCATGTGGATTCCCGGCGGTGTGTTTTTCTATGCGGTGATGACGGTCGTTTTTTTCCGCTGGGTCAACCGCGACGCCGAGGACACGGCGCTCGGGGAACCCGCGTAGCGCTTTTCGTCCGCGGAGGGGTGCTCGGCCGCGGCCCGGGAGCCCGTCCTTTGCGCCCACTGCCGGCCGGGCGCGCCGTGAGCGGGCTGTCGCCCGCCCGGCG
>JALHNZ010000189.1 GCA_022843265.1 Gemmatimonadaceae bacterium
TTTCGAGCGCCCACACTTTGCCCACCCAGCCCGGTGGCAGCGGGTCATCCGTCACGAGACGCACTCGTGGATCACGAAGGGCCGCGGCTTCCACCAGCTCGCGCGTGCCATCGGTGGAGCGACTGTCGACGACCAGAATTTCCTGGAGCGGCGCCGGCTGCTGCATCAGGCCCTCAAGACACGGACCGATACGATGCGCTTCGTTGAGCGTGGCCACGATCACCGACACTGACGTATCGGTGCGCGGCGTGGTTCGCGGTTCAATGGGAGGGCGACGGGTGCGCCCCGGCAGCAAACGCCAGAGCAGCGCGCCGAGCAATACGCCCTGCACGGCCGCCAACGTCCACAGCGACGCTTCACCGTAACTCATCGCAGCGATGCTCCAAGTTCACGCGCACGTGGCGCGACCGGTACGGGCAGTGCCGTAGCCGGTTCAGACCGCGCGAGTTTTGCAATAGCCCGTACCATGTCACCAAAGATAAAGAGATGCGCCGGATACATGGCGTACCAATAGAGCAGACCGAACAGGCCGCGCGGGGCAAAGAGCGCCGTCTGCAGCAGACGGGTGCCCTGCCCCTCTGGGATCGCCGTGAACTGTAACCACGCTTTGCCCGGCACGCGCATCTCCGCACGCAGGCGCAGCAGCCGCGGCGGTTCCACGATTTCCACGCGCCAGAAGTCTACGGCCTCACCGGGCAACAGCTGTTCCGGATTGCGACGGCCCCGCCGCAACCCCGGCCCTCCAACCAGTCGATCCAGAAAACCGCGCACGCGCCAGAGGAAGTTCCAGGCCAACCACCCTTGGTCACCACCCAGCTTGCAGAACGCGCGAAAAACCTGTTCCGGCGTGGCGTCTACATACTGCGCACGCGTTTCTTCGAGCACACCCTCGCGGTCGGTAAGCTCATACGATTCGCCGGCGCCCAATGCGTCGCTCCAACGCGACTCCACGGCGCGTTCTGTCATCCGTGCAACAGCGCGCTCCACGGCGGTTTTGTAGCCCATCGGCACGATATCAGGAAACAGCTCGCGTGCACGCGTGGTGTTGGCAACCACCGGGTGCACAATACCTTCTACGAGCGGTTCGGCAACCGTGCGCGGAATGGGCGTGACCTTGTCAATCCAGAGCGCCGCGATCGACGGGGCGAGGACCGGCGCGGCAATGATGATGCGTTTGAGCCCGCGCACTTCACCGTACTGCCGGAGCATCTCGCGAAAGCTCAGCTTGTCGGCGCCGCCAATGTCGACAATGCCCATGGGCTCACGCGCACGTGCTTCGAGCAAATAGGTCAGCACATCGCGCACCGCAATGGGCTGTACTTCGTTGATTATCCAACGCGGCGCCAGCATGAACGGCAATCGTTCGGTGAGGTACCGAACCATCTCGAAGGACGCCGAGCCGGAACCCACAATTGGCCCTGCACGAAACTCCGTGACCGGCAGTCCGTCGCGCAGAATTTCGCCGGTATCCGCTCGACTCTGCAAATGGCGCGACACATCGTTGGCGGGCGGCACGAGGCCCCCGAGATAAATGCAGTGTCGGAGCCGTGCGCCCGCATGCACAAAGTTGCGCGCGGCAATGCGATCGCGCTCTTCGAAGTCTGCCCCGGCGGCCATGGAGTGCACGAGGTAATACGCCTCGCTGACGCCCTCGAGTGCGCGTTCGAGCGACGGGAAATCGAAGAGGTCGCCCTGCACCATTTCCACGTCGTTCTCCCACCAGCGTCCGCGCAAACGACGCGGGTCGCGCACCAGCAGGCGCACGCGCAAGCCGCGTTCAACGAGACGAGAAGTGAGCCGTCCGCCAATGTATCCCGACGCGCCGGTAACGAGGACGGTCATGATCGCGGGTGAAGGTGGGTGTTCGAAACAGACGTTACTGCAGGTGGCAGCGGAGGGGAACAGGA
Organism: Gemmatimonadaceae bacterium; assembly: GCA_022843265.1. Classification (GTDB taxonomy): domain Bacteria; phylum Gemmatimonadota; class Gemmatimonadetes; order Gemmatimonadales; family Gemmatimonadaceae; genus JAABRT01. The sequence goes on from JALHNZ010000189.1 coordinate 1,908, forward strand.
ACGCGCATCGGAACGCAACAACGCAAAAACCTCCCGCGCGGGCTGGCGCCGCGCTGCCCCAAGACCAAGCTTGATGATGGGTCCCACCGTTCCCCAAAATGGTTCGACACGGCGTTGACGACACCGACCGACAGACAGGGCGAGCTGCACACCGCGCTCACGCGAGACGCGAAGATCCGCGTGCCGTTCATTGGCGGCGCCATGTATCCCTGCAGTAATCCGGAGCTGGTAGCCGCGGTATCGGCGGCCGGCGGCATTGGGATTATCCAGCCGATTTCGCTCACGTACGTCCACAAACGCGATTTTCGCGAAGGTGTGCGCGAGATCATTGCACTCGCGAACGGCGCGCCGGTGGGGCTCAACGCGCTCATTGAAGCGTCGTCCAAAACGTATCACGAGCGCATGGTGCGATGGGTAGAAATCGCGCTTGAAGAAGGCATTCGATTTTTTGTGACGTCACTCGGCAATCCGCGCTGGGTCGTTGATCGTGTCTCGCGCGAAGGTGGCGTGGTGTATCACGACATCACCGAACGCAAATGGGCCCTGAAAGGACGCGATGGTGGCGTACACGGACTCATCGGTGTGAACGATCGCGCTGGTGGGCACACCGGGAAACTGTCGGCCCACGCGTTGCTTGAGAGTGTGCAGGATCTTGGGCTTCCGCTGGTGGCGGCGGGTGGTGCGGGCAGTGCCGAACCCTTTGCCGATCTCATGGGACTCGGCTACGACGGGGTGCAAGTGGGCACACGTCTCATTGCCACGCATGAATGCACCGCGGATGTGCGCTACAAGCAGGCGATTGTGCAGGCCAGCGAGCGCGACATTGTGCTCACGGAACGACTTACCGGCGTGCCGGTTGCGGTGCTGCGCACACCGTACGTGGAGAAGCTTGGAACGACGGTGGGCCCGCTTGCCCGCGCCATGTTTCGCGGTCGCAAAACGAAGCACTGGATTCGCACCTACTACGCGCTCAAGTCGTTGCGGCAACTCAAGCAGTCGTCAGACGCTGGCGGCAAAGAGGACTACTGGCAGGCGGGGCGCAGCGTAGCGACGATTACGAGCATCACGTCGGCGGCGGAGGTGGTCACCTCATGCGAACAGGCCTGGCGACGACGAATGATTGGGCCACAATGATCGACTCCTCAGATTCCATGGAACGTACTACCTCGAAAGGAGTAGTACGCGAAGCTCTGGCTGGCGCTGCCAGTCGATCCCCCTCCCGCGCTTCGAGATCGCCTATGCTCCGGTTCCGTGCCGCTGCCTTCGCCTCAGTTCGCACTGCGCTCGCCCTCGCGGGACGTGGCGCCCTGGTCGCCACAGCCCTGGTCGTCACAGCGCCGGTCACCGCACACGCGGCCGTCCCCGCGGCCGTACCCGCAGCGCCAAACGATTCGATCCGCCTTCGCGAGGCGCTGGAAGGCGACATTGCGAAGTTCCAGCAGCGGTGGCGCGACCTCTGGCTCAAGTCCATTATCGCTGGAGGCGGCGGATGGATGAACATGGAGCAAGTGGGCGTTGATGAACGATTCGGATTCTACTCGCCTGATCTGCTGCGTTTGAGCGCGCTGAATTGTTATCTGGACGACGCGCCCTTGCAGTTGTTATTCGGCGGTCGCGCGTCGCGCGTTCCCAGTCGCAGCGGCGGTAACGTCCCGCTCCTGATCACGGCGCCGAGACGCATCACCGGGCAAAGCACACGCAGCAGCGTATG
>JALHNZ010000190.1 GCA_022843265.1 Gemmatimonadaceae bacterium
AGTACGCGTTTGACATTCTGCAGCATGGGTCGAGTGCACAGCGGCAGTTGGCGACGTACGCGCGCACGGGAGATCTGCGCGCAGTGGTGGATCAGTTGATTCTTGAGACGGCCGAGGGTGTGTGTGATGTGACGCTCGGACCGCCGTTGAGCAAGGTTGATGCACCGATGACGGCGGCAAAGCCGGGCACGATTGCCACGCCGGTGACGCCGCCGAAGGGTGTGCCGGTGGATTCGGATTGAGGTTTGGTGCTGGGGCGGGGTGCAGTGTGCGGAGGGGGGAACTGCAACTGCGTTTACCACGGAGTCACGGAGACACGGAGAACGGCACGCGGGGTCTGGGCACGTCGCATTAGTTCAAAAAATGATGATGTTCGCATCTGCGAGACGCCGCCCGTCGCAACATGCCGTGCTCCGTGTCTCCGTGCCTCCGTGGTAATCGCTGTTCACGATGCCAGTGCCGAGCGCAGACTTTCGAGGTTTGCATCAAACCCGAGCAGCATCCGCGCAATCGGTCGCTCGTCACTTCGCACCAACGCGTAGAGCACGTACTCGGCCGTAATCTCCTGGCGGCGTCGCTCACGCGCCACCTCACGCGCCTCGGCGAGCGCCGCCTCGACCTCCGCATCCAACGCAATCGCGGGCGCACCTACGCGATCATCGTGCGGCAACAAGCGCTCGCGGTACTCCTGCACAAACCGGCGAATATCAACTTGGCTGGAGTGCTTCAGCGTGGGCTGCGCACCGCTGCGCGCGCGCATGAGACCCAAGAACAGATGTTCGACCGTCACCAGTGACTCACCGCGTCGATGTGCATCATCGCCGGCGAGCAAAAGTACATCCTGCATTCGCGACGAGAACTGCGGCTCGGGTGCGGGTTTGGCGTGCTCCTCCGCGAGCACTGCATCGGGATCAAAGCCGAATAACTCGGCAATGCGTCGCGAGGATGCATTCGGATGCTCCAACATTTCTTTTGCCATCTCACGCGCCGACGTGCTGGGACGCCAACCGCGCAGATCCGGATCCGCACCGCAGCGCAACAGCGCCTCAACCGAGTTCGCCCATCCGTTGCCGACCGCGACCACGAGGAGTGGTACTTCCCACAGTCGACTGTTGACGTTGGCGCCGCGCTTGGTGAGGTATTCGATCGTGGATGCGCGGCCGTTCATCGCGGCGACGATCAACAGTTCGAAGAGCAGTTCTTCGTCGCTTGGTTCCGGAATCATCGGCATGGCCATGCCCGGACTGGCGGCCGGAAAGTTCGGGCGATCGCGACGCGCCTCCGGTCGAAGCTTGCCATTGCCATCAAACCACCGCGCAAGACCGACCACGTCACCGAGTCCGGCGGCGATCCAGGCCGCATCGCGGCGGTTGGCGCGCGCCGCGAGCACGTCGACGGCGTCGCCGCTCCACCAACGCAGGATAGCGTGCTCGAGGACGCTGAGACCATTCGGCGCGACCCAGTTGGGATCAGCGCCGAGTGCGATGAGCCAGAGCACGCGATCGACGCGCATGTGCATCATGCCGAGCAAGCGTGCGTTAAGCTCCGACGTGAGATCGGCTCCTCGCGCCACCAGCCACTCAATAAGTGCCGCCTCGTTGTCCGGCGACGACTGGTCTCTGAGTGTTAACACGGTATTCAACAGACGCTGCACCCCAATCCCATATGGAGACTCGCGCTCCAGCATTCCGGGATTGTTTGCTACTACACGTTCGAGTGCACGAATGTCCGCTCTGCGAATCACTTCGGATGCCTCACGGAATTCATCAACGTACCACGGATCGTTGATCTGCCACGACGCCTGCTCGGCTGACGCTTCCAGCAATCGCGTCCAACTAGCGAATCCCGCGTGCCTTGCGATCGCGAGCCGCGTCTCGTCTTCAGTGATGGTGCTTGCGAATACCTCTTCGAGCTTCAGCCCGTACAGTCGAGGCACGTACGCCGCAAATGCGCGTCCTGTGAACTCACGCTTGGCGACATGTTCAGCCATCCACTGTTTCACGCGCTCTTCGAGGCGGTCTACGGGGTCGATACCGCGACGCCAGCCTCCACGCGACTCGCGCGACACCAGCTGCTGCTCCATCTCGCCGAAATAGCGCACCAGTCGCGGCCAACTGGCGAATCCGTACTCTCGCGCGATGATGCGTTGCGCGTCGGCAAGTTTGATGCTCGCTGGGATCGCCGTGGCGATGTCATCATGCAGTGCACTCGCTCGCCCAATCGCGCTAGCGTCTCCCGCGCGCAGCTGCTTCAGCAGCGCCTTCGCAGCTTTGCGCTCGAACTCCAGGCTCGGGTTCGACGGCAGCATGCGGCTTCCGGACATACGACCTCCTTTCGTGGTGGCCCCGTCCGCGTGTGGGCTCGAAAGAAGGAAGTGAGTTGTACCTGCGTCTGCATACGACCGGATGGGACGATCCCTTCCTGCGGACCAGCGGCGCTCCGGCAGCGCACGCTGATGTTGTCAGCTGGACACCGCGGCGTCAAGCTCAACCATACGGCTGTGATCACGGTCACCCGTAGTCCGATAGACGCACTGGCAGGGACAATCCAAGATCACCCGAAAGACGAATGTTCTGGTCCGAGAAACGCGGGCAGGTTCCAAGTTCCCGCCGCAGTCTGCGGTGTTCGACCTCCCAGTCACACGGAGCTTTCCATGTCGCTCGACACGCTGCACGACCTGATGGTGCATGAACTCAAAGATCTTTACAGTGCCGAAAAACAGCTCGTGAGCGCGTTGCCGAAAATGATCAAGGCCACCACCACGCCCGAGTTGAAAGAAGCCTTTACAACTCATCTGGAGCAGACCAAGGAACAGGTGGTGCGTCTCGAGCAGATCATGGAAATGATCGGCGGCAGCCCGCGTGGCATGAAGTGCAAAGGCATGGAAGGTTTGCTCGAGGAGGCGTCGTCATTGCTGGAAGAAGACGCCGACCCGGAAGTGCTGGATGTGGCACTCATCGGCGCCGCACAGCGCGTTGAACACTACGAAATTGCCGCCTACGGTGCCGCGTGCGCGCTCGCGAGCAGCATGCAGCATAATGATGTGCTCACGCTGCTCGAACTCACGCTGTCCGAGGAGCTCGAAACGGATGCCCTGCTGGCCGCGCTGGCGGAAGAACTGTCCGAAGCAATTGCCGCCCGCGATGGACAGGAAGCCATGGGCGTTGCCGATGGCAACGACTAACTGAGCTGCACGACCGCCGCAAAGGCTGCGCTGGGTACGCGATACACCAGCGCTTTGCCTTGCACGGTGGTTTCGAGGCCGCGTTCACTCTTGGCGCGTGAGACGATATCGTAGCGGTGGACGTGCTCGGTCGCTGAACACGCCACTTTCACATTCGTTCGCGCGCCAAGTGAAATTTCGATCGCCAGTACAGTTCCGGCAGGCAGCGCGGCCGCGGTCCAGTCAAACGCGAGCGTGAGCGCGCCGGTCGCGTATACTGTCATGACGAGCGAGAGATCATCGCCTGTGAAATCAAGCGCGATGTGATCCGCCGCGATCTTTCGCACTGCAACCGCGAACGTGGACGCCGTCCATGATCGTACAGGAACGTACTCCGCCTGTTCGTACTGCTCGGGCGATACGC
>JALHNZ010000191.1:0-319 GCA_022843265.1 Gemmatimonadaceae bacterium
TCGGGCTGCACCTGGTTCAGCACGTTGCACAGATTCGACGCGTCCGACATATCGCCGTAGTGCAGGTGCAGGCGCGCGTGCGGGTAGATGTGGTCAATCCGGCCCGTATTCAACGACGAAGACCGTCGGATGATGCCGTGCACGACGTACGTGTACTCGCTGTGGCCCAGCAGATACTCGGTCAAGTACGAGCCGTCTTGGCCGGTGATGCCAGTAATCAGCGCAACGCGCTCTTTCTGTGCCTTGTAATCGCTGGCACCTTGCACAGGCTCGGTCGTCGGCAAACTCATCGTGCGTGCAAGTCGCGCTTGTATTTAAG
>JALHNZ010000191.1:329-3361 GCA_022843265.1 Gemmatimonadaceae bacterium
GACGACAGACCCGTATACTAGTCTTTGCTGGCCCAGACTGCGATTGATAGAGCCGGAAGGATGAGTTCAATTGCAGCGCGCCTACCCGCTCGTGGCGGCCGAACCCGCCTTGCCAGCTCGCGCAGCGAGTCAGTGCCTGCCGAACCGTTGCCCGCTGAACCGGAGCGTGCCGCCGAATTGGCGAGTGTGCCGCAAGAGCAGCCAGAGGTCAAACAGGCACCGATGCTGGAGAATGCAGAGTTTTACGCGATTGCAGTTGGCCACGCGGTGCTGATTGGTGCCGGTCTCTGGTTCTTGCTCTACTAAACAGCCTATTGATTCTTGTTGTTGATGAAGCGGCCGATAGTTTTGGCGTCCACCTCGTCGTCTGTCTCGAGTGATGCCTCCTTCTGCGGTGGTAGCGCGCGCCATGCATAGTTGATGAAATCGACGTTGGGGATCACCACAATCGTGCTCGTCTCGTCGTCGTTCAGTCGCACGTTGAATAGGCCGTGCGCAACAACGACGCCCGTGTACGTGTGTATTGCGATGCGTCCGCCCGGCTGCATTTCGTCGCTCGTGTGCACCAGGCCGGCGACCACGTTGGCGATTGCCGATGCGGCGCCGATTGACAGTGCGACTGAGACAAGGCCAAACGAGAGAATGAGGCCGTCGGCGTCAACGCCGATGGCGCCCAGCGCAAGGCGGATGCCAAGGTAGCCGATGGCGAGGTGGAGCACGCTGCGCGTGATCTGGCGCACGTGGGCCGGCGCCTCAAAGCGCCTGAGGATGCCCTCGAAGACGGGCGGTACAATGTAGATGGTCAGGACGGTGAAGCCAAGCAGCACCAGCACAACGCCGACGTCGCCCAATGCGCCCAGCTCGGCCAGCAACAGGTCGGTCGTGTTGCGCACCACACTGCCCACAAAACTGCGCTGCACCGGCTGCGAAGCCGGCTCGGCGTCGGTCGGCTCCGCACTCGCCAATTGGGCGCCCGCCAACCCGGCGGCACTGAGGAGCAGAGCGCTGCGCGCATAGTGGCCAATGGCAGTCTCCAGTGCCGACTCGCGCGCGCGACGGCGACTCATCATCGCGCTGTGTTCTGACGATCAGAGGCGCCAATATGCCTGTTTTAAAGCGCCGACTCACGCGCCGCCTCGGCCGCAAGCCAGCTCTCGAGGTCCAGTTTGGTGCGCTGCTGCGTCTGCGTTGGCGCCGGGCCGAGCTGCCGAGTCATCTCGCGCAGCGCCGCAAAGTAGTGGTCCGCCGGCGTGTCGAGCGCAGGTCGCTCGCGCGCAATGGCCGAGACAACGAGCGACTCCGTCACGTCGCGCACCGACTGGCACACCAGCTCAACGGTGCTGTCGTCTTGCCGCGCGCGCCGTCCATACTCGACGTCAGACATCTGTGTGGCACCCGCCGCCTGAAATTGCCAGAGGATGTTGCAGTAGAACCAGGTCCATGCCACCAGCGCGTCGCGACGCGACTTGACGCCCGTCAGAATACAGCAGCCGCTCTTGAACACGATCAGCACCATGCGCGCCTGCGCGACGCGGAACATCAGGCCCGGAAAGCAGTCGGGCATGTAATGCGCATTGATCGGATAGGTGTTGGCAATCGCGGCCAGGTCGACGTCAAAGCCAGTGTTGCTGGTCGAGACGACGTTGCGCACCTCAAAGCGCAAGAACTGCGCCTGCACACCGACGCGCACCAGCATGTGCGCAGTGTCAATGCACGCGATGCGCGCATTCTCGGTGCTCTTGGAGCCAGTACACACCACCATGCCCTCGGAGAAGATCAGGTGCGTCGAGTCGTGCACGCGAATCTTGACGGCCGCAAAGCAGCGCGGATTAAACGACGCGCCAATGATTCGATTCACCAGCGTCAGCGCGTTGATCGAGACGCCAAAGTCGGCCGTCGCCACAATGTTGGTCGTGAACAGCAGCGGCGTGTACACCAACATCCAGTGCTCCAGTCGCATGTCTGCCACGCTCGAGGCCATCTGCACCACACGTCGCTGACCTCGCACCGGCGCCACGCCGCCCACCAACGCGTGCGCCGGCACCAGCGTCAGCATGTGCTGCTGCGCCTGCAGATCCTCGTCAATCACCGCATCGGCCGCCTCGCGCGTCTCCCACAACCACTCGTCGGCCGCAAACAGACGCATGGTCGCGTGCCGCGCCACGGGCGCCAGAGGCCGCGCTTCGCGCGCACGCTTCCGCGACACGCTGCGCCCGTCGGCCACACTCGCCAACTCGACAGCGCGCTTGTACTCGGCAGCGCGTTCCAGCGCTAGCGCTCGCGCCGACGCATCGCTCAAACCCGCTGCACTCTGCTGCAGCAGCTCGGCTACCTTCAATTTTTCGCGCAGTTGCGCATCGAGACGTGCGCGATCGCGCATCTGCGCTTCGTAGGCGGCCTCTTCGAGTGCCTCGAGCTTCTCGCGCTCCAGCGACTCGGCCAGCTCGAGCGCATCGTCGGCCGCAAACGGCTCGGCCAGCTCGGCATCATGACCACCGTCAAACAGCTGTGGCCACGCACTCATCGTTTTACACTCACCCTGTACTCGGTCCAGATTCAGAGGGCGCGGATGCGTGCCGCGTAGACAGCCAGGTCGGTCGTGAGCTGCGCGCCGCTCCACTGCGCGTAGACTGTGGCGCACAGCTCGACGAGGTGGTCGGGCAGCGCCTGCCACTCAGTTGGCGTCTTGCGGCACTTGTCGTTGAAGCAGCTCTGGCGCCACATGCACTCGATCAGGTGGATCTCGAGGAAGATGTTCTCGTTGCGGTGTCGAGTGCCCTTGATGGCGCACTCGTGGTTGAGACAGCGCAGGCGCATCCAGCCGCGCTCCAACTCTGGCTCGGCCTCGTAGGCGCCCAGGTTGACAAACGCGTCAATAAACGTGCGCGTCCAGCTCGCCTTGGAGACGCGCGTCGCACCACTCGCCACCGGACCGCGCAGCACCGCCTGTGCCGTGTCAACCAGCGCAGCGTTCGGGTGCTCCAACAGCGCCAGCTCCAACCGCTCCGCAAAGCGCCGCGCAAACACCGACG
>JALHNZ010000192.1 GCA_022843265.1 Gemmatimonadaceae bacterium
ATGTCGGACGCGTCGAATCTGTGCAACGTGCTGAACCAGGTGCAGCCCGATGAGGTGTACAACCTCGCTGCGCAGTCGCACGTCAAGGTCTCGTTTGAGATGCCCGAGTACACGGCCGACGTCGATGCGGTCGGCACGATGCGCATGCTCGAAGCGATCCGCACGTGCCGCCTTGAGCGCAAGACGCGCTTTTACCAGGCGTCGACCTCAGAGTTGTACGGCGGCGTCTACAAGCAGGCGCAGTCTGAGACGACGCCGTTTCATCCGCGTTCGCCCTATGCGGTGGCCAAGCTCTATGCCTTCTGGGCCGTCGTCAACTACCGCGAGGCGTTTGGCATGTTTGCCTGCAACGGCATCCTGTTCAACCACGAGTCGCCGCGTCGCGGCCGCACCTTTGTGACGCGCAAGATTACGCGCGCCGTTGCCGACATCCACCACCAGAATGAGCAGTGCCTGCTCCTCGGCAACCTGAACGCACTGCGCGACTGGGGTCACGCCAAGGACTATGTGCACGGCATGTGGCTCATGCTGCAGCAGCACACGGCCGAGGACTTTGTGCTGGCGACTGGCGAGCAGCACTCGGTGCGCGAGTTTGTCGAAAAGTCGTTTGCCAAGATTGGCTTGGTCATCGCCTGGTCGGGCGCCGCCGAGCAAGAGGTCGGCACCGATCAGAACGGCGTCGTGCGCGTGCGCGTCGACCCGCGCTACTACCGTCCCAGCGAGGTCGAGACGCTGCTGGGCGATGCCACCAAGGCTCGCGCCGCGCTCGGCTGGACGCAGCACCACTCGTTCGACCAGCTCGTTGACGAGATGGTGCAGCACGATCTCGAGTCGGTGCGCCTGTGCAAAGAAGGCACTGGCCTGCCCGGCGCCGCACCAAGTGCCAACGAATGAAAACTTGCCGACACAAACCAACCCAACCGCGTTTACTTCGTCAGGACTGTCTGCTGAGCGGCCTTTTGCGTTTTCATGCCCCAGTGCAGCTGCAGCACTCGCCGGTGTATGTGACTGGCAGATGGCTTGCTGTCCTGCGGAATGCGTGCCAGAGCGCAGGTGGGGCACAGCAGCTCACAGTCGCTGCATGCAACCAGCTCCTCGCCGTACACGGCGTGCCGCGAGCACACGTGGCGCGGCACAGCGCACGCAGTGCACTTGAAGAGCGGTGTGGTGTGCGTGTGCGGCACGCTGCAGACTGCGCACAGCTCGTTGCCTGTTCGCGCGCTGCTTGGATCGACCGAATCAGTCATCAGTATGAAAAAAACAAAGTTTGTGTCGAAACGCGGTTGGGTTGGCAAAAAGATGAGTTATCTCGTACCAATCTTGGTTGGTTTGGGTTTCTACACTGCGGCGTGGTTGGTGTCGGCAAAAGATGCGAGCAAGACGTACAAGTACATCGACGAGGTGTTTCTGACGCACACGAGTCGCCACGCTGACGCGCTCAAGGGCGACGCCGACGAGCAGTTTCTCGAGTTTGTGTCGCACGAGATTGCGCTGATGGAAATTGGCCGTGCGAGCGGCGGTCCGCACAAAGGCAAGCCGAGCGCCAAGACGGTGGTGTGCGCGACGCAGGAGCTGTGCGACTATGGCTACTACATGCACTGGAGCGAAGATGTGGGCTTCAATGTGCTCAAGTCGCCGCTCAAGGGCGCCGAGCTGCGCAACGAGTGTCTGCGCGCCGAGCAGGTCTACGCCAGCATTGGCGAGCCGATCGACTGCAGCGAGGACTGAGGCGGCGATCAGAACTGGAAGTAAAAGTCGAGCACCCAGTTGTCGTTGTTTGTGCCGTCGACGGGCGCGTTGAGCGCTCTGGTGCGATACGCAAAGCCGCGCACCGGCGCGCCGCGAACAATCTCCTCGATTGTGACGAGGCACGCCTCGTCAAAGTCAATCAGGCGCGCCGTCGCGTACGCCTGGCGCCGATGAAGCGGCGGCGCGGTGGTGTCGGGCAAGGCGGAAATCTTGGCGCGCGTCAGCTCATCGAGACGCGCCACAAACGCAGCCGCTAGTGGCGCTGCCAATGCCATGCGCGGCAGCGCGAGGTTGGGCATGGGCTGCTGGTCGGCGAGCACGGCGTCGACAATTGCCGCCTCCTCTTCGGTGTAGACCAGGTACGAGTACGCGCCGAGCGCCGGCGTGTTGTTGATAAAGTCGCCAAAGCGCACGCCAAACGTGCGTCGCGTGACATCGTCGCGGTTGTACACCAGCATGAAATCGGCGCGCATGCAGTCGCGAAACGCGTCGGTCGTCAGAGACACGACGTACTTGTAAAACGTCGACTGGTCGTGCTCGCTCGTCGGCGCGGCCTGCCCATACGACATCGTGCCCGAGATCTCCAGACCGATGCGGTTCGACGTGCCCTCGCGCCGCAGTGCCTCTGCGGGCTTTGGTTTCAGGCACTCGATGGCGTGCACTGTGAACCGGCGCCGCGCAGCGACCGCGCTGCCCGCCTGCTCGCCGGCGACACGGTCGTCGTCATAGTACGAGCTGAGCTGGCGCATCGCCGGGTCGATCGGTGCCGTGCCTTCGCAAATCAGCGGGCACTGGTCGATGCCGCGCCACGCCTCAATGTCGGTGCGTCGCTCGGTGCCAAAGCGCGAGCTGTCGGTGACCACGGCGCGCTGCTCCGGGGCCAGCATGCGCTCAAACATGCGCCACGGCACGAGCACGGCAAACGTGTGCGCCATCGCAGTGTTGGGGTTCAGCGTGTCGATCGTCATTTGCTTGTTCGTCACGCAGCCGAGCGCCAGGCACGGTACGAATGTGCGCAGGTAGCTGCGCACTTCGCGCAGCAGCGCGGACATGCCGGCCTCGTCGCTCGTGCAGAGCTGGTTGGTGTGCATGTGCGGCTCGAGTGCGACGCCTTCGCAGTCGTCGCCGCCACAGAGGCGGCAAAACTTGAAATCCTCGCTGCTGCACACAAGGTCGGCGCGCTGCGCGGCGCCCGCCTTGTTCAGATTGACGACGTCGTCCATGTAGACCTGCGACAGTGCAAAGACGCACAGCATGCGCACCACGAGGGAGCCAAAGGCGGCGCGCTGCGCCCGCGTGCCCGTGCCATTGCGCGTCAGGCGCGCCAGGCGCAGAGCTTCGTCGCCCGTCAGATGCGAGCGCATCAGTGCCGTCTCGAGCAGCTCCTCGTAGTAGGGCACGTTTGCCGCCGCACGCGGCCGCACCATGGTGTACGATGACGACGGCAGCAGCACAAAGTCGGTCTGGTTGGTCGGCACGTGAAACGGGCGCAGCACGTCAATCGTCGGTTGCAGGGGCGACTTGCCAAAGAACACTCCCTGGCTGCGCTCAATCATCGCCTTCATTGTGGCGACGGCCAGCTTCATGCAGGCAAGGTCGTGGTAGATGTC
>JALHNZ010000193.1 GCA_022843265.1 Gemmatimonadaceae bacterium
ATCGACCAACGCCATGCCACGCTCGCCAAGTGTCAGCAGCAAGTACTCGACACCCAGGCGCGCAAACGTCGCCGGCAGCGCTTCAGGATGCTCGAGATCAACCGCCGCGCCCAGTGCGTTCTCGAGTTCTCGACGGTTTGGCTTAAACACGGTCGCGCCGCGATACGCAAAGAAGTTTCTGTATTTCGGATCCACGATTATCGGAATGCCCTTTGCTCTCGCGAGTGACACGGCACCTTCGATCACGGCCGGAACCAGCACGCCTTTGTTGTAGTCCTCGAACACAAGTGCCGTCGCGTCGGGAATCACCGCCTCAATCGCGGTGAGTACGCGTTGCACCTCATCGGGCGACAAATCGGCGTCTTCTTCTTCATCAAAGCGAACGAGCTGTTGGGCGCGCGCCATGACACGTGTTTTGGTCGTGGTCGGACGCGCCGCCTGGACCAGCGCGCGCGCTTGCATGCCGCCGTCGGCCAACATGTCGCGCAGCGTGCGGCCCGCGCTGTCATCGCCGACGACCGCGACGAGATCACAGCCGGCGCCAAGCGCAGAAACATTTTGCGCAACATTCGCCGCCCCGCCAAGCGCTTGACGTCGTTCGCGAACGCGAACCACCGGCACCGGTGCTTCGGGTGAAATCCGATCAACGTCGCCGCGTAAATAGAGGTCGAGCATCGCATCGCCAACAATGCACACGTGCTGCGTGGCCGCGGCCGCCAGCAGTGCGACCAGTCGGTCGCGAGCGATGAGTGGTGTGGAACCGGGAGAATGCGCTGAGTTCATGAGTGGCAAAGGTAGCGCCGCTGCGGCCGAGTGCGCATCATCCCCGCGTGCATTCTCCATCGCCGCTGCTGGTGCTCATTGGTGCCCTGCTGGGCATTTCGCTCGCTGCGCCGCTCATCCGGCTGAGCGACGCACATCCTATTGCGATTGCGACCTGGCGACTGGCCATCGCGCTCGTTCCACTCAGTTACCTCGCGTGGCGCAACAACAGCTGGCGCGCGTGGCGGACCCTCGACGGCAGGCTCCTGGCCGCGGCGCTGGGCGCGGGTGTATTGCTCGCGCTCCACTTCTGGAGTTGGAACGCATCGCTGCGCTACACCAGCGTCGCGGCGTCGGTCACGCTGGTCAACCTGCAGCCGATCATTATCGCGGTCTTCTCGGCGAAATTTCTTGGTGAACAGCCGTCCCGACGTCAGTGGCTTGGCATTCTCGTGGCCATGGCGGGCGCTATCGCGCTTGCATGGGTGGACGCACCGGCGGACGCCGCCGGTGGTAGCAACGCACTGCTCGGCGATGCGCTGGCGGTGATCGGCGCCGTCACCGCGGCTGGCTACTATTTGCTTGGCCGCGCCGTCCGTCGGGTGCTCGACACCTGGGGATACGTGGTGCTGGCCTACGGAGCGGCCCTGATCACCCTGCTGCTGCTGTCGGTGCCGGCCGGTGCGCCGCTCTGGCCTCAGCCGCCCATGGAATGGGGGATCTTCGCCGGTCTTGCCGTGGGGCCGATGTTGCTCGGTCATACGGGCATGAACTGGGCACTGGGGCGATTGCCGGCGTACATCGTGAATCTGACGGTGCTGGGGGAGCCGCTTGGTGCCACGCTGCTGGCGGCCGTTCTACCGTTCATTGGCGAGATCCCGAGTCTGGGGACCGTACTCTGCGGCGGCGTTGTGCTGCTGGGGGTCGTGATTGCCGCGCGCCGATAGTGGAGGTGAGGCAGTTACCTTTCAACTCTATGTCTGACACCACCACCATCGTTCCGCCGACGCAGGCGGTTGCCTCGCGATCATCCGATCAGCCCGAACGCTCCCCTGAATCATTGACGCTCGACGTCGTGGTGACGCGCGCGGGTGTCGTGGAATCGCGTCATCGGGTGCACGCGGCCGTGGTGCGGTTTGACGGTGTGTTGCTCGCCCGTGCGCACGACGCAGATCTGCACACGTGGTGGCGCTCCTGTGCCAAGCCGTTTCAGGTCATGCCCTTGATTGAGGACGGCACCTTTGACGCGCTGGGCTGGGGCGACGAAGAGTTGGCGCTCGCGTGTGCGTCGCACGGCAGCGAGCCCGAACATGTGCGGGTGGCCACATCCATGCTCGCGCGCATCGGACTCACCGAAGACGCACTGGCGTGTGGACCGCATGAGCCGTTGACCGCGCGTGGCGCAGCGCTGCTGCGGGAGGCGCACGCCAATCCCACGCGCATTCATAGCAACTGCTCCGGCAAACATTCTGCCATGCTGGCGCGCGCTGTTTCTCGCGGCTGGTCGGCGAGCGGGTATCAACTCCCGGCGCACCCGGTGCAGCAGGACGCGCTGCAGACCGTCGCCAAATGGACGGGTGTTCCCGCAAGAGACATCGGCGTGGGGGTGGATGGGTGTGGCGTACCAGTGTTTGCGCTGGCGCTGCGCAGCATGGCCCTCGCCTACGCACGGCTCGCGCACGAAGCGCACTCCAGTGAAGGGATTCCGCGCCGTATCGTGCGCGCCATGACACAACATGCGCATCTCGTTGGCGGCACCGATCGCTTTGACACGCTGCTGATGCAGGCAGGTGCGGGCAACATCGTGGCCAAGGTGGGCGCTGAAGGCGTGCATTCCGTTGGCGTGCTCGATGCGGGCGTCGGCATCGCGATCAAGGTGGAAGACGGTGCGCCGCGCGCGCAGTATCCGGCGGTGCTCGCCTGCCTGCAAGTGCTCGGTGCGCTGCCGGCGTGTCTGCCCGACTCGTTGATGTCGATTGCGCAGAGCTCACTCACCAACACGCGCCACGAAATCGTTGGTGCCGTGTTCGTACCCGGTCACGAGGTTGTGCAGCATGTCTGAGTTGGTGCCGCGCTTAACTGAGATGTCTGGCGAGGGAATGATGATGCCGGCGCAGGGGGAGCAGCTTACTCTTCCGGCGTTGCTTTCGGCGCACCCGGAGCGACTCGACGTTCCCACGATACATCTCGTACGATTGGCGGCGGTGCTGGCTGGCGGCAGTGAGGCACAAACGAGAAGTCTGCTCGCCGCGGCAGTGCACAGTATCAACCCGATCTGGGTGGAAGAAGTAATTTTGCAAACGTATCTGTTTGCCGGGTTCCCTCGTTCGCTGAATGCCGCGCGCGAATGGCGACGCCTGTCTGGCAGGCCGGCGCCGGAGTCCGACGATGGCACCACGTTTGATGTGACGGAGCTGACTGCGCGTGGAGAGGCCACGTGCGCCGCGGTGTACGGGCGCTTTTACGAGCCGCTGCGGCACAACATCAAGGCGTTGCATCCGGCACTTGATGCGTGGATGATTGTTGAGGGGTACGGAAAAGTGCTCGGTCGGCCAGTTTGATTTCAACATGA
>JALHNZ010000194.1 GCA_022843265.1 Gemmatimonadaceae bacterium
GTATCGTGTCGATCGCCTGCTCGCCTACACCTCGCACCGTCGGGCGACCGAGGTCGCCATAGCGCTGCGCCGCCTCGACCTGCCCGTGCTGCAGATGATGGCAATCACCGACGCGGTGCGACACAACACGTGCAGCATGCACTCCAAGTGGACGCGTCTCAAGCTCATCAAGCACGCATCGGCCACGCACCCGGCTACGAGCAACCTCGACCAACTCGACTAAAACAAAGATGAGTTCAGCGACCTATGAGTACATGGACGAGCTGATGCGTGGTCTGTTTGCCTGCCTGGCCGACCACCACAAGTCCCCGTCACCCGTTCACATCACGGTGGCAAGCCAGGGCGCGAGCAAGCTGTTTGTACTCGAGCCAAACGCCCACGGCAGTCAGATGAGAGAGCTGGCAAACCATATCGCACCGTTCCTCGGCATGGCCGATCCGGTTCAGATCGTCGTCGTGGCCGACGGCGCCACGAGCCGCCTGTCGTACGAGTCGCCGCCCGGGCGCGCCAAGCCGTCGTCCGAAGACCTCACCTTCCACATGTCGCGCGGTGGCATGCAGCGCGACTTTGACGAGCACGCCGACCAGTTTCAGGCTTTCCAGGGACCGGAATGAAATCCGAGTGTTGGGTCGACATGAGTGTTAAGATTTCATCGGAGACAAAGATGAGTGATATTGAGGACCAGCTGGTCGTCGATTTCAAAGAGCGGTTGATGCGCGGAACTGGGCGTTTGATGTGCCATTTGGTGGCTGGTGCCTCGCCGCCCGATGATGTCGAAGATCTCGGTGTGTACGTTGAGACTGCCTTGCCTGCTGCACCGGCCGCGCAAGGCCCCGGGGCGCCGCCGACTTATGGACCGGCTGTCTTGAAGGACGGGCACTACACTTTTCAGCGTCAATGAAAAATGCAGTTTGGAAAATTTCATAAGCGCGATGTGAAAAGCAGGTGTGGTGGTTTGCATTGAGCGCTGGCTTGAGACAAGGATGAGTCGTGCGTTCAAGGCGCCGGAGCGGCAGGATGTTGTCGTGCTGCGGCACGCGCGCATCTTTCAGATTATGCGCATCGAGAATCCAGTGTTGGTGTCGATGGTGCACAACAAGCACAGTGCGTACTTTCCAGACGACTGCTTGCCAAAGAAGATGTTGGAGATTGGCGCGGCGACGCGAAAGTGGAACGCCGATCCGCGCTACTTCTCCGGCGGCATGGGCGGTGGCAGCGCCGACGACGGTGATGCGGTCGATGGCGTGCCCGAGGGCGAGATGCCCAACATCGAGGACTTTATCGGCGAAGTCGAGGCCACGGCCGCCGAGAGCCACAGTGCCGACAAGCACGACATGCTGAAGCGGCACGAGGCGGCGCTGATGATGCGCGGCGACATGATCGTGCGCTGCAAGGACAATGGCCAGGAGCGCTTCTTCTTCGTCTCGGGCGAGTGGTGCACGGCGAGCCGCACAATCTCGCTTTACATTGCCGGCACGCGCAACAGCCAAAAGACGCGCTTCCGCGGCGAGGAGATCATGTGCCTGTCGGCCTACTGCAAGCGCGACACTGAGCTCGGCATCTGGCCCGAAGCGTGCGGCCGTGTCACGGGCGCCGAGTTTGAGGCCATGCTGATCGAGAACGGCCAGTTTGCACCGCCTACGTGCACCACGTTTATCATCAAGCTCTTTGCCGGCACCGTGCCGGCCGAGCCGGCCGCCGAAGCGTCGCCCCCGCAGGCGGTCGCGGCCCGTCCGCCAGTGCAGGCGGCGCGCCACTCGCTGAACCGAGCACCCGACCAGCGCATGGCGACGCTGATGGATGCCGGCAAGGAGCCGCGCGAGCGGCAGTACGCGCGTGCGCTGACGGGCTCGCTGCCGCACGCGGCGCTGGTGGCGCAGATCTGTGCGAAGCAGCTGAGTGCGCCCAAGATGCTGTTTGCGCCGATGCCCGAGCTGGCGCTGCGCCTCACGATGCTCAACGAGTACTTTGTGTTTGTGCGCGAGTACTACAACAAGGACGCGCGCGTGGCGCTCTCGCTCGTGGCGCGCGGCGAGTCACCGGCGCCCAAAAGCACGGCGCCCGTTGGCACGCCGGCGCCTGGCTCGCAGCGCGCCATCGACCAGCTGTGCCGGCTCGAGTGCATCACGATCGTGTACCAGCTGCTGCGCTACGAGCCGCACGTGCTCTGCTTTCAGCCGCTGCGCAAGCGCATCGGTGAGGAGGGACACCAGACGTGGCTTGTGCTGCTGCCCGACTTGACGCTCGAGTCGTATCGGCGCCTCATTCAGCCGGGCGTGCGCCTGAGCGAGCGCGGACCCGAGCCCGAGGTGGCGATTGCGGTCGATGTCTACCACAGCGTGGTGCGGCGCGACATCAAGGAGGGCGGCCACATGTTCAGCGTCTTTGGCATGCACGAGCGCGACACGGCTGAGGCGTACTACCACCAGCGCGGCTTCACCGAGACGCTCGAGACGCTGCGCGCCGTCGACACGCTGGGCCAGCACGGCTCGTTTGCGCTGCCGCCGCGCGACCGCAAAGACCTGACGGTGCAGGAGCGCGTGCAGCTGCGCAACGACCTCAAGCGCCTGGCGTGCGGCGAGCAGAGTGCAACAAGCGAGGAGTTTGCCAAGGCGCTCCACTGGCTCGTCGATCAGCGCATCGTCGTCTGCGAGCGCCACACTGGCACCGGCCTCTACAACCGCGGCAAGCCGTTTGACCTGTTCCAGTCGGTCGACGTGCACGAGCAGCAGCAGACGCTCGTCGCGCTCCTGGTCGACATCTATCGGCGCGGCCGCGAGCACGCTGCGGCACTGGGCGGCGCGCAGCACCTGTGCGAGCCGGTCGATCCGCGCCTCTACGAGCACTTTGCCGACCTGAACCGCGTGCGCGCTCTGTGGGCGCGCGACTATGCGGCGGCCGTCATCGAGAGCCGCGAGCGCCGCGTCAAGCTCAAGCTGCTCGCCGCCTCTGTCGCCGAAGGTCCAGCCGCCGAGCCGATCATCGAGGACGGCAACGAGGTCTCGAAGCTGCGCCTGCTGGCCACCGAGATTGCCAAGTACGACGCCGAGGCGCGCGTGCGCTACGAAGAGTGCGGTGCCGACGCGCGGTTCTTTGGCGATCCGTACGCCGATGCACGCGCCAACCGCGAGCACCGTGTGCCGCCGCCCATGCTCGGGTTTCGGCCGCCGTCGCTGCTCGACAATGGACGCGAGCTCGCGCCCGAGCAGATCGCATGCATCGAGGCGATCATGCGCCAGGCGATTGTGCAGCCGGTGGGCCGCGGTGGCGTGGGCAAGAGCGAGGTGATAC
>JALHNZ010000195.1 GCA_022843265.1 Gemmatimonadaceae bacterium
GTATTCCGAAGGAGCAGCTTGCAGCCGTCGAGGTGTACACCTCCGTTGCCTTTGCTCCGGCTACACTGGTGCGCATTCGCGCCGACAACTGCGCGGTGGCCGCGTTCTGGACCAAAGCCGGGTTGCGCCCGTGAGCGCTCGAAAAATTGCCCGGCGATGGTGTGCACGTGCATCCGGCATCGCAGCGCTGTCGCTGATGGTGCTGTTGCTGATAGCGCTGTCGCTCATGGCGATCTCGCTACACGCACAGGCGCAACCTGATAGCGCGAGACAACGCTGCGCGCCAAACTGTGATGTGGTGCAAGGCGTCGTCTTCGACAGCCTCGCGAACGAGGTACTCGCCAATGCATTCCTGGTCGCGAGTCCCGGTGGTGCCACCGCAACGTCCGATTCGCTCGGCCGCTTTGAGCTTATCAGCGACGTACGTGTCGCGCAGCTCACCGTGTATCACGAAGCGCTCGACGGTATGGGGCTTGGTGCGCTTTCACTGGAGCGACCGGCCAGCGCAACCGTGTGGCAGGGCCTGCGGGTGAGCACGCCGTCAATCAATACGCTGTGGCGGCGCGTCTGCGATGGTCAGATTCCGACAACCGTGCGCACTGGTATTGTGACCGGCACCGCGCGACTGACCGACAACAGCACGCGCGTAGCCGGCGCAAAAGTCATTGCGCAGTGGCAGGCAGTCGCGGGTGGGCCAGACGAGTTACTCAGTGTCGAAGCCACGACCGATTCACTCGGCGAGTACGTGCTCTGCGGCATTGAGCCGTTCACCGAACCGGTCATGGCCGCTGTCTCGGATCGTGCGCAGTCTGGCGTAATTGCGATTCCGTTGCAGGTGCGACCGCTGCGACGCATTGATCTCGTGCTCGCCACGATTGATACATCGCGCGCTCCTGAACTTGGCACGGTGCGTGGACGACTGGTGAATGCGCAGGGCGCACCGGTGAGCGAAGTGCGGGTAAGTATTGACGGTCGAGAAGGGGAAGTGTTGAGTGGCGAGGACGGCTCATTTATGCTCACTGATGTGCCGCTGGGCACGCGCATGTTGTCGGTGCGCGCCGTCGGCTACTCACCCGCCTCGCGCGCGGTGGATGTGCTGAGCACGGCCATGACACCGCTGCAGATTCCACTTGATCGTGCGGTAGAGCTGGCGGGTGTTCGCGTGACCGAGCGCGCGATTGTGAGGCGTGAGCGCAGCGAGTTCGACCTACGGCGGAAGTCAGGGCTCGCGCGATTCGTTGATTCCACCACCATCGCGCGCGCATCGAACGTTCGCGCCGCGATTCAAATGGTACCGGGTATCAATGTGCAGCCGCTGACAACCGGGGGCCGGCCGTCTGCCTCTGAGTTTGATATTCGCGGTCGCGACGGTTGCCCGGCGCACATCTGGCTCGATGGCACCCCGTCAGATATCGACGAGGTAAATCGCATTCCCCAGGCCAATCTTGCGGCCGTCGAGGTGTATCCGAACGTGGCGTTCGCGCCCGCTCGGTTTGTCAAAGTGCGCGCTGATGCCTGCGCCGTGGCGGTGTTCTGGACCAAAACCGGACTGCGACCGTAATGCGACGTGCGCACAGTCTCGCTCGCGCAACTCGTCGCACCGCACTCGTGGCGTTGCTGGCTGGGCTGGCAACGTGCTTGCTCGCCACCACCGCACGCGCACAGGATCCGCCAGCACTTGTGCTGCCGGACACACTGCTCGTTATGATTTGCAAACAGGCCTGCGATGTTGTGAGCGGTACGGTGTTCGACAGTCTCTCTGACGCACCACTCAGCGGTGCGTTTGTGGTTGCGCAGCCAACGGGTGTGACCGCCACGACCGATTCACTCGGACGATTTGTTATCGCCAGCGACGGACGTGTGCAGCAACTCACGGCGTATCACGGCGCGCTGGATGAACTCGGACTCGGGGCTATCACCGCCACACGCCCGCGGGATGCGGTCGAATGGAAAGGTGCGCGCATTGCCACGCCGTCGTTGCCCACCGTGTGGCGACGATTATGCCCGTCTACACCACTGGTGCGCTCACGTGGTGTGATCATCACAGGCTCAGCGCGCCTTACAGATAACACCACGCGTTTGGCCGGCGCCAAAATCATGGCGCAGTGGACGCCGCCGCCTTCAGACGTTGGTGGGAACGAACCAACGTCAACGGAAACGCTGACCGATTCCACCGGAAGTTTTGTCATGTGCGGCGTGGCTGATTTTGTGGAGCCCTCGCTCGTTGCACTCGCAGCGGAAGCCCAAAGCAGTGTGGTCACACTGCCGGCCGACTCGCGGCCCGTGCGACGCATCGACATCGTGATGGCGCCAACCGGTGCGGCACCAACGTTGGTACGTGGGCGCGTGGTGAACGAATGGAATGCGCCCCTCCCCGATGTGCGCGTGAGTATTGATGGACGTGATGGCGAAGTGATCACCGGCGCCGACGGTGTGTTTCGACTGGTCGGTGTGCCGTTGGGATCGCGCATGCTATCCATTCGTCGACTGGGGTTTCCGCCCGCGTTACAGGCTGTGCACGTCGTGGAAGGCGAGATGGAGCCGCTGGATGTTTCCATCCGGCGCACGTACACGCTGGGCACGATCAAACTCACGTCCACTGATACCGTGCGTCGAGAACGTGCGGAGTTCGAACGTCGCAAGCGCACCGGCGTCGGATTTTTTATTGACTCTACCACACTGCAGAAAGCGCGGGATATGCGAACCGCGCTGAAGGCCGCGCCGGGCATCTCGATCATCGAGCCAACCACGCGTGCCAGCACAGCACCGACGGCTACCGACCGTGATCGGGCGGTGAGTGGTGCGCCTACAGCCTCACAGGTGGTGTTCGAGTTGCGAGGATCGGGCGCGTGCCGGCTAAACGTGTATCTCGATGGCGTCTTCGACCCCGCGAATACCCCGCTCTTCACAAACACGAGTGAGTTTGCGGCAGTTGAGGTATACGCCCGGGCCGCCGATGTGCCGCGTGACATGATTGTCTCCCGTCGCCAGACAGCCTATGGCAGCCGCTGCGGCGCGGTGTACTTCTGGACGCGCTTCGGGCTGCGGCCCTAGCGCTTACCCCACCGGACTTGGCGCATAGGGTGGTCGCGCGCCTCGTGCTCAGTCATTTTGCTGTATGCAGATCTTCGAATCTTCCCGCCTGATCACGACCACCCTTGTGGTTGGCCTCAGCGCCATATTTGCGTCCGTTGAGTCGACACAGGCCGCTTCGCTGCCGACTCGCGCGACGCGCGCCGCACCCGACACGGTGCGCGGCCTGGTGTACGACAGCCTCACCAACTC
>JALHNZ010000196.1 GCA_022843265.1 Gemmatimonadaceae bacterium
TCGTTGATGCAACGGGGACTCGGCGCTAGTCGGTTCTTTGACGCGTAGGTGCTCCTAGTGCTGGGGGAACTGCGAGCGGGAAGGACACGAAAGCACGAAAAACACGAAAACAGCAACAAACTTTGAGGGAAACTGCGCCCTCGATTTGTTGCTGTTCTCCAAAAATCTGTTGCGGTTGCTCTTCTTCGCGCCCTTCGTGCCTTCGTGTCCTTCCCGCTCGCAGTTCCCCCAGCATTAGGAGAGCGCCCGCCTAAGGCGCCGTCGCCTTGCGCCCCACCACCAACAGCGAATCAAACGACGCAATCTGCGTGGGCCCGAAGCTGGATACGCTGACCGTCGCCTTGGTCGCGGGATCAATCAACACCAGTCGCCCGTCATCAAAGCGCGTGAGCACAAACGCCACTTCCGGCCCGATGGTCGCGAGGCGACGTTTGCGCGTGAGCGCACGCAGCGCACCGCGTACAAAGTTGCTGGAGTTCGGCGGCAACACGGTGGCCAGCGCCTTGCTCTCCGCGTCATGCACCAGAATGCCACCGTCTGGTGCATCGGTGAACGTGAGCGAACGGGTGATGATCGGCGTCCCGGTTTCCGGCGCGAACGCACCAAATCCAAACACACGTGCTGAAATCGCGAGCGCAAACGTGAGCACGATGAGCGCCAATGCCATGTACAGCGCGCCCTTCGGCACGCCGATGCCTGGCATGGCTTCCCGACTTCCTGGTTCCGGCTCGAAATGAACGTTGGCACTCATAGGCGTAACAGTCAGTAAAGGAAAATCAGGTTGGCTGCAGCACCGCGCTCGCGGGCGCACCCGCCGCGCGTTCGGTGACAATCGCGTCAGCCGAGCCAGAGGCGGCCGCTTCGGCAACGATGGCATCGCGGAGTATCGCGCTCACACGATCAACGTCTTGCAAACCGCGCAACACCGGTTGCGGATGATTGATCGAGAACACTTTGCAATGCGGCCACAGCGCAATGTAGGCGAGGCGCTGCCCCTTGATCAGCGACAGTGCAATCTGTCCTGACCCATCGCGAAACTTGCCCACGCCGGCGTTCTGCACAATACGAAACGGCACGTTGATCGACATCGGCAGCACCATGCCAATCTTGAGCACCAATCGCTTTGAGGTAATCGCATACACTGTGGTGCTGGCAATCGTACGCGCCAGAAACTCCACCGTGCCAATCACGATGGCCGCCAGCAAGAGTCGCATGCCCAGCATTGGCAGAAATGCGTCCGATTCCACCGTGCCGTAGGTTTGCGACACCCACCACCCGGTGACAATCGCGAAGTAGCCAACGACGAGCCACCGATGAAAGACGTGGCGTGCAATCAGGCCAGCCTTCGGCGCGCCTTCCCAGAGCAAGCGCTCATCGGGAGGCAGCGGGTGCGAAACGCCGCGGATGAACACCGGGGCGTCGCCTGCGACGTGGCCCGGTGTCTCCAACGGTGATGAAGTCGACATCAGATCAACGGCTCCGCGCGACCATCCATCGCGTACATCTGACCGCCAGCGTAATACGCCGTGATCTTGTCTTCTTCGAGCAGCGTGATCGTATCGTCGCGCTTGGTGGTGGGCACGTTGTGGAACTGTGCCGCCGTGATCGTCTTCACAAGCAAACGATCATTGCCCCACAACCCAAAGTTCGGCCACTGCACATAACCCGCCGGCAGCAGACGACGCGCTTCGGATCCGGCGAGCTGCACTTCGTAGTAGCGCACCTGCGGCTCCGAACGATCAACCCACACATCGACCACCGTACCCGCGGTCTGCTTGTCGGCGGCAATCACCGGCAAACCACGCGGATCCGGATCGTTGCTCGCAATGGTGTAACCCGGTGCCGTGCGCATTGGCACGATCTTGGCCGCACCATGCACCGTGAGATCCGGCGTGTCGGAACGCTGCGCCCATGCGGCGGGACCAATACCATCAATCATCGGGTTGCCGGTCGGGATAATGGGCGATCCGTTGTAGCGATCAGCCGGCACCGCCTTTAGCTCATACTCAGCCATCAGTGCTTCTCCTCGGAATGATGATGGGGGGCGTGCAGAAATTCTTTCTTGCTCGGCACCGGCGGCCAGCCTTCACGCGGACCCTGCGGTGAGTCGAGTGGATAACCTTCGCGCTTGTCTTCACGACGCAGGTAGATGATCAAACCCGCGAAGAAAATCCAGAACGCGTAAAGTGCGATCGAGGCACCATCGATTTGCATGGTCAGCTCCGGAAGTGGAGTGGTGAGTCCGCGTTCATCACGCGGGGATGTCGGCGAGGCCGAACGGCCGGGCGACCAACTCTTCACGCACCTGCAAGCCGCGGCGCCGCACCAGCGGGCCGAGTGCTACAAGCGTGGCAAAGAGGACGAGAATTTCAAGATGATATACCACGGAATACGGCACTGACGGAATACTCATGGCGACGCCAAGCGAACCGGCATCGACCAGATACGACAGCCAGTCTTTCATGATGCCGCTCACGGCAAACGAGAGGCCCTCGGCGGTGGCGAACACCGCGCCCCACGCGCCCAGCGCAATGCCGTGCTGCGACGGATCACGCAAGCTCATGGCGGTAGACAGTGTGCCCACACCGAACAGCCCTTCGCCAAATCCAATGAACATGGTGCCCAATCGGAAAACGCCGGCCGACTCGAGCGGTGATGCAAAAATGATGGCGGCAAAGCCAACAACTCCAACCAGCGCGCCAACGGCAGCCAGTCGAATGGGATCGGCCGAACGTTTGAGTGCCCACGCCGCAAGCATGAACGCGAGCACCGCGCCAACCGCCATGATGCCGGTGAGCCCTGTGGTTGCCGACACCGACAGCCCAAGAATTTCGCCGCCATACGGCTCAAGCAACACGTCCTGCAAGTTGAACGCGAAGAAGCCGAGCCCCGATGCCACCAGCAAGCGCACCGCACTGCCACCGCTGATAAACGTTTGCCACGCTTCCTTGAAGCGCGGGCGACGTTCGTCCTTTTTGTACGGCACCACACCGCGAACGCGCGCTTCCTGCTTCCAGAGTGAAATCAGGTTGCACAGCACCGTGAACACCGCGGTGCCCTGAATGACCTGGATGAGTTTGACCTCCGCGAAATCGCGCAACAACCACTCGAGCACG
Source organism: Gemmatimonadaceae bacterium (assembly GCA_022843265.1). Taxonomy (GTDB): domain Bacteria; phylum Gemmatimonadota; class Gemmatimonadetes; order Gemmatimonadales; family Gemmatimonadaceae; genus JAABRT01. The sequence goes on from JALHNZ010000196.1 coordinate 3,117, forward strand.
ATGGCCGCAATCAGTGTGCCGACCAGCATCATCAGGTACATCAGCGCAATCACGCGGGGGCGTTTGTCTTCTTTCACCACGTCGGTGGCGAGTGCGAGTCCGGCTGTTTGCGTGGTGTGTGCACCCGCGCCCGCCAGCAAGAACGCCACACCGGCACCGAGCCAGCCC
>JALHNZ010000197.1 GCA_022843265.1 Gemmatimonadaceae bacterium
CACCTCGTTCTTTCCGAGCGACGCGTTGCAGTGCACACAGTGCGTGTACATGGAATCGGTGCGTGCGGGGAGCGTCATGAGGTTCTGCGCATGGCGTCAATACGCGCTTGTAGCTGTGCGGGTTCCGTAAGCGAATCTGCGATACCGGCGAGTTCTTCGGCGTTGCGCCACGCGGATTCAAGTTGTGCAAGCTCACCATCCATCGCGCGGCGCTCGGAGTCTTCGTGCAGCGACATTTCCAGGGCGAGGCGAATCGAAACCGGCAGGCCGCGTAGGGCAAATGGTGGTGCCTGCGCCAGGTCTTTTTCAACGATCGCCGCAAATTTTTGCTCACTGGACTCGCGCAAGCGCCCTCGTGAGCGCGCAATGTACCGCAGCGCGGCTTCGGCACCACCCGCGTCTTCCACCACACGCACCGCGTCCTGCACCTCTGCGGCTGACCCACCGAACTTGTTCACGACGGGAAGAATCGTGTGCGCCAACCGCACAGCTTCAGCGCCCTCAACAATGCACGCTCCCCGCGTGTGCGGCATGTGTAGACTGAATGCGTCCGTATCCGTCGACATACGAACCAGCGCCGCATTGCGTGCGTTGCCGCGCTCAACAAATCGGAGCGTGCCATCAGCGTCCGTGAAGCGCGCGACTATCGCGGTTGACGAACCAAACATCAGATAGTCGGTGAGCCGCTGTCGGTGCAGGTACAGCTGAAACGTGGTGCCCACGGTGAACAGGCCAACAGCCGCCCCACCCACAAACGCCAGTCCTGTGGTGCCGACCGCCGCCCCCGCCACGATCGCGTTGCGCTTTCGCCGGCGACCGAACTGATCGCCGTACCGCCAGCCCGCAAACTCCGGCCGCTGCGGCTCGCCAATGCGCACCAGATCGAGACCGCCGCGCACGCGCGCGAGCCCAATGTTGTCGGTGCTCACGCGCAGGCGCGTGTCGCGAAACAATCGCTCGCACGCTTCAATGGCCTCCCACCGTTCTTCGAGCGGCGAGAGATTCCAGCGCTCACACTGGCGACAGACCACCCAGAGTCGCCCAGTGCGCTGGTTGAAAGCCAGTCGGCGCCCCACCGGCATCTCTTCCAGCACCTGATTGCGCTCCAGCGGCGCAGCGCAGACATAGCAGGTTGTGAACATGCGGCAGACGGGAGGGACACTCGTGGGAACGCGATCACGGCCGCGGACCCGCTTCTGCAAAAAATCCCTGAGAGAAGCTGGGGACCACGGTAGGCACACGCCCTGACACCCGATAATTTAACCCGCATGAGTCACTCCCCGGTGTATCTCGATCACGCGGCCACCACGCCTGTTCGCCGTGAGGTGCTCGAAGCCATGATGCCATGGTTTTCGACACGCTTCGGCAACCCCTCCAGCGTACACCGGCTGGGGCGCGAGGCGCGCGTGGCACTCGACGAAGCCCGGGAGCGCGTGGCCGCCACACTCGGCGCGCACCACGACGAAGTCTGTTTTACCTCCTGTGGTACCGAGGGCGACAACTTCGCCGTGATTGGCGCCTGGCGAGCCGCCCGCGCGTCTGGGCGCAATGCGGTCCTCTCCACACCGATCGAGCACAAAGCCGTCCTGGCCGCGTGTCACCAGGTAGCGCGGGAAGGCGGCGAAGAGCGTTTCGCTCCGGTGTCGTGCGATGGCGTGGTGGATCTTGACGCGTTCACGCAGTCGTGCAACACAACGCTCGCTGTGGCCAGTGTGATGTGGGTGAACAACGAAATCGGTGTCGTGCAGGACATCCCCACGCTCACCGAACGCGCCAAAGCGGCGGGCGCACTCATGCACACCGATGCCGTGCAGGCGTTCGGCAAGATTGCGTTTGACATGCGCACCCTGCCGGTGGATCTGCTGGCCATCAGTGGTCACAAAATCGGTGCACCGAAAGGCATTGGTGCGTTGTTCATTCGTCGCGGTGTGCAGCTTGAGCCATTGTTGCACGGCGGCAGTCAGGATCGTGGTCGTCGCCCCGGTACGGAGAACCTTCCCTACGCGGTTGGCCTCGCGGTGGCGTGCGAGTTAGCCGTACAGGAACGCGAAGCCGATGTGGCGCATCTGCTCGCGCTGCGCGAACGGCTTGAAGCACGTGTTCGCGACGCCATGCCCGATGTCATCATTCACGGCGCGAACGCACCACGCGCGCCACATGTGACGAACCTGAGCATTCCCGGCACCGATGCGGAAACGCTGCTCATGGCGCTCGATCTGCGTGGCATTCAGGCCTCCGGCGGTTCGGCGTGTCAGAGCGGAAGCGTTGGCATGTCACACGTGCTGCAGGCCATGAAAGTCGCGCCCGAAATCGCCAGCGGCGCGCTGCGCCTCTCACTCGGCGCACTCAGCACCGAAGAGAATGTGGATCGCGCTGCGGATGTGCTCATCACGCTGGCGCGCAAGTCGCGCGGGTTCGCCACGGTCTAGTCATGCGTGAGCGTGTCGTGGTCGCGATGTCAGGCGGCGTGGATTCATCGGTGGCGGCGGCCGTACTGCTCGAGCAGGGTTACGACGTCGTTGGCGTCACCATGAAGCTGCACGAAGACGGTGCCGATTTGCCCGACAAGCCGTGCTGTTCGCTCGATGCCACCAGCGACGCGCGACGCGTGTGCGAACAGTTGGGCGTGCCGCACTACGTGCTGAATCTCGTGGATGTCTTTACGCGCGATGTCTTCAACGATTTTGTGAGCGAGTACGCCGCCGGCCGCACACCCATTCCGTGCGTGCGCTGCAATACGTTCACCAAGTTTCGCGATCTGGTGCTCAAGGCCGATGCAATTGATGCGCAGTGGATTGCCACCGGACACTACGGACGGTTGGCTGACACGCCGCACGGTCGCGTGTTGCTGCGCGGCCGCGATGCGGCAAAAGATCAGAGCTATTTTTTGTGGGGCATGCCGCAGTCGGTGCTGAGTCGGTTGCTGCTGCCGGTTGGTGACTGGACCAAAGATGAAACGCGGGCTGCAGCACGTCGCTTTGGTTTGCGCACGGCGAACAAGCCGGAGAGCATGGACATCTGTTTTGTGCCGCAGGGCGATCACATCGAGATTCTCAAGCAGCATTTGCCCGCGGACGCAGCGGCGCTCTCGCCTGGCGTGATTGTCACCGAGGACGGCCGCGTGATCGGTGAGCATCAGGGCTTTGCGCGCTTCACGATTGGTCAGCGCAAGGGATTGCCCGGCGGCGTGAGCGAGCCGTGGTTTGTCACGGAGATTCGCGCCGAGACGCGTGAGGTGGTGGTCGGCCCGCGTTCGTCGCTGGCGCGCAATC
>JALHNZ010000198.1:0-2091 GCA_022843265.1 Gemmatimonadaceae bacterium
CAAATTCTGGGCGGCGTGCGCGGCGCCTGTGCCAGTCATCAAGCCACAGCAAGTTGCGCGAGTGTGGATCCGCACGCGCCCGCTGGTCGGCTACAAGACGATTGCGGATCTTGATGTGTTTGCCAAGTTTGATCTGTGCACTGATCTGGCGAACGAGGCGGCGACGCGAGTGCTGTGCGAGGGCACGCACTCGACCGACGGCGCCGTGTGGCACAAGTCGGTGGTCGAGTTTGCCGGCGACGTGATCAGCATGGAGCCGGGCGCGCCGCTGCGCAGCACCATCAACGTGCTGTTTCTGGGCTCGGTGGCGTGCGCTGGCACGTCGACGCTCATCAACACGGCGCTGACGACACTGTCGTTCAGCAAGACGGTGCTCTGCATGGCGCACGTCTCGAGCGGCGCGCCGCCGCCGACGCCCGCGGTGCCGCGCATCAGCAGCTACAAGCCCGACGCTGTTTTCGCCATCCCAGAGGGCATGCCCTGCGAGTTTGACAACTCGTCCAAGGTGCGCCTGCTCGATCTGGCGAGCGGCCAGACGAGCTTTGGCGCGAAGGAGCTGGCGGCCGTCATCGAGGGCGCCTACGACGACGGCCTCGGCACCTCGCCGGTGGCTGGCGCGGCCGACCGCAAGTGCGACGCGGTCGTCTACGTGGTGCCGGCGCTGCTGCTGCCGGCCAGCGACGCGCGACACGAGGACCCGACGAAACAGCGCGCACTGCAGCTGGCGATCGAAAAATTCCACGCGGTGGCAAACGCCTGCAACAACGCGCTCATCGCCATCACGCAGCTCGACCTGTGCCCGACGCTCGACCACGCGCAGCTCTGCGCCAAAGCCCAGGCGCTCTTTGGCGTGCCCAAGACCCGCGTCTTCCCGGCGCCAGCCTACCTCGACCACGTCAAGCGTATCGCAGAGATCGAGCAGCCGTGCCTCGCGCTGCTGCTCTCGGCCACGCGCCAGGCCGTCATGAACCAGAAGCGCTGAGCGCACCAAAGCATAAAATCTTGCATTCACTTCCCCTCTCGACTTGACACAAATCTCTCGGCTTGACACAATTCCCCCGGTTGACACAAATCTCCCGGTTGACACAAATCTCCCGAGTTGACACAAATCTCCCGGGTTGACACAAATCTCCCAGTTGACACAAATCTCCCGAGTTGACACAAATCTTCCGGGTTGACACAAATCTCCCGGGTTGACACAAATCTCCCGAGTTGACACGCCGAGAGCGCCGGGCTTGATTGGAACAATGAGTCTGGGCGTGTTGGTCGTGCTGGTGGTCGGCAGTGTGCTGGGACGTGTGTGCGATAAGGCGCCGGGCGAGAAGGTGAAATTTACAGAGTTGGCGGCGCCGGGCAGTTGGTTGCATCTGGCTGGCTGCTCGACCATGAGGCAGCTGGTGGCTCACGTTTTGCCGCGGCTCGGATGCGCGGTGGCCGGGAGTGCCTACGTGCCGCAGAAAAACGATACGTGTGAGGCGCGCACGAGCTGGCCGACAAAAAGGGATCGCCTCAAGCTGAGCGCGTGCCGCGAGCATGAGATTCGCGCGCTGTGGACGTGCAGCAGAGAACGGCTCGTGTCGTTTGTGTGGAAAAATAGCATCTACGATGCCACAGTCGACCGGCTGCACTGGAGCTTTGTAGCGGAGCAGGCGGCGCGGCTCGGGCGCACGCCGACCGTGTGCGTTTTCGAGGCCGGGCCGCACGAGGTCGACGACACGCCGTATCAAATGTCAACGTTCCCGAGCGACGTGCCGCTTCAGTACTTGGCGCGCGCGGTGGCTCGCACGCACGATTTCTTTGGCTTTGTCGAACAAACGTATGGCCGCTGGAGCGGCGCGCAGCTGATCTGGAAGACGAGCAACGAATTCTGCGGCGATCGCCGCGCCGGCGCCATCTCGTTTGTCAACAACGTCACAGCCGGCGCTGCTCTTGCCGCAGGTCTCGCGGTCATCGATATGTTTAGCGTCACGGGCGCGCGCAACTGCGTCACAGACCGCACCGCCGATCGCTGGCATCACCCCGAGCACGCAGAGGCCATCCAGCTCTATGTTGACCGGTGCCTGGGCGCGCTCACGAGCCCAAGTGCCTGAT
>JALHNZ010000198.1:2101-3192 GCA_022843265.1 Gemmatimonadaceae bacterium
CGGTGGGGTGAAAGTGCTTGACCGCGGTGGCGATGCGCCACGTGTCGTGCATGCGGAGGCAAGCGCCGGGCGGCGCGCACGCCTCGTCGAAGAGCAAGACGGTGACGAGCGCCGGCAGGCGCAGGCTCTGGAGCGCAATGGCGACTTCAGCCATGCGGTGGCGCGTCAGCGCCAAGGCTGCCTTTTGCAGCGCGACCTCGGAGCCGGCGGCGCGACAGTTGAGCAGCGCGGCGGTGCGGCGCGTCTGGCGCACGCCGTCGGCGGCGCCGGCCTGCTCCTCGACGGCGTGGAAGTAGCCGATGTCGTCGGGTATCTCGCACATCAGCTCGTGCGCGGCGCCCGCCGCCAGCAGCAGCGAAGTGATGCGCTGGTACGCCTCCTCGGACTGGTTCTTGTAGATGAGCTGGCGGGTGGCGACCGTCAGCGGCGCCTCGTGGTAGCCGTGGTGGCAGCAGTACAGGCGGCAGCCGTCGACCGGACGCAGCAGAGGCCAGCGCACCTGCTGCTCGAGCAGCGCGCACACAACTTGCTCGTGGCCCTCAAAGACGGCCTCGTGCAGCGCGCACACGCCGTCGCGCGACGTCTTGTGCTGCTTGGCGCCAGCGGCCAGCAGCAGGCGCACCATCGCCGCGCGATTCATCATCGCCGCAACAAAAAGCGGCGTGCGTCCTTCAAAGTCCACGCTGTCAAGCGCGCCGCCCGCCGCGACCCACTGACGCGCCGCGCGCAGGTTGTTCACGCACACCGCCACGTGCAGCGCCGTTCCGCCGTTCAGTTTCTCATCCCAGATGCTCATTCAAAGTTCTTTCGGTTGTTTTTTTGTATTATTTTTTTTTTTTTGTATTTTTCGTCGCGAGCCAACCCAACCCTGTATTCGGGTGGCTGAAACAGACTGCGATTCAAAGAGTTGGTGCTTCATTCATCTGGCCGATAATGTAGCTATGCGGCACGGATTGTTGCATCATAAAACCTGAAACGGATCTCTGTCCGAGTCGCTGCCATAATCCGGGCCAACCATCGGCACGGCGTATTTTGCAGCCCACCACGCAGACAGCTGTTGCGCGACGCTGCGCGGTGCCAAGGCCGGTCCG
>JALHNZ010000199.1 GCA_022843265.1 Gemmatimonadaceae bacterium
TGCGTGCCATCCAGGCGCAGCTTGATGCCGAGCTCGCCGCACTGCCGGTTACCGCCGAGAAGGCGCGTGAGCAGCTGGCACGCGAACGTGCCATGCTGCAGCTCGACGACGAGCCCGCGAACGCGCCGGCGCTCGCTGCACCGGCCATGCCGGCAGGCAGCGACGAGTGGCCCGTCGACAAGGCGCGCCGGCTCTTCACGCTGAACCCACTCGCACTACTGCCCGAAGAGATGCGCGGCAACTTTATGAGCATGCCCGAGATTGCAGCCATCTGGCGCAGCTTCTACCCGTGCGTGGTGCAGGAGGAGCCGCAGCGCCTGCACTACAACGCGGTCGAGCTGGTGCGCGCCATGAACCTGTGCGGTGCCAAGTTTGACGGCTGTGTGCGCCTCTACTGCCGCGCACGTCTTGGTCAGCTGCTCGACGCCAACATCTACGGCGACCTGCTGCACCCCGACACGTGTGCGCTGGCCGGCGGTCACGAGCACTATGATGGCGCGGGCACCGCACTCGTTGTGTTTGAGTTTTGCGTGGTGCGACGCAACAAGGCCAACGTGGCACTGCTGCACAAGGCGATCGAGGATCAGAGCAAGGCCAACGCCAACAAGCTGGCCAGCGATGCGCAGGCGCGCAACAAGGCCGCGGCGCGTTTCATGAACCTCAACGCCGCTGGCCTGCTGGACCTCGACAACACGCTGGCCGAGACCGAGAACGACGGCACCGAGGCCGAAGGCACGCTGCACAGCATTCGCTACCTCGAGCGCGAATTCATGTTCCGCCTCCGCGTTGTCTGCGTCGAACCGCCCGCCGCCGACTATCCATTCGATGTGGACGAGTGTCCGAGCGAGTGCGACGAGCCCAACGACAACTGGCGGCACGTGCAGTTTTTCGAGCGCGCCGAGCGCAATGACAGCGACGATGAGGAGTCTGACTCAAGCACACCGCTACAGATCGACCCGAGCGAGGATGCGCAGTACTTTGTGCACTCTGACGACGAGCAAAACGCCGAGCTGGTGCGCTACAAGCGCTCGGAGCACGAGTCGGTGCCGCCGCCCGAGCTCACCATCTCTAAGAAGATGGCCGAGGCCTGTGTTGGCAAGTGGAAGGCCGACGCGTTTGCGCTCATGTGCAACACGCACGCAATCAAGCAGCTCTGTGTGCGCTCACTGCTCTTCTACTCAGAGGGCATCAAGTGAAACACTCGTTTACTCAAACTGCGCCTGCGCCACCACAGACTCGACAATGCCCATGGCTGCCAGTGCTTTCCTCACAACCTCTGCACCGCCATCAACCTCGAGCTTGTAGTAATAGCCGCCGCACGGCGGGCCAAACGGCCGGTGATAGATGACCCACGAGCCAGGCTCAAGGTGCTTGGTCAAAAACAGCAACATCTCGCGGTCTTTCACGAGCCACAGCCCATCACCAAACCCGGGATTGTGAAAATAAAGGACTTGACTCATCCCTGCGCTTTACTCGTTGTCGGTGGCCTGCCAATTGTAAATCGGCCCGGCGTTGAGCTCGGGCAGCTGATCGATTGCGTGGGCGTAAAACTCTGGCGCGTTGCGCCGAAGGGCGTCGCAAATCAGCGACACGTGCAAGCCGACGAAGAGAGACACAAAGACCGCAGCAATCAGCTCAGAGCTATTCATTGTTTCCTGTGACAGATTGCATGCACCGGTGCAGATTGCATTCACTCAGAGGTGTCTTGCGAGTCGGCGTCGCTCTCGGACGGACATCCCGCAGTCTCGGTCGACGCCGTGATTTGCCAGTAGCCGTCGTCTTTCTTCTTTGCCACGGCGTCGCATGCACAGGCAGTCTTGAGATACTGGCACAACGCAGACACGTTCTTGTCTGGGCAGTCGATCTCAAAGAACACGAAGCGACAGCCCAGCGCGCCGAGCGACTCGGTCAGGTTGTCGATGTCGATGCGCACTTTGCTCAGCTCTGGCGCACTCATTGCTTGATTTCGTTTGGCCAGTGGGAGGGGTTCATTGGCCGAGGGTGTTGATGCGCGCGACGCGCCGTGTGGTGAAGAGGCGCACGAGGGCGGCGGCGGCGTGCTCGGCGAAAGCGCGCGACTCGGTGATGGGCGGCGAGTCGTCGAGTGGGAGGCGAAGTGCCATGAGCTCCTCGGTCTCGAGGCGCGTGGCCTCGAGGCGGCGCATTGAGACTTTGATTTCGCGCGCCGTCGCAATGTAGGAGCGCACGATGAGGCAGAGGTGGGTGACGGTCTGCTCGGGCACGCCAAGGAGGCGCAGGGTGGCGGTCTCGGGAAAGAGCTCGTGCACGATGATGCGGTCGGCCGGCAGCACGACGACGCCGTTGATGTCAAAGCCGACGCGCATGAAGAAGATGATGACGGGCACAAAGTGCTCAAAGTGAAAGTGCGTCTGCACGGCGGCGACCAGGTCGGCCTGGAAGCGGTCGCGGAACTGGTCGATGAACGCGAGCATGTTAAAGTAAAACTCGGTCACCAGCAGCGCGTTGTAGGTCTCGAGCAGCGCCCACAGCGTGTCGTCGATCACCAGGCGCCGAAACACAATCGCCGTGGTCTGTGCCGCGAGTGCCAGCCGCTCATAGTCTTCGGCCAACACGGCGCGATGTGCACGCTTGCGCTCGTTGCTGTACGCTTCGAGTGTGATGCGCAGCTTGTCCTCGCTGGCGCTGTCCTTGTCGCGCTCAATCGCAGCGCGCTGGTGCGAGTTGAAGAGGCGGTAGAAGATAGCGCATGCGCGCTCGCCGCACTGAGCAAAGAGCGTAGTGGCGCCAAACGCCGCATACGCCGCCTGATGCTGCGTCGACTCGACGCGCCGAAAGCGCGCCAGCCGTGCCGCACGCTCGCACCGCTCGTCAAACACGTCGCGCAAAAACGCATCGTTGTACCGCGGCGAGCGCTCGCAAAACGGCAGCGTCGCGCGCACATTCAGCGTCATCAGCACCGGATCGTCGTCGTTGCCGCCACCGCTCGTCGCCTCGGCACCGAGCACGAGCCGATCGGCGTCGACCTGGTCGTCGGTTGCCGCCAACAGGCGGTAAAGGCTGCGCGGCACGACAAGCGTCGTGTGCACAACTGCGGCGCTCAGCGTCGCCTTGAAGCGCTTGGCGCGCCGCACTTTGCGCTGGCGCGCGCCACCTTCGTGCATCAGCGCATCGCTGGCGCC
>JALHNZ010000200.1 GCA_022843265.1 Gemmatimonadaceae bacterium
AGCAACCGAGCTTGTCCCCTCACTCATGCGTGCGCCTCACCACACCGGCTGAACGCGGACATCTGCAGGTAGCGCCTGCCGATGTGGTGCGAGCGCAAACAACCGCGCGAACACCAGACCGTTGGCCGCCTTGAGCGCCGTAATACGCGCCGAAGCCAACGCCCCTCCAGCCTTTTCAATCTGATTCATTTTGTCCGTGTTCTGCCACATCTCGTCGAGCAAGGCCCAAAACTTCGGGTTGTCCGTATCGATGGTTTCCGGGAAACACTGACGGCTAATGAGATTCGTCAGCGTAATCACTTCCTTGTCGAACACATCGGGATCCATGCCCATCGCTTCAAAGAACGGGCGACGTGCGTGGTCACGCACCCACATCGTGCAGAACACGGCGAGCAGGAAGAAACGAATCCACAACTTGTTGCGCCCTTCGAGCAGCTCCGGATTGGAGCGCATCAGCACGGCAAACGCTTCGCCATGGCGGAACTCGTCCAGACACCAATTCTCAAACCACTTGAAGATCGGATGGAACCGCTTTTCCGGCTTCTTCTCGAAGTTGCGATAGATCGTGATGTAGCGCGCGTATCCGATTTTCTCTGAGAGATACGTGGCGTAGTAAATGAATTTCGGCTGGAAGAACGTGTACTTCTTGGCCTTGGTTAAAAACGACAGATCCACGGCCACATTGAAGTCGTTCAACGTGTGATTGATGAAACCCGCGTGGCGCCCTTCGTCGCGGCTCATGAAGCCGAACAGTTCGCGCACGTCGGGATTCTTAACCCGCTTCTTGATCTCGGCGTACAGAATGCAGCCGGAGAACTCGGCCGTGACCGAGCTCACCAGAAAGTCCATGAACTGCTCGCGCAGTTCCGGATCCATGCCGTCAAAATCCGCGTCGAACTCGGCGTTCCGCTTGAAGTGATTGCGGTTCGGATCGTCACGGAACTCCTTGAGGATCGCGTCCCACATGGGGCGATTCTCGTCCGTCACTTTCAGCGCGTTGAGCTGCTCGAAATCGGTGGTGTAAAAACGCGGCGTAAGCATCGCGTCCTGCTGCGCGAGCTTCGTGCTGGCATTCGGCGCCTCACGGGCGCGCAGTGGAGCTTCAGTCGTGGTTGGATACATGTATGACTCCGGGCCTTAGCCTTCAAATCCAACTTCATACAGCGCCGAAATCTCGGTGCTGCCGAACATTCGTACCATTTGGCGCTTGAGCCAGCTCGCGCGATACACTGTCGCCGTGCTCTCAAACTTTTCTGTGGTGCCAAACGGAATACGACTTGGCGTGTTATGCACCAGAACCGCGTCGCCTGGATCCACATTCACGCCATCAAGGTCAACATGCGCGTGGAAATGATCGTGCGTGGCCTCGAGGTCTACGGTGCAGCGTACTTCGCTGCGACGGGTGACCACGTACCACACCAGAGCCATCGCCAACACGCCAGCGCCCACCAGATAACCCATCATCCCTGCACTCCTGATGAAATCGATGTTGCACCACCGGCCGCAGGCATCGTGGCTGAGGGGATCAGTTCGTACGCCTGGGAACGATAGAAACCTCGCTCCACGCGCTGCGTCCGGCCACTGCGCCAGCCTGCAAGCGCGGGCGCGGCCGCTATCGCCCGCCGCAGACTGCGTTCGGTCGTGGGGACAATTTTCGGCGAACGATCGCGCGACGGGAAGAGCCGTCCGATCGCGAGCAGCGTACCGAGCACCGGCGTCCACGGCGCCACCGTATACACAATGGGGCCTCGGCAACGCACAGCCAGCGCCGTCAGCGCCTCGATCATATGCGGCAAGTCGTAGTGAATGACCGAATCCATGGCCACCACCGCGTCGACATCACCACCAAACGCCGGGTCGAGCATATCACCCGCGTGAAAGCTGATGCGATCGGCAACGCCGGCGGCCTTTGCACGGTCTGCGCCATAACCCACCAGCGTGGGCGACAGATCAACGGCCGTCACGCGCGCTCCACGCTGCGCCAGATCCACCGCCAGCATGCCCGTGCCGCAACCGGCGTCGAGCACGTGCCAGCCGTTCAGATCCGTTGGCAGAAACGACAGCAATGTGTGACGCATCGTATCGCGTCCAGCACGCACGGTCGCACGCACACGCGAGACCTTTTCGTCGCTCGTGAGCTTTTTCCAACCCTCGGCCGCCGTGCGGTCAAAGTATTCACCGATCCAGGCCCGCCGCTCGAGGTACTTGTCCGATGCGGCGTGCGAACCCCCTGTCAGCGTTCCCTCGAACGACGAACCAGGATTCGGTGGAATCGCACGCGACGCATCACTCCCAACGGGAGTGGTGGCCACGTGCGGCAAAGTCTTGGACATCAATCGAACCCAAGAAGATCAAAAATTTCGCGATCCTTGAGTGAGGTCGCGTACAACGGCTCTACTTCGTTGAGCATCTTGCCTGCCAGCTTGAGATATTCATTTTGCACTTCCACAATTTCCGGCGTGGGCTCCATTTCAAACACCGTCATCTTCTTCAGACGGCTCTTGCGAATGGCGTCCACATCCTGGAAGTGCGCCATGAGCTTGAGCCCCACGCGCGCGTTGAACTTGTCAATCTCATCCGTCTCGCGCGCACGATTCGCAACAACGCCGCCCAGACGCACCTTGTAGTTCTTGGCCTTCGCCTGAATCGCCGCAATAATGCGGTTCATGGCAAAGATGCTATCGAAGTCGTTCGCGGTGACAATCAGGCAATAGTGCGCGTGCTGCAACGGCGCAGCGAAGCCGCCGCACACCACGTCACCGAGCACGTCGAAGATCACCACATCGGTGTCTTCAAGCAGATGATGTTCCTTGAGCAGCTTCACCGTTTGGCCGGTCACGTACCCGCCGCAGCCAGTGCCCGCCGGCGGACCGCCGGACTCAATGCACATCACGCCATTGTAGCCTTCGAACATGAAGTCTTCGGGGCGCAGCTCTTCGCCGTGAAAGTCCACTGACTCCAGCACGTCGATCACCGTGGGCACCATGCGCTTGGTGAGCGTGAACGTGGAATCGTGCTTGGGATCGCAGCCAATCTGCAGCACGCGCTTGCCCAGCTTGCTGAAGGCCGCCGACAAGTTCGACGACGTCGTAGACTTGCCG
>JALHNZ010000201.1 GCA_022843265.1 Gemmatimonadaceae bacterium
GCATGCAAACGACCATGCCAGAGTCGGACAGGTGGTACACGTACGTGTCGTACAGCTCATCTGCCTCTGCCGCCGCCACCGCAACGGGCTCGGCTTCGCCCTCACTCTCAATCGCGCGCTTCTTCTGGCTGCTCATTCGTTGTTGCTGGAACCGGTATGAAAAATCAAACCACCAACTCGTTTGCCCAAAAAATTTCATAAAACCCAACCCACTCTTTTTGACCGAACCGAAACAAATCACAGTCCAAACGAATGAGCGCAGACATAGCTCAAGTCTATTGCCAGACCTGCCCACGAGAGGTGTGGGGCACGCCGCGCGAATGTCGCACATGCAGTCGCAGGGTGTGCGCACATTGCTACCGCGAATGCACGACGTGTGATGTCGGCTGGTGCCTTGTGCATGCGGCACGCAGTGCGGTGGTCTGCACAGCTGCTCGCTTTTCGTGGTGCGACCCAGATTGTCATGTCCACGATGCCGTCATACCAAACATCTACTGTCACGCATGCATCAAGCGTTGCGGGCGCTGCGGCGTGGCCGTGTGCGATGCTCACCAAGAGGAGCTGAAAAACTTTAGCGACGATGAGGCTCGTCTGCTCTCGACCGAGTGCGCGCGATGCATGGATCAGGTGTGCCGTGCTTGCAGTGTTCAGTGTAGCAGCTGTGGTGTGTACGAGTGCGGTACAACGTGTGCTCGGCCGGTGATGTGGCAAGACGAGGCGCCGGGCGCCGATTATCTCTGCCGTGGCTGCCGACATACGTACCGACGCATCGGCGATCAGCAGAGCGACAGTGAGTGAAGGGTCGCCGATTCAGACGACAAAACTTACCGCAAGCAATGAGTGGTCCAGTGGGTGTGTGCGTCAAGGCCGCTGCGCTCCGACCCACCTACGACAATCTGGCCGAGTACCTCGCGGATCCGGGCAATGTGCTGGTGTGTCGGTACGGTCGCGTCTGGATTACAAAGGCCGACGGTACCAAGTCGCTGTTCTCTTGGCGCGCCTCGCCGTTTGCCAATCCGTTTCGCGTCGGCCAGCACACAGTCGAGCAGTGCCTCGTTCTGTACCGCGCACACCTCATGAGGCTGCTCGAGAACGCCGAGTTAAAGGCCGAGTTTCACCAGCTCGCAACCCGCAGTCGAATCGGCTGCTTCTGTGCTGTTGGCGCGCCATGCCACCGCGACATCATCCTCGAGCTGCTGCGCGCCGAGATGAAAAATTAGCCTGAGCCCGCAATAAAAAATTGCGGGTGCCCGCAAATAAAAATTGCGGGTTTCGAATTTCACATGTTCAATCCTCTTTCTGCATGTGCTGCCGGTGCGGGTGTGGTTGCAGCTGGCGCATCATCGATCACGGGATACATCGGCTGGATGCAAAATGTCTCGATGCAAGACAGTCAGCCGACCGCAGATAGAGCTGCCGGCGACACCAGGAATGCAGTCACCGCTGCCACGGTCAGTACAGCCTGAACTGTAACCTCAATCCCGGATTTTCGGCGTGGTGGCGACAAGTCGTCTGCGTGAGAACACATCGTTGGGAGCCGAGCAACGTATACGCCGACTTAACAAGAGCGGCGAAAGGTACAAGTGTATACTGGTCGGGTGGTGCGGGCTGAGCGAAAAGAGGGTCTGTATGAAAACCGCAACGTTCGGTCAGACAACCCGACGACAGATTGAAGGAATGACTGGCTGGTTTCACATGATCCAGGCCGCCTTGCGCGGCGATAGCAATGCAAAAGTGCGCCTGATAGACGCATGCACCACGATGCCGGCGGCACTGGAGATACAGCTTTTTCCCGGCCCGATCCGCCGCATGCTTCATTCAGACGACGATTCGCTGCGTCAACTTGCTTACATGATTTTGGCGCGTCCGTGGGACTTTTACCAGCACGGCGCCCTCACGCGCGAGCTGTTGTACACGGCTGTGCGGTACGGTCGTGCTTCATGCAAGGCTGAGTGCGGGTACGTGGCAAACGTGGGCTTCAAGGCGCTGGGGCTTTTGTCGGATGCGTACCGCATCGCGTTTGGCCGCCCGGCATTTGAGGCCGACGACTGCGTCGCGCGGCAGCTGCTCGAGTGGAGTTTGCAGAGTCTGCAGAGCCTGCAGAGCCGCCAGATCCATCCGGCCAGCATTGCGCACCTCATGGCACGCAACGGCTACACCAAGCCGTTCTTGTCGCTGGACAATGCATTGTGTCTGGTTGATGCGCACGCCTACGTGCGCTACGATCGTTACTGGCTCGACACGACGGCGCTGATGTTGGCGTATGACCACAAGCCGACCGACGGCGACGCGCTGTATCGTCGCGTGTTTTGCAGCCGCTCGGCTATGGGTGATCTCAAGCTGGTCACCGATACGTACGCCACCGCACACCGCCCAAACCTCTTGATGACGGCGGCACCGCTCATGTGCGCCTACTTGGCCGTGCCAGAGCAGTTTCAAAACGCCGCGTCGCTCGGACCGTTGGGCGCTCTGCTCGCCGCACTCGTCGACGACTTCATGCTGGGCCGTGTTCAATACAATCCAGAGCACGTGCACAACGCGCGTTTCATGTTTGGCTTGGTGCCCGGTCAACGTGCCGTCGTCGCTCTGGCGGCCACCGAGGTCTTTGAGGCACTCGAGTCTCTGGCCGGTCTGTTCTACGCCGACGAAGGAGCGCCGCAGTGTTTTGCGCCCGTCTACTTTGCGACACGTTCGCTACAGCGCATCGTCGAGGCTATTCGCATGGCACCTCCCAACAGCATCGTGCCGACGATGTGTCTACGCGCGCTCGACACTCTCAACATGGCCGCCACGCGCCGCTCCCACGGCGACGGCCGACCGGCCAACGAGGAGATTGACTATGACAGCCAATTTGTTCTGCGTGGCCTCGCGCAGCACATGGCATCCGCCTGCTTTGTCACGCAGACGATTGACGTCTGCATGGCGCTGCGCACGCTCAACCTGCCCGTACTGCAGACCTTGACGATTATCGACGCGCTGATCCCCAACCCTCTGTCGATGCACATCAAGTGG
>JALHNZ010000202.1 GCA_022843265.1 Gemmatimonadaceae bacterium
GGTGCGCACGATTGTGCTCGTCTATCAGCGCGACAGTGCCGCGCGCAGCGAGGCGCGCAATCGCCGGGCGAATCCGTTTGGCAACACAATCAATGGCTACGTCGACGGCCGCCCGTCGCCACCGCTCATCTTCTTTACGCAGTACTCGTACGAGCCGTACTACAGGGCGCAGATCATCTGGCACCGCGAACCGTCGCCCAACTCGACCATCGGCATGGTCGCGGTGCACTATCTGGAGCGCATGTAAAATTCACAGTCTGGGCAAACACTGGCGGAAAATTGCATAGCCGAGCTCGGATGGAAAAAGCAGCGTGGGTTCGGACGAATCGGCGACCGGTTTGTGCATTTGCATACGGGCATTTCAATTCGAGTGGATCAGAAAGGATGAGTCTGATGTGCGACGATGAGTCTCTGACAGACTCGATTGAGGATATCGACTATGGCAAGGCGCCGAGCCTCTACGAGGTTGACCTCGACTGCCCGGCACTGATGCTGACAGAGATGTTTGCAATGAATGCAAGAGGACACAACGATGAGCACGATGCGCGTGCACTCGACGCGGCTTCGGCACTTCTCGAGCTAACTGCGTCACCGCCCGCCTTGCCACGCACGCCGCCAATGGTTGCCTACGTCTCGGCGTCGCCGACCAAGCCCACCGACAAGTTGCTCATGACACAGCGCGGCCTCGCGCCCATGCCAGACAAGATGTGGTGGGAGAGCATTCCGACGCGCGCATCGGCGCGCAAACGCACGCCAACCTACGTCGACGCGTCGTCGACGCTGGTATCTGGTGCCTAGCAACAGCGATGGCGAACAAGAGCACAGAGATTTAATTTTTTGTCTTGCTCAGAAAGATCGTGTCGGCGTTGTCGCGCTGGATCTGGCGTACAAGAGGCAGCGCGGCAATCAGCTCCTTCTCCGTGAGCGTCGGATACGAGAGCGAGCTGCACCGTTCGTGTGGCACGAGTGGCGGCGCCAGGGCAAGATCGAGCGTGGACAGGTAGGCCGAGATTGGCTCGCGCTCACCAACGCCGTCCACCATCGCCTCGAAGCGCTGGCGCTTGGTCTGGTGCTCGGCCGCGGCTTCGGTCGGCGCGTCGGTGCAGATCACGGTGCCACGCGTCGTCTCGTTCCACTGCTCGTAGGCGTCGAGGCGCGACAGCGAGCTCGGTCGCGCCTGCGCCTTGCCGCCGCGCTGCCGCGGTCTATCGTCGTCGTCATCGTCGTCGCCGTCGGCCGCGATGTCGAGCAGACCGTGACGCTTGACAATGCCGCGCTTGATCATGTCGCCCGTGTGCTTGTTGCGCTTGGCCTGCACCACGGTGCGATTGGCGGCCACGGCAGTCGCCGTGGTGCACGAGCCGGCGATCTCGTTGCCCCACACAAGCCAGTCGAGCGGAATCTGGCGCGCAAACAGCTCGATGCGCGGCAGATCGCCAAACGTGTCGACGATGATCTTGCGCACGACCTCTGGTTTGCGCGAGTGATCACCCGGTCGCGTGCGCAGCGACGTCGCGTGCACGCCACTGGCACCAACCGAGAGCGTCGGCATCGAGCCGCGGATCGCCAGCAGCAACAGCTCGTGGTTCGGCCGCGTGTAGTGACCCTTGCTCGGCGACGGTGCGCCATAGTAGCGACCGATCTTGTCCCACACCAGGAAGACGGTGCGGTACGTGAAGCCCCACGAGGCGATGATTCGAAACGCCGCCTCGAGCTTGGGCAGCGTGACCCACATAAGCAGCGCCGCGTTCTCAGACGCCAGTCCGGCCACGGGCAGCGCCGCAATCTCGGCGTCTGACATTGAGTCGTAGATGCCCTCGGTGCCCATAGCGTGCACTTTGCTCTCGTACGCCCACGGCGGGTCGCAATAGATGATTGATGGGCGCAGCACACTCTGCTCACCACTCTCCAGCGTGTAGACTGGCAGCCCAAAACGCTCGGCGGCCTGTGCGCGAGCAGCCTCCATGTCGGCTGTGGCGAGCGCGACCTGCAGCGACGACTGTGCACTCTGCAGCTCAAAGGCCAGTGGGCCAGCGACGCTCAGCTTGTCATTCTTGACCGCCGTCTCGATTTCACCGTTTAGTTTGCTGGCGTTGCGCACGAGGCGCGCCACATCCTTGCGCGCCTCGGCACTGCGACGTGCGCGCACACGAGCGCGGGCGGCGTCGAGCGCACTCATCCTTGTCGCGCTCACTCACACCTGCACGCCGCGCGCACGATGCGCACTCAGCACAGTGTCGGCGTGCTGGTCCACGGCACAGCGCACCAGCGCCACACTGGTGTCGCGGCCCGGCTCTGTGCCGTCAAAGTAGGCAAACAGATCGTTTGCCTCGCACAGGCGCGCCAGCGATGCACGCTCGTCGCTGCGCAGACCGATGCCGACCAGCACCACGCGCACGTTGGTGGAGCGCATCAGCGAGCAGCGGCGCGTGCACAGGCTCGCGTCGGTGTAGTCGCCCATCGCGCCCGTGTAGGTAAACACAACGATCTGGTGAAACTCGAGCTGTTCGGCGCGCTGCGCCTGCGCGCACACCATGCAGATCGCCAGCTCCAGGCACTGCATAAAACAGTCGGGCACGTTGCGCGGGTGCGCGGTACGAAACGTGCTGCTGACAGAGTGGCACAGCTGCTGGCGTTTGTTGTTTTTGTTCCAGAACACACACTTGAGCGAGGCGTCGTACGCCAGCATACTCATCCGATCGCAGGCGCGCATGCCAGCAAGCATACCGTCAATCAGAGACCAGGCCTGCTCGCTTGCCACCGCTGTGGTCGGCCACGCACACTGCCTCAGCATCTTGCCGGGCCACGCGCGCTGCACCAGCACCGTCGTGTGCACCGCACCGCGCATCGACACCAGCTCGCGCAGCACAGGCATGTGCACCTCACGGCACTGCTTGCCGCGCCGGCACCGGCACGCCAGATAGAGCATACATACTTTCTCGCTCATCGATACTTTTCCATCTGCGCCTCCTGCACGACCGGTCAGCGCAAATTTCATCTTGCACCCA
>JALHNZ010000203.1 GCA_022843265.1 Gemmatimonadaceae bacterium
CGCATGCAAAAAACGGCTGTCCAAAAGCGACCGATTGCCTCTTTTGTCTCTGAGTGAACCGACGATGACCAGTCTGGGGCACCGAGTACCGGTCGCTTTGGTGGGCGCTGCGGTCGTCGCTTGGTACGTCGTCAGTCTGGTGCTGTTTGTGCGCGCACTCGACACGATGAGCCTGAGCGACGCCGGGCTGACCTCGCTGCGTCTGGTCACGTGGATCTTTGGCGGCGTGGCGCTGCTGGTCAACGTGAGCTGGGCAATTGGTCACTGCATGCAGACGCGCCAGGACCGCCTCAGCGATGGCGAGTGGCGCAGCGATGTGGTGCTGCGACTGGCACTGGCCATGGCGGTGCTGTCAGTCGTCGTGGTCACGCTGTTTGTGGATGCCGACAGTGATCTGTTTGAGATCGATGTTGCCGACCGCCTCTTGTTCACGCCGCTCAGTGCATTTGAGGCGCTGTTGTGTCCACTGATCCTGGCGCCTTTGTTTGTGGTGCTGGTTCTGTTTGCTGCCATCGGGCGGGCGCGCGGCAATGCGATTAAACGGCGCAGCCTATGATGGCGTATATGTGCGGTGTTTTGGCACGCGGAGCGGTGAGACAAATGATGTGTGGCGCGCTGACGTGTGCCACGGGCGAGGCGAGTGTGTGGGACTATCTGGCGTTTCTGGCCGGCGACGAGGACTTTGAGCTCACGATCTATGGCGTGCGCAAGACCGAGGTGGCGATTGAGCGCGACAAGCGCGAGAACGAGCACAGGATACGCGTCATGGCCGGTGTGTATGAGACCAACTGCGCGCGACTCGAGGACGAGGTGAAGACGGCCCGCGAGGCCGCCCTGCGCTATGGAGATGCGGCACGCAACGCACCCGGTGGCATCAAGGGCGTGGCGGCGCAGACGGCGCTGACGGGTGCGCGTGCCAGTCTGCGGCAGATGGCGCGCCTCAACGTCGACCTGCGCCAAGAGTACACACGACTCGAGCAAGCGCGCGCCGCACTCGAGGCGATCAGGGCACGCTCGGCGGCAGTCAATGACGCGCGCCTGTTTGATGTGATCCGCACCTCGTTGCACGAGGCGCGCGTGCCGCGCGAGCAGCTCGAGCAGATTGCCGAGGCGGGCCGCGACACGCTGCGCCAGTTTGCGCAGCTCGAGTCGCAGAATCTGCAGTACAACACGATGATGGAGTCGTTTGACAAATCGCTCATCGAGACCACAGCCAACGTCGGCCAAGGTCAGTTTGCCGAGTATAACCTGGGCGAGACCGACTCGCTCCTCAGCGCACTCGACTCGATCCGCGCCGACTCGCACCACGACTCGATCGCTCTCGACTCTCTCTACGCTCTGCCAATGCCTGCGGCATCACCCTCATCTGCCACCACCCCACTCCAACGAACCACAGCTCAAAACTAAACCCGAGTTCACTGGGCATACCGTCGCATGCGCACGTCGGTGATTGTCTGGTTGAGGTGTGTGATGTGTGCCAGTCGTTGCCGGTGCGTCCAGCGTACGCGGCCAGCATAGAGATCCTCTCCGGGTGTACTCAGAGTCAGAATCTGCTGGACCACATACGGCGGCAAACCGGCCATCAACAGCGTTTGCGCGCTGTCGCAAAACTCGCGCTTCGCCCGTCGATCGTTGCGCCAGTCCTGGTAGTTTTCCAACTGCCTTTGCACAGCGCCAATGGCAACGGGAGTGACCTCGATTGCTTTGATTATCGCCAGACCACATCCACGTCCAATTGTGTGATACAGGACCGAGGTGAGTATGTTCAGCATGCCAAGTGCCACGGTCATACACAAAGCGTCGTAGGACAAATCGCGAGTTCGTCTGGGTGTACAGACAGCAGGCTCATGCTTTGGTTCGGGAAGCTCTGGAAGCCCAACGAACCATCCAAGGTAATTGAGGGTCGGTCTCAAATACGGCTCGATGCATACGTTGAAGTCGTCGGTCATGCGATCGCACAGAAGCGCTATCATTCGCCACGTTTTGGCGAGCGCGTACCGATGAACGCGCCATGGGTACAGCCAATCCCACCCAAGCGTCGACTGCCGGTAGATGAGGTGCAACAGAGAAACTCTGCGCTCGGCCAGCAGAACAATCTGGGGTGTGTGCCGAAACTCTGGCTGGCCGTCTGTGTCGCCCATCTGAAAGAAGAGTTCGCGCGAGTACTCTTCATCGCGATCGTGCACCGCAAATTCAGCGACCAGCGCATCGGTACCCAGGCGATCCAGGCAGCTGTAGCCAGCCACAAACTCGGCGTCGGACATGTCACGATACCCAAACTCGCTTTTGGCAAGGTAGTGAGTGCACGCTGTATTGTACTCGAATGCCTGCAGCGTTAGCATCGACGCTCGCTCAAAGAAAAGACACAGATTGAACGACAGGTGCTCAAGCAGATACGTCTCACGCACGCACTCGCCGTCTAAGTAGTCGCGGCGATACTTGCAGCCAGCCCAGAGCGGCGAGTACGTCCAGTAGTTGTGGCGCAGAATCGCCAGACCAGTCAGCAGGTCGGCTACACTGGCCAACATGAAAAACTCCCAATACATCGTTGCTTCGAGTGCGTCACTAAGAAAGATGCGAATTTCATTCGTTCCTCTCCCCGCCCCGGCACACCGAGCTCTCAGAACGCCGGCACGGTGTGTCCAAGCATGTGCAAAAGTAGAACATTCTGGTGATGCACATGGACCTGCCCGGTTGTGTACATAATGAATACACGCTTACCGTGAATCCACCATTCCTTGGTTCCATTAGGTCGTGTGACGGCGGGGCCGTCTTCGCGGTGCAACACACAACCCAAAGCTTCGGTGCGGGGCAGACGCCACTCTTCAGTGCCATCTGCAAGAACCCATCCGGTCGACGCCTGCGTTGTGCGCACTGCAGGTGCATGCAAACTCATTTGTAAAAGTTCCGAGTTTGTAAAAACAACCCGTGAGTTCGTCCAAACCACCTCAATCTACCTCATGTAAATTTCATTCGTTTGAAGCTTCATCGAACACTGAGC
>JALHNZ010000204.1 GCA_022843265.1 Gemmatimonadaceae bacterium
GGGCTACGGCATTGCGCAACGCAATCGCCACGAAGCGCATGAGCACCTGGAGCGTCTGGCATCGCTCAAGGCGACCTACGACGCGCAGTACGACAGCGACTACCGCTTTGCCGACGGCAAGCCGGGCCCCAGCAAGTTCCTCGAGCGCCGTCGCGCAGAAGACCAGCAGTGGTACGAGCGCGAGGTGCGCCTGCAGCGCGAGTACCTTGCCCGGCCGTTCTACAAGCAGATCGGCTTTGTGCCGTTCCCCGACTACGCGCAGGTCAAATGAACCCGTGGAAATTCCATTTTTTCGCTCAAACCCGCTCGCCGGCTGCAAATTTCATTTTCGCTCGACCGCCCGGTCAGACTTGAGCACGGGCAACCAAACGATGAATTGGCGTTCAGAGAAGCCGGTGCGCCAGCGTGATGTTGTGGCGCACTGGCAGGCAGTGTCAGAGTCGGGCAATAACGCCGCGATCCACGAGGCACTCGAGGGCATTCAGTACGTGATCGGCAAATCCACTGGCTACTTTGTCGCGCTCCTAAAGAGCACGAACCTGTTCCGCTTCATGGCCGAGCACTTCCGTGTCGACTCGCCTCACTTTGAAAACGTCACCGTGTTGCTCGATGCACTCTACCACACAGAGTACAAGCGCATGGTGCGTGACCGCGATTTCTTCGACACCTTTTTGATACTGTTTCGCGCCTGCATTGCACTGCGCGATACGGACGACCGCGGCCCGGTGTTTGAGATTGTTTACTGGGTCGTATGTGATGCGTACGAACGCAAGTACGTTGAGCTTTCAGTTCGGATTGATTATGCACCGATCGTGGTGCACATGATGCCCAACGAACCGTTGGCTGGCCACGAGTTGGTGCTACCGCTTCTGCTTGAAGATCTTGCACCACAGAACGTCGATCACATAATGCGCACTGGCCTAATTGATTGGTTCCTTCGAACAAACATGCCGGTTCACAGCCACATCAACGTGCGGATGTTTACCGAGCAGCTGCACATGTGTGCGACGGTGCGCGGCGTATCGGCCATCCACCCATTGCTGCTTGAGCGGCTCGCGAC
Organism: Gemmatimonadaceae bacterium; assembly: GCA_022843265.1. Classification (GTDB taxonomy): domain Bacteria; phylum Gemmatimonadota; class Gemmatimonadetes; order Gemmatimonadales; family Gemmatimonadaceae; genus JAABRT01. The sequence continues at coordinate 1,061 of JALHNZ010000204.1, forward strand.
CGAACATCCGGCGTTTGCCATGCGCATCCAGAACACGCTGCACTGGTCGCGCTCGCACTTTCTTATGCGCACGATTGAGCTTGGCGTCGCACTGCGTGCACTCAACCTGCCGGTGCTGCAGCTCCTCACGATCCTCGACGCCGTGGCGCCGAACCACTACGCGTTTCACGGCAAGTGGCGCGTGCTGGCACAGATCAAGCACGCCCAGCCTGCGACCCAGATGTAAACCGCATTGACCCGAAACCCATCCTGATGAGATTTTCACAGGCATGCCGAATGACCGGATTACGATTTCCATCCAGCCATTCGTTCGGTCAGAGCACGGATGACTGATTTGGCAGACGAGTGTGGTTTGGCGATGAATCGGTATGCGGTGCGCGCGTCGGTCTGGTGCGCCTCGATGGCAAAGAGCCCGCCAGAGCCGGTGATACTTCTTGTTCGCGATATGGTGTACGACGGAAAATTTTTCGAGTACATGATGGAGCACACTGAAGTCGTGCGAGATCTGATCTCTTCCTTGGGAAGAAACGACTCAAAATACCTCGACATTGTACTCGCCCTGTTTGATAAAGAGTACTGTCGCCGATTTCCGCGTTTGATTACTCAGCGCGCGGATGGTGCGCTGATGGAGACATTGTGGCTAAAGTGCATCGACTTTGTGACGCGCCCGATGCCAGACGATCATCGCCGCTTGCATCTTCTTGCAGCGCATACACTGGCCCACGCTTGTCCGCTCATCCAGAGTTCGTGGCGCACTTCGATTTTTGCCTTGAGTGCGTGGATTGTCGGTGAGATCAAGTCACATCAAAAGCACCAAGGCGTCGATTATGTGCGACTGGTGACGCTGCTCTTGCGCCTCATCGAGTACACACCACATCAAGACACGCTCGACCTGTGCCTTCAAAGCAACCTGTTTGTCTCGCTCAACGCCTGGCGCACCAAGGACCTCGGCGGTGCTTACAAACACATGGTCATACAGACACCTCAATCCTCCATTTTCAGCCAGTCGTGGATACCTCGACTCACGACACTGGTCACGACCCAGTTTTACTACAACCTGCGTCGCCTGGCCACGACACTCTGTCCGCTCAATCTGCCCGTCCTGCAGCTCCTCGCCATCACCGACGTTGCGCTGCCCAACACCGAGCCGATGCACCGCAAGTGGCGCGTGCTCGCGCACATCAAGCACTTTCGACCGAGCTCCAACCAATGAAGATGCTCTGTTGGCGCCGACTGCACGTCACGCTTATGCAATATCCAGGGGAGCAGTTTTACGATTTCCATCCAGCCGTTCGTTCGGTCAGAGCACAGATGACTGATTCGGCTATCGATTTTGTTGTGGTGAATAAGAGGCACGTTTTGCGTGCTTTGGCTTGGCGCACTGGGATGGCAATGAGTCCACCAGAGCCGCGAATGGACATTCTGAGTGACATGGCGTTTGAGGAAGATTTCCACGAGTACATGCTTGCGTACACCGACATCGTGCGGGACGTGATCTCGGTTCTACCGAGAGACAACGCTAACTACCTCAAGTTTGCGTTTACATTGTTCGACGACGAGTACATTGGTCGATACGCACGCGTAGCTGCACAGAGCAGCGATCGCGCGCTACTTGAGGCACTGTGGCTAAAGTGCGTTGACTTTGTCGCAAACCCGACAAAAGACGACCACAGCACGCTGCGTAGCACTGCACTGACTATGCTCATATGTCTGTGCCCGCGCATCGAAACCTCGTGGACACAATCTATTTTGGAGCTGATCGACGCATTCATCAGCACAATCAAACCACCAACCACGTACATGGCACGCGATATCGTCCTCGTTGCGGGACTGCTTCTGGGTCTCATCGAGCATGCGCGGCATATCGATGTACGCGAGCG
>JALHNZ010000205.1 GCA_022843265.1 Gemmatimonadaceae bacterium
CCCGATCGACTTTGCCATCATGACCGACGCGGTCATTGCCGCATGCAACTTTGCACCCACCCAGTAAAGGCTGGCTGGATCCATTTACTTATACCAGAGTCCATGTCAAATTGACCAGCCATAACCCAGAGACTAGGACAAAGATGAGCGATGTTGCGCGGGAGATTTGTGTCGGTGACGCGGTGCGCTACAAACCGATGGGTGTAATTGTGCGCCTGCAGCAAATCGATGGACCGTCGGCGACGGTCATGACTCCGTCGCGTGACGAGTACAGCGTGTTGCTGGCCAATCCGGAGAAAGTCGAGATGAACTCGCTCGAGCTGGCGCACGCCTTTCTGGCCACACTGGATGGTGCTCGGTGGGGCGGATGGAACGAGGCCAAGACCATGCCCGTCGACCGTATGCAATAAATGGTTGCCTCTTCACTTCTCTTCAATGGTTCTCAGTGCCGGTCGCACCGCACTGATGCTGATGGGCTGGCGTTGATGACGTGGCTTGGGATACACTGCGAGTGGCCTAGACTCGGGAATGGTCGGCAGTCGCTCGTGCCGGCGGGTGCTGCTGGTACCGTCAACCCGTTCGATGTGCCTGGAGCACAGCGTTTGCTCGGATGTGTGCTGGATGCTTGTCATATTTGAGAATAGGAGTCGGGATGTTCTAATCGGGTGCCAGTTCGCCATGAAAAATCCAACTTTTTCGCTCAGCATCGGGCGAGCCGAGCGAAAACAGGGTGGTGAAAAAGTGTTACGATGAGTGCGAGCAACAAGTCGCGCAGCATGTTTGCGCAGCAGCGCGCCGAATCAAAGCGCGCTGCGGCAGCGCGGAGCGCCAATGGAATGTTGGATGCCGAGGCCGTGTACACCGTGGAGCAGTGCGTGGGTGGCCACTATCGCGATGGTCAGCGGCAGCTGGTGCCCGTTGCGTTTATCGAGTCGTTGCGCGATGCGGCGTTTAGCATGGGCGTCGACTATTCGTGCGTCGTCGAGCCGCACTTTGGCACGTTGGCCGAGTACGATCGGTGCATCTACATCTGGCAGGGCGCTGAGCCGAATCGCTGGGCGACGCTGTGGTTTCATGCCAAGCGCGGCGCTTCATTGGCACTGATTGGCGCGCCAGGCGTCGAGAAGCTCGTCGGCAACTTTGCCTACGATATTTGTACCGAGCGCGAAGCGCTGCGCCTACGAGACGTTGGGCCGTACGCCGAGGTGCTCGTCGTGCCACTGCCCGACTCGAGCGACGTCGAGATGATCGTGCCCGAGACGGGCACTCAGATTGTGCTGCGCAACGAGACGCCGCATCGTCTGCGCATGGCACCGGCCGTGCCTTCGTACTTTGACGCTGGCCGCGAGTGAAAGCGTGTGTGCCAAAAGTAGTCGAGCCATGCCAGCTTGCACGCCACGCTCGGCAGCCAGTTGGCATGCACCAGATGCGCACCGTGTGCACGCCAGCTCGGATCGACGAGCGCCGTGGCGCCATTGGCATAGCGCCGACGATCGAGGTAGAGCACCGAGGTGTTGTGCGTCGCAATATCGAGCGCGTCCTGGTCCGGTATGCGCAGGCGCTCGATGAGGTACTCGGCGCGCTCTAGCAGTGCCAGGCCGCGTGGCGAGCGCCGCACGGCCCAGACGCCGCCGTTGATGCACGGGCGCAGCGGTGCGCTGGCGCACGGCCACTCTTGCTGCGCAACCATGTCGACGTGCGCCGCATCTCGAAACAGTCGGTCAATGCGAGCCGAGACGTTGCGCAGCGCCACCACATCGGCGTCAAACAGACCGAGCCAGCCGCGCCCGTCGATGCGCTCGGCCATCAGGCGCCGCAGCACAGGTATGCGCTGCCGGATGCGCGCAAAGTAGTCGCTTGAGCCCCACGCCACACTGGCATTGTGTGGTAGATCGATGTGCAGCACGCACACGCTCGGCGTCTCGAGCTGCCGCGCTAGCCGCAGAGCTGAGTGGCGCCACGCCAGGTCGCTAAAGATTACGATGGTGGCCAGGCACTGCAGTGCAATATTCATTCCTGGCGGGCCGGATCTCAGTGCGTCGGCGGCAGACGCACCATGCTGTAGGCAAGCTCGTCGCCGCCCAGCTCAAAGTCGGTGCGATCGATGTGAATGACCTGGCCAGGCACGAAGCCATGCAGTTTGACCTGCACGTCGTCGACAAAGATGGTGCGAAACTCGGCGTCGGCAATGGTCGCGATGCCCGCAGTGGCGCGGTCGATGGCTGTGTGCTTGGGCACAAGCCAGTTGCGCGTGGCGTCGTACTGCAGCTCCAGCACATTGTGCATCTCGATAGTCAGATGCTCGGCGGCCACAGTGGTGGCCAGTTTCGCAACTGCGTTGCGCAGTGCCGTGGTCTGCTTGCCGTGGCGCGGGTGAAACTCGTCACGCCACACAATGACAAAGAGACGCGCCGCACAGTCGGCACCGCCCAGCAGGTCGGCGTGCGCAGCGCGCAGGCGCCTCAGTCGCTCCAAGCCGCGCAGGATGGCCTGCTTGCACGACACGAGTCGGTGGCCAGTGTGAATCAGCAGCACGAGCTGGTAGTCGAGGCCAGCATGCGGCCGCGGACCGGGCCGTGCGACAAAGACCAGCGGGTGAATGTGAGGTAAGAAGAGGCGGTAGTCGCCCATGAGGCGCTCGGGAATGCACAGCTCACCGGGCAGCGCAAAGGCACGCTTGTGTGGCGCGTGGTGACCCGCAGCGCGGCGACCTCGTGCTGCGTCCTCCTCGCTCAGCGACGGCGGCTCGGCGTCGCTGTCGGGTAGCATCGCGGCGCGAGTTGCATGCGACAGCATCTCGATGAAGAAGACGCGCGCAGTGTCCTCGTGCGCCGCCTTGTCCAGCAACTCAATCGAGTCGGCGCGCTTGACCCACGCCTCCACATCAATGTCGATGCCCGG
>JALHNZ010000206.1 GCA_022843265.1 Gemmatimonadaceae bacterium
GGGCTGATCAAGGGTCGGCCCGGCGAACGTCCGCGTTTTGGCGGCATCATTTACGCCGAAAGCGCCGAGAAGGTCGCGTACTTCATTGATCGCTGCGACCGTCAGGGTTTGCCGATTGTCTTTGTGCAGGACGTGAGTGGATTTATGGTGGGGCCCGATTCCGAGCACGAAGGAATTATTCGTGCTGGTGCGCGCTTTGTGGAAGCAATGGCGTGCGCACGTGTGCCCAAGATTGTGCTCACGGTGAATCACGCCAGCGGTGCCGGTTATTACGCCATGGCTGGTCAGGGTTTTGACCCCGACTTCATTCTCTCGTGGCCGACAGGTCGCATGGCCGTGATGGAAGGCGAAGCAGCGGTATCCGCCGTGCACGGCCCCACGTTTGAGAAGGCCAAGAAGGCGGGCGTCCAGCCATCTGCCGCGGTGCTCGAATCAGCCGACGAAATGCGCGCGGATTACGAAGAGCAGCTCGATGCGCGGTACGCCGGAGCCCGCGGATTTATTGACGCGATCGTGTACCCGGAAGACACACGTGATCTGCTCGCGCTCGCACTGCGCGCGGCATTGCACAATCCCGGACCACACCTCGGCGCTTTTGTGTTGCCACCCATGCCGATGTCCGGCTCGTGATGGCACATACACTCGAGAACATTTGTCATGTCTGAAACAAAGATGCAGGATCGCGTGGTACGCGTTGCCAGTGGACAGGGCTTCTGGGGCGACTGGCTGGAAGCACCGCGTCGTCAGGTCGAGGGCGGTCAGGTGGACTACCTGATGCTCGACTATCTGGCCGAAGTCACCATGTCGATTGTGCAAAAGCAGAAAGAGCGCGACCCGAATATGGGCTACGCGCGCGACTTTATTGGCGCCATGGAAAGCGTATTTCCCGCGGTTGCCGATCGCGGCGTGAAAGTGATCGCCAACGCTGGCGGTGTGAATCCTGTGGCGTGCGCGCATGCCGTGCTCGCGGCCGCTGACAAAGCGGGGGTGCGCGGCAAGCTCAAGCTCGGTGTGGTTACGGGCGATGATTTGTTGCCGCGACTTGATGAGTTGCTCGCGGCCGGTCACGAGCTCAAGCACATGGAATCGGGCGAGCCGTTGTCGACGGTGCGCGATCGTGTGTTGAGTGCGAATGCGTACATTGGGTCCACGCCGATTGTCGAAGCCTTGTCGCGCGGTGCAAACGTTGTGATCACCGGTCGCAGCACGGATACGGCACTCACGATGGCGCCGCTGCGTCACGAGTTTGGTTGGGCGGCCGACGACTGGGACAAGATGGCGTCGGGAATTATCGCGGGTCACATTCTTGAGTGTGGGGCGCAGGCGTCGGGCGGCAACTGCATGCATGACTGGCGCAATATTCCGGATCTCGCGAACGTTGGCTACCCGATCGCGGAAGCCCATGCGGACGGCACCTTTGTTATCACGAAGCATCCGGGTACGGGTGGACGTGTAAGTGTGCCGAGCGTGACCGAACAACTTGTGTACGAGATGGGCGACCCACACAGCTACATCACGCCAGATGTGGTCGCAGACTTCACGAGTATTCAGTTAGAAGATGCAGGTGAGAATCGTGTGCGTGTGCATGGCATCACTGGTGGCCCGGCCACACCGTTTCTCAAGGTTTCCATCGCGTATCGCGCAGGCTACAAGGCGGTGGGTACCCTGGTGTATTCGTGGCCGGACGCGCTTGAAAAGGCGCAGCTTGCGGATCGTGTGTTGCGTGAGCGGTTGCAGAACCTTGGCTTGACGTTCGATCACATTCTCACGGAGTTCGTGGGTGTGTCGGCCACGCACGGCGAGCTTGCGGGCACACCGGGCGACGTGCCCGAAGTGCAGTTGCGCATTGGTGTGCGTGGCCCTGATCGCGCGGCCGTTGAGCGCTTCACGCGAGAACTCGCGCCGCTCGTGTTGAACGGCCCGCCAAGTGTGACTGGTTTTGCCGGCGGACGCCCCAAGGTTGAAGAGATTGTGGCCTACTGGCCGGCGCTGATCGACAAGCGCGCGGTCTCCACGCACGTTGACATTCTGGAGTAACAGCGCATGCACGTACGATTGCTCGACATCGCGCACGCGCGCAGCGGCGACAAGGGAGACACGGCGAACGTGGGCGTGATTGCGCTCAAGCGCGAGTGGTACCCGATTCTTGATCAGTACCTCACGGCTGAGCTCGTTGCGAAGCACTACGGCACACAACTCACCGGCCGCGTAGAGCGTTTTGAACTGCCCAACCTCGGCGCGGTGAACTTTCTGTTGCACGGTGCGCTCGACGGCGGCGGCACGCTGTCGCTGCAAACGGACGCGCAGGGCAAGGTGTATTCCACCTCGGTGCTGCGATTGGTACTTGATGTGCCTGATGACGTGGCGATGGCGGCGGGCGTGCCGATGGCTCGGCCGGCCTGACGCCCTCCCTGCGCCGCGTCCACACATGACACCGATCACCCGCGCCAAGCTAACGCTCACACTGAGCGCGTTGGTGTTCTTTGCCGCCGGCATGCGCAGCGGTCTGGAATGGCAGCGCTGGGTTGGTATCGCGCTGCTGTGCGGCGCGGTGGCGCTTCGGTTTGTGAAGCCGGAGCGTGTCGCACGAGATGCGACGCCGGACGCTGACGAGCCGCCACGAAGCGACTCGCGGTAGTCTCACTTCTAAGACTTAGCTGTCGCGTTTTGCAACGTTCCCGCTGCGTGTCATCGGGAGCGGCGACGGGGTGTTGACGGGCATTCGCGGGTACTCATCAACATTCGCGTTTTGTCGCGTAAATCTCGATTGACAGTAATAGTACGCACACCTATCGTGAGCCTACTTCGCTGCGCCGGATTTCCCTGCGAGCTGCGTTCGGTTTATC
>JALHNZ010000207.1 GCA_022843265.1 Gemmatimonadaceae bacterium
CGGATTCACAGTCCGCGACAACTCACCGACGTGTATCTGTTGGCGCTCGCCGTTTCGCACCACGCTCGGCTGGTGACGTTCGATCAGTCAATCGTGTTGGACGCCGTGGTGGGTGCTGATACATCGCATCTGTTAGTGTTGTGAGGAGGTTCTGCATCGAGGCAGCTTATTGCGTTAGTCCGCACTACTTCGAGACTCGCGCGTATCGCTGCTCTTGCTTGAGCCCGTCTTCACGCTCCACGCTCGTGTACAAAAACTGCTCCGTGACTGCGAGCAGTTTCACGCCGGCATCAAGCGCGTAGCGATACAGCACGCGCCCTTCGCGATTCAGCACTTCCCACGTCTCGGTGCGCAGCGGGTCCGCGCCCGCGACGGGAATCCACAGTTGTTCACCATCGGTGAGCATTCGCCGCTCATGATTGGCCAGCACGGGCGGAATGTGCGTGGGTTGCGGCGGCACACGCACCGTGATCTCCGGCGTGCCGCCGCCGTCCAACATGGTTGGTGTGCCTTTCATCGCATCGAGCAGCGAGTTGCGCGTGGAGTCTACGTACTGTTGCCACATATCGGGGGCGAGCGGAACTGAATCGTGTACGATCCGGCCAACCGTGACAGCCGGCGCGTTTACGGGATAGAGCACGAGTCCGTACGTGCGCTCGTCAACCACGGCGACCGTGCCGTCTGCGAGCACAGTCCAGGCGTGACTTGTTTCGAACGGGCCGAGTGGCAGATCGAACTCCAGACCGGACGCCACGGGGCGCGCGTTCCGCACGTTGGTGGGTAGCACCGATGTCACGGTGTCAACCGCATCACCGTTTAGCGCGAATCGCACGAGTACGTGCTGCGCGTCCGCGTCAGTGACGGGTTCGAATGCCAGCGGAAGACGGGGACGTGGTCCGTACATTCGCCCCGCGCGATCACTCGCCATCACCTGCGGCGGCGACTCGGAGAATGCGCGCGTGTCTGCGGCCGCGCTCGGCGGCGAGAATCTGTCATCACTCAGCATCACGCTGCGCGCCGGTACTCCGTCGTTCGAGATCACTGACACGCGTGGCACGGGACCAGCGCTCGCAACAGCTACCGAATCTGCAGTGAGACGCAACACAACCGCGGGCGCGCGATACTCGCCGGGTCCATCTCCAGTACGACCAAACAGCGTGCGCTCGCCGGTGGCGAAGTCGACCTGCCACACTTCGCTGTCGCGCGGATCGTTGATTACTGCTCGTGTGTCGGATATCTCGACCACGCTGACTGGCGCGGTGAACTCTTCGCGGATCGTTGCTGTGGATTCGCCGAGTGTGCGAGCTTCTGCGCGTGTTGCATTCGATTCGTTGCTCGTGTCAGCACTTGTACACGCGGCGAGCATGAGCACGCAGCAAGTCGTAGCGCGAAGGCGTGTGATCAACGGTTGCAACCCTTCAACGAGGCGGCCAAGGATGCCGTTGGATGCGCTCAAGATCGCTGTCGTCTGTGACGACCACATACACGGAGTGCTTTCCGAAGTCGAAGATTCGCTGATTGGGTTCCAGCAGCAGTTGTTGTTCAACGCGTCCTTGGCGATCGACAATGTCATATCGCACGTCGGGGTGGTCAGCGGTCGGCGTGCGCAGGATCAATAGCCGTCCGTCGCTGCTGGCAATCAATGCTCCAGGAAGAAACGGTGGAATCTCCTCTGGCCACGTTGAATGTACCGACGGAGCCTGAGGAGCGTTTCCACTGCGCGCCGCCGGTAGCTGCATGTACGCAAGCATTTCCTTCTCGGTAACGCGAACAACCGGCGACGGTATTGGTTTGCCGAGAATCCATTTGCCTTCTGGCGTGCGCCAATCAACGCGATACGGCTGCACCCGTGCAACGGCGAGCCAAGCATCCGGAAAGAGCTGCGCGAGTTCGTACCCGTTCCACGGGCCGTTGAAATAATCGAGCCCGCCGCGGCCGCGAGGCGTTGAGCGAGGAGGGTACCCCGCCTCCGTCGAGGAGCGCAGGCGCGCGACGAATGTTGTCTTGCCGTTTGCACGTGCGACGAGCGTGTGGCCGCTGGAGTCTGGTGACGGTGTACGGCGTTCCGACGAAAGCAGATTGCCCATCGAATCGGCACCGTGGACGATTAGTGCGGACATCATAGCCGCGTCCGGGCCGCTGATCGTACGCACTATTCTGTTTCCCGAGAGCACCAGCCAGCGCATGTCGTCCGCAACAAACAGCGTTGAGTCGTTGGCCAACGGGAAGAGGCGGCTCACGAGTCGGTATTCGCCCGGACCCCGACCGCGTCTGCCGATTTGCTGCGTGGTCCCGCGTTGAAAGTCCAGGACCAGCAAACGACGCGATGAATGACTTCCCTCGCCGATGAGGAATCTCGTTGGCTAGCGTTTACTACATACGACGCTTGCAATCCTGGTACGGTTGCTCCTCGTTCATGATTTGAGCCGCAATCGAACGCAGCGTGAGTGCACGCGATGTGCTGTCGACGCCGTGAGAAAACAGTTGTGTGTCACCAACAAACTTAATCGTCGGTTGAATGCCCAGTCACGGACGAAGGCCGTGCTTTGTCCAGAAGAGCACGACGGCGCAGTCGTTACGTGCAACCATGATGTAGCGTACCGGCGCGAGCGCAGTGGTGGTGTAGTACTCGATCGCGACGAGATCGTCTTTCGGAATACGGTTCACGTCGTCCATCGTGGACAACACGCCATCCCAGAACACGGTGGCCTCGCAGCGACCGCGCCCCAGAATCCTGAACTCACTCGTCGTTCCGATCCCGCCCGTCACTGTCACGCCGCGCATGGTG
>JALHNZ010000208.1 GCA_022843265.1 Gemmatimonadaceae bacterium
CGCCGTACTGGCCGCCGAAACGTACCCGGAGCACCTTGCCGCACTGACGCGCGCAATCTTTGAGGTCGAGCAGTGAATTGGCACTGTATACTCGTGCGCGTTTCCGTGGGAGTGTATTGAAAGGATGAGTGCAGAGCTCACGCTACTCGTGCCTTCGTTTGCCTTGTTTGGCTTTGCCGGCACCTGGCTGACTCAGTCGTTCTGGGGGGTGGTCGGCGTGGCGAGCGCGCTGTGGTTGCTGGTGCTCGGCGTGCCGTTTTCGGTTAGCGAGCCGCTGCAGGTGCGGCAGCTCATGGCGCCACTGTTTGGCGGCGCACTGGCGGCGCTGATTGGCGGTCGTGTGCGGTGCATCACACCTTTGGTCGGTCTCGAGATATGGGACACAGTACCACCCGAGCAGGCTGCGCTCAAGGAACCATTGTGGAGTACGGACAAGGCGATTGGCTACCTGGTTGCGTGTGCCACACTGGCCGTGTTGGCGTACGGCATCGGCACGGGTGTGGTGGCCGGTGACGCGCCCACCAGCTTGTCATTGGCATTTACCATCGGCGTGGCTGTCGCAGCCGTCGTGGTCTTTGGCGTCGGCGTGTACCAGCTGACTCGCTCGAGCAGTGCACGCCTGACCCTGCTGTACGCCTTTGTACTGCTCGTCTGGTGCAGTCTGTTGCCGCTGCTGTTTTTGCTGCCTTCACCGTGGAATCTGGTGCTGGTTTTTGCCGCCCTGTTTGTGGGCACGGTGGTGCTGTCGGTGTTTTGTACGCGACTGCACGCAAGCATGCGCCTGCAGGCGCCCGAGTCGACCGATGTGCGGCTCGCGCCGAGCGAGACACGCTTTCCGCGCCACATGGCGCGCTGGCTGCTTTTTGGCGCTCTGCACGCCGTTGTGTACGGCGTCGCGTTTAGCAACCTGGGCGACTTTGAGACTGCGATTCTCAGTGTGCTGGTTGTTCAGGCTGTCTTCACCGTGCTGCTGCTCATGTACACTTGCGCGTGTCGCACGGTGGTGAAGAGCGAGGCGCTGGTCAACTCGGTGCTGCCCGTGACGTCGACTGCGCGCACCGTGCCGCTAACTGGCACCGATAGCGACGATGACGATGATCCGTTTGCGGTGGGCAGGCTACCAACCAAGCGCAAGTAATGATGAACCTCTTGTCGGTTAGTGAAGACGCCGAGCTCGTGCTTGTGGTTGTCTGGGGTATTGTTGTGGTGGGCCTCGTACTGAATCTATTGTCGTGCTGGATCTGCTGCTGCTGTCGCACGTTTGACCAGCCGAGGCGTGTGCTGGCCGGCGTGACGGCCTTTACATTGTTTGTCGCGCTGGTGACCACAGTGGTCTACACACAGGACCTCGGACAGCTCTGGTCGAGCCGCACGGCGCATCGCGCGCTGTTTGTCAATGGCGAGCGCAGCGCACGTGTACTAAAAACTCTGAAATGGACCTGAACAATTCATTTGCCTTAGCCGAAATAGTCGGCTTCGTCGACGGCGGCAATCTGTGCCTTGACAGCGGCAATCTGGTCAGAGGCCTGTGCGGCGTCGGTGATTAGGCGCGCCTCCTCGTGCTCTTTGCTCGCCGACTCGGCCACCGAGCGCTCGGCAGCGAGCAGGATGCGATATTGGTACAGCGCCTCTTCGGCCGCCGCCAGCACGGCGACTCGGCGCGTCGCGACGGCCTCGGGTGAGATCTTGCTGGGCGCCGCCTGCTCGAGTCGTGCGCACACCAGCGTGCGCTCGTGCAGTGCTTCGTTCATGCGCTCGTCGAGCTTTGCATCAACCTCGGCGCTGCCTACCTCGCACCGGCGCGCCTCGGCACTGAGCTGCTCGGCCACACTGACGTGCACCGTGGCTGCCGCCTGCGACCGCAGACGCAGTTGATCCATGCGCCACTGCAGCCGGTTGCTCGCCACCAACGGTCGCTCGCACTCGAGCGGCGCACTGATCTGGCGCCGCCAGATCGTCAGTCGCACCAGCAGCCGATTGATGTTGTAGTCGGCCAGGATGCTGGTCAGCGCAGCATCGGCCTCGGCCTGTGAGTTGAAGAGCGGCACCTGCTCATGCACCGGTTCGGCCATCACAGTCGCCACCGTCTCTTGCAGTGCCGTGGTGAGCGCGCCCAAGTCGAGCAGCGAGGTGTTGGCGGCAAACCACTGCGTGCGCAGCAGGTGCTCCGCACTCGCAAACGAGCCGCTCTTGATGGCGTAGAGGATCGCCGCGGGCGCCATGTGCATCTTGGTGCGCGACAGCACGACGCCGCGCGCATCGTCCAGATCGCACGCCTTTTTGTACTCGGTGCCAGCGGGCGAGTTGAAAAACGCCTCGAGGTGCCCGGTGTAGCCCAGGCGGATCAGCGCCAGCAACGAGCAGATGTTCGCGTACAGCTGCGCGCACCCGACCAGCGATTTGACCAGGGCAATCACGTCACTGACGGCAAGATCGCTTGTGCGAAAGATCTGCGCCGCCAACTGAATCAGCGTCGGCTCGATTGCATCGGAGCGCTCGACCGCCAGCCGGAGAAAGCACTTGTTCATGCTCTCGCCCGGGTCCGACGTCCACGCACGGCGCACACGCACCACGTGGTCGATGATGGGCGCCACGCGACGCACCTTGTCCGCCGTCTCGCGCCGACAACTCGAGATGAGCTCGTCCAGAAAGTTGAGCGCGCTGCCGCTCATCTGCACG
>JALHNZ010000209.1:0-1190 GCA_022843265.1 Gemmatimonadaceae bacterium
CGGGTCATCGCACGCCCAGCGACACTCGGGATGACAAGCCTGGACCACTGCACCGGCCAGCAGCAAAAAGATACCAAGCATACCGCGCTGTCAATACACCTATGGTACAGATTGTTTTGGATTAGATCCGCGGCTGACTGAAGCAGATCCGAGTATAGCAGTTAGCGTTTCAGGCGCACCCGAATCGAAACGATGACAGCATGCGTGTCGCAGACGCGCTACACGCAAGTGAGGTCGCGCTGCTTCTGTATGGGCCGCGAGCCGCTGGCCCCTGTGCCGAGTTCGCGCGGTCCGATTGACGGTAGCCACACGCACCGCGTGTGGGTCGCCTTTCTGCGCCTCGAGAATGACGAGTACGAAGGCGAGGCGTCGCTGCGCACCTACTGCTGCCTGCCGATGAACTGGCTCACGACCTGGCTGACGCAACGGCCGTGGATCCACTGCCAGCTCGTCTTTTGGGACTGTGAGGCGCGCCAGTACTACACGTTTAGCGTCGACTCGGCGCGGCCCGTGCACGTGTTTGACCGCAAGTCGTTTGCGCGCGGCTGGGACTTTCTTGAGCTGCAGGTCACCGAGCAGTGCGAGCTGCGCATCTACAACTTCCTGGTGCGCCAGCTTGGCAAGACGATGAACTCGAGTGGCCAGCTCACGGCGCTCTTTTGCCCACTCGACAGCGGCGGCGAGCGCTGGTTCTGCTCCGAGCTGGTCGCCGCGGCGCTGTATGCGGGCGGCGTTGTGGACTTTGGCAGCTGGGAGGGCGTCGACGGGCCATACAGTGTTGTGATGCACCACCTCTACGACTACCTCAGGCACGAGTGCCGCACGTGCGCCGTGCGCGCTCTGCCCGGCAACCCGGTTGCCGTCGCCAACGTGCTCACGTTTCTCGAACGGCCAGGCGTGCGTGTCAGCCTGTGCGGAGAGGACGGCGAGGTGCTCGGCCTCGGCGAGGCGGTCAGCAACAGCAAGGGCAAGGGCAAGCGATAAACGGCGCTGTACTTTACGACTCTGGCAAAGGTTTCAGGCCGCGGCGCCAGTCGCGCGCAATGCCTGCAAAGACGCGCTCGGTGATGCTCTCGCTCGCACTGCTGTATGTCACTGGGCCGCACAGGTGCCAAAAGTGCTCCATGAGTGCGTGACGCGAGTCGACCTTGGCCTCGATTGTCTCGCGGTCCGAGCTGCAGCCGTTCTCA
>JALHNZ010000209.1:1200-2634 GCA_022843265.1 Gemmatimonadaceae bacterium
CAAAGAACAGCAGGCTCTCGCGCAGCTCGGGCGCCGGCGCCGCAACGAGAGCCAGTATGCCCAGGCCAATCGCCTCGTGGTGCGTCTCGCGCTCCAGCGCCTCTTCGCGCAGCATGCGCAGCAGCGCGCGGTGCGCGCCACTCTTTTGCGGATAGGTGCTCACCTGACTGACGTGCCGACGCTCCTGCTCGACTGCCTCGTACTCGACGACGCGCGACACGTGCCAGTGCAGACGCTCGCGCGCGTACGTCTCGATCTCGTACACGGTCAGGCGTGCCAACTCGATCGAGTGCGCAAACTGTCGCAACGGCTCGTAGAACTCGACCGCCGGTTCAGCTGGCACCTCTGCAGGCTCGGCGCCAGCGACCAACCTGGGCACCTCTGGCAAATCTGCGTTGTGACCCGGTTCACCCGGGTCAGGTACCACAGGCACCGCGACAGCAGCCGACTCGGCGGCGCTCGGTCGAATGGCCTGTGGCAGGTCCTGTTTGACGCGCAGGCCGCCATGAAAAGTGAGCCGGTACGGCCACTCGGTTGGCGCCATGCCTAGGGCGCCGTCGCGCGCGCGCAGCGCCGCGTCGTGCACGCACGTGGTCGGATCAAACGGTAGCGCGAGCGGCGCGCTGCGCGCCAACAGCTCTGCTTTGGTGTACGGACCTAGGATCCGGCACGTGACGTCGTAGGCGCCAGCCTCAAAAAGCGCCACGAGCCAGGCGCGCCGCAGCGCCAACCGATCGCGCGCAATGCGGCCACGCGAGCCGGCCGGCGGTGCGGGTGCGAGCTCGGCCGGCATCTCGGCGTCTAGATCATCATCAGCCGGCTCGGCGGTAGGTATGGCTGGCGGCACCGAGCGACGTCGCTCATCGAGCAGCATGCGCGCCATGACTGGCTGCGTGCTCAGACGCGCCGCCAGCAGGTGCGGCAGAGGGCGAGTGCCCGACAACAGGCGCGCCTGCTCCTCGTCGTCTGCTACGCGCTCAACTCGAACGCCGACGACCGACTCCTTGCGACCCAGCGCAGGTGGTCGACTAAAGCCAAAGCGCGAGCCCGCTGCCAGTGGCTGAGCAAACGAGCGCAGTTGGTAGGCGAGCAGGCCGTCGCGTGTCGGAGTGACGATGAATGAGAGTGTCATAAACTGCTGCGTGTCGACGCAACGCTCGATCGGCGGTGCCGAGAGCACCAGAGAGGCCACGGCATCGCACGCTTGCGCCGCACCATGCTCAATCGCCAGCGTGGAGCCAAGTGCAGCGGCCAGCCCGTTGATGGCCAACTGTTTGCCGCACTTGCGCACCAACACATCGACGGCACCGTCGACGCTGGCCGGCTCAAAAAAGTTGTACACACTCTGCGTTGCGATCAGCCCCGGCGCCATCGTCTCCGCGCGCTCCAGCACTGCCGCCAGATCAAGCGCGAGCAGCTGCGCGTGCGCGCTGA
>JALHNZ010000210.1 GCA_022843265.1 Gemmatimonadaceae bacterium
CGAAGTGATTTTATCCGGGTGATATTGACATTGCCTTTATACCCGGATAAATATGTCGCTCACCCTCTTGCTGAGCGACGACATGACGAGCGTGGACACCGGCCATCGCGCCGAAGCAATTGCATTCGAAGGGACCCGCCGCATTGCGGTCGGGGAGCTGGCCGAGGTGGCGCGGGCGGTTCGAACGGCCATGGAGAACCCTCGACATGGCACGCTGCTCGTACTCGATACGGTCACCAGTTCCATTGTTGATCTCGACTTGCGGGGCACTCCAGAGCAAGTCGCGGCGCGCTATCGGCAAAACGATGTCCCAAATAGCACTGCATCAGAAGATCATAAAGGCGACATAAACAAATCATCACAAGACAACACGCCAGACCGCGGACCTGGGCGTCCGCGCCTCGGCGTCGTCCCGCGTGAAGTCACCCTGCTCCCCCGCCACTGGGACTGGCTCGCCTCGCAGCCCGGCGGCGCGTCGGCCACGCTCCGCAAACTCGTAGAGTACGCCCGCGGCTTGAGCGTCGAGCAGGACCGTCAGCGTGCGGCCACTGAGTCCGTCTACCGATTCCTTACCCACCTGGCGGGCAACGAACCGGGATTTGAGGAAGCGAGCCGAGCCTTGTTTGCCGGGGAGCATTACCGCTTCCTGGAGCGCATAACCATGTGGCCGGAAGACATCCGGGCCCACGCGGAGTGGTTACTGACCCATGCCTTTCATCCAGACACGAATCAACCCGCATGACCCGCGCGGTGTCTGCATCGCGAGCGCCAACGGCGTGCCGGCACCGGCGCGGAAAATCTCGATCGCTTCCACGTCGTCGACCGAAATCTGCTCGGGGTCAAACGTGTACGTTGGATAGTTGCCGTTGAACGAAACGGCAGGCACACAAGGCTGCGCACTCGCCAGCCGAAATCCAACCGATGTCTGGCCCTGCGCCGCCAGTGCACGCTCCGCTTCCTGAAGGTCGAGCGGATACGACGCCACGTACTGACGCAACAGCGCGGCCAATCGAGGCGCCCGCGAGGCTTCAATACGATCGCGCGTAATAAGACGGCCCCACGCCTTGGTATCCTGAGTGAACCACTGCGGTGAACCGACGCCGGAGCCAAAGCCACTGCGCGCGGTCACGGTCACCTCGTCGAGCTCGGTTGGCAGTTGCGCCAATACAATGTCCGCATGGCGCGCGGGCTGGTCGTACTCGACGGTGATTGAATGGCGTGTGGCCGTGAAGCCCATTTTGCGCGTGTAGAGCCAGTAGTCACCACGATGGACACTGTCTATCCGAAACCGGCCGGCCGCATCGGTGCGCACGCCGGTGGTGCGCTGACTGATGAAGACCTCGGCGCCGGGGAGCACGCGTCCGGTGGAATCACGGACGACTCCGGTGACCACCTGTTGAGCCGAGAGTGCGGCAGGGACCAGAAACAGCGCGAGGGCGACGGCGTATCGGCGCATGCTGACCTCACAAAATGGTGGGAGACACGGTAACCGAGATTCCTACCCCGGCTGATTCTGCATGTGCCACGCGACGTTCCGAAGCTTGGCGATCAGTTCCGTACGCAGTGCATCCGGCATGTCGTGCTGGGTGAGCGCGGTCTCCATGCACCAGAGCCACTCGTCGCGTTCCCGCACGCCAATGGCGAACGGAAAATGTCGCATGCGCAGACGCGGATGTCCAAATTTTTCTTCGTATAACGGCGGCCCGCCGAGCCAGCCGCTCAGATACAAAAACAGTTTTTCGCGCGAGACCTTCAAGTTGGTCGCGTGCAACGCACGTACCGCGGTCGCTTCCGGGGCGGTGTCCATCAGATCGTAGAAGCGGTCGACGAGGGTGCGGATGCCCGCTTCGCCGCCGATCTGTTCGTAGTGTGGGGAGGTGTTCATTCCTGGGGCGGTGCTGAGAGGGCGCGGAGGATTCGGGTGATTCGCGCGGGCGGTGGTGTTGGGCAAGGATCCATAACTGCACTTACCACGGAGACACGGAGAACGGCATGTTGACGCGAGAAGTCGACCCAACGCAATGCAACAACTATTCAAACAAAATGTTACGTCGCGTGTCGCAGCGTGCAGCTCTCCGTGTCTCCGTGCCTCCGTGGTGAATGCAGTTCCGGTGCTCGCTGAACTGCACGGAACGCAGAGACGCAGAGGCGCAGAGACTGCCTGCTCGCGTGAACTCGCGGCTCAACACATTCAAAAAAATGAAAACATCACGGTGCGGTGACGCCGTCTGACTGCGCATGCTGTCTCTGCGTCTCCGCGCCTCTGTGTTATTGCTGTTCCGATCCCGGCGCACGCACTTGGTTCGCGGATGTGCAAAATGCATTGAGCACGTCTCCGTGTCTCCGCGGTAAAAGCTGTCGCAGTTGCATTTGCTGTTGCGCGTCTCCGACTACTCCGCCCGCCGCTCATCAACCTTGAGCCCAAGCGTCTCACGCACCACCGTCGCACCGTACTTCTGAATCGCCCACGCAAACACGGTCACGCGCACGGCACGTGAAATCGCGAGCGCACTGATGAACACCACGTACGGCATGCCGAACGCGCCAGCTGAGACCGCGAGCAACTTGGTGCTGATGGGCGAGAACGTACTGCCGGCAATCAGCAACCATCCCCAGCGCGTGAGCAATGAC
>JALHNZ010000211.1 GCA_022843265.1 Gemmatimonadaceae bacterium
GGCGCGCGGCTGACGGCGGTGCCGGGCTCCAGTGCGAACGTGCTTGGTGGCGTGATTGCGTACGACAATCGCATCAAGACTGAACAACTCGGTGTGCCGGCGGAGTTGATCGTCCAGCATGGCGCGGTCAGTGAGCCCGTCGCGCGCGCCATGGCGAGCGGCGTACGCGAACGATTTGGCGCGGACGTTGGCGTTGGTATCACGGGCGTTGCAGGACCGTCTGGTGGGTCACCTGGGAAGCCTGTGGGTACCGTGTGGATTGCGGTGGACGTGCGGGGCGAGGTGCACGCCGTCAAGCCGGTGCTGCCCGGTGACCGGAACGAGATACGGCATCGCGCTACGCAGATAGCGCTAGAGCGCATCCGGCGGGTATATGCAGGAGAGGCCAGCCTGCCGGGATGGACGGTGTCGGCCGATCGCTAACCAGCACTCTGACGCGAGGTGCCCGTGCGCAAAACATGGCAGTGTCTGATCGTCGGATTGTTTGCCCTGACGAGCGCCTGCGGCGACGATGGCGGAACCGCACCAGGCGTTCGCGAGCATCATGACGCCGAGCAAAAGTGGAAGGCGCTCGAGCTCGTGCTGTACACGGTGGAAGCGCGTCAAATGTGTTACTGCCCGGTTGGTTATGGGCTGTGGCACGAGCTCACGGTTGCGAACGACGTGGTGATTGCCTCTCGTTTGATTGAACAGCACCCACAGGGCCAGGAGTTACCGCCGGGTGCACTCAAGTCTGTCTCGCAGACATTCACGTTTGTGGCGGATTTTTTCGCGGACGGTTCGCGCGCGCGCCGCGGTGAACGGCTCATCGCCTCGTACGATGCGGAGACGGGACTGCCGCTCACCGTGCAGTACCACGCGCAGCCCGGCGTGGCCGATGGCGACGTCACGTTTCAGTATCGCGCCTTGAAGCCGGGGCTCACGCAGGGATCGCATCTCACACGGCACGCCGGAACATCACAGCAGTGACGAGCTGAGCCGCGTAGATTGGGCGTAGAGACTGCATTCGGGCACCGGCCAAGGCTGCTGTCCGCTGGTACTCCTCATTGCCCCCGCCTCCATGTCTGCCCGATCCGAATTCCTCGCGCGTACCACGACGGCTGCGCTTCTTGTCGCCCTGTCCACGGGCATTACGACCGACGCGCTCGCGCAGGCCGCCGGTGGTGCCCCCCAGCGCGCTCGTCAGATCGTGCCGATGGACTCCGCTCGCGCCGCCGCGCTCTACGTGAGTAATCGTCACGAAGACCATCCGATCTCCAACTACGAGTCGGCGATCGCTGGCAAAAAGGTGACGGACTCGATTTTTGCCGCACGCAGCGCCGGCAAAATGACGTACAACAAAATCAAGTACAAATCACGTCCCGATGGCCTTGAGATCCCGGCGTATGTCTTCGGTCCGCTTACCCCGCGTGGTCCGGGGGCGCACGCGGCGATGGTGTGGGTGCACGGCGGTGTGCATGGCAGCTGGGATCAGAACTATTTGCCGTTCATCCTCGAAGCGGTGAAGCGCGGTTACGTGATTATTGCGCCCGACTACCGCGGCAGCACCGGGTATGGCAAGGAGTTTCACAATCTCATTGACTACGGTGGATACGAAGTCGACGACGTGCTCAGCGCGTACGACTATCTGAAGACCGTGCCGCACGTGGACACCTCGCGCGTGGCGGTCATGGGCTGGAGCCACGGTGGATTCATTACCGCGCATCTGCAGTTCCGCAGCCAGACGCCGTTCAAGGCGGGCGTGGCGATGGTGCCGGTCACGAACCTGTTCTTTCGCCTGTCGTACAAGGGCCCCAGCTATCAGCGCTCGTTCTCCACGCAGTCGCGGCTGCAGGGGCTGCCGTTTGAACAGCGCGAGGAGTACAAGCGTCGGTCGCCCTACTACCATGTGGATAGCCTGAACACGCCGATTCTGGTGCACGTGGCGACGAACGACACGGATGTGAACTTTGAGGAAGCGGAGCCGCTGATCGACGCGCTTCGGGCCCGCAAGCCGCATCTGGCGGAGACCAAGATTTATGTGGACCCCACGCCTGGTCCGGCCAGCGTGGGTCACACGTTCAATCGCAACGTGAACCGTCAGACGCTTGAGCTCAACGATTCGCCCGAGCAGACGGACAGCTGGAACCTCACCTGGGCCTTCCTTGAGAAGTGGCTCAAGCCGTGATTGTGCGTTGGCCGGTTGTGTAGCGGGTCCTGCAGTGAAAACTTTCGAGATGCGTCCGGCGTACGGCCCTCACGGGGCCGTCGCCCCCGCGTCACCCGAAACAACTGCTCATGACTGACCCGATCTCTCCGGACTCGAACTTCCATCAGGCGGTAGACGCCGCCGATGCGACGCCCGATATCACCACCGAAATCGTCACTGGCGACGAAGGCTTGCGGCGCGAAGTGGAAGAAACACGCGACCGCATGCTTCGTGTGGCCGCCGAATTCGACAACTTCCGCAAGCGCGCCGTGCGTGAGCGTCAGGAAGCCGGCTGGCGCGCGCAGGGAGAACTCGTGCGTGGTTTGCTCGACGCACTCGACGATCTCTCGCGCTTTGGCTCCGTCGATCCGAGCACG